>JBJDYV010000104.1:0-224385 GCA_051867655.1 Oscillospiraceae bacterium
GTATTCTCTCATTTTCGTTGCCTCACTTCAATGCGCCGTTTGGTTTTACGCTTACTGATTTTACAGGGTTTTCCGGGATTCTTGTTTTTTAAGTGGCAACAAAATGGCTACATCAGCCGATTGATAAGTGGATATACAGCTTTCGGCAGAAAACTACAGGAAAAATGTTTATTTCTTGATATTAGCACTTACCTTTTATATACTAAGACTATATAGTTTCACCGTTGTCTAAGTCTAGATTTGGTTGCGGAGGTACATATGAATTATTTAGAACTAAACAGGAAAAACCGAAATCATATCTCCGGTGTCTGCAACAGTGATACTCATTTCGAGTGGGAAGATTACAACTTTATGGAGTATTTGTTGGGTGGATTACCCAAATTGAAATCAAATTTCAGCGGCGGACAAACACCTAGCAAGTTTCTTGAGTTATCTAACATCTACCGCACGTATAGCTTTATGAAGACAGATGCCACATCCTTTTTAGACGCAATTACTACACTTGCTACCGCTATTGGGGAGGAATACCCTCGTTGGTCTGGCTTGAATTTATCCTTGGTTGAAGAAGTTCTCCATTCCCACAAGTTCTGCTTGATTACCGGCGAAGGTGGGATTGGTAAGAGCTATTTTATAAAATGTTTTGAGCAAGAATTATCTAAACGAAATATTAAACACCTGTGTGTTTATGGCAAGTTCAATAAGAATATCTCAGATATTGACTTTGAAGAAATCATCCGCATTGGTGAATATGAAGAATTTGTGTTTGCATTCGACGCTATAAATGAAATATCCGGCGTATGCCAAGAGACTCTTCTAAAAGAATTACAAAAGTTAAAGCCATTTCGTGGCATACGTATCGTTATCACATGCAGATCGCACACAATAGATGAGTCCATTTTTCAGAGCTACCGGAATTTGGCGGAAATGGTGTACACTTTTCCAGGGGTTTCATTTGAGTCTGCTGTTGAATGGCTTCGAAAGATGCCTGTGGAAGATATAACAGAATACCTTGACGTGCTTTATTCCAACAGTCCATTTTTACTTGGAAAATTGCGCTATATATTAGAAAATGGCTGGGACGGTGCCCGCAACAATGTTTCGCGCTTTACATACATCTACGAGCAATATATCAAACGTGCTCTTTCTTCCAGTGCATGGAAGCAAACAAAACTAGTCGCCAGATTCATGTATCAAAATGATAAGAAAGAAGTTTCAAGTATAGAACTGGCCGAGCTGCTTGATTCCAGCCAAAAATATATCTCTGATATGGAACAGGCGGGATTTCTTACCCGGTATACCTACAGCGGAGTCGATTATTGCTCTTTTTTAATCGAATCGCTGGCTGACTATTTGATCGCACGGTCAATGTTGGAAGACTTAAAGGATAAAACACAACAAGAGCGTATTGACATCATCAAAGTTAAGGTAGAAAAAATTCATGGCATTTCGGAAATGGTTATTCTGCTTCTTTTTGATTTGTATTCTCCAAATTATGCGAAAATAAAAGAAATGCTGTCTGCCACAGATTTGCTTTCTGAGTTTGACTATGATCTCATTGTAAAAATTCATTTTGCACCAAATAATATTGCGGAGTTTTTGAAACATTTTGCTCCCACACACCCAGAAATACTTATAGAATACTTTGCTGGATATACTAATAAGCCCTTTAATTGCACCAACTTTCTTAATGAATACTACCTAGAAAATGAAATTGCCCACACCCAAGAATTAAGCCGCCAACTTTCTCGAAAGCATTTTTTAGAAAGACTAAAATCTCGGCTTAAAAACGCACTTTATCTAATATGTAAATATCCATGCAGCGATGACCGATTGCGTGAAACGTTTTATACTGCTATATGGTGTACAGCGGCAGGAAACCAAGAAATTAGATCTTTGGCAAAAAAACTTCTCTATGATGTTTTGCAGCAACTCCCCTCATTAATCGATGAAGTTATTGAGTTATTCCCGAGGATTAAGGATTACTACATTCAAGAAGCAATAATTGATGCGCTATCTTCATGCTCATATCGCCAGCAAATCAAAGACTTTTTTGTTACCCTCTTGTCATGCCGCGAATTCACACTGGGTGTTAGTATCCGAAAGATTTGTGAATACTTGGAGCAACCAAACTATTACATTGAACTTGATAAAGCAAATCTCTTTTCCGAAGATAATACTGTTGTCTCTGAAGATTTTAAAGATTTTCTGTTCAGAATAGATTTGTTCGAGAAAGAGTTGCTTCCTTTCCGATTTTGGGGTGTCGCCAGCTTTCAAGAATCAGTAAAGTTTTTAGCAACGGATAAGCAAAAAATCTCTGAGTTTAACAAGCGCGTAGCTGCAGATTTCTCTTGTGTCCAAGGTGGCACGTGCAGCGGTTCCTTGGGTTTTCATCGTAAAGTAGAACAAATTTATTCCATTTCAATTTCAGATGAGAAATTAAATGGTACCGCCATGCTTGCATCCTTAGAGAAAACTTTTCGCAAGATTTTTTCAATCTATGGACTCAAGTTTGAAATTAACGCTGCACGAAAACAGGATGAACAAGATTTCAGTGCTTCATTGCTGCGAAAATGCACTTGTATAGCCATCGATATCTTCTATGGCAGTTTAATGTGCAATTATTACACAAAAGAATTTGCTACGTTCAACACTGCAGGAGATACAATTGGTTTTGAAGTCTACAATCCCCTCGAATACAGAGATGATATTCATATCCGCAGCCCTCTGTCTGTCTTTCAGCCGCAAGTTGAAAAAATGGGAGATCTTGTTTTAAGTGTATTAGATTTTCCACTTATTAAAAACAAAGCTTGGTGGTCAGATTTAGACAATGTAAAGAGCAATATTCTCAAATTGCTCACTCCTATCACGCATAAAGGCCATGAATGGATAATGATATCTGGAAGAATTTTCATCCATGGAGAAAGCGGAGAGAGTGAATGGAAAGACACCTACGACTTGTTTTGCTGTACCTCGCTGGAAGAAACCTTAAAGAATGATGGAAACGAAAGATTTTTGACCATCGAACTCGATGAATATAGTGGAAACCTCTTCGACTATCGCAACACCTCTAACCGCCCATGGTTATGCAAACGGGTACCAACCATTTCATATAACGCCCTTACATTTGAAGATACAATTCTAACCCTTCCTCCAGCAACAATAATATCTACATTAGGATTAAGATTGAACACGAGCGAAATGAGTTGGGAAGATTCAAATGGAAATGCAATAATAATTTGCAACAACAATAAATCGTCATACTACCGTGATTCAATAATGGGAACAGTGTTTCTTCGGAAAGATGCTTATGAACAATTAGTCACCCTTATCCCACTCAAATTTTTTGCCTTTTCTGAAAGATACCTTGCCCCCATGGGCTATTGCGATGACACTGCAATGCATTTTGAAATTGTGGATGGGAAAATAGAAAAAGCTTTTCTGAATTATAATCGAGATAGAGAATACACCTGCGAAAGCCCCCCTGTTAGGTGCATGGAGTGCAAATACGGCTTTTATAAACCCTTACCCGAAGGGTACCAGCCCGACATCTTGCTTAAAGAGAAACTAGAATTGAAAGATTTATTGAGAGAATATGGATCACAAGAACTATAATCTCGACAATCAAGTAGAGAACCCTCGGAATGTTATGATGAGTTGAGCATCTCTGGATATCGCCAGAAAATCTATGAGTATGTCTATACCCGCTATAAGGATGCCGCATAAACCGAGCCATTTGTATGCGGTAGCGTACAAATTATTACGGGGTTAATAGTTCGTACACAAACTATACAAGACCGCCGGGCAGTTTGCCCGGCGGTCTGCGTTAGCGGCCATGCTCACCCTTTTCGTTCGGTCGCTGACATTTATTTTGACTTTCGGCTTTCTCCTGTGCCGCTCGCAGCAGATCCTGTAAGTGTTGAATTTCTGTGGTTCGTTCACGTGATGGCAGTTGCTCCAGAAAGCTCACGGCTTCCCCCACCAGTTTTTCATACTCCTCATCCGGACAGGCTACGAGGTATTGCAGGACAACATCGCGTTCAACGGCATCGTCCCAGTTGACGCTGACCGCCCGCTCCAATTGACAGGTCAGCTCGTGGACGCGATTTTCGTACGCGTGTAAATTAGTCTGCACTGCATGCTGTGTATCTGCCAATCGCTCCATCGCCCGGGCCACCTTATAATCGGCAGTCGTTAGATTTCCTCGAGGATGAGAGCCTTTATATTCACGTTCCCAACCGTACCGTTTTTGCATTTCTTTTCCCAACCACAGTTTTTGATCTTCGATCCAGTCTATGATCCCCTGTCCGGCAGGTTCCTGCTTATAGCGTATAGAGCCATCATCGTTCTTTATAACGTTGCCTTTCCGGTCGGTCTTGGGAATGGGATTACCGTCTTTATCCAAGACTTGCTGCCAAGTGGATGGATACCCCATCCCGGTCAAGGCACGGCCCAGAGATGCCTGTACGTCAGGACCCCGTTTACAGCCGCGTGAATATGGGATGCACGTAAGATGTACACCGGGAGTTGCCTCATCACAATGCACAGTAAGATTAAGTATGATTAACCCGTTCCGAAAAGGTGGTTGCCAATTGGGATCATCCAGTTCTTCTGTTGTGATATAGCAAAGATGCGGATTGGTCAAGAGGTAATCACAAAAGTCCTTTAAGAGTACTTCGGACTGTTGCGCGTCCATCGGCGCTGCCGCATAACCGGTATTATCCATATCTCCGATCCCAAATACGATCTCGATCGCTTCTGCCACCACGCGACTTTTCTCATTCTTGCTCCCCTTAGATTTAACGGCCTTTGCTTGACGCTCACGGATCTGCTCCAGATAGGTTCCTTCATATCTGCGGCAAGGACGCAATGTCTCTTGGTATTTTCTAAAAGAAGGTTCAAAACATTTTTCATAAATCTGCTCCACCGTCGCAAACTTTGGAGGCGGCAGCGGTTCCACTATATCTTTGTCATCTTCTCTACCGACAACATGGAAAAAACCTACCTCGTCCATAACCGCCATGGATTCAACCAAATTGTCCATGCCAGCCAAAAGGCGGGTTCCATATTCGCTGTCGTAACTCCTAAGTGCCTCGCGCGCCGATGTGCGGGCACATTTAAACCGTTGATCTCGCACCCACTGTTGAAACCGTTCGCTTTCGAGCTCCTCCCTAATTTGTTTTTGACAAGCAGAAACAACAATTCCGCAGGGGATAATTAAGGGCAAGGCCAGAAGTTTTAGAAAAAGGAGAAGAGGATCATTCGGTACACTATATAAACTGTAACATAGCCGTCTTGTTTCATATAGTGCTTCTTTAATTTTTTCTACTTCCATGATTTGATAGAGGTCTCGCTGCTCCCAGTATATTTGAGAGATGTACCGATATCGCTCCCATAACTCGGCAATATTGACCGGCCGCTTTCCATCCGGAAATGCCTCATGTCCGACAGCAATGCAGTTGTAGTTTCGGTAAATTCGATTTGGGTCCACATTATTGGGAACAAATTCCCGATTATTATGTTTGATCGAATAGGTTGTGCCATAATGTCCGCTGATCGTTTTTTTCTTCATAAAGCGTGCCTCCCAAGTTGCTGATAGAAGGTAATCAAATTTCTATCAACTTGCTAAAAATTGCTCACTTGTGAGGCGTAGTGGTTATTGCCGCATTTTTCAAAAGAGTTGCTTCAAACCGTTGCTATCACTGGTTTTTCGGCGGATTTTGTATTCCAGTCTTGTCCTGCGCATTCCCTTCAATTCCACACGATCATCTGGACTCAAAATCCACCGCTGGCAACAGCGTGCCGGTTCGAGTCCGGCCACCGGCACCGCGCCGGAGCAAGCTCTATATCGCTTGCTCCATCTCCGCGCTAAGCACCGCCGCTTTGCGGCGGCTGCGCTCCGAAGCGCTCGCCTGCGAGCGAGTGTCCTTTCCGAATCGAACCCGCTTTGCTGGGCTTCGATTCGGTTTTTGGCGCAAACTCAAAAGCGGTCATTTCCCCGAGAGCGGTGGAGCCTCAGTCGATCAGAAAGTTGCAAAAAGGGTACGGAATTTCAAAATTCCGTACCCTTTTTTAAGTAAAAGCTAAAACAATGTTAAACGCGCAGCAACCCGTACTTTGAGAATCACATCTTCGGATTCGTCACGAACATCGGTACGGGCGGAGTCTTTTTCAGCACATACTTGCCGAACAGCCAGGTGCCGAAATAGAGCACGAGCCACAGGCACAGGCAGCACAGCACGATGCGGTACAGGGCGAAAATACCCAGATTATCGACCACCCTGCCCCCCACAATGCTGACGATGACCAATCCCAGGCAGGACATGGCCGTGCCCAGGGAAAGGGTCGTGGTATCCAGGCCCTCCGGCGCCATCAGCCGCAGGTAGACCGCCGTGGTGCTCAAGGTGATGCCGCAGGCCATGCCGCTGAGCATGATCACGCCCAGGATCACGTAGGGACTTTTGCAGGTCAGATACAAGATCATCTGCAGGATACACAGCGAGCCGGCCACCGCCTGCAGCATGGGCAGCGACACCCGGCGCTTCAGGCGCGGCACCAGGGGCATAATGATGATCTCACCCAGCACGCGGATGCCCGCGGCCATGCCCACCAGGGACGTGTCCATCTCCAGCTCGTCCAGCAGGAAGTACACGAAGGACGAGGTCTGAGTCCCCAGGGACATGAGCAGGTACAGCAGAGCGAAGGTGACCAGGTAATAGTTCCGGAACAGGCGCCCGATCCCCAGCTTTTCCCGGGGCGCGGCCTTGGCCTTCCTGCCGGCCGGAGCGGTCTCAAAGCTGCGCAGGCTGCCGGAGAGCGTCAACAGGACCGCCAGATACGCCATCGTACAGGCGAAAGGGGCCAGGGGACCGAACCGGTTGACGATGGGTGTATAGAGGAAATTGATGCCGCAGTAGCCGATGCTCAGGCACACCCGGATCAGGCTGAAGTCCAGCCGCGGGTGCCGCAGGGCGGCGTTGACGCCGGCGGCCTCGATCATGCCGTATGTGACCTGGTCGCTGACGCTGAGAAAGGGAATGATCCCGACACACAAGCTCAAACTCGCCAGCCGGACATGCCGCGTCACAAGCAGAAGGGCCAGAAGGGTCAGCCAGATGGTCACGGCGCCGATATACACCACGCGGCGGGACCGCAGCTTATCCGCCAGAGCACCCGCCAGAGGACGGGCGATGGCGGCCAGGAGGCTGGCTCCGGCCAGCACATACCCGCACTCCGTTGCGGTCAGTCCCTGGCTCTCCAGAAAGAGGACCCGGTACTCCCCACAGGCCTGGGCGAGGCCATACAGTACATAGATCAACAGAAGCACCGTGATGCTCCGTTGCGATTTCTGATTCAACGTATCTCACCTAGTTTGATGCACTCTGACCGGGAGATCCGGTCAGAGTGTGGAATTACATGGGACAAAAGATCACATAGGCCGCGGCATGGTTGGGATATGCTTTGCCCGTCTCACTTAGATGCCCGTCCGCGCCCACCGCGAACTCCACGACCTCCCCGCTGTCCAGGCAGCAGACCAGAAGGAACCGCCCGTCGGGCGAGAGGGCGCACCCCCGCGGCCACTTGCCCGGAATGGGCTGGTGCTGGACCGCTTTCAGCGAGCCGTCGTCCGGGTCCACTTCCAGAACGGCGGCAAGATTCGGCCCGCGGACGATGTCGTAGATGTAACGCCCGTCCCGGCTGATGGTGAATCCCTGCTGCTCCAGGTCCCTTTCCCGCATCGCGCAGTCCGCGGGCGCCGCCCGGCACACGCCGGTCTGCCGCAGCTGCCCGTCCTCCTGATAGGTAAAGGAGTACACCGCCGCGTTACTTTCGGTATTGTGATAAAACCAGGGCTTTTCGGGGTGGAACACGCAATAGCGCGGGAGCAGGCCGGGCGCATGCTGATGGATGTGCCGCGGGCGGATCAGCTTCCCCTTTTCCCCGTCCAGCATGTACATGCTCACGGTGTCGTCTCCCTTGTCGCACACCGCGAACAGCTTTCCGGAAGGCGAGCGCACCGCCGTGTGCGGGCGGGCGTGTACCTGCCGTTTCTCGGGGCCGCTGCCGAAACGTTTGTCCACATCCAGCAGTCTGCCCAGGGTGCCGTCCTCACGGACCTGGAACAGCTCCACGGCCACATCGTCCCGCTCCACCACCGGGTAGTAATTGCCCTGTGCGTTCTCTCCGATCTTCGTCACGGCACCATAGCTGCCCTGATGGGAGACGATCAGGAACGCTCCGCTCTCGTCCAGGGTCAGATAGCACGGACTGGCACACCAGGTAGGCGTGCAGCCCAGCTTCGTCAGCTTTCCGCTGTCGGGGTCGATCCGGAACACAAACACCCGGCCGCCGCCTCCGCCGCGCAGCCCGGGCAGGTCGTTCCCCTCCTCCAGCGCGTACAGGACGCCGCGGGTCCGGTCAAAGTACGTCACATTAAAAAGGACGTCCTCTTCGATCGTCTCGATCCGCCGCAGATCGCCGGTCTCCGTTTGGAATTCGTATCCGGTCAGGCCGTGGGGGCCGGGGCTTCCGGGGCCCCTGGCCCAGCTGCTGATATAGACAAAGGTTTTCCCGCTCATGGTGCAACCACATCCATTTCTCCTGTATTTCCGAATCACGCCCTCATGTACAGAACAAGGAAGACCGTCCCCGCCAGCAAAAAGCCGGCGCCATAGACCAGGCAGGCTTTGTTCAGCCGCCGGTTTCCCTCTTTTTTCTGAAGAAAGTCAGCAAAGTCCGTGTGCTTCTTCTCCGTCTCCTGTTCCTTTTTCCGGAACAGAGAGTCTGTCAGCAGGCCCGCAGAATACTGCAGAAAATCGAACGCCCCCAGATAGACGCACAGGCTGATGACAAAAAGGGCCGAATAGATCAGTCCGCAGACAAAGCATGCATCGCAGGCGATGCGCAGGATCTGCCTGGCCGCCAGGCCCGAAAGGGCCCCCTCTTTCAGAAAGATATAGGCGATCAAAACGGCGCTCAAAACCGGGCAGATCACCCACCAGGCTTTTCTGCGCCGGTTTTGCTTCCGGCTCAGGCCGCGGTTTTCCTTTGGATCGATCCGGTGTTCCGACATGTCTTCGTCACTCCCGTAGATAGGTTTCGCTGCCCGGCCCGCAGGCGGGGGGCGGTCATACCATTGTCGTCATCAGCGCAAGCTCCGGCTGGGTGGCGTCCACCCGGGTATACTGCACGGCCACGTCCACATCGCTCTCCACCACCGCCGCGTACGGGGTGTCCATGGGCACCGTGCGCCCATCCTCCGACACCAGCTGGTCCATGCGGATATGGCGGGTCCGTTCCGGCTCCACCGGCACGTGAAAGCCCTTCATCGGGGGCCGGTCCTCAAAATAAAGGGTCAGTTCAATGTTCGCCGTCTGTCCGGTCACGTTCAGGATGCAGATGGACTCATGGCTGACATACGCGCCGTTCTTCGAGCTGGGCCAGTAGCAATCCGGTAATAGCTTCTTCATATTCTACAATCCTTTCTTCCGCACTGCAAGGAGAAATTGATCTCCCGCATCCGGCATGTCAAAAATGTAATTTTTTCTCTTTTCAACGAAAAAATCAATAATATTTGCCATTATACATGGCTTTGTGTTATAATATCGGAAAGAAATCCGGCAGCAGCCATGCCACCATGTTTTTTATGGTAAGGAGCCGTCATGTCAAGTATAAAAGATGTCGCAAAAGAGGCAGGCGTCAGCATTGCCACCGTATCCCGTGTCATCAACGGCACAAAACGTGTCAGTGATGACGTCCGCGCGCGCGTTGAACAGGCGATCCACGATCTGGATTACCGTTCCAACGAGATCGCACGCACCCTGAAGATGACCAAGACCAACCGCATCGCCGTCATCATCACGTCACTGAGCCGTTCCTTCTTCAGCCGCGTCATTGAAGGGATCCAGTCGGAGGCCGAAAAGCACTCCTACTCCGTGGTGTTCGCGGAGACCCACGACAGCATCGCAAAAGAGCAGGAGCTCGTTGAGCTGTTCGCCGGTCAGTGGGTCGACGGCATCATTCTGGCCAGCAGCGTCAACAACGAAAGCGCTCACTCCGAATACATCACCCGGCTGGCCGGCCTGAACAAGCAGGGGACGCGCATCCCGGTGGTCACGCTGGAGTTCCCCCTGAACAACGACGGGATCGACGCCGTGTGCATCGACCACGAAAAGGCGGCCTACGACGCGGTGCGCTATCTGATCAGTCTCGGAAAGACCCGCATCGCGCACATCTCCCACCCCAAGGGCAACCGGATCGGCAGCTGGCGTGTCAAGGGCTACGAATCGGCCATGAAGGACGCCGGACTCAAGCTCAAAAAGAGCTTCATCTCCGAAGCGAATTACACCACATACTCGGGATACCTGGCCATGTCAAAGCTGGTCTCCGGCGGCATATACCCCGACGCCGTCTTCTGCGCCAACGACCAGACGGCGGTCGGCGTGATCAAATACTGCGAAGACAACAACTTACGTGTGCCCGAGGATGTGGCCATCATCGGGACCGACGATATCTTCGTCGCCTCCATCATGTCCCCGTCCCTCTCCACGGTCGACGTGCCGAAATTCCAGCTCGGCAGGCAGGCCATGTCCATCCTGCACACCAGGATCACGGACGGGGAGCCCACATATCAGCGCGCCATCCGCTACCTGGATTACACCATCGTGGAACGGGAGAGCACCAAGCGGGGCGCCAAGGCGTCTCTGCAGATCGTACAGTGGTAAAATTTCAGAACGGGAAACGGCCGGCCGACGGTTGATGATTGCCTTGATCATCCTGTCGGCCGGCCGCTTTTTATCCTTTCAAACGCGCCCAGCAATCAGAACTGATAATCGCTGTAATCAAAGTCGATCTCCAGGGTGCCCATGGCGTCCATGAGCTGCTCCGCATTCTGGGGGCCGTACAGCGGCAGGCACGGGAACTCCTGGCTGCCGAAGAATCCAAGCACGATCTGGGAGACCGAGGCGTGGTACTTCTCGCACAGCTCCAGGCAGCGCCGGGCGACCTTCAGGTTCCCGGGGGTGCAGTAGGAATTGTTCTTTACGCCCTCTTCCCCCTTGGCCGCGAAAATGTGGAAGAAGCCGCTGGCGACACCCATGTAGGGCATGGCCAGATTCTGCAGATTGTTCCTGTGGTAGTCGAACAGGTCGCCGCGCATGTAGACCAGCGTATCATCGGGCAGGTCGTTCATGTACTTCATGCCCATGTTCAGCAGCGCCTGGTCGGCCACGAAGCCGCGGTACCCCTTCTCCCGGCAGTACTTGTCCGCCTGGGCGATGCGGTCGGCCTCCCAGTTGGAGCATCCGTAGTAGCGGATCTTTCCCTCTTTGCGGAACTGCTCCATCGTCTCGATCTCTTCCTCCACGCTCTGGGCGCGGTCGTCCCGGTGATAGAAGTAGATATCAATAACGTCCGTGTGCAGGGTCTTCAGGGAGAGCTCGATGTCGTAGCGCATATCCGCCGGGGTCATGCGCGGCTTGTGCAGGTCGTCGGTGGGCCACACATAGGTGGGATGGCCGCCCTTGGTGATCAGGACCACCCGATCGCGCTTGCCGCTTCTCTGGATCCACTCGCCGATCACCCGCTCGCTGCGGCCGATCTCCACTTTGCCGTTCACATGGACGAAATCTGCGTACACACGGGCGCTGTCGATGACATTGCCGCCCAGATCAACATAGGTATCGAAGATCCGGTCGGCGTCCTTGCCGTCCCAATCGATGCCGGCATTCACAGTTCCGAGGCCGATGGGAGAGAGATCAAGGTCGGTTTCGGGAATTTTAATTCTCTTATTCATTCATACAAACCTCCAGCTTTTTAGGGGGATACGCCTCCTCCCGGGAGACGCGCGTCAGAAGCCCAGAGTCTCCATCCAGTTGCTGCCCGGAACACCCTCCTGTTCGCAGAACATCTCCCACACGAGCCCGAAGGGAAGGGCCCTGGCCTCTTCATGCAGGGCGAGCCGCTGCGTGTAATCGAAGCCGGCCTCCAGCTCCATCAGCTTCCTGTTGGGCTGCAGCAGCGCGTACAGCAGGGCCTTCTTCGCGTTGCGTACGCCGACGACCGAGGCGACGATCCGGTCGATGCTGGCGTCAAAATAGTCCGTGCCGATGTGGATCTTGTCCAGGGCATTGCACTTGACGATCTCCTGCATGATCGCCTTGGTCTCGTCGTCCAGCATCACCACGTGGTCGGAGTCCCAGCGCACCGGGCGGCTGACATGCAGCATCAGCTCCTTGCCGAAGCAGACATAGGAGGAGAGCTTGTCGGAGATCGCCTCCGTGGGGTGGAAATGGCCCGCGTCCAGGCACACCAGACAGTTGTCCCGGGACATGGCGTAGTTGGTGTAGAACTCATGGGAACCCACCGTGTAGCTCTCAACGCCCAGTCCGAACAGCTTGCTCTCCACCGAGTCCAGGTTGTACCGCCGGTCGATCTCCTCCGCGAAGATCTGGTCCAGGGAATCCCGCAGGATCTCGCGGGGGCCCAGCTTGTCGATCCGCACGTCCTTGGAGCCGTCGCCGATCCAGTGGTTGGTGATACACACCTGCCCCAGCTCTTTTCCGAAATACGCGCCGATCCTGCGGCTGGCCTTGCCGTGCTCGATCCAGTAGTCCCGGACCCCCTTGTCCGCGCTGGACAGGGTAAAGCCGGAGTCCGCCATGGGGTGGGAGAAATACGTCGGGTTGAAGTCGAGGCCGATCTTTTTCTCCTTGGCAAAGTCCACCCACGCGGAAAAGTGTCTGGGCTCGAGGGCGCTGCGCTCCACCTTCTCGTCGGTGATCCGGTGGATGGCGTGGATCGCGATCTTCAGCGCGCCCGGGATCAGGCTGATCACCTTGCTCAGGTTCTCCATGAACTCGTCCACCGACTCGGGCTTGCCGGGGTAATTTCCGGTCGCCTGGATGCCGCCCGTCAGCACCGAACCAAAGTTTTCAAACCCGGACAGGTCGTCCAGCTGCCAGCAGTGGGCGGAGACCGGTACTTTGCGCAGCGTGTCAAGGGCCGCGTCGGTGTCGATGCCGACTTCGGCATACATCTCTCTGGCAATTTGGTAGCGTTGTTCTGTTTTACTCATAATAACCCTCTATCATTGTTGTGCAGAGCGGCCCCCGCCGGGCTTACCACTCGCCGCGGGGATACTTCTCCGCCTGCCACTTGTAGGCGTCATTCTTTCCCAGGCGCTCCTGGTCATGCCATTCGGAATAAAAGGTGAAATCCGGGCGGACAGCCGCCTCTCTGACCGTGGGGACCGTCAGGATATCCACCACCGCCACCGGAGTCCGCAGGCCGGTCACCTTCACGGGGCCGAAGCGCACGCCCTTGGGCACGAACACCGACATGGGCTGGTCAAACTCAAAGGTCTCCATCTCGTCCCGGATGCCGTCGCCCATGGTGAAGCTGATATGGGCGCCCAGATCCCGCATATCGTCGGTGTTGATGCCGTAGAACAGCAGGATGCGGTCGCAGTTCATGGCGTACCGGGGATAGGGGCCGTCGTAGTACCCGTCATAGTGGCCGGTGACGATTTTCTCCTCTCCCTTGTCGGTGCCGGCCATGTACTCGCCGTCCCTGGTGATGTAGGAAAACTCCATGTGATAGGGGGCCTCATCAAAGCCTTCGCCGCCGTACACATAGACAGGGGCGTTCCCGAACAGGGGCTGTCGGCCGCCGTCGCCGCAGTTTTTCACGAGATATTTATCATACATACCCATATGGATCTTCTCCTTTCATTCAAAGCCCGGTTCTCAGCCCAGTTCCTTCTCGACATCGCTGGACACATAGTGCCGGTCGGTGCCGTTCAGGATCTGTACGTCGTCCTCCTTGGGAAGGGGGTAATAGGTGTGCTCAATGTAGCACGCCTCCTTGGTGGGCTGCGTAAACACATTGATGTTCAGGATGGTCCGGTGCTGCTCCAGGATCTTCATCCCGCAGTTGGCAAGGCCGCGGGGCACGTGGATACAGCAGGGCTCGTCAAACTCGAACACCTGGTGGTCCTCCGCCAGGCCCACGTTGAACTGGACGCGCGCGCCCAGGTCCCTTGGATTTTCCGGGTCGGTGCCCAGGAAGACCCACAGCATCTCCGCCTCATGGCGGATCTGGGCCCAGTGGCCGCCGCCCTTGTGCCCGTCCCGCTCGACGTTGGCAGTGCGGAACACCTTGGCCGCCTCCGGCTCCCCCTTGGCGGTGTTGAAGGAGCTGAACGCCTTCATCTTCTCCGGGTCTGTCGGCATCAGCGGGATGAATTCCACCAGGCACGGAGTGAACTTGCAGTACTCCGTCAGGAACCGGTACTCCTGACCGAAAACCCAAGTGCCGGGACGATGAGGCCGTTTCACCTCATCCTGTCTCAAAAACATCGGTGAGACATACTTTTCATACTTACCCATAGTGATCCTCCTCCAGCAAAAAAGATGAGAAAAAGCAAAGCCGGCCTGTTCCCCGGTGTGCCTTCCTTTCCCTTCGGGGTAAACGTTTTCCTATTCCTATTTTCATTGTACTATCCGGGCAGCTTGAAGTCAAGATGATTTGCGCGTTTTTGTGGACATTTCCACGGTAATTTCTCCGCAGGTCTCATTTGCTCTTTGACTTTATAAGCGGTTTGTATTATACTGAATCGCGGGGATGTATACGTTTTCCCATTCACTTTTTCCTGTTTTTGCAAGAAAGGACGTGACCGCATGTTAGGCAACCACCTTCTCGGCATCTACGAAAAGGCCTTTCCCTCCTCCGATCCCCTGTCCACGGTCCTCTCCAAGGCAAAGAAACTCGGGTTTGATTTCGTTGAGATCAGCATCGACGAAAGCGACGGGCGTCTGGAGCGGCTGGAATGGAGCCGGGAGCAGATCGAGGAGCTGCGCAGGGCCTGCTTCTCCGCTCAGATCGGTTTCCAGTCCATGTGCCTGAGCGCCCACAGGCGCTTTCCCTTCGGCAGCGCGGACCCCGCCGTCCGGGAGCGGGCCCGGGATATCCTGCGCAAAGCCATCGACTTTGCGTCGCAGATGGGTATCCGGGTCATCCAGCTGGCCGGCTACGACACCTACTACGAGCCCTCCACGCCCGAGAGCGTCCGGCTTTTCCGGGAGGGGATGGCCTGGGCCGCCAGACAGGCGGAGCAGAAGCAGGTGATGCTGGCCATGGAGATCATGGACACTTCCTTTATGAATTCCATCTCCAGGCATATGGCCTACGAGGCCATGCTGCGCTCCCCCTGGTACCGGGTCTACCCCGACCTGGGCAACCTGAGCGCCTGGCCGGAAAACGACGTGGAATTCGAGATCGAAAACGGGGTCAAAAGCATCGTCGCCGTTCACCTGAAGGACACCCTGGCCGTCACCGATACCTTCCCCGGCAAATTCAAGTGCGTCCCCTTCGGCACCGGCTGCGTGGATTTCCCCGCCCGTTTCCGCCAGCTTGAGCGGCTGGGCTATGCCGGTCCCTACATGATCGAAATGTGGTACGCGCCGGGAACCGACGACCTGGCGGAGATCCGCAGCGCGAAGGACTGGATCCAAAAGCAGTATGACGCCGGCGTCCTGTGATGCCAACGCATTTTTGTAAAGGAGAACGTATGAGATATTATCTTGGTTTGGATAACGGCGGGACCACCACGAAGGCCGCCCTTTTTGACCGCACCGGCCGGGAGATCTGCGTTGCCAGCACCTCGACGGAGATGATCACGCCGAAACCCGGATTCGTGGAACGGGACATGGAGGAAATGTGGCAGGCCAACTGCGATGTGATCCGCCAGGTCATCCGACGCTCCGGCGTCCGGCCCGAAGACATCGCGGGCGTGGGCATCTGCGGCCACGGCAAGGGGCTGTACCTGTGGGGCAAGGACGGCCGCCCCGCCCGCAACGGCATCATCTCCACCGACAACCGCGCCTATGCCTACGCGGTCCGCTGGCAGGAGGACGGCACGGAGGGAAAGGCCTTCGCGCACACCTGTCAGCACCTGATGGCCTGCCAGAGCGTCCCCCTTCTGGCCTGGATCCGGGACAATGAGCCGGAAAACTACGCGAACATCCGGTGGGTCTTCGAGTGCAAGGACTATGTCCGCTTCCGGCTCACCGGGGAGGCCCGGGCGGAGCTGACCGATTACTCGGGCACCAGCCTGCTGAACCTGCACACCCGCGCGTACGACGACGAGCTTCTGGAGCTTTTCGGCCTGACCGCCGTGCGGCAGGCCCTGCCCCCCCTCTGCACCTCCACGGAGATCTGCGGCCGCGTGACGGAGCAGGCCGCCGCCCAGTGCGGACTGGCGGCCGGTACGCCCGTGATCGGGGGCATGTTCGACATCGACGCCTGCGCCCTGGCCGTGGGTGTGACCGATCAGAGCCGCATCTGCATGATCGCGGGCACCTGGTCCATCAACGAATATCCGCGGCCCGAGCCCGTGCTGGACAAAAGCGTGCGGATGAACAGCCTGTTTTGTCTGCCCGAGTACTACCTGATCGAGGAGTCCAGCCCGACGTCGGCGGGCAACAACGAGTGGTTCGTCAAGCAACTGCTCCCGGAGGCGGCGCAGGGGGCAAAGGAGCGCGGGCAGAAGATCTACGACGAGATGAACCGGTGGGTGGCCGAGATCCCCCCGGAGGAGTTCGTGCCGGTGTTTCTGCCGTTCATCATGGCCAGCAACGTCCACCCCAACGCCAAAGGGACCTTTGTGGGGATCAGCGCCAACCATACCCGCAAGCACCTTGTCCGCAGCGTGTACGAGGGCATCGCCTTCTGCCACAAATACCACATCGACCGGTTGATGAGAAGCCGCACTGCCCCCCCGGAAAGCATCCGCATGGCGGGAGGCGCCGCCAACAGCGCCGTGTGGGTCCGGATCTTTGCCGACGCGCTGCAGATGCCCATCGAAACGGTCACCGCCAACGAGACCGGGGCCCTGGGCTGCGCCATCGCGGTGGCGTCCGCCATCGGCGACTTCCCCACCCTGAACGACGCGGTAAACGCCATGTGCCGGGTGGCTCCCGCCGTCCTGCCCGATGCGTCCAAGGCGGAGATCTACCGCAGAAAATACGACCTCTACAAAAAAACCATCGACTGTCTGGACCCCCTCTGGGGCGACATGCAGGATCTGATCGAGGAGGAACATCATGCTTGAAGAACTGAAAAAACAGGTCCTTGCGGCAAATCTGCTTCTGCCGAAGCACGGTCTGGTCACATTCACCTGGGGCAACGTCTCCGGTTTGGACCGCGGGCGGGGACTGTTCGTCATCAAGCCCTCCGGCGTGGCGTACGAGGGAATGACCGCGGAGGATATGGTCGTTGTGGACCTGGACTGCCGCGTGGTGGAGGGCAAATGGAAGCCCTCCAGCGACACGCCCACCCACGCCGAGCTCTACAAAGCCTTTCCGGAGTGCGGCGGCGTCGTCCACACCCACTCCCGCTGGGCCACCACCTTCGCCCAGGCCGGCAGGGGCATCCCCGCCATGGGCACCACCCAGGGCGACTACTTCTACGGCGGGATCCCCTGCACCCGCCCCATGACCGACCGGGAGATCGGCGGGGAGTATGAAAAGGAGACCGGCCGGGTCATCGTCGAGACCTTCGCGGGCATCGACCCCATGACCGTCCCCGCCGTTCTGGTCTGCAGCCACGGGCCCTTCACCTGGGGCAAGGACGCCATGGAGGCCGTCCACAACGCGGTCGTGCTGGAAGAGGTGGCCTTTATGGACTGGCACGCCATGATGCTCGAACCCGGCCGGGGCCCCATGCAGCAGGCCCTGCTGGACAAGCACTACCTGCGCAAGCACGGCAAAAACGCGTACTACGGCCAGACAAAATAACGGATCTTTGTACCGAAGGAGCGGCAGCGGTCTCGCTGCCGCTCCTTTTTACTCAGATCATCTGCAGAAGCTCGATGTGCTCGTTGTCCGGGCCGATGAGCACGGCGTTCAAGATGGGCGTGTCGCCCATCATGCTCTTCATCGGGCCCACCTCCCGGACGCCGCCGGCCGCCTCGATCTTCGCGCAGGCCCCGTCCAGATCGTCCGTCTCGATGGCGATGGTGTTCCAGGAGGATGTTTTACCCGTCAGCGGAAAGCGCGGCGGCTGGATCTCCAGCACGGAGCCGGGAGTCAGCTCCACCATGTACCCCTTGACCGCCGAGCCGTCCTTGGTCATGATGGTGGTGATGACCTTTCCGTCAAAGGCCTTCTCGTAAAACGCGCGGCTGCGCTCCACGTCGGAGCTGTTCAGCTGCACATGGCTCACACTCAAAATTTTCATGTGTTTTTCTCCCCTAACGTGTCCGGCTCAGAGCATCTGGACCAGTTCGATCTTCTCGCCGTCCACACCGTACGTCACCGCGTTGATGATGGGCCGGTCGCCCAGCATGTTGTCGGACGGCCTTTTCTCCACCGTGCCGCCGGCGGCCTCCACCGCCGCGCACGCCTCCTCGCAGTTCTCCACGTGCAGGGCGACGTGATCCCAGCCGTCAAAGCCGCCGCCGTTTTCCGGCAGCCGGGGGGGCTGGATCTCGATCACACAGTTTTCCGCCAGCTGTACATGATACCCCTTCCAGCCGTCCTCCCGCTCCATCACGCGGGTGACCCTGCCGCCCAGCGCCTCATAAAACGCCCGTGTGCGCTCCACGTCCTTCGAGTCCAGCTGGAAATGGTTAAATCCGATTATCTTCATGATGCTTCACCCGCTCTTCTGAAATCACGTTTGTCAAACGCCGTTTTTGTAGTAGGGCATATACGCCCCGCCGCGGATCTTCATGAGCCTGCGGTCGCCCCGCTCGCCGTCGTACTCGTCGGGATGGGCGATGATCTCATTGCAGGTCTCGATCATATCGAGCACCAGACGGCTGTCCAGATCCTGCACGCCATGGCCGCAGAAGATGCTGTCGAAGTCATCCATCCGCCGGGAAAGGCGGATCAGCCCATCCCGGAGGGTCGTGCACTTGCGCATGGAGTCCTCGCTGGGCAGCCAGCTCCCCTGGAAGGCGTCCCGCGCGTGGCGCTGGTCCGCGTGGAAGTCGCTGCCGCCCGTCAGGCCGCCGATGGGGAAGGAATCTCCCCCGATCAGGAAGCGCCCCTGCTTGTCCAGGTAGGTGCTGTGGCCGGGCTGATGCCCCGGCACGTTGATCAGCTCGATCTCATAGCCCTGGCCCAGATCGAATTTGTACCCGTCCGGGACCCCCACGAACTCATAGCGCCGGAAGGGCACAAAGTCCTTGGGGTCAAAGTCCACCCAGATGGGCTTTCCGTCGTCGTCCAGCAGGTACTTCCGGATGCCCTCGTCCTGCTTCCACTCCATGTCCGGAGCCTGAAGCTGGTGGGAATAGCAGCGGTCAAACTGGCAGTTGCCGTAAGAGTGGTCGGGGCTGCAGTGGGTGTTCACCACGATCAGGGGCATACCGCCGGTGATCTCGCTGACCAGGCCCTTCAGATCACCCACGCCGAAGCTGGTGTCCACCAGCATGGCCTTTTCGGGGCCGATGATCAGCCACATCCAGACCAGTCCGCCGCTGTCCAGAATGTGGGTCAAAAGGCCGTAGAGGTTCTCCCGGAACTGGTAGACCTCCACATAGGGGTCCACGTCGTACACGCGCTTGGTCTTATTGGCGGTGCGCAGCATTTTGAACCACGCCTCCACGTTGTAATCGCTCACGGGTTCCTCGATGATCGGCTTGCTGATCATATTCTTATAAGTGTCGTATGGCATATTGTTCCCTCCCCTGTTCCGCGCCGTCAGAACAGCTCGATGACCGCTCCGTTCTCCCGGTCCCGGGCAAACCTGCGCATGTAGTTCCACGCCAGGACATGCATGGACGGCACGACCATATGCGGCATGTTCTCGATGGCGATCACACGGAAGTGATACTTGCCGTCGTTGTTTCTGACGTCCGCGATGTAGTGCTCGAACCCGTCGAGATAAACCGTCTCCGCCCGGTCGCTGGGGAAGCCCAGCGCACGGATCGCCTTGTTGGGGCTGTCGGCCGCAGCCAGAAGCTCCTCCACGGACTGCTGAGGGCAGCGCTCCGCCTTGAGCCGGCGGTTCCACATGGCCATCTTGCCCTCCGCCGAGGCGGCATAGCCCTCCACGTTGATGCCGGGTTCAAAGGCGTGGGCCGTCTTGTTGACGGGCACCAGCCCGCCCACCTCCTTGCATCCGCAGAGGATGCAGGTGGGCATATCCATGGTCTCCATCCGCGCGGCCATCTCGTCGGTCACCGCCACGGCCTCGTGGCTGACGGCCGGCGTGGGAAGGCCCGGCGAATTGCCCAGGGGCGCGATGCACGCCAGCACATTGGGATGGCGCCGGGCGAATTCCTGGGTAAAGTGTCCGTTGTGGGAGTGGCCGGTCATATAGACCCGGGACAGGTCGATGGGGTACATCCCGGCGGCGTCCTGCAGGATCTCGCAGATCCAGTCGTTCCACCGGGGGCTCTCCATGGCGAAGAAGATGACCGCGCAGTCGCCCTGGGCCGCGATGTCACAGTAGCCCCGGAAGGTGGCAAAGGCGCTGATGATGCTGTGGTCGTCGGGCTCGTTCACCTCGGACAGGCACACCACCACCGGCAGCTTTTCCAGGGCGCTGGCAGCGGGCGTGAAGATGACCCAGCGCTCGTCGTGGACAAAATGGCAATTGTAATTCAGGCCCATCTGCTCCCAGTAAGCCCGCACGCCGGGATCATCCGGCGAGGCATAGCGCGCGGAAAACCTGCGCTGCTCCAGCATCTTGCGGCCGAACTCACTGTGGATCTGCCACTGGGCGTCCACCGTTCCGTCGCCGGCGCTGTTGATGGGGTGTGGCCGCCACGGCGACGCCCAGCGTCCGCTGTAATTCAGCACGGGAACGCCGTCAAAGGTCTCGGCAAAGCGGTCGGGGTCATCCACGGCCGCCCCGCTCCCGTCCTGGAAGAAGAAGCCGTCGATGTCCTTCAGCGCCCGGCCCTCTCCCCGGACCAGGCTGAGGTCGATGTACACCCTGCTCTTGTCGCCGCTGTAATTCTGGATGCAGTCGGTGATCATATTGCCGAAATTGCGCGCGGGCTCATTGTTGGTGACGATAAACACATTCGTCCGGTCCAGATTCCGGGCGGCGCTGTCCACATACCCGCTGTAGATCTGCAGGGTCTTCATGGCCCAGAAGGGGTCGAAGTAGTCCTCCTTATGGAAGGTAATGAGCAGGGGGAGCTTCCGGTCCTTCTTCTCGTGGGTGTCCAGCGGGGTCAGGACGATGCCGCGGGTAGCGCCCATCTCCAGGGTCTCGTAGTGCAGGCCCCGCGCGTTGAGCCGGGCGATCATCTCCGGGTCGTCCAGGCAACCCGTCTTATAGTGGTAGGCCGGCAGCTTCTTGACCTCCTCAAGATCCCGGTCATACCGAGGGTCGCGGTCCACGTTCTTCCGGTCCTCATCCGCAAGGCCGATGGCATGGACCAGGATCTCCAGGGAGGAGGGCTTCACATCCCTGCCGATCCGGTCCCAGTCTTCCATGTGGTCGTAACAATAATTCAAATTCAAAGGAATCCCTCATTTCCCGGGGCGCAGACACTGTCACGCATTCTCCGTATTCTTCAGCTCGTTGATCTCGTTCACCTTGCAGCACGACACGAAGTGGTCCTTGGACACCTCCACCAGCTTCTGCGGCTGGCGGCACTCCTCGCTGGCATAGATGCAGCGGTCCGCGAAGCGGCAGCCGGGCTTCGGATTGATGGGTGATGTGATCTCGCCCTTCAGGATGATCCGCTTCATCTTGTTGTCGATGTCAAGGGACGGGATGGCGGACAGCAGTGCCTTCGTATAGGGGTGGTACTGGGTCTTGAACAGCTCCTTGGAGGGGCTCGTCTCCACCAGCTGACCCAGGTACATGACGCCGATGCTGTCCGAGATATGCCGGACCACGGACAGGTCGTGGGTGATAAACATGTAGGTGACTCCGGTCTCCTTCTGCAGGTCCTGCAGAAGGTTCAGCACCTGGGCCTGAATGGACACGTCCAGGGCGGAGACCGGCTCGTCGCAGACGATGAACTTCGGGTCCAGGGCCAGGGCGCGGGCGATACCCACACGCTGGCGGCGGCCGCCGTCCAGCTCATGGGGGTAGGCCAGGCGCAGGCGGGCCGCGATGCCCACCATGTCCATGACCTCGGTGATCTTCTGCATCATCTCGGCGCGCTTATACTTGTGGGTCAGCTGTAGGGTCTCGTAGATGGTGTCCTCCACCGTCATGCGCGGATCCAGAGAGGAATACGGGTCCTGAAAGATGATCTGCGCCTTTTCCCGGAACGCGCGCAGCTCATTTTTGCGCAGGTGGGTCACATCCTGCCCCTGGAAATAAAAGGTGCCGTCCGTGCTGTCCAGCAGGTGGACGAGCGTGCGTCCCAGCGTGGACTTTCCGCAGCCGGACTCGCCCACGATCCCCAGCGTCTTTCCCTCCTGGATGGAGAACGAAACATCATCCACGGCATGGAGCGTCCCCCGGGGGACGTTAAAATACTTTTTCAAATGCTCCGCCCGAACAAGCTCAGCCATTCGTTTCCCCTCCTTCCTTCATCATGATACACTTGCAGAAGTGCCCGGGCGTGACTTCGTACACGGGTACTTCTCCGCTCCTGCACGCCTCGGAGGCACAGGGGCAGCGGGGGTTGAACTTGCAGCCGGCGGGGAGCTTCGCGGGGTTCGGCGGAAGGCCGGCGATGGGGCTCAGCCGCTCGGAGTCGTCGTCGATGCGCGGGATGGAGGCGAACAGGCCCTTCGTATAGGGGTGTCTGGGGTCCTTGAAGATGTCCTGCAGCGTCCCGGATTCGATGATCTCGCCCGCGTAGACCACGGCCACATCGTCACACATCTCGGCCACGACGCCCAGGTCGTGGGTGATCAGGATCATGGAGGTCTTTTTCACGCTGTTGAGCTCGCGGATCAGGTCGAGCACCTGGGCCTGGATGGTCACGTCAAGGGCGGTCGTCGGCTCGTCCGCCAGCAGCAGGTCCGGGTTGCACGCCAGGGCGATGGCAATGACCACCCGCTGGCGCATGCCGCCCGAGAACTGGTCGGGGTACTCATGATAGCGTGCCGCGGGGATGCCCACCATTTCCAGCATCTGTTCCGCGCGCTCCTTCGCCTCGCTCTTGGAGACATTGTCGTGCAGCGCGATGACCTCCGAGATCTGCCGCCCCACGGTCATGACCGGATTCAGGGCGGTCATGGGGTCCTGGAAGATCATGGTGATGCGCTTGCCGCGCACCTTGCACATCTCGTCCTCGGTCAGCTTCATCAGGTCCTGCCCTTCCAGCAGGATCTCGCCGCCCCGCACCACGGCCGGAGGCTCCGGCAGAACGCGGAGGATGGAGCTGGCGATCGTCGTTTTGCCCGCGCCGGTCTCCCCCACAAGGCCCAGGGTCTTTCCTTTACGCAGAGTAAAGGAGACGTGATTGACCGCCTGCACAGTCTCTTCCTTGGTGACATATTCCACGGTCAGATCCTTCACCGAGAGGAAAATATCATTCAATCCATTACTCATAGCAAATACCTACTTTTTCAGTTTCGGATCCATGGCGTCACGCAGGCCGTCGCCGAACAGGTTCAGGGCCAGAACGACAACGAGGATGCACAAGCCGGGGATGATGGTCATGTACGGATCGCTCTTCAGATAGTCGCGGCCGGCGGATACCAGGGCGCCCCACTCGGGGTTGGGCGGCTGGACGCCGAGACCCAGATAGGTCAGCGCGGAAGCGCCGATGATGCCGCTGCCGATACTCATGGTGAAGGACACGATCATGGGCGAAAACGCATTGGGCAGGGCGTGCTTGACGATCGTGCGGAAGTTGGAGCAGTTGATGGCCTCGGCGGCCTCCAGGTACTCCTTCTTGCGCACCGTCATGATGGAGGAGCGCATCAGCCGCGTGCCTCCCGTGATGCCGCTGAGTCCCAGGGCCAGGACGGTATTGAACAGGCCTTTGCCGAAGATGCCGGCCAGGGTGATGTTCAGAAGGACGCTGGGCACCGACTGGATGATGTCGCAGATGCGCATGATGACCTGATCGACCTTTCCGCCGAAAAAGCCCGAGATCGAGCCCACGATAACGCCGCCGGTGCAGGCGATCAGCTGGGCGCCAATGCCGATGATCAGGGACCACTTGCAGCCCACCAGCACGCGGCTGAGGATATCACGGCCCATGTTGTCCGTGCCGAACCAGTGCTCCTTACAGGGCGCCATGCGGGCAATGGCGGGGTTCACGGCCGTATAGTCGTAGGGCGCCAGCAGGTCGCCGAAAATGGCGATCAGCAGCACAAAGATGAAGATGATCATGCCGGCCATGGCCGCCTTATTCAGAGAAAGGCGTTTCAGGACCTCAATAAATTGGTTCTGTTTCTTGACCACTTCAATTTTTTCGGTTCCCGTTTTCGTTTTCTCAGGCATGCTTTCTGCCTCCTCTCCGCTTAGCGCCGGCAAACTGGATCTTGATGCGCGGATCAATAAACGCCATTGCAATATCGACCAGCAGCATCACCAGCGAGAACACGACAGAGATAATGATCGTGCATGCCATGACCACGTTGTAGTCGCGGTTGTTGCAGCCGCTGACAAGATAGAATCCCACACCGGGGACCGCGAAAACGACCTCGACGATCATGCCGCCGCCGATGACGCCGGCAAACTGCATGCCGATCGTCGTCAGGATGGGGATCATGGCGTTGGGAAGCATGTGCTGATATACGATCTGCTTATGCTTCAGGCCCTTTGCGCGGGCCATGGTGATGTAGTCGGACCGGATCACCTCCAGCATGCTGGAGCGCGTCTGCCGGGTCAGCATGGCGATCCCGCCCACGGCGTTGGAGATGATCGGCAGGACGTAGTGCTTCCAGCTGCCCAGGCCGTATGCCGGGAGCCAGTCCAGCTTGTACGCGAAGGCGAGCACCAGCAGCAGGGCAAAGAAGAAGTTGGGCAGCGACGTGCCGACCAGGGCGATCACCGTGCTGGTGGCGTCCTGCCACTTGTTCTGATGCGTCGCGGCCACAACGCCGAGCAGGATGCCGCAGATCGCGGTGATGCAGATGCTGATGCTGCCGATGATCAGAGTGCGGGGGATCCGGGAGGAGAGCTCATGGGCAACGGGCACGCCGGACACCCACGAATTTCCGAAGTCCAGGCGGCAGGCATTGACGATGTATCTGCCCAGCTGCACGATATATGGGTCGTTCAGGCCCAGGTCCTCCCGCAGGACCTCCGCCGCCTCCTCCGTCCAGTTCGTTCCCAGGATGACCGAGGTCGCATCGCCGGGAGCAAGATAGAGCAGCGTGAAAACAAGCACGATAACACCCAATATCACGGGTATCATCAAAAGAAGACGTTTTAAAATATATCGACTCATTATAACCCACCATTCTGGTCTCAGGCGCCCCAGAGGCTGTCCCAATTGACGCCGCGATGATTGATCAGCTGAAAAAGGGCGTGGCGCCGCGCGACTCAGCGAGATACGCGCGGCGCCACGGCAGGTTTAAGATTCAATTCCCTTGCTTTGAAACCGCACGCGCGACTTCAGAAGCGGACTCAGGAAACGGTGCCCAGGAAGGGCTGGTTCATGTAGAGTTCGTGGGTGACGAAGCTGGAGTACTGCTTGTCCAGAGCGAACAGGACCTGCTTGTGGAACATGGGGAACCAGGTCAGGTTCTCGCTGGTGTACTCATACAGCGCCTGCAGGTTCTCGGCAGTCTTGCCGCCGGGGGCATAGTAGTCGCTGTACAGGGAGATGAGCTCGGGATCGCTGACGCCGTAGAAGGACTCGCCCTTCTGCGCGTTCTTGTAGATATTGGAGTAGAAGACGGACATGTCGGACACGGCCATACCGCCGACCCAGGCGATGTCCCAGTCGCCCTCGGCCAGGACGGTGGACTGGGTCGCGGGCTCGACAAAGTTGATGTTCACGTTGATGCCGGCCATGGCAAGGTAGCCCTGCGCCAGCTCGGAGATGATGGAGTCCTCACCCACGTTGTTGGAGACCAGGGTGATGTCCACGCCGTTGGGATAGCCGGCCTCCTTCAGCAGGTCCTTGGCCTTGTCCAGGTCATAGGAGATGTCGGTGGTCCAGCTCTTGTTGAAGTCGATGGCGGTGTCCATGCCGAAGGTATTCATCATCACGGCGTGGCCGGCGTAGGCGCCGTTGGCCAGACCGGCGCAGTCCAGCGCGTAGCAGATGGCCTGACGCAGAGCCAGGTTGCCGGAGACGATGCGGTCGGAGGCCATGTTGAAGATCATGCCGTTGTACGTACCGTTGGTCATGTAGATGGCCTGCGCGTCGGAGGCGTCCACGTCCTGGGAAATGCTCATGTTGACCTGGCCGGCGAACTGGACCTTGCCGCCGTCGATGGCGACGGACATCTGGGTGGCCTCAGGCAGATAGCTGATGTTGATGGTGTCGAAATTGGCCACGGAGACCTCGGGGATGTTCTCGGTCTTCCAGTAGTCGCCGCGCTTGACCAGCTTGCTGGAGCTGCCTTCCACGTACTCCGCGCACTTGTAGGGACCGGTGCCGACGGGCATGGTGGCCATGCCGTCGGAGCTGGCTTCATAGGCCTCCTGGGTGCAGAACCACATTCTGGTGGCCAGCAGGTAGAAGCAGCCCTCGGAGTCGGTGTTCAGCGTGATCTGAACGGTCAGGTCGTCGAGCTTCTTGCCGGCGCCCTTTTCAATGTAGTCGGCCACGCTGCAGTTGTTGTCCTTCTGCATGTCCATGACCCAGAGGACGTCATCGGCGGTGAAGGCGTTGCCCTCAGAGTCGGTGATGCCGTCATAGAGCTTGATCTTCCAGGTCACGTCGTCGATCTTTTCCCAGCTTTCGGCGAGGACGCCCTTGTACTCTCCGTTCACGATGCAGAGCAGGGACTCATAGACCTGGCTGAAGGTGGCGAAACGGTAGGGGTTCTCCTTGCCGATGGCGGAAGCGCCGGCGAAGGAGTTGGTCAGCGCGACATCCAGCGTGGTGCTGGACGCGGAGCTGCCGGAGTTTCCGCTGTCGGAGCCGCCCTGCTGCGAGGTTCCGGAGTTGGAAGGCTTGTCGGAATTGGAGTTAGAGCCGCTGCTGCTGCAGGCAGCCAGTGCGAGGGTCATGGTGAGTGCCAAAAGGATGCAGAGTAGTCTTTTCATTTTTTGTCTCCTCCTGTTCAAATTTTTACCCGCGCAGCGGGTTGATCACGAAGTACTTGACGATCCATCTAGATCAGACGGTAATGCCGCAGGAAACCGACCAGGCCGCCCTCCGCGATGCCGGACGTCACGAACTCGACTTGCGCCTTGAGCGCGCCGTCCGCCTCTCCCATGGCGGCCGTATGGGCCGCGCACCGGAGCATGGGGAGGTCGTTGATACTGTCACCGATGGCGTAACAGTCTTCCCGGGAAATTTTGAAATGCGACATCAGGGTTTGCACGCTTTCCTCGATCGAAGCATCGGTCGAAACAAGCTCCATCATGTTCTGCTTTCTTCCGATCACCTTTAAATACCTGGAAGCTTCTTTCTCAAATCTTGAAACGTCACTGTTCTCATGAAACCAAACACACAGCTTTGAAAAGGAAAATGACTCTCGATCGACCCCCTTGTCAGTCTCAAATCCCCGGTTTGTAAAGTTTGCTTTCAATTTGCAGAGGAATTCGCTGAGCGGCCGGGTTTCATCAAAGCTGATCCCTTCATCGGATTCAAAGGCCGCCTCCAGGTCACACGCGCGGATCAGCCGGACCAGCTCACGCACCGCCGACGGATCCGGAAGCAGGTTTTGGACCACCTTGCCTTCCAGGCAGATGTACGCGCCCATTGTGCAGATACAGCCGTCCCACCCCAGCTCCCGGACAGCAGGCACCACATGCGAATAGGGCCTGCCCGTAAAGAAGGCGGTCACGTGGCCGTTTTGCCTGAGCGTGCCGATGGCTTCCCTGACTCCGGCGGGGATCGCATTTTCCCTGGTGATCAGCGTCCCGTCCACATCAAAAATTACCAATTTTCGTCTCATCGGCACCGCCCTACCACTTTGGTTTTCCGATACTCCGCTTCATCGTGTAAACGTTTTCCTCTTTTCGGTTGCATTGTACCATGTTTCGTAGCAAATATCAATATTTTATTAAAATTTCTATCGATTCAGCAAATTCACCCTCCCCGTTTTGGCTGTTTTCAACAATGTTTTAGTATTCTTTACTTAAAGTACCGCACAGAAGAAACGCTCAATGAGCTGTTGGAGACGCAATCAGAAGAGCCAATCCAGAAAGCCCGGCATGAACGAAACAAAGCCCGCCAGAGTTACCATAGCGTCTCTGTACTCCAGGCAGAGGATATCGCCAAAGCTCTGCGGGGCGGCAGGATATTTCCTTCCATCATGAACGAACTGTGCAAAAATTGCAGAGGGCCGGTTTTTGGAATGCTCCAAAAACCGGCCCTCTCAGACTGTCAAAAAAGTCCTTTCGGACTGTTTTGACAGTCTTCAAAAATCCCGTTACTTTTGTGCCGTGCAGCGGCACAAAAGTCCTCGCGTTGCTCGCCGCAAGCCTTGCTCTGCAAGGCTTGCGGGGGATTCGATTCCATTCGAGGCGGGCTCTGCCCCCTCGAGCTCCCCCGCCTGAACCGGCTCTTTTACTGTTGTAAAGAAAGGTTTTTCGACACACTGAGAGGGCCGGTTTTTGGAAAGCTCCAAAAACCGGCCCTCTGGCTATCAGGCTATCAGGTACCCTGTACCACATCATACTGCGTGAGATCTCGGATGTACCGCTTGTCAAACATGATTCTGGCGTCACCATAGGAAACGTTGCCGTTCCAGGCGGGATCGCGTTTTTCAAAGTCGCCGCGCCCTTTTTTCTTTTTATTGGCGGGGGGCGCGGGGGCAGGATCTTCCTCCCCGTTCAAGGCGCGCAGGGCGCAGATCAGGCAGTCATCCACCACTTTTGCGTCAAACAGCTTTCTTCCGTGCCCGGTGCAGATGCAGCTGAATTCCGAACGGCGGGCCATAATGCGGCAAAGATTCTGGACGAACAGCAGCATGCTGGGCTGCGGATCGGCACACTTATACCGCATAGGCACCACGGGCCCCACGCTGTCGCCGCCAAAAAGGATCCCCTCCCGCGTATCCAGATACACCATACTGCCCGGGGAATGTCCGTCGATCCCGAACGCCTCGATCACGCGGCCGCCCAGGTCGATTTTAAAGCCGTCCTCAATGACCACGATGGGATAGTCCGTCGGATACCGGGAAACGTCCTGCCCGCCGTTGGGCTCTTTGGCGATCTCCGCCGCCAGGCGCCCCATCAGGGCGCACCGAAAGAATCCGTTGCCGCCGGTGTGGTCAAAATGGCCGTGGGTGTTGAGCACCAGTTCCACCGGCTTGTCGGTCAGAGTCGTCACATAAGCGTGGATGTCCTCCGTGGACTCGCCGGAGTCGATCATGATGCCGCGCTCCGAGCCCACCAGCAAATATGCCGACGCGCCTTCGCCGCTGATCAGCCAGGTATCCGGCTTCAACAGCTCAGATGTAAAAGCAGAATTTTCCATATTTGATTTCCTCCATAAAAAATAAATACAAAATAATACGGCTTCTGTTCCTGGCGGAATACCGTCATTTTCGTCATCAGGAGAAACCGCGGGCAGCCGTCTGCGCCCATCCCACGCCCACGCAGGACAAAGGCCGGGGGCCATGACATCTCACGATGGATCCCATGGCACCCGGCCTATTTCCCATCTCAAACAACACGCCCAATCATGCCGCGCTCCCCGGGTCAACAGGCCCCGGGGTCTGCTTGCGCCGGCCTATTCGATCACGACCGCGCTTTCATCAATCCCCTTTTCGTTGTTTTCCAGCCGGAACTTCATTTTCCGGGAAGAAACAGCCAATACGGCCATGCAGGCAGCGGCGCCCAGACAGCCGGGCAGCGGCGACAGTTCAAACAGCACATCAGACGGCCGGCAGATCACCGCAAATACAAGTACCGCCGCCGCCGTAAGGCAAAAAAGCCCTCCCGTAATCGTGCTGAACAAGAAAACTTTACGCGAACCATTATTGTACTCGTAAGCAGTCAGTCTGCGCCGACTGAAAATAAACATAATCATGTAATAGAGCAGCAGGACAAGCAAAATCAATGCCGCTCCGCTGGGAATCGCAGTCAGCAGGACGGTATTGCTCGCTGTACGGCGGGTAAGGGCGAAGAGGAACAGGCACACCGCGGCGGCATACAGCACCAAAAAAGCCGCCTTGCAAAGCATCCAGTTCCGGTCGCTGCAGTCCTGCACGTAGTATTTTCCCACATACTCGCGGATGATTCGATTCCCCCGGCCATTCTCCCTGGCGATCATTTTTTCACTGTAGCCTTCAAAAAAACGGTGGTAGGCATTGCTGTGGTGAAAGCCTGTTGCGCGCTCGCCGCCTTCTTCCTCCGTCTTCTGGCGAAGCCTGCGCTCTGTGTAGGTCTCATCGTCTTTCCGGAAAAAATCCAATACGCTGTTAAACTTTGACATTCTCATTCCCTCCGGAAACTGGTTTTCAGTTGATCTCCCGGACCCGGCAGCACGAGACAAAGTGGCCGGGCTCTACCTGCGTCAGCGTCTGCGGTTCGCGGCATGCCTCGGTGGCGTACGGACAGCGCCGTGCGAAACGGCAGCCGGGCTTGGGGTTCACGGCAGAGGTGATCTCGCCCCTCATGCGTACACGCTGCATGGGCTTGCGGATATCAATGGAGGGGATCGCGGAGAGCAGCGCCTTCGTATACGGGTGACAGGGATTGCGGAACAGATCGCGGGTCTTGCAGGTTTCCACCAGCTGTCCCAGATACATCACGCAGATATCCGTGGAGATGTGGCGCACAACGCTCAGGTCGTGGGTCACGAACATGTAGGTCAGGCCGCGCTCCTCCTGCAGGTCCATCAGCAGGTTGAGGACCTGGGCCTGGACGGAAACGTCCAGGGCGCTGACCGGCTCATCGCACATGACGAACTCGGGATTCAGCGCGATTGCCCGGGCGATGCCCACACGCTGGCGGCGGCCGCCGTCCATCTCGTGGGGGTAGGAAAGCTTCAGGCGCTGCTCGATCCCGACGCGGGCCATCAGCTCGCCGGTGCGCTCCAGAATCTCCTGCTTGCTGTAGCGGTGCGACTCCTGCAGCGGCTCCATGACGATGTCCTGCACGCACATGCGGGGATTCAGCGACGAATAGGGGTCCTGGAAGACGATCTGCATATTCTCGCGCACTTTGCGCAGCTTTTTGCCGCGGACATTGGTGATGTCCTCACCGTTCATGAGAACCTTGCCGTCGGTCGCGTCGAGCAGGCGGATGATCGTACGCCCCAGTGTGGATTTGCCGCAGCCGGACTCGCCGACCACGCCCATCGTTCTGCCCTTCTCAATGGAAAAACTGACATCATCCACCGCATGGTTCAGTCCCGCAGGGACCGAAAAGAACTTACTCAAATGCTGCACTTCGATCAGCTTCGACATCAGTTTTCACCTCCGGTTTTCATCAGGCAGCGGCAGAAGTGGCCGGGTGCGACCTCGGTCAAAGGGATCTCTCCCGGCTGCCGGCACGCATCGCCGGCATAGGGGCAGCGGGGGCTGAATTTGCAGCCCTGGGGCAGATCGGTCGGATCCGGCAGCATTCCTTCAATGGGATGAAGGCGGGTCGCCTCATCGTCCATCTTCGGCAGCGCGTCGAAGAGTCCCTGCGTATAGGGATGCTGGGTATTCAGGAACAGCTCTTCCTTACTGCCCATTTCCACGATCTCACCGGCGTAGACCACCGCGACCCGGTCGCAGGTCTCCGCCACGACGCCCAGATCATGGGTGATCAGGATCATGGCGGTGTTCAGCTTGACTTTCAGATCATTGATGGTCTCCAGGATCTGCGCCTGAATGGTCACGTCCAGCGCCGTCGTCGGCTCGTCCGCAAGCAGCAGCTCCGGATTGCAGGCAAGCGCCATTGCAATGACAACGCGCTGCTTCATCCCGCCGGAAAACTGGTGGGGGTACTCGACAAAGCGCTCCGGGCGGATGCCCACCAGCTTCAGCATCTCCTCCGCGCGCTTCTGCGCCTCTTCTCTCGAGCACTTGTCATGGAGCACGATGACCTCCGAGATCTGATTGCCCACAGACATAATGGGATTCAGCGCCGTCATCGGGTCCTGGAAGATCATGGAGATCCGGTTGCCGCGGATGGCACGCATCTCCTTCTCCGGCAGCCCGACAAGCTCTTCCCCGTTCAGGTAAATCTCACCCTGCCGGATCTTTGCCGGCGGGTCCGGAAGGATGCGGAGGATCGCCTTGGCAATGGTGGTCTTTCCCGCGCCCGTCTCGCCCACAAGGCCCAATGTCTCGCCGCGCTCCAGAGAGAAGCTGACGCCGTTGACCGCATGGATGACCTGTCCGCCGGAAGTATATTCCACCACAAGGTCTTTCACTTCAAGGAATTTTTCACTCATTGTCTGCTCCTCCTTCTCAGTCCTTCAGGCGCGGATCAAGCGCGTCACGCAGGCCGTCGCCGAGCAGGTTGATGGAAAGCACGGTCACCGCGATGCAGAGGCCGGGGAAGAACAGCAGTTCCGAATTGGTCAGAATATAGCTGCGGCCCGCGGAGAGCATGGCGCCCCACTCGGGCGTGGGCGGCTGCACGCCTAGGCCGATGTAGGCCAGGCCGGCCGCGCTCATGATCGAACCGCCGATATTCATGGTCGTGGACACGATGAACGGAGACATGATATTGGGAAGCATGTGCCTGTAAATGATCTTGGCTTTGCTGCAGTTGATGGAAACAGACGCCTCCAGGTACTCCTGCTCCCGCTCCTTCAGGCTCATGGCGCGGGCGCTTCGGATCTTACCCGGAATGCCGCCGATGGACATGGCGAAGATGGTCTGGAAGAAGCCCGTTCCGATGACGGCCGACAGGATCACAACGATCAGGTTGCCGGGGATCGCGCCCCAGATGTCGCACAGGCGCATCATGATATTGTCCACATGGCCGCCGGCATAGCCCACGGCCACGCCGATGATGATGCCGACGCTGGCGCTGAAGAGGGCGGCGATCAGGCCCAGGGACAAGCTGTAACGCGCACCGTACACGCAGCGGGAAAAGGTATCGCGCCCAATGGTATCCGTACCAAACAGGTGCTTCGCGCTGGGCTTGGACAGAATTGCGGTATAGTCCATCTCGGTCGGAGAATACGGGGCGATAACGGGCGCAAAAATCGCGATCAAAACGATGATGAGGAAGATAATCATACCCACAACGGCATACTTATTCTTCATCAGACGCTTCATGGTGACCTTAAAGGTGCTTTCCTTTTTCAGCACGGTATTGCTTTGCGCCTCGGCCGCTTTTTTTGTGGGGGTCATACCTTTGTTCCTCCCCTCTTCGCATTGGTTCTCGTATACTGCGCCTTGATACGGGGGTCGATGAAGCCATACGCCAGATCGGTCAGCAGCATAATCACGGCGGAGAACAGCGCCAGGATCAGAACGCAGCCGCGGATCACGGGGTAATCACGGGCGGTGATCGCGTTCATCAGGTAAGTACCGATACCGGGGAAAGAGAACACCGTCTCGATCACGATCGAGCCGCCGATGTTGCTGGCCAGGCGGGCGCCCATGCCGCTGACGATGGGCATCAGCGCATTGGGCAGCATGTGCTTGTAGATCACTTTGTTTTCCGACAGGCCCTTGGCGCGGGCGGTCGTGACATAGTCGGCCCGGATGGTCTCCAGAACGGCGGAGCGGGTCTGGCGTCCGTTATGGGCGACGCCGCCGATGGACGCGGAGATCACGGGCATGACCCAGTGCTTCCACGTTCCGAAGCCGAAGTTGGGCAGCCACCCCAATTTCACCGTAAAGAGCATGACCAGAAGAATGGCCATCCAGAAGCCGGGGATCGAAACACCGATCATGGCAAAAACCATGACGCCGGAATCCAGGAACTTGCCCCGGTTCATTGCCGCCATGATCCCCAACGGGATTCCGATCAGCAAGTCGATCGCAATCGAAAGAATGGTCAAAAGCAAGGTTCTGGGCAGACGCACGGCAAATTCTTCCACCACTGGGACCTTCAGCATATAGGACGTGCCGAAATCCCACTTGATAAATGTATTATACAGATAACGGCCCAGCTGGACGATGTAGGGGTCATTCAATCCGAGGCTTTCCCGCAGTTCTTCTTCCTGTTCTTCCGTCGCCGTCTCCCCCAGCATGTTTTCCACCGGGTCGCCCGGAGCAAAATACAGTACCGTAAAAATCAAAAAAGCCACGCAGACTGCGGTAATAACCAACCACAACAGCCGGTTGATCACAAACCTTCTCATAGGGTCCTCCTTTTAAAAAACAGGCAAGACGCCTTCTTCCTGTAAGGACATCTTGCCTGTTTGTATGCTATACCACTCCCGCACTCAGCCGGTGCGGGACTGACGCATTACGCGTTGGGATCGACATAGGTGAATCCGCCGGGGATGAAGGTGTTTTTGCTGTTGCGGCAGAGCGACGCGATCTTGTTGCTGTAGACGATGTTATTGTTTTTGCTGTACAGGCCCAGAGCGTAAGCGTTCTCATAGGCCCACTCCATCCACGCGTTGCAGTTTTCCGTCGTATGGCCGCTGATCGTGGTCATCTTCACCAGCATATCGTTCCACTCGGGATCTTCGATAAAGTCCGTGGTTTTGCCCGTGCTTCTGTCGGCGGAGAAGGCGCGGGTCGCAGACACGGCGCCGCAGAAAGCGGAATACTTGGCAAGGACAATATCCCAGCCGTCTTCCTTGTCCTTGACGCTGTTGTAGGTGGTGCCGTCCAGAGCGCTCAGCTCCGCCTTGAAGCCGGCATTCTGGAGCATGTTCAGGACGATCTGCGCCACATCGGACTCCGCGGACTGGCAGAGGATCTTCAGGGTCTGGCCGTTGTAGCCGGCGGCTTCACGGTACTGCTTGGACAGCTCATAGTCGGTAATGTTCTGATAGTTCTCCATCTTTTCCCACTCGGGGTTGTAGTCGCTGTGGCCGGTGCTGAACAGGGAGTACGCCTTCACGCAGTTGGTCTCACCGCCCATAGCCTGGACCACGCCGTCCACGTCGATGGCATAGAAGATGGCCAGACGCATGTTGACGTCATGGCAGATGCTCTTCTCCGAGTTGTTGCAGCCCACATAGACGATGCCGCTCTGGGGATAGTTGAACACGCTAAACTGATCGGCATACTCGCCGTTGCCGACGAAAGCCTGCAGGTTGGAGGAGCTGATGTTGGCCACCACATCCACGGTGCCCTGCTGCAGAGCGATCACCTGCTGGGCAGCCTCGGAGTTGACGATATAATTAATCCTCTTCACATTGGCCTTCTGGCCCTGGATCATCAGATCCTCGTTGGTCTGCCAGTAATTCTCATTGCGGACCAGAGTCACATGGGAGCCGCTGACATATTCCTCCATGCAGTAGGGACCGGTGCCGCAGGCCTCGTTGGTCAGGTTGGAGGGGCTGTCATTGTAGGTCTTCTCGCTGATGATGAACGTGGTCTGCCAGAAATCGTCCAGATCGCCCAGACCGTCGATCTCCTTTGCGAAGTGGAACACGACCGTGGTCTCGTCGATCACTTCCACGCTTTCAAAATTGGCCCACGCGGTGCCGGGAAGCTTCTCCAGTGCATGGTTGGTATCGAAGCTCCACTTGACGTCGCTGGCGGTGATGTGGTTGCCGGCCTGGTCATGGATGTAGTCATAAATGTACACGGTGTAGTCGCCGGTGCCCGCCACATGGTCATAGCCGCCGAACTCACCGCGGGTGGCGTCAGCCAGGACAGGCTTCATTTCGCCGCAATAGTCAACTGCCGCGAACAGATACTCATAAACCTCAGTCAGAGAATCTTCCGTGGGCGCCTTGCCCCAAGGATACAGGGTCGTGCTGGAGTCGCCGATGATGGTAACTTCATCCGCGATGTAATTGGTTTCGACAGCGGTGAACGCGTCATCTTTGCTTTCTTCCTGGATCTGCTCGTTGACGTTGGCGCTGGGCTTTTCCTCTTGGCTGCCGCTCTCACTGGAGCAGGCCGCCAGAGCAAAGAGCATTGCAAGGGCCAAGAGCGCTGCGAGTGTTTTCTTCAACATGATCATTTCTCCTTCTCCTATTTTTTCATGCGGGGATTTATTTTTAACGGCCAGTTCCGTCGTGCACATCTGCCGCGCGTTGGATCAAATGCCCTTCGGAATCTGTCCGTGTTTGAAACAATCTGCCTGGATGCTTTTCCGGGAAGCCGGAAGCTCTGTCCGATGCTGCGTTTCCCTCCGGGTATCATTGCGTTTTTCCGGCATCCCCTGCCTGGGAAGCCATGTTTTCCTCCAGAAGCTCACAAAACTTTTTGTTCTCTTTGCTCTTCTTTCCGCCGAACACCAAAACGCCGTCCGTATGCCGCACCACTACAAACTCCTGGGCATCCGTAAAGGCATACAGATCGTATTCGCCGAACGCGCCGTTGCAGTATGTACCGGAATAGACATCCTTGTTTTCCGCGCCGGAAATCTTCTCCCCGATCTCCAAATGATCCACCGTTTCGATGGATTCGATCTCCGCGATCTCAAGGAAGGCCGCCGTGCCAAGACCTCCTACGCCCAGCACACCGTCGCTCACCTGGTAGCTGACGGAACCGCCCGAACCCGTTGCGAGGGAGAACACGGTAACGATCACGAATATGGCAAGAGTAAACAGAAGGACGGATCGAAACTCTCGTTTTCCGTTTGCTCGTGCGGAATCTGTCTTGTTGTTCATGCAAGCTCTCCTCAAGCCAGGGCGCTGACCGGCGCCGAAGGCTCATCCTTTTCGCCCCTGATTTTCTCATAAAGGATTTTTGCGTTCAATTCTGATTTCTTTGGGATTATTTCCAATTTGGAACCATTCGCGTCAAAATAAATTGTGAAAACTTCCCTGCAATATAATATAATTGATGTGGTCATTCAAAAGCGGCTTCACCCAACCTGTCATCGCAAAATACCAGAACAACGCGAGCCGAGTGCTGCTCCCCCAGTCGGACAGAACCGCGCAGGGCAATTCCCGGAAGGAGGCCGTAAAACATCAAGGAGGGTTTATCGATGGAAACCATACCTGCCATGGGCGCAAAAGAAAAAGCTGAACTGACACCGGATCAGAAGGCCGCGGTGGAGTTGTATGAACAGGGCCTGGCGCTGTGGAACCCCGACATCAACAACGACCTGGCTTCCGAACAGGCAGCGAAGAACGTAACTGCCATGAAGCTGTGGTATGAGTCCGCTGAAAAGGGCTACATTCAGGCGATTGCGCAGATTTGCAGAAACATTGACCGCGGCGGCTTCGTGAAGGACGCGGAAACCAGCCAGTGGGTGCCCTATTACGGAAGGAGCATGGGGCTCAACATTGACGGCGAGTCGGGCTGGGCGATCATCCGCCGCTTCGGCCAGATGGCCATTGATTTCGGTCTGGACGACCTGAACAGCTTCGGCAACAGCGAAAAAGCGCAGGAGACGATTTATACGCTGCTTGCGGAAGCCTACGGCGATGACGAGTGCATCGGCGTGGAGCCCTGGGCGGCGGACTATCAAAAGTGCTACGACTACTACCTGAAGGTCGCCGACCTGAACTTTAAGACCTACCGTTATGTCGCGGAGCTCTTCTGGTTCGGCAAACTGGACCCCCCCGAAGGCTATACCGCCGGCGAGATCTCTCTGGAGTGCATGCTGAAGGCGGTGGAAAGCCACGACGCCACCGCGAACTTCTACCTCGGCCTTTGGTACCTGAACGACGACGGCACCGGCCCGCAGCTGACCGTTCCCGAAGGGGAAACCAAGTACACCATGGCGGTCAAGTACCTCGAGACCGGCCGGGAGATCGCCACCCACGGCACCATCCGCAAGACGCAGGAGTCTCTGGAGCGCCTGACGGAGATCTACGAAAACGGCGAAGGAGCGCCCGCCGTTCCCAGGGATCTGAACAAGGCCCTGGAGATCTTCCACGAGATGCTCCAGGAGAAGTACTATCCCGCAAATCAGGATTACATCAACGCCGCTGCGCGCATTGAGGCCAAGCTCACCGCTGAAAAAAGCGGCGGCATCGTCGTCCTCTGCGACAATGCCGCCCTGCGCTTTGACGAAGCTCCCATTCTGGAAGAGGGCCACGTTCTCGTCCCCTACGGCCCTGTCTGCGAAGCGATCGGCCTGGACGCCCAATGGGACCCTGCCGCTCAGACCGTTACCGCAAGCAGCGCCACCCGCAGGATCGTTCTGACGGTCGGCAGCAGCAAGGCCGCTGTGAACCACGATGTTCTGCGGGTCGATGCGGCTCCCAGGCTCGTCAACGGCACCGTTTTTATTCCCCTGCTCTTTCTCGCCGAAGTGACCGGCCTCAACGTGAGCTGGGACCCCGCGGCCAGGCTCGTTTCGATCCGCACACCGGACGGCTACCATCCCGGCCAGGCCGGTACCGTCGTCGCGCCGCAGGGCAAGAGCATCACCTTCGGCGGCTATGAGTGGATCGTGCTGGAAAAGAAGAGCGACCGCATGCTGGTCGTCATGAAGGACGTTCTGGAAGCGCGCTGCTACAATTCCAAACAGACCCAGGTCACCTGGGAGACCTGCGAAATGCGCGAATATCTGAACGGCGCGTTTTACGGCCGCTTCTCCCTTGAAGATCAAAAGAGGATCCTCAAGACCCGGATCGCCAACCCCTACAACGGTTATTTCAAAACGCTGGCCGGTGCGGCCACCGAAGACCATATTTTCCTGCTTTCTCAGGAGGAGGTTGACGTCTATTTCGGCACCTCCAGCCGCGCCAGCTCCACCTGGTGGACCCGCACCCCCGGTATCGACCAGCGCTATCAGGTCATGATGAACGGCGACGGGAGCAAAAACAACCACGGCTGGCGGGTCTCCAACGGGCTGGGCGGCGTGCGTCCCGCAATGTGGCTCTTTGACCCGATCCCCGACCCGCACTGCAAGCCGTACATGAAGGTGATCGCATACGGCGCGGACAAGCTGCAGATTTCCTTCGACAGGCCGATGCACGCCGCGAACGGCGCGTTCACCGTGGACAGGGACGGCGTCGATCTGGATCTGCGGTCCATTCAGTGGTCCGAGGACCAGTGCGTGATCACCATCACACTGTTTGACGCGCTCACCGAGGGCACCTACCACGTACACATGAGAAATACCGCCCGGCCGAATATGAAAAATGAGGGCACGGTCACAGTCAGCATCCCGGACCTTCTGGCGATGATCGAAAAACTGCTCGGATAAAGCAAAAATGCGAGGAATTGCGGCCACGCAATTCCTCGCATTGATAATTTCTGAAATATTACTCTCCGGCAAGCCCTTTCGTCAGCGATTCGCCCCTGCGTCAGCCGCTCCTTCACACAGGGATTTGATGTAGCGCAGGAAATCCCGCTCCGCCGGGAACATTCGGGTTTTGCTCATATGCAGCACATACACGGACAGCGGCACGATCGGATAGATATCCACGATCGCCACGTCGGGGCAGAAAGCGGCCGGCACAAACATCCGGTTCATGATCGCAATGCCCTCTCCCCGCTTCGCCAGCTTGACGACCGTGGACGAGTAGCTCGCCGTCATCACCACTTTGGGCACAAAGCCAGCCTCCAGGCAGAGCTTCTGAAAGGTTTGGGCGGCCATCGTGGTGTCGCCCGCGATGTCGCTGTGCATAATAAAGTTTTCATCCCGCAGCTGATCCACTGTCACGTGTTTTTCCTTTGCCATCGGATGCGTCAGGGGAAAAACCGCGACCAGATTATCGGTTTTGTACAAAAAGCTGTCGATATCACTGTCCCGCTCGCAATCTTCGCCGGTAAACACGAAATTGCACCTGTGCGCGCGCAGAAGCTCTTTGGGCTGATTGGTGGCAACCATGTGGAGGGTCAGGTCAGGCCTCTGCTTCGCAAAGTCCGACAGGACCTCAACAATGCCGCTGGGCTCAAACTTGGGCAGAAACCCGATGGAGAGATAGCAGTCCCGGTTGATGCGCAGCTCATTCAGGTCGGTGGTGCATTCATCGTACAGCTTGACCATCTGCTTTGCGTACTCGTAAAAGGTCTCCCCGCATTTGTTCAGCTTCACATTGCGGGTGGTCCGGTCAAACATGGGAACGCCGAACTCTTCCTCCATGATCTTTACATGCTTGGAAAGCGACGATGCGGAAATATAAAGCCGTTCCGCGGCCTCCTGAAAGTTGCACGTTTCCGCCAGGACAATAAATTCTTTCATCAGCTTTACTTCCATGATGCGCCTCCAAGCCCGCTGTCGCTCCCTGTTTCAAAAAAGCATCGCATGATATTGCAGGGGTCAATATCAGTATACACAAAGGGGCGGCAATCTACAAGGCAAATTTTTACTTGACCGGCTTAAAAAGAGCTGACAGATCCTGCTCCGGCGGCCTCTCCTCCGGCGCAGGATCTGTCAGCTTTTCAATTTGTATGGAAGCGGCCGGTCCTACAGCAGATCGCTGATATCCACGTCCTGGTAGTGTGCCCGCTCGAAGTTTTCCTTCAGGGAAAACGGCACGGTACAGTCATAAATGGCTTTATGGGCAAGGCCGTTTTCCAGCAGGTTTGGATCATAGAACTTCTTCTGGGTCGGGTCGCCGATATGACAGCGCACGCCGGGGATCACGATCAGATCCTTATCCGGGCGGAAGCGCGTGGTCATGGCCCATTCCACATCATAGGGATCGAAAATGTCCACATCTTCATCGACGATGAAGATGTTTTTCATCTCCGGCGCGGCGCCGAGGGCCAGGATCGCCGCCTGACGCTGCTTGCCCTCATCCTGCGGGCTGCTCTTTTTGAACTGCAGGATGCCGTTCAGCTTGCCGCCGCCGCTGGGCGGACAATAGGCATTCAGCGCCTTCCCGGGCATGGCCTTCTCCAGCTGCATCAGCATCGCCGCCTCCGTGGGGATGCCTGCCATGTTCACATGCTCCTCACTGGCTCCGATGCACATCTGGAAAATCGGCTTGTGCCGGCAGGTGACCGCCTTGACCTTGATCACCGGCTGCTTGCGGGCGTTGCCCGCGTAACCGTGAAATTCGGGCAGGCCGTGGCCGGTGTGGGTGGCGGAATCCTCCGGAAGCATCTTGCCCGGTATAAGCTCGCCCTCAATGACGATCTCCGCGTTGGCAATGCAGTACTCGTTGACCGCGCGGCAGCGGGTCAGCTCCACGGGCTTGCCGCGCATGGCGCCGGCGATTGTCAGCTCGTCAAATCCCAGCGGCGTCGTGGGCGGCTCAAAGCAGGAGGCGAGATAAACCGCCGGGTCCAGGCCGATGCTGACGGAGATCGGCAGCGGCTGCTCCTTCCGGAAGGCTTTGTCCTTGAACACGCCGATGTGGCGGTAGCCGCCAAAGCCGATGGTCATTTCGTCCCTGTTCTGAATGCACATGCGGTGGATCGTGGCGTTGGCAACGTCCGGGTCCTCCGGGTCGTGCGCATAGCAGAGGCCCATGGTGATGTACGGGCCGGCGTCCACCTCGGTATTTTTGGTCCCCGGGACCAGCTTGCGCAGGTCAAAATCCGGGTCAGAGGCCAGGTAGACCTCCTCCTGACAGAGCGCCTGTTCGTTGGGAATGACCACGGGGGCGACGGGCTTTTTCAGGGCATCCACATAGAACTTCCCCAGCTTCTCCGGCTCGGTGCCCAGCAGATAGCCGACGCGTTCTCTGCTGCTCAGAACGCCGATGGCGATCCGGGCCTCCGGGAACCCCTGGATGTGATGAAACAGCATCATCGGTCCGATTTTGGTCGGACGCCGCAGCGTTCCCCGGGCGCCGATATGGCGGTAGATCCCGGCGATCTCCGCGTCGGTATCCACCAGGCGGTCCGTCTCCTGCAGCTGCCCCGGGATCCGGCGCAGCGCGTCAATGGCCGAACGCAGGTCATAAATTTCTGGTTTCATACGATCTTCGTCCTTTCCTCAAGTGCCGCGCAGGCTTACTGCAGCCAGCCGAGCTGCTCTTCCTCCGGCTTGGTCATCTCCACCAGCGCGCCCTTGCGGATCTCCTCCACCCGGCAGCAGGCCACCCTGTGGCCCGGCCGGATCTCGCGCAGCTCCTGGGGCTGGCGGCAGGCGTCGCACGCGTGGGGGCAGCGGTTGGCAAACCGGCAGCCCGGCTCGGGATCAATGGGGCTGAAGATCTCGCCGCGGATCTCCACGAATTTTTTCGGCCGGTCAATGTCGATGGTGGGGATGGCGGCCAGCAGCATCTCGGTATAGGGGTGCAGGGGGTACTTGAACAGTTCCTTGGACTCGCTGGTCTCCACCACCTGGCCCAGATACATGACGCTGATGCTGTCGGAAATGTGCCGCACGACCGACATGTCATGGGAAACAAACATATAGGTCAGGCCGAACTCCTTTTGCAGATCCTTCAACAGGTTGATGATCTGCGCCTGAATGGAAACATCCAGCGCCGAGATCGGCTCGTCGCAGGCGATAAACTCCGGGTTCAGGGAAATGGCGCGGCCGATGCCGACACGCTGGCGGCGGCCGCCGGACAGCTCGTGGGGATAGGCCATGCGCAGACGGCCGGAGATGCCCACCATGTCCATGAGCTTGATGATCTGCTTGTCAAGCTCGGAGCCCTTGTATTTCCGGGAAAGCATCAGGGGCTCCTTCAGGGTGTCCTCCACGGTGTAGCGGGGGTTCAGCGTGCTGTAGGGGTCCTGAAAGATGATCTGCATCTTTTCGCGCAGGGCCTTCAATTCCTTCTTGTTCGGATGGGTCACGTCTTCGCCCCTGTAAAGGACCTGCCCATCGGTCGGCTCGTGCAGGTGAATGATCGTTCTCGCCAGGGTGGACTTTCCGCAGCCGCTCTCACCCACGACGCCCATGGTTTTGCCCTCTTCGAAGCACATGTTCACATTGTCCACGGCGTGCAGCGTGCCGCCCGAGGCAGGGAAGAACTTTTTAAGGCCTTTCACTTCAACAAGTACGCTCATTTCGCATTGGCCTCCTTTACCGCTTCAATGTTGTGGCACTGGCACTTGTGGGTTCCGCCAAGATCCACAACGGGGACAGGGCCATCCTTGCAGATGTCTGTGGCGTACGGGCAGCGGGTATGGAACTTGCATCCCGGCGGCAGGTCGGACGGCTCCGGCATGATGCCGGCAATGGGAGTCAGATAATCATTGTCGGAACTGATGTCCGGCAGCGCCTTGAACAAGCCGATGGTGTAGGGATGGCTGGGGCTCTTGAAAATCTCGCGCCTGGAGCCGTACTCCACGATCTCGCCGCCGTACACGACCGCCACATTGTCGCAGGTCTCGGCAACCACGGCCAGGCTGTGGGTGATCAGCAAAAGCGCGGTGTTGTTCTCCTCCATCAGTTCGGTGATCAGGGCGAGCACCTGGGCCTGCATGGTAACGTCCAGCGCCGTTGTGGGCTCATCCGCCAGCAGGAGGTCCGGATGGCAGGAAAGGCCGATCGCAACTCCCACACGCTGCTGCATCCCGCCGGAGAACTGGTGCGGATACTGGCGCACACGCTCCGGGGAGATGCCGACACGCTTCAGAACGCGGATCGCGCGCTCCTCCGCCTCTTTTTTCCGGATCCCCGGGTTGTGCAGCCTGATGACGGAGGAGACCTGGGTCAGGATGCGCTTGACCGGGTTCAGGGCAGTCATGGGGTCCTGGAAAATCATGGCGATCTCCGCGCCCCGGATACGGTTGATCTCCTGCGAGCTGATTTTGGTCAGATCTTCCCCGCGGTAGAGGATCTCGCCGTTGGAGATCCTCGCCCCGCGGTCCGGAAGGATGCGGAGGATCGCCTTGGCAATGGTGGATTTTCCGCATCCGGATTCGCCGACCAGAGCGAGGGATTCGCCCCGGTGGATCTCGAAGGAAACGTGGTTCACCGCGTGGACCGGACGGTCCGAGGAGCCGTACTCCACCACCAGGTCCTTGACCTCCAGCAGGGCGTCGCCCTTTTCGCCTTTGGCCCAATGGCGGCCCCGATGCTTTCCCTCGCCGTTGAAAGAGCGGTCACCCTGGTGCCCTTTTCCCTTAAATACTTCTGATCTCATCTTCAGCACCCTTTCCTCAGCGATGTTTCAGCTTGGGGTCCATGGCGTCACGCAGGCCGTCACCCAGAAGGCTGATCGAAAGAACGGTCAGGGTGAGCATGATGCCGGGAGCCACAAGCATAAACGGATAATAACGCATATAGGTTCTGCCGTCTGTCAGCATCGCGCCCCACTCCGGCAGCGGCGGCTGAACGCCCAGGCCGATAAAGCTCAGGCTGGCCGCCAGCTGGATCGTGGCACCGATACCCATACAGGTGCTGATGATCGCAGGCTGGATCGCATTGGGAAGTACGTGCTTCAGAATGATACGGTACTTTGGATTGTTCGTGGCCGTCGCGGCCTCCACATATTGCTGGGTCCGCACCTCGAGCGTCATGCCGCGGATCAGGCGCACCACCGGCCAGACGCCCGTGATCGACATGGCCAGGATCGTGTTGAAAAACGAATTGCCCAGCACGGTGGAGACGCAGATGACGAGCAAAAGGTTGGGAATGCACTGAAGAACGTCAATGATCCGCATGACCAGGGCATCGACCCAGCCGCCGAAGTAACCGCAGACCGATCCGATGATTACGCCGCCGACAAAGCTGATCAGCGCGGCGCTGATGCCCATGGTGAGACTCCAGCGGCCGCCGTAGATCACGCGGCTGAAAATGTCCCGCCCGTACTGGTCGGTGCCGAACAGGTGCTCCATGCTGGGACGGGCAAATTTATGGGCCACGTCGATCGCGGAATAGTGATAGGGCGCGATCACATCGGCAAAAATGGCGATCAGGCACAAAAAGATGAAGATAATGCCGCCCACACAGGCCAGTTTATTTTTGGAAAGGCGGCGGAAAACCGACTTGATGCTGGACTCCTTCGTCCATTCTTCCCCGTTCAGTACGGTACTGTTTCCCTTCTTCATGACTTATTTCCGCCCCCTTTTTACCCGTTTCTTCGGAGCCCGCTCATACTGCGCGCGGATGCGCGGGTCGGCCAGCGCATAGCAAATATCCACCACGATCATGATCAGGGAAAACGCGATCGCGAGGAAGACAACGGATCCGGTCACCACCGGCCGGTCGCGCTTGCTGATGCCGCTCTGTATGTAAGTCCCCATTCCGGGAATGGAGAAAATGATTTCGATAATCATCGTTCCGCCCAGACCCACGGCAAACTGGGTGCCCATGACCGTAATGATCGGGATCAGGGCGTTGGGCAGTGCGTGCCGGTAGTAGACGCTGGTTTTGGAAAAGCCCTGGGCCCGCGCCGCGGTGACATAGTCCGCGCGGATGACCTCCAGCATACTGGAGCGCATCTGACGCGACGTCCAGGCAAAGCTGCCGATCATGATCGTAATGCACGGGAGGATATAGTTCCGTATCCCCAAACCGGCCATATAGTACGCCGGCAGCCAATCCAGCTTCAGCGCAAACAGGAGCACCAGCATCAGTCCGACCCAGAAATTGGGGACGCATCGCAGAACGCTGCTTCCCGCAAGGACGATCTTATCGATCATCCCATCCTGGTGGACCGCCGCCGCGATTCCCAACGGTATGCCCAGCAAGGCGCTGATCAGGACGCTGTATATGGCAATGCCCGCCGTTCGCGGAAGCCGGCTGGCGATCTCCGCGGAGACATTGGTCTTCAGGATCCACGACTCGCCAAGATCAAATTCGATAAAAATACGATGCAAAAAATCTCCGAGCTGCACGATATACGGTTCGTTCAGGCCCAGGTACTCCCGCATACTTTCCTGCTGCTCCAGGGTGGACTCCGGTCCGAGTATCATGACCGCCGGGTCGCCCGGTGTAAAATACAGCAAAGTAAAAATAAGGATCGCTATACAGAAAATCATTGGTATGGCAAGCAGCAATCGCTTGATTATGTATCTTCCCATGTTTTAATCCTTTCCGCAGCCTCGGACGCTGCGCCTCACAGAACCGCCGCAAAAGCGAAACGGACGCGCATTCTTGTTGGAAACTTCACGCAGGGTTTCGCGCGGGCCTGATGCAAAACGCGCGGATGTACAGAAGACGCATCTCCCCCGGGGAATGATCCCCGGGGGAGATGCGGGGTGATCTGACGTCTCATCCGCCGCCAAAGGGAATCCAGTTACAGCGCTTTTCTAATTTTGCAGCAGGCCAGCACATTCTCACTGCGCGGAATTGCTCCGCGCTTTCATGGTCTTACGGGCTGACATCAGTCATCGAACGTAAACGCGTTGGGAACGAGGGCGCCGCGGTCGCCCAGGACGGGGTTCACGTGGGCCAGCGCGGCCGTCTGCTTGTAGTAGCCGATCACGCCGATGCCGTAGCACATCTCGTAGGTGAAGTAGTCATCGTAAGCGGTGATGTTTTCTTCGGTGGGCTCGGCTTCCATTGCCTCATACAGAGCGTCCAGCTTCTTATCCTCCACAAGCATCGGGGTCAGGCCGTGCAGAGTCTCCTCCACATAACCGGAGTACAGATACTTGTAGCAGTTCGCGCAGTAGTCGCCGCCGCCGTACGTATCCAGACGGATATCCCACTTGGTCGGATCCGCCTCGTAGACCTCGTAGACGGACTGCTCCACGCAGAGCTGCTCCACCTTCAGGCCCAGGGCTTCCAGCTGAGACTGGACCATGATGACAGCTCCCTCATAGGCGCTGCTGGAATTGACGTACATGATGGTGATCGTTTCATTGTTGTAGCCGGACTGCGCCAGGAGGTCCCTGGCGGTATCCGGGTCGTAATCGTAATACTCGCGGCCTTCGATCCAGGAGTCGGGAGCGTCCACAAGGTTCGGCTCAAAGCCGTACACCTGGAACGCGGGGCACTCCACGCCCTCCGCGACAGCAGCGCTGTCAACGGCATAGCAGATCGCCTTGCGCAGTTCGACACTGGAGCAGGGGGAGGTGTCGCTGCAGTTGAACAGCAGGGGAACGGGAGGCTGCACCATGACGTTGATCGGGGTGTACTTGGGATCCGTGGAGAACTGCTTCATATCCACTTCGGCCAGGCTGTCCGCGGCATCGATGGTCCCCATCTCCAGGGCGATCGCACGGGAGGAGTTCTCCTTGATGATGCGGTACTCAACCTCGCGGACGTTCTGGCAGCAGTAGACCCAGAGGTTCTCCCGCACTTCCTCATCCAGATTTCTCATCCAGAAGTTCTCGTTGACCTCCAGGATGCAGTAGGAGGAGGAATCCAGCTCCTTCAGGGTGTACGGACCGGTGCCGACGGGGGTATTGGTCATTCCGTCGGGGCTGGCCTCAAAGGCAGCCTCGCAGACCATGTTGGCATTGCTCATCTGGCGGCCCAGCTCGCCCTGGCCAAACGGCGCCTTGCAGTGCCAGATCAGGGTGTAATCATCGACGATCTCCAGGTGGTCCAGACGGCTCATGCCGCCCTTGTTGCCGGTGGCGATATAGGAGTCGATGCTGTAGACGACGTCGCTGGCGGTGAAATGGTTGCCGGCGGAGTCATAAATGTTGTCCCACAGGGTGATGACGTAAGTAAGATCGTCTTCCTTCTCGATGCTCTTCGCCATTTCCAGATAATACTCGCCCTGGGTGGGAGAGCCGGGCAGGGTGTCGACCCGGCAAAGCTTCTGATAGATCAGGTCACGGCAGGCCACGTTGCCCCAATCGGTACGGCCGAAGGGAGCCAGGGAGCCGCCGCTTCCGCTGGAGCTGACCACGACCCGCTCGGCGAGGTACTCGTCCAGGATCTGCAGGCCATTGGCGGAATCACGGATCTCGAGCAGGTCGTTGTCCACGACGGCCGGGCTCCAGTCGTTGCCGGAAGTTCCGCCATCGCTGGGAGAGGAATTCGGAGCGGGGCTGTTGCTGGTGTTTTCTTTGGCGCCTTCATCGGAGCAGCCGGCCAACAACGCGAATACCATGCACAGGGAAAGAATCAGCGCAAGAACCTTTTTCATTATTACTCTCCTCCTTATGATTTTTTGTCGGAAGGTGGTTTTAAAACCGGAGATGTTCCGGTTTTTTTACAAGTCTTTCTCGGCGATTCATCTTTTCAGTTGTATCAGAGCTCAATTCATCCATCTTTGCTTTTTGTATCACTTCATGTACTTGGTTTGCCGCGCGGGGCCCGGTGCGTTCCCTGTACCCCTGTAAGGCTGGACACGGTCGCTCTTCCGTGTCCAGCCGCCGGGGAGGAAGGTGAAAATGTATTCCCACTTTCCGGAATGCGGTTCAAGCCGACCCCGGAAAGGAGATCACCAGAAGGAAGCCGGCGTGGTAATGTCAATGGCCCGCTTGGGGCAGTCCATCCAGCAGATGCCGCAGTGCCAGCACTCCTCGGCGTAGGCGACGACGGGCTTGCTGCCGGGCTTTTCGTCCACAGTGAAGACGTCCATGGGACAGTCGTTATAGCAGACCTTACAGCCGATGCATTTTTCGTAATCGATCTTGATGGACATCAGTTCTTACCTCCCTGCGCGTATTCCGGCTTCAGTTTCGGAGCCGCTCTCTTTTCAACGACGGGAACACCGTTCTCCAGACGCTGATAGGTGATCTTGCCGTCGCGGGCAGGATCCTTCTCCTGGAAGTCCGACCGGTTGAAGAAGCCGCGGGTCTCCTCGCGGGACATGCAGGCCTGCATGTAGATCCCGGCCATGTCCGCGATGTTCTTGGCCTCGATGCAGCGCATCAGATAGTGGGGATTGGCCGCATACAGCTTGGGGATGAACTCCTTCTTCAGGGAGGCCAGGCGGCGCAGGCCCGCGCGGAGCTTGCCCGCGGACTTGAAGATCCCCACATAGCGCTCGTCATACTGGCGCACGGCGCACTCGAACTCGATGGGATTGGTGCCCTCGTCCGCGCTGACGGAGAGCGGAGCCAGCGTCTCGTCCATCTGCTTCTGCACCTGGGCGTCGTCCAGCCTGATCTCGCCGGCCTGCGCCACGTAATTGCCGATGACGTCGCCCACGGTGTAGCCGGAGACGATGGCGGACATGACCGCGCCCACGCAGCTGGCCGCGTCGCCGATGGCGAACAGGCCGGGGACCGTGGTCATGAAGTTCTCGTCCACCGCCAGGCCGGGCATCTGGACCGCGGAGGAATCGGGGGGATACGGTTTGTCCCGGGGGACTTCGAAGCGGTGGGTGCGGGGGTTAAAGCCGCGCTCGCCGGCCAGCTTCAGGTTGATAAAGCCCTCGTCGATGTAATTGACCTCCAGCTCCTTCTGCATGGTGTCAGGCAGGTGGTCCATGCCGCGGTAGATGGGAGTCTTGCCCATCTCATCCAGAGTGCGGTACATCCGCTTATCCAGCTCATTGGGAGTACGGGTATACAGGTCCTCGCCGTCGCAGGTATACTCCTTGGTCTTGATCGGGCGCACGCCGATCAGACAGCCGCGGGTGATGCAGGTGTAATCCATGTGGGGGACGGAGCCTTCCATGAGGTCCACGTTGGCCAGCTCCGCGCCCGCGCGGTAGGCGGCGGCCATGCCGTCGCCGGTGATGGCGGAGGGGCAGTGGTGGTACTTCATCTTGTAGTAATGCGCCGGCAGTTCGGGGTCCAGGTGGCGGCAGGAGCTGCCGGTGGCCATGACCAGAGCCGGGGCGGTGATCACATAGAACTCGCCGGTGCGGGTGCTGACCGCCGTACAGCCGACGGTCTTGCCGTCGTTGGTCAGGACATCCACCATCATGGTGCGGGCCAGGATCTTCGCACCGCACTTCTTGAGCTGCGCGGCCATCTGGGGCTTCAGATCCAGACCGTTGAAGCGGATGCTCTTTCCGGCGTAGGGGCCGCCGGTGCCGGCCCACAGGTAATCGCCGTCATACCACTTCAGGGAGTAATACTTTTCAAGCTCGTTCAGCGCCCAGCCTTCTCTCTCCCAGAGCCTGTAGATCACGTTCTCGTTGGCCAGATCGGGCTCGTCATAGCAGCGGGTGTAGGAGATCTGGGAGGACTTGATCGCATCCTGGGCAGACGGAAGCGTACCCAGGGAGTGGATCAGGTCGATGCCGCGGCCGGCGCTGCCGGACCACTTGGGATCGGCTTTGTCCAGAATGATCACATCCAGGCCGTGCTCCCGGGCCTGGATCGCGGCGCTGATTCCCGCAGGGCCGGCGCCGGCGATGATGACATCACAGCTCAGCTGTGTGGCAGTTTTCTTCCAATCAGCCATGTTTACCCTCTCCTCTCGGTCCCTTGTTTTTGTCAAACTGCCGCAGCAGGCTCTTGGGGGCGTTCTCCGCCAGATCCTTCTTCTGCCACTCCTCGGCGGCGTGGAAGTATTCTTCGTCACGCCAGGGCAGCTTCAGCGCATACTCCGGCACCACGACCTTTGTGGCGGCAAGAATGCTGATGTCGTGCTCTTCCGCGTAGTCCTCGATCTGCTTCATCAGAGGGAACTGGAATTTTTCCTCGCCATAGGGGTCCGCGCTCAGGGGCGCGGGCTGAAATTCTTTCGACATTTCGGGACCTCCTTTACTTGCTCAGTTTGAACAGGCGGGCGGCGTTGTCACCCAGCACCAGAGCCTTGTCTTCCTCGGGGATATTCAGGCTGCGAATGAAGTTGGGGCCTTCGTATGCCCATTCCTTCTTGATCGGGCAGCTGCTACCGTACAGAACATGGTCCGCGCCCAGAGCCTTGATGGCGAACTCCATGGTGTCCTTGCCCCAGGGAGAGGCGTGGCACATATCAAAGTACAGGTTGTTCTTCAGGATCTCTTCGAAGCGGCGGCCCATCTTGGGTTCACGCACGCGCTGCATCTCTTCCTTGTACTTGCCGGAGGGACGGATGTTCATCATGTCTGTGAAGGCGAAGAAGCCGCCGGCGAAATAGCTGTGAACGATCTTCAGCTCGGGCAGCTCCTCAAACAGGTCGCTGAAGATGTTGCGGGTGATACAGGTCAGCTGGGCGAAGCAGCGGCCCAGCAGGCGGCGGGTCTTGTCCTTCTGATAAATGAAGTCATAAGCCGCGGGCAGCGGGGTGTGGTGCACCACGATGGGCACGCCCAGCTCGTGGATCTTGCGCAGGTGGGTGCGGAACTCGGGCTCATCCATGTGCTTGTCGCCGTAGTGGGCGGCCATCTCGACGCCGACGCAGCCCAGCTCCTTCACGCAGCGCTCCAGCTCCTTGATGCTGTCCTTGTCGCCCCAGGGCGGGCACATGGCCAGCGGAGCGAAGCGGCCGGGATACTTCTCCACGGTCTTGTGCATGCGGTCGTTCATCTTCCTGCACTCGTCCAGGGTCATCCACTCTTCCAGGCAGGGGATGCGCAGCACGCCCATGTCCACGCCGATCTCGTCCATCATCGCAACGCGCTTTTCAAAGTTGACGTCCAGGTCGGTGTAGTTCAGGTTCTGATAGCCCTTGGGCTGCTCGATGATCACCTGGGGATCATCCGTTCCGGGAATTTTGCCGAGGTACGCATACAGGTTCTCGCTCTGAGGTGGGATGCGCAGGACTTCGTTCAGCAGGTCTTCGTCATCAAACAGACCTTCCGGCATCCAATGCATATTGTTGTCTACGATCAAATGTAAAACCCCCTAAAATTGTTTTTGTGGAACTTCAGAGCGGCGTATTGTACGTTTTGTCTTTCATTCCATCTAAGCGAGACTATTTTTTCATAAAAATTGCCCGCGTTCAATTCCTTTGGAGCTTTACTTTTTCCAAAATAGAAATAATTGATTTTTGGCGCATATTTCCGCAAAAAACAGCTCAAACCAAAAGAAAATCTCACAGAACGGCACTTTTGTGCTGTGTCCCGCCGTGAGATTTTATTTGCTTTTTCAGTCTTCCGCGCTGCGCCGGACGGGCAGTTCAAACCAGAAAACGCTGCCCTCCCCTTCGCCGCTTTCCACGCCGAACCGGGCGTGGTGGGCCAGCAGGATCTCTTTTGAAATGGCAAGGCCGAGCCCGGAGCCCTTCTGATTGCGCCTGCGCTGTTTGGCGGTGAAGTACCGCTCCCAGACGTAGGGCAGCTCCTCCCGGGGGATGCCCGCGCCCCAATCCCGCACCTCGGCGCGCACGAACGAATCCGCACGCGCCAGCGTGACCCGGACCTCCCGCTTTTCGCCCGCGTGGCTCAGGGCGTTGTCGATCAGGTTATACAAAACCCGCGCAAGCTGCGCGCCGTTCCCGGGCACGAGCAGATCCGGCTCGATCTGCTCCGCGATGTGGTATCCGTCCTTCTCACACAGGGGCGCAAACTGGGCGATCACCTCCCGCGCCTGCGCGCTCAGATCGACCGTTTCCAGTTCCATCGTCTGCCGCTTCGCCTGCAGGGCGGTATATTCCAGAATGTCGTTGACCAGCCCCGTCAGCCGGTCCGCCTCGCGGATGATGACCGTCAGGTCGGTCTCCCGCTGTTCGGGGTCCTCCCAGGAAATGTCCCGCACCATCTCGGCGTAGCCACGGATCATGGTCAGCGGTGTGCGCAGGTCGTGGGAGATATTCGCCAGAAATTCCTTGTGGAAGGTTTCCGACCTGGCAAGCTCGGCGGCGGTCTGGTCGAGGGTGTCCGCCAGACCGTCCAGTTCGGAGCAGAAGCCCTTTTCAAAGCCGCCCTGAAAATCGCCCTCCGCCATGCGCCTGGCCTGGGCGGAGAGGGAGGCCACCGGCGCGGAAAACCGCCGGGCGATCCAAAACGCGATCACCAGGGCCAGAAGCAGGGAAGCCGCCGTGATCCAGACCAGCTGGATGCGCAGAAGGCTGACGGTGGCGCCCACCGCCTCCAGCGCCGTGCTGATATACAGCACGGCGTCGCCGCCCGCCGCGGAAAGGAGGAGGCCGTAGACATAGGTGGAGCCGTCTTCCAGCCGGTACCCCACCGTGCCGTCGCCGCTCTGCGCCAGCTGCTGCAGGAAGGTGCCGTAGTCCCGCGGCAGGTCCACATGATGGCTCACCCCGACCTGCCAGCCCAGCGTCTCGTCCGGGGTCCGGTAGGGATTGGCCTGTTCGCCGCCGGTATCGCGTGTGCTCTCGCCCCTGCCGTAGACGCCGCTGTGCTCATCGGTGCTGTACAGGATGTTCCCCTGCCGGTCGGTCAGGAAGATCAGAAAGGAGTTTTCATAGGCCAGCTCATCCAGCAGGCCGGCCAGGTCCGTCCCGTCCTGCCGCGCGGCGATCTGCTGCGCCGCGTTCTGAACGTTCCGGATCGCCATGCCGTCGTAGAAGCTTTGCAGGAAAACCGTCTGGAGCAGCCAGAGGGCCGCGAGAATGATCGCCGCGAACAGGGCGAACCAGGCCCACAGCTTCATACCGAAGGATCTAGGATTCCACTTCAAACTTATATCCCACCCCTCGTATCGTCACGATGTAGCCCCGGCAGCTGCCCAGCTTGCCCCGCAGCAGCTTGACCTGCCAATCCACCGTCCTGTCCCCGCCCTCATACGCGAAGCCCCACACGGCGTTCAGGATATTGTCCCGCGTCAAAACCCGTTTCTGGTTTTTCGTGAAATAGAGCAGCAGATCGTACTCCTTTGCGGTCAGATCCGTCTTGACGCCGTCCACATAGACGTTCCGCCCCGCCGGGTCGATGCGCAGCGCACCCATCTCGATCTGGCGGTCCGCCGGGCCCGCCTGCGCCCTGTGCCGGTTGACGATGACGTTGACCCGCGCCATCAGCTCTTTGGGGGAAAAGGGCTTGACCACATAGTCGTCGATCCCCATTTCAAAGCCGAACAGCTTGTCGTACTCCGTGCCCCGGGCGGAGAGCATCAGCACGGGAATATCCTTTTCCTTTCGGATCTCCTTGCAGGCGGTGAAGCCGTCCATGTCCGGCATCATGGCGTCCATGATGATCAGGTCGAAGTCGTTTTCCCGGCACAGCGCCACCGCTTCCAGCCCGTCGGAGGCCTCCACGGTCTCGTGTCCCTCCCGCTGCGCATACCGGCGGATCAGCTGGTGGATATCCGGCTCGTCATCCACGATCAGCAGTTTTGCCATAAAAATGCCCCCCATAAAAAAGAATACGCATTGCGGCATTATTATAAACAAATTAAAAAAATGGCGCAACCTTCCAGCTGCGCCATTTCAGTTCGCTGTTCTTACCCCAGATAGGCGTTGATGGCGTCCGCCTGCTCCTGGGTGATCACGCCGGCGTCCAGCAGACTTTCCACCGAATTCCCGCCGTTTCTGTCAAAGCTCCCGTAGAAGGTATGGCGCTCGGCCGGCGTCATGCCGCCCAAACTGCCGTATCTGCCGTGGAGCTGGGTTTGCTTGGCGGCGGCATATTCCCGGATGCTGTCGGCGGTCGCCTGGTCGATGACGCCGGCCTCCACAAGAGCCTCCACGTCAAGCTGCTGCCCGTCGCTGTACGCACCGCCGATCTCGTTTTCCGCGAAGAAGGTTTCCCGCTCCGCGTCGGTGGTAAGATCCGCCGCCTGCGCGAACTGCGCGTGCCGGTTTGTGCTGCGCTGCTGGCCGGCGAGGTACCCGTAGGACGAAGAAATGTTCTCCTCCACGGGGGCCGCAGAAGAAATCTTTTCCTCCGCGGGAGCCGCAGAAGACGTGTCCTCCGCCGCAAAAGCCGTCACAGCGGTAGCCGAGACCAGCGCAACGGCCAGCGCCATACTGAAAATGATCCTGAGTTTCATTTTTTCGCTTCCTTTCTTTGAAGATGGCTTTATGATACCGGCCAAAGTTGGAGGGATGATGTGGCGTATGAGGAATCTGTGTGGAATTATTTGCGCCGTTCAGAAAAATTCGGCCCCAGCACGAACCGCGCCTTGAAGCTGGTCCGCGCTGGGGTCCAAAAGCCTGTTTTCAGAATGGGATGTTCTTCTCCGTTTCCGCCCGGAAGCTGTCCTTTACGGAAGGATTTTGTAATAAGCCCCGTCCGCGCAGGACTTGCAGAGGATTTTGCCGCTGCGCACCACATGGCGGCTGTCGGTGACATCCTCCCCGCACACCGCGCAGAACTGCACCTCCACCGGCTTTCCCGGCAGATCACAGGGGGGAAGCTCCACCGCCACCTTCTGGATCTTGAAGATCTCCTCGTCCGGCAGATTTTCATAAAAGGCGATCATATCCTCCCCGTCCGCCGGATGGCGGCGCTGCCTGCGCTGGATCCGGACCGCGCGGTTGGTCTCCAGATCCACAAAGGTTGCGGCCACCTTTCCGTAATCCAGGGCCCGCAGAGTCCGCCGCCCCAGGCGGGCTCCGGTCACGATGCCGATGGCGTCCGCCGGGCAGCGTCCGCACTCCACAAATACATAGATGCGCCCGCGGTCCTTCTCCGGGTCCAGGCCCAGGAGCTTGAGCCCCAGCCTTGCCATTTTCACGCCGATGCACTGGCCGGAGCAGATGTGGCCATGATAGGCTCCGGCCCGCTCCACATCCTGGCGAAATGTGTTCATTGCTGTTCCTCCTTGTCCGATAAGCGGAGGAGGACGGCTCATCAGCCGTCCTCCTCTTGGGGTCACTTATTTGAAATAGCGATAGAGGAAGGTCACGACCTCGGCGCGGCTGCAGGTATTCAGCGGCAGGAACTGGTTATTTCCGGCGCCGGAGGTGATCCCGTTGGCCGCGGCCCAGGCCACGGCGTCCGAGTAATACTGTCCCGCAGGAACGTCCGCAAAGGGCGCCGCGTCCTTCACCGGCTCCGCCTTGGCATAGCGGTACAGGAACGTGACGAAATCACGGCGGGTCATCTGGCCGTCGGGATCAAACCCGCCATTGCCGTTTCCGGTGGTGATGCCGTTTTCGGCGGCCCACAGGATCGCCTTGTAGTAGATGTCTTCCTGCACGTCGTTGAAGGGGTTCTCCTTTGTGGCAGGCTCCGGACAACCGGCGGCACGCCACAGGAAGGTCACGACCTGCTTGCGGGTGCAGTCAGCCGCAGGACCGAACGTGGTGTCGGAGGTACCGGTGGTCACGCCCGCCTGGACAGCCCAGGCAACGGCGTCTTCATAGTAGCTGCCAGCCACCACATCGGTGAAGGCCATGGCTGCGGGAGAGACCACGGTGATGGAGATCACGCCGGTGGGCATGCGGTTGCCGGCGGCGGACTGGCCCTCCTTCTCCGCGGCAGTCATGCCGGAGACGAAGCGCAGGGAGCCGCTGTTGTAGGCCTTGGCCGCGATCTCGGCCACGGTGCCGTCGGCCAGATTGCCCAGCTCATAGGAGATGGCCACGGCGGTGGGGACGGGGCTGCCGTCGGCGTCCACGCCCCGGGCGGCGATGTTCTCATAGCTGAAGTCGCCCTTGGTGTAGGGGCCGTCGCTGCAGATGAAAGACAGCTTGTCGCCCTCGGTGAAGGTCACGCCGGCGTCGCTGAGCAGGGCGTCCAGGGTCACATATTCGGTGGCAACCGTGGCGTTGGCAACATCGTTCTTGTAGTACACATAGCCGTAGCCGTCGGCCTTGGTCTCGGCCAGCGCCGCCAGATCACCGGCGGAATAGGACTTGACCAGCGCGGGAGTGCCGGTCTCACCGGCCTGGGCATAGATCTCCAGGGCAGGGCTCTGCACGACCGTGATGGAAACCACACCGGAGGGCATGCGGTTGCCGGCGGCGGACTGGCCCTCCTTCTCCGCGGCGGTCATGCCGGAGACGAAGCGCAGGGAGCCGCTGTTGTAGGCCTTGGCCGCGATCTCGGCCACGGTGCCGTCGGCCAGATTGCCCAGCTCATAGGAGATGGCCACGGCGGTGGGGACGGGGCTGCCGTCGGCGTCCACGCCCCGGGCGGCGATGTTCTCATAGCTGAAGTCGCCCTTGGTGTAGGGGCCGTCGCTGCAGATGAAAGACAGCTTGTCGCCCTCGGTGAAGGTCACGCCGGCGTCGCTGAGCAGGGCGTCCAGGGTCACATATTCGGTGGCAACCGTGGCGTTGGCAACATCGTTCTTGTAGTACACATAGCCGTAGCCGTCGGCCTTGGTCTCGGCCAGCGCCGCCAGATCACCGGCGGAATAGGACTTGACCAGCGCGGGAGTGCCGGTCTCACCGGCCTGGGCATAGATCTCCAGGGCAGGGCTCTGCACGACCGTGATGGAAACCACACCGGAGGGCATGCGGTTGCCGGCGGCGGACTGGCCCTCCTTCTCCGCGGCGGTCATGCCGGAGACGAAGCGCAGGGAGCCGCTGTTGTAGGCCTTGGCCGCGATCTCGGCCACGGTGCCGTCGGCCAGATTGCCCAGCTCATAGGAGATGGCCACGGCGGTGGGGACGGGGCTGCCGTCGGCGTCCACGCCCCGGGCGGCGATGTTCTCATAGCTGAAGTCGCCCTTGGTGTAGGGGCCGTCGCTGCAGATGAAAGACAGCTTGTCGCCCTCAGCGAAGGTCACACCGGCGTCGCTGAGCAGGGCGTCCAGAGCCACATACTCGGTGACGGCCACGACGTTGGCAACGTCACCCTTGTAGTAGACATAGCCGTAGCCGTCGGCCTTGGTCTCGGCCAGCGCCGCCAGATCGTCGGCGGTGTAGGACTTGGCCAGCGCGGGGGTGCCATTGTCGCCAGCCTGGGTGTAGACCTCCAGGGCGGCATTGGATGCTGTGGTGCCCACCGCAAGGTCATCGCCCGCGGCATACGCAGTCAGCGAGAAGCCGGTGAGCAGGGAGAACAGCAGGGTCAGCACCAGGAACAGGGATAGTGTTTTTTTCATGATACTCTTCCTTTCTTAAAATTTATCAATCATGCGGTCAAACCGCCTTATTGAACCAGATCAATATAGTTCGCCAGCGCCGTTGCCAGCAGGCTCCGTGGGGCGTAATCCTGGGGATTTTCCATAGGGGCCTTCGCCCCGTCGAACAGTCCGCCGCTGAGGGCCCACAGGGCCTCCGCCTGGGCCCAGGAGGACAGCTCTCCATGGGAAACCGTCCGGTCCGCCTGTCCCGGCAGGCTGTCCCCGTTCATTTGGGCATAGCGGTACAGGAACACCGCCGCCTGCTCCCGGGAGACCGGCTCGTCGGGCGAGAAGGTGGTGTCGGAGGTACCGGTGGTAATACCCTGGCCGACCGCCCAGATCACCGCGTCCTGATACCAATCCTGGGTCAGGTCCGTAAAGGGCGTGGTGCCGTCCACCTGGGGCTGTCCCGCCAGGCGGTAGAGCACCGTGACGAACATGGCGCGGGTCATGGAGAGCTCAGGCTCAAAGGTGGCGTCGGAAGTGCCCTGGAAATAGCCCCGCTTGTAGCAGGTCTCCACGGCGTCGTAATAGCTGTCGGTCACATAGACGTCCGTAAAGGGCAGGAAGTCTTGAAAGACCGCGCTGCCGCTGTAGCCGGGAATGGCCTCCCGTCCGGCGTAGCTCTGGCTGAACGCGGCGCTGTTGCCGGTGTGGCCAAAGGCCGCGATGGTCCCGCCGGAGGCCGTGACCTCCCCCTGAACGGCGGCGGGAGACCGCTCCGCCTGGAGCAGGAGCGCCCCGTCGGTCAGGGTGACCCGGTCGGCGCTGAGCACCGCCACATTGTCGCTGACCGTATGTCCCTTCAGGGTGCCGCCGCTGACGATGACTTGAGAGCCGTTTGCGTAGAACGCGCCGCCCTCAAAGCCCAGCAGGTCCTCCTTGTAAATGGCCAGCGTGCCGCCCTTCAGCTCCACCGTGCTGCCGGGCTTGTCCACATACACGGCGGCGTTGCGGATGCCGGCGGAGACATACAGGCTGCCGTCGCCGTCGATGACCAGATCGCCGGAGACCCGGACGGTGGGCTGGCTGTTGTCCTGCGCGTCGGTGCGGCTGTTGAGCTCATTGGCTCCGCTCAGGGTCAGCGTATTGTTACCGGCAAAGGACAGGAGCGTGATCTCCCCGTTCAAAACCGTATCCCGCAGGGTCAGGGAGGCGTTCTCTCCCACCCGGATGCACAGAGCCTCAAAGCCCTCACTTCCGCCGTTGGAGCCGTCCAGCACGGCGCTGACGCCCTCCGCGATGTCGATGGTCCCGCTGGAGAACCAGGTGATGTGGTAGGTCCCATCCTCCGTAATGGTATCGCCGGGGCGCACCAGCACCTGCCGGTAGACGGCCCGGACGGTAATGTCCTTATTGCCCAGCCGGTAGTTGTCCCAGTAGCCGGTGTACCCGTCCTTGCCCGGGACCTCCGGCTCGGCGACGCTGCTGTCGCCCGGCGCGTACTCCACGACCGCGACCACGTTCCCGTCCGCCCGGAAGGTGACGGTATAGCTGGATTTGTTCTCATTGGGGAAGGTCTTTGCCGCCTGGGGGGTGTAGTCCGGGATCTGGGCCCCGGCGGTGTCCTGGGCCGTCACCGTGCCCTCCCGGCCGCAGATCTGGCCCACGTTCCCGCTCTGGAAACTGCTCCCGGCGGAAACGGCCCCGTCGTTTTTCACGTCGGTCAGCCGCAGGAACTGGGCGTATCCCGCGACGCCGCCCAGGGAGGCGGTCCCCATGCTGTTATCGGAGCGGACCGCGGCGTGGTTGGCGGACAGCTCAATGGTGGACTTGTTCTTCGTGGTGGCATACCCGGCGATCCCGCCCGTGTAGCGGTCGCTGCCGCCCACCGCGCCGTAGTTCGCGCAGCGGGAGACCGTGCCCGCCAGCCGCCCCACGATGCCGCCGGTACCGTAGGTGTTGTTGCCGGTGGAGGTGACGCTGCCGAAGTTGGCGCAGGCGCTGATGGCGTCCTCCCCGGAGTCCGCCACGCCCACAATGCCGCCCAGGCCGGATTCGGCGGTCACGGCGCCGTAGTTGAAGCAGTTCTCCACCCGGGCGCCGTCCCGGATCAGGGCCGCGATGCCGCCCGCGTGGGTGCCCTGGGCGCTGACAGCGGCATAATTCAGGCAGTTTTGGAGGCTTCCGCCCTTCATGTAGGCCGCCACACCGGCCGCGTAGGAGGCCTTCGCCGTGCCGCTGACGGCGCCGTAGACGGACACGTTCTGGATCACGGCGTCCACGCAGCAGCCGAACAGGGCCGCGTAGGAGCTTGTAGCCTGGACCGTCATGTTGTAAATGCTGTAGTCCTGCCCGTCAAAGGTCCCCTGGAAGGACCGGTTCAGGCTGCTGCCGATGGGCGTCCAGGTGCGGATGCCCACGGTGCCGTCGGTGTTGTCCAGGGAGATGTCATTGCCCAGCCGGATGGTCAGCCCCGCAAAGGTCACGCCGCTCTTGTTGACCAGATAGGCCAGCCCCGCCAGCTCCTCCGGTGTGGTCAGCGTGTAGGTGGTCTGGCGGCCGCCGCTGACATACCAGCTGGTGTCCGCCCAGTTGATCCAGCTCTTGGTCTGGGTGCTGCGGTCCACGGAGATGTTCACATCCTCCGTGCCGGTGACTGTGTAGGTCCCGTCGGCGTTCTTCTCCGTCCCCGGCAGGGTGCAGATATAGGCGTCGATGTACTCCAGGTCCGGGTCCGCGGGGGTGGCGTCCTCGTAGCCGTAGGTCAGCACCGTCAGGATGTTGCCCTGGACCAGGGTGTCCCCGCTGCGCAGCAGCTCATGGTCCACCCAGACCATTTCGCCGTCGGTCATCTTCCAGCCCTGGCGGGCCACCGCCACATAGTAGTCCCGGCTCTCCGGGATGGTCACCTGCACCTTGTTCAGCTTGGTAAATACCGCGCTGACGGTCATATCCTCGGTGGCGATGAAGAAGTTGGACGCGATGGGGGTCCCGTTCACTGTGAAATACTCCAGCGTGTACCCGGTGTCCGCCTGATAGTCAAGGGTCACCGTCTGGCCGAAGGACACGGTGGCGCCGCCCGTCAGGGAGATGGTGCCGCCGGAGGACTGGGCGAGCGTGATCGTGCAGTCGCCGCCCGTCAAGCCGTTCTGGAACCACAGAACGGGATAGCCGTTGTTGATGTTGTTGACGTCCGCCACGAAGGTGACGCCGTTGGCGTTGAGCTTAGCCAGGGTCTCCTCGCTTTTCAGCTCCTCCGCAGTCATCTCCGTCACGTTGACGCTGATCTTTTTGCTGACGCCCTTATAGTAGCCGGGGTTGTCCGCATCGTCGCCGCAGCCGGAGAGGAAATAGCAGTTGTCCACGGTGTAGGTTCCGGTGTCGTGGCTGCCGATGCCCCGGCCCCGGCTCTGGCCGTTGGTGTCGATGATGCCGATGTTGTAGCAGTTGTAGATGTCCATGCCCTCGTTGGTGCCGACGATGCCGCCGGCGGGCGAGGAATAGGTGGTGGTGATGTACCCGGCGTTGTAGCAGTTGCGGATCACGCCGCCGCTGTCCCAGGCCGAGCCCACGATGCCGCCCACGCCCTTGGCGTCGGTGCTCTTGACCTGGGCGAAGTTGGCGCAGTTTTCCACGATCACGCCGGTGTTGGTCTCGCCGATGCGGCCCACGATGCCGCCCACCATCCGGCGGCCCAGAATGGATCCGCTGCCCAGCACCAGATTGCGCACAGCGGGCTGCCATCCGTCGGAAAACTCGATGACCGAATTGTACTCGGCGACTGTATCGCTGATGCCGCCCAGGAAGCCCACCACGCCGACGGCCATGCTGTAGGGAAAGCCCTTCTGGGCGTAGCGGTCACAGTAGAGGTTGGTAATGGTGTGCCCCTGTCCGTCCAGGACGCCGTTGAAGCGGGTGTCCAGCGTCAGGCAGTCCCCCTTGATCTCGGAGGGCTTCATGGGGAATTTGCCGCCGATAGGCGTCCAGTTCGGGCCGCTCCACACGCCGTTCACGCACCGGCCGCCCATGTCCATGTCGGCGGTCAGGTAGACGGTCTTGTAGGCGAAGTCCACCGTGCTGGTGTAGACCGTGTCGCTGACGTTGCCGCCGCCGGCCCCCACCAGCATATAGTCGTCCACCCGGATGCTCTGAAGGTAGTTCTGATCTCCGATGACCTTCGGGCACTCGGGGTCCACCATGCCGTTGACCAGCGCCGCCAGGCCCGCCAGCTGGGCCGGGGTGGACAGGTAAAATTCGCTTTGGTCCGGGTCGTACCAGGAGATGTCCACGGTGCCGTCCCAGGCCGAATTCTCCGCCGCCTGCGCCGGTACCGCCGAAAGCAGAGACAGGGCCAGCGCCAGCGTCAGAACCAGGGATAAAAATCGTTTCATCGTCAATCCCCCATGATCACATAGTAAGTACCGGTTTCCTCGTCGTAGTACAGCTGGCCCACCTGCTGCATCTCCGCCCCCTCGATCTCCTGGTCCGGGGCGTCGGACAGGTCGTCCTCGTCCAGGGCGATCTGCTGGTCCTGCTCCGTCTGGTCCGGGGTCTCGGTGTTGAAGGTGGTGATGTCCACGTTCCAGTTGACGATCAGGGCCAGCATGATGCCCACCGCCAGAACCAGCATAGCGTCGGCCAGGTTCCCCAGGCCGTCCATGGGGTTCGCCTCAGCGTCCGGGCCGCCGCTCATCCGCCGGGAGGACAGCCGCCTCATGCCGCCGCCTCCTTCTCCCGGTCCAGAATGCACTGGCACAGGACCTCAAAGACGGACATGTATTCCTTGTACCACGTTTTGCGCACGCTGGAGATCACCGTGGCCACCGCCGCCGCCAGCAGGCCCGCCACGGTGGTGTCAAAGGCGGTCAGCATGCTGGAGGACAGGGTGAACGTGTCGCCCTGCCCCAGGGCGATGATGCCGGGGCCCAGGGGGATCAGCGTGCCCAGCAGGCCGAACATGGGGGCCAGCCGGGCCAGCAGCTCGGACCAGCGCACGATCTTGTCGTAGCGGCTCTGCTCGGCGTCGATCAGGCGGATGGCCAGTGCCTCCCGCAGCTCCCCGGAAAAGGTCGGATGGGACGCCAGCTCGGTCAGGGCGTCCTTCTGCCGCTGGAGCAGGCCGCTTTGCCCGATGGTCTGCTTCAGATCGTCACAGTGCTGAAGCTCCTCCAGCAGGGCGGGCAGGTGCACCTTCATGTGCCGCCGCTCGGTGCAATACTCCGCGATGATCCAGCCCAGCAGCGCCACCGCCCCCAGCAGGAACAGGATCAGAATGACGATGACCGGGTAGTGCATGCAGCTTGCCACCGCCCGCAGAATATCGCTGATGTTGAAAACAGATTCTGTACTACTCATTTGCGTGTTCCCCTTAACAATCGTTTGAACCGTATGACCTGATAAGCGCCGCCCAGCAGGAAGGCCAGAAGCAGCACCGCCGCCGTCAGAAGGGCGGGGCTTGTCCGGTCCGGAGCCGTCAGCACCAACTGCTCCGTGTCCTCGTCCATGTACCCGCCGGAGTGGTCCTCCGCGTCCGCGTTGCCGGAGCGCGTCCCGGCCAGCGCCTGGGCCGAGACGGTCAGGACCTGCCTGCCGGAGACCTGTTCGGTCTCGCCGCCCTCGGCGGGCGGCAGCTGCGCGGTATTCCCTCCGGGTGTGCCGTCCGTCTCATCCGGCGTGCCGGCGCCGCCGATCCCGGAACCGGAGGTGGATTCCTCTCCCTCCTCCGCGTGAACGTTCACGCTGACGCTGGAATTGCCGAAGGAGGCCGTGATCACCGCGTCCCCGGCGGAGTGCACGGTGATCGTCCCGTCCTCGGCCACGGACACCACGCCGGGGTCGCTGCTGGACCAGGTGATGTGGCCGTGGACATAGTCGTTCAGCAGCCCGTCCTCCGCGTCCACGTCGATCTCCAGCTTGCGCCCGCTGCCGATTTTCATATCCAGGTTGCTCTCCTCCGTGGTCAGCACCGGCGTGCCGGAGAAGGTGATCAGGAGCTTGTAACAATACTTCGCCGCCGAGCTGGTGCTCGCCTCCGAGGGGTCTTTCTGTCCGAAAAACAGGTGGAACCGGGCGTTGGCGTTCATCATGTCCGGGTCATACAGCTGCTCGAACTCCGTGCCGGACACGTCCCACTCGGTGAAATCCTCCAGGGCCAGCATGGCCTCCACAGTGGTCGCGCCGTTCCAGATGTCGTCCCCGTCGTAGGGGTAGATCACCCCGGTCTCCTCATTGGCCGCCAGGTTCGGGAAGTAGTACCGGGGCATTTCCAGCAGGGAGTAGGCCGTAAAGCTGCGGTACGCGCCGTTGTTGTGGTCCTTGGTGAAGAAGTCGATGCGGGCCACGCTGCCCACGTCGATCCCGGCGTAGTACAGCAGGTCCCGGATGTAAAAGCCCCGGGCCGCCACCAGATAGGTGCGGCTGCCGCTGTAATAGCTGTAGATCTCCTGGTGGGTGTCCAGCACGCCGCCGTACAGGTCGTCCAGCTCGGTCCAGTGGTAGGTGACCTTCTCCATGTATTCGTCCTCGCTCCAGCCGTAGTAGCCCACATAGATGCTGATGGTGTCGGTCACCGAATCGGCGCTGGCCGAGATCGTCAGCAGCAGAAGCATGGGCACGACAGCAAGGAGCCATCGCAATCGCTTCATAACAGGATTCCTCTTATATTACTTCAAGGTGGAATTGGCCAGCATTTCCCGGGCTTCCTCGTCGGACAGGTCGTAGTCCCAGAGGAGCTTGTAGGCCCGCTGGGCCTCCGCCGTCATGTCGTAGTCGTAATACTCCGGATACAGCAGGTTTCCCAGCCAGCGCACGCCCAGCAGCATGTTCAGGGACGGCGGATTGCTCATCCAGTTGTAGGGGAGGCAGGGGATCTCATAACAGGCGCCCTGGCTCACCGCCCGGAGCTGCTTCCAGGCCGCGTCCTGATCCGCTGCGCCGTACATGCTCCCCGTGGTGAACAGGATCACGTCCGGGTCAAAGAGGTAGAGCTGCTCCATGTTGATGGTGTTGCCGCCGCCCTTGTCGCTGACGTCCTCCACCACGATGGCGTTGGACGCGCCGATCAGCTCGATGACCTGGGCCTGGGTGGAGCCCTTGGCGTTGGTGTTCAGGCCGGAGACGCCGGAGGTGTACATGACGCTGACGCGCTCCTCCTCCGGGATCTGTGCGGCGTTGGTCTGGGCCAGCTCCAGGGTCTCCTCCACGTAGGCCGCCAGCTCCTCGCAGCGGTCGGCCTTGGCGCCCATCAGCTGCCCCAGCATCCGGAACGCCTGGGCCATGTGCGGCAGGTCCGCCTCGATGAACACCACGGGGACGCCGGTCTGCTTCTGCAGGGCGTCCATGTCGTGCTTGATGCCGTCCTTGCTGTCGCCCAGGTCGATGATGATCTGGGGCTGGGCGTCCAGCAGGGCCTCCAGATTGATGGTGCTCTTGCTGCCGTACAGCTGGCCCGTGGTGGGCAGCTTGATCAAGCCTTGGTCCAGATACTTGTACTGGCTGCTGGAGGGCGTGGAGCTGATGCACACCATATAATCCGGGCAGACGGAGGCCAGGAACATAGTGGCCACCGCTCCGGAGGGGGCCACCCGGGTGATCTGGGCGGGCACCTCCACCTGCCGTCCGGCGGAGTCCGTGAAGAGTACGGTCTCCACGTCCTCCGGGATGTTGGTCTGCGCGCCGCAGCCGGGCAGCAGGACCAGAAGGAGAACGAGTAAAATTGCGGTCAGTTTTTTCATCGGTATTCACCCCGTTCACAGGGAATGGAGACATGGTAATCTGTGCCGTCCACATCCACGCCGCGCACGGCCACGCGGATGCTGTACAGTGCGGAGAGGACCTCCTCGGTCAGAACCTGGGCCGGGCTGCCCTTCGTCAGGACCCTCCCGCCCTTCAGGGCCAGCACCTGGTCGGCGTAGCGGAAGGCGTGGTTGGGCTCATGGGTGGAAAAGATCACGGTGTAGCCCTGCTCGCCCAGGGCGCGGATGCGCTGCATGACCCGGTAGCTGTTGCCGTAGTCCAGGTTGGCGGTGGGCTCGTCCATGATCAGCAGCCGCGCCTTCTGCACCAGCGCCCGGGCCAGCAGCATCAGCTGCCGCTCGCCGCCGCTGATCTGGTTGCAGCCCCGGCTGGCCAGGTCGGCGATTCCCAGGCTCTCCAGCGCGGCCATGGCCTTCTCCCTGTGCTCCGGCCCCGGCGCGTGCAGCAGGCCGATCTGGTTGGTCATGCCCATGGTCACCATGTCCAGCACCGTGTAGTTGAACGCGGGAGCCACGGACTGGGGGATGTAGGCGATCTCCTGGGCCAGCTCCGTGTTGGTGAAGGCCGTGATCGGCTTGCCCTCAATCGCGATCTCCCCGGCGGAGGGCCGCAGGAAGCCCAGCATGCAGCCGAACAGGGTGCTTTTGCCCACGCCGTTGGGGCCGAGGACCGCCATCAGCTCCCCCTCCTGCACGGAGAAGGAGACGCGCCTGAGCACGTCGTTGCGCTCATAGGAGAAGCAGAGTTCTTTTACGTCAACGCTCACGGTTGGACCCCCCTGTCAGGATTAGGTAGATGAACACCGGAGCGCCCACAAAGCTGGTCAGGATGCCCAGGGGGATCTCGCTGGTGGTGATGTTGCGGGCGATGTCGTCCACCACCATCAGGAACGTGGAGCCCATCAGGATGGAGGACGGGATCAGGCGGCGGTAGTCATAGCCGAAGATCATCCGGCAGAAGTGGGGGATGACCAGGCCCACCCAGCCGATCATGCCGCTGACCGCCACGCTGGCGGAGGTGATCAGGGTGGCGCAGATGATCACCAGAAGGCGCAGCCGCCCCGTGTTGATGCCCAGGGATTTCGCCTCCGCCTCACTGAGGGTCAGCAGATTGATCCGCCAGCGCAGCAGGAGCAGCGGGATCAGGCCGACGACGATGGGGACGAAGGCGAACAGGGTATCCTGGCCCTTGATGGAGCTGAGGGCGCCCATGAGCCAGTAGGTAATGGCGGGCAGCTGGTCCTCCGTGTCCGCCACCAGCTTCACAAAGGAGGTGCCGGCGGAAAACAGGGAGCTGATCATCACGCCGGCCAGGACCATGGACAGCGTGGTGTTGAGCCGGGAGAACCGGCTGACCGTATAGGCCAGCAGCACCGCGGCCAGGCCGCAGCAGAAGGCCATGACCGTGATGCCGAAATAATTGAAGGACAGCAGGATCGCCAGGGCCGCGCCGAAGCCCGCGCCCGTGGAGGCGCCCAGCAGGTCCGGGGACACCATGGGGTTGCGGAACATCCCCTGATAGGACGCTCCCGCGGTGGACAGGGCCGCGCCCACCAGGGCCGCGCAGATGATCCGCGGCAGGCGGATGTTCACGACCACCGCTTCTTCCATGTCCGTCCAGCTCTGCGCCAGCGTCACCCGCCCGAAGGTCACCAGTTCGACCAGCTTGGCCCAAAAGATGCGCAGCAGGGCCCCGAAGGAAACGGAATACCGCCCCAGCAGGAAGGAGCCGAAAAACACCACGATAAACGCGAGAACCAGAATGGCGAACCGGACGCTGTAGCGCGGTTCGCCGAGGGTACGGACCTTTGTCATATTTCCTCCCAAAAACAAAAATCGCCTGTTTCGACTCCGTGTAAGTCGGAACAGACGATCCAGATTCCGGTTCGGCGCAGCGCGCAGAGGCGTGCACCGCTTCCGAGGTGTAATCCAATCACGTTTTTCCTTCTCAAATCCGGAGAGCCATGCCGTTTCCAGCATTGACTTCGGAAGCAGGCGGGCCAATGACCCGTGCTTCGGCCCATTACCCATAGAACCATCTGTCCCGTAGGGTAAAGGGCTTGGAAAAATCATATTCCACATTATAAATGAGCCCCTTTTTATTGTCAAGAGAGGGAACGCCCATTTTATGACACAATTCGGTATACAGCGGTGGAATGCACGATTCTCTCCCCCGCAGATCCTCCGCGATCCGGTCAAGGACCGCCGTCCGGCAAACGTCCGGTTCCCATATTTGCCGCATCAGATCAGGCCGGACAGCAGCGAAAACCCGCAGCACCCCTTTCGGAGTACTGCGGGTTTTTCCCGGCGCCCGGGCGGGAACCGAAGGTTCGGTCCAGCGGGTTCCGGGCGCCCTGCGCCTTTTCAGATTCAGTTTCCGTTTTCCCGTTCCGCCGCGCTTCATTCTTCCGCTGCCGGCACGCAGCGCACGGTCACGCGGCTCTGGCCGCCGTAAGTGCAGGTAAAGAGGGTCAGGTCCCAGTCACCGGCCTGCATCCTCTCCACGTCGCTGCCGCTCACCGTCTCGATCTCCGCCACCGTGTAGCGGAACACGTTGCCGTCCACGTCCGTGAAGAAAACTTCCTCGTCCGTCTGCACGTTTTTCAGGCTGCCGAAGTGGCTGCGGTAGTTGTGGCCCGCGATGATCAGATCCCCCAGATAGGCCGAGCCGCTGTACCGGCAGGGCGCGGTCTTCAGGTTGGAGTCGTTCCATTCGCTCATCACCGGCAGCTCGATGCCCAGGGACGGGATCTTCACCACGCCGATATAGGCCCCGCCGTCGATCTCCACGGTGGGCATGTCCATTTTGGGGTTGAGAATATAGTCGGGGATCTCGATCTCCTGCGGGTCCTCGGTTTCCGACGCCGGAGCAGACGGTTCTGCAGAGTAAAACAGTTCGGGGGACATTTCCTGCAGGACCTCTTCGGCAGAAGCGGCGGCGCGCCGTTCATCCCAGTAGTTGTAGCAGGTAAGGAAGAGGGCCGCTGCCATGAGCAGCAGCCCTCCCGCCATCAGCCAGGTTCCTTTTTTCTTACTTCTCATCGTCTTCCCCTCTCCGCCGCCGGGCCCAGCCGATCAGAAACAGGCCCATGCCGCAGCAGGCCAGCAGAGGCACCGGCCACCAGAGCATCCCCGTCTGCGGCAGGCCGGGCTTCTCCGGCGTGCCGGGGGTGTCCGGCGTGCTGGGGGTGTCCGGCGTGCCGGGGACATCCGGTGTATCGGGGACATCCGGTGTATCGGGGACATCCGGTGTATCGGGGACGTCCGGCGTATCGGGGACGTCGGGTGTATCGGGGACGTCGGGCGTATCGGGGACGTCCGGCGTGTCCGGCTTGGTGGGAATATCCGGTCCAGCGGGGGAATCTGCGTAGGCATTCGTCACCACAAAGGTGATCCCCTCCCTGCGGACGGTGACGGTATATCCGTCGGGGACGGTCTTCTCCACCACCTGCCAGGTGTACCGGCTGTCCAGATCCGTCCAGGTATAACGCCAGTTGTTGCCCGCGCTCAGCGTCACGGTGTCCCACACCTTGCCGTTGCGGAGCAGCTCCACTTCGATCTCTTTCGGGCGCTGCTGCTCATAGCCGTCGTCCTCCCAGACCTTCAGCACCTTCCGGCTTACGGTGCCGTCGTCCTTCTCCGGCGTCTTCTCATACTTGGGGTCGGCGGTCACGTCCTCTTCCCCGGACAGGAGGACCAAAAACGGCGTCGGCTCATAGATATGTCCGCCGCTGGCCGTGCTCTCCCCCACCACCAGGTACAAACCCGGCTCCAGGCCGGAAAAGGTCAGGGTCCCGGCCCGGCCCGTTTTCCCGCTGTCCAGGGGGGCCAGCCCGTTCCGGGCCGCGTAAACCGCCAGGGTGTCCGCGGCCGCCTGGTCAAGCCGTTTCAGGGAGACCCCGGAGCCTCGGAAGTCCTTCGTCAGGGTCAGGGTCCCGTTCCGGGAGACGTCCGCCGCCCGGTAGAGCTCGAACCCCACGCCCGCCAGGGGATAAGTGACCGTCAGCGAAGCCGTCTGCGCGGCCAGGGCGGTCCCCGGGAGGAGCAGCGCGACAAGAAGCAGGCAGCACAGCAGCCTGTACCTCCGCGGCTTCATCTGCATGGAAATTCCTCCTCGTTCCTACAAAAATGCGTTATCGTTTCTTCTTGCGCCCGCGGGCCATCACCCACACCAGCAAAAGCAGCAGCATGGGGGCGGCCACCAGGGGGGCCACCATGACCGGCTCGATCTGCATGGCGTCCGCCGTCACGCGGACGGTTTTCGCTTCCGCCTGGTTCTCCACCCGGTGGCCCCGCACCAGGAGCCGGTGGGTGTTGACGCCGTAGGGCGTGCAGGTGACCAAGGTGCAGAGATCCTTGCCCTCCTCAATGGTCAGCGCGTCCAGCTCATGGGGCTCCACAATGAGGATCTGGTCCACCTCGTAGGTCAGTGTCTCGTCCAGCACCCGGAGCATAAACAAATCTCCAACCACCAGCTGGTCCAGGTTGGTAAACAGCTTGGCGGAGGGCAGGCCCCGGTGGCCGGAGATCACGCAGTGGGTACCCTCGCCGCCCACGGGCAGACTCGTCCACTCGATATGACCCGCCGCGATCTGCAGCGCCGCCTCGTCGGTGCCGTGGTAGATGGGCAGGGAGCATTTGATCTCCGGGATCTCGATATAGCCCATGATGCCGGTGCCGGAGACGTCCAGCGCCTGCTCATACCGCTCCTGCTCCTCTTCGGAGAGGGCAAAAAGGTTGCTTCGGGACAGGATCCCCTCGTTGAAGGCCTGAGCCTGGGCCCAGAGCTGGTCATAGGTGTCGTTGTCCAGCTCCGCCACATCCTCGGCATAGACGGCGATAGCGCGGGACTGGTGCAAGGAGTTCCAGTAGTCGCTGACGGTGGGATACAGCAGCAAGGAGAGCCCGACGAGGAACACCAGTATTAAGATCATGGTGGGAAGGTGTTTCTTCATGGGGTTCTCCTTGCTGCTGTGTCCGGGGGAGGCCGAAGCCTCCCCGGATACAGCAAACGGATTTCGTGGTGGGTGAATGGAAAATTACTTTTCGGCGTTCATGCGCTTCTTGGTGACCAGCAGCACCACCGCGGCCAGGACCAGGACGCCGCCCAGGATGTAGAAGATGGTGGTGCCCATGCCGCCGGTGGAGGGCAGCTCGGCGCCCTTGTTGTTGATGATGGTGGTATCCAGCTTATTGTCCGCGCCGACGACTACATTCGCATTGTCAGACACAAAGGTCTTCGTCTCAGCGTTGAAGGTGATGGTGAAGGTGATGGGATCAATGGTGTTGTAGCCGGCGGGGGTCTTGGTCTCGGTGATGGTATAGGTGCCAGCGCCCAGGCCGGTGAAGGTCACATGACCGCCCTCATCGATCACACCAATAACGGAGGTTTCGGTCTTACCTTCGCCTTTGGCGACAATCTCAATGGTCTTGCTGTACTTGGTTGCGGTGCTGTCGTAGTCCGCGCTGTTGTCGGTCTCATCATCGGCAATGGTGGGAGCAGTGGTGGTGTAGGTGCCGTCCTTCAGCTTCCAGTATTCGCCATCGGCAGCCTCGGTAAACTTCTCAGTGGTGACGAGAACGATCTTCACACCGTTGCCGGTCAGGGTAAATTCGACATTGGGAAGGACCTTGCCCTCGCCGTCCTTCTTCAGAATGGTCAGCTCAGTGGTATAAGTGACGACCTCATCCTTGGGGGTCACACCGGTGGGATGAGAGGTGGTGGGAGGAGTCTGGGGATTCTCGGAGGGGGGCGTGGTGGTGCCATCGCCGCTGTTGTTGGGGTCGTTGGAATAATCCAGCTTTACATCATTGGGGTTGCCAGCACCGGCAATCACAGCGTTCTCGTTAAGAGCAGCGGAATAGGTGATAACGATCTTGGAATCCTTGGTCACGGTCACGATTGTGTTTTCATTTTCGTCTTTAAGGAGATTAAGCGCCTTGATATCCTGAATGCCAACTGTAATGGTAGTGCCAGTGGTTTCGCTGTATTCAGTCGCGCTCACATAGAAATACTGGGTGACGTCAGTTGCGGTCTCGCCATTTACGATCTCGACCTTGACGTTGTTTTTGTAGGTCAGACCCTTGGACAAAGTATCGGTGAACACATAGTAGTAAGTATTGTAATCTGCGAAGTTGGTGGGCAGGGTGCCGGTGATCTCGTAGTTTACGGTGTCACCGATGGAGGCCTCGTTGGCATCGACCTTATTCTCGCCTTCCACGATCTTCTTTTCTGACTCCGGCACATCGCCCTTGGGATTCACGGTTACGTTCTTCACAACTTCAAGGATGTAGCTGGTATAGGATTCGTCCTCCTTGCCGTCCAGAGTTTTATCCTGATCCTTGATCAGATAGTAGCCAGCCTCCAGCCCGGAAATAACGTACTTGCCATCGGAAACTGTGTTGGCGGAACCGGCGGCGGTGGTCAAGTAGGGGGCAACTTCTTTGGCAAAGGCCGCAGCATCACCGGAAGTCTTTAGGGACTCCGCCTTAGCAGCAGCGCTGCCCAGAGCGGTCTGTCCTGCCTCAGACACGCCAGAACCCCACTTAATGTTGGACAGGGTGCTCTCGGACAGGTCACCAATGAAAATCTGATAGGCCTCATAGGTGTGGCCTGCGGCGGAGTTGTTGATAGTAATAGAGTAAGTATCACCCGCCGCCAGCGCCGGAACAGCCAGCGCCAGGGCCATGACCAGGGCCAGCAGCACACTGGCCAGTTTCTTTGCGAGTTTCATGAGTTTGCTCCTTTCAAACGATCTTTTTCTCTCTTTTTTCGATGATTCGACAGGAAGTGTCAGCAGGGACTGTCCCTTCCCCCTCTCCTGTGCAGACGTTTTCTATACAGCAGGAGTGCGCCCGCCATCAGGCAAAGCCCTCCCAGAGTATACCAGAATGTGCCTCCTCCGCCGGTGGAGGGCAGCTCGTAGCCCACGGGGGTGTTGACAAAGGAAGCGGGTTTGACCGCACCAGTTTCGATCTTGCCGGAGACGATGTATCCCTCGTTCCCGTTGACAGTGACCGTGTAGCCCTCCGTGGTCAGCTCCGTCACCCGGTAGAAGGTCCCGGCGGGGATGCCGCTGATGGTAATGGACTCGTCTTTTTTCAGGGAGACGGTCCCGCCGCTTTTGATGGTGCCGTAGGTGCCGTCGCTGCGGCTGTAGCTGAAGGTCTGGTTCAGCGGGGAGCCGTTCTCGCTGGTCAGCAGTTCCACCCGGAATTGGTATTCCTCGCCGCTGTAGTCTGCATCACCCGTTCCTGCCAAAGACTTTTTGATCTGCAGGCTGCCGGTATCCCGCGCCGTTGTGGCACTGGAGACCGAGGGCAGGGTGAAGCTCATGTAGCAGGTGGAGCCGGACGCACCGCGCTCGGTGTAGAAGAAGGTCAGGGTGTGCTGTCCGGAGGAGCCCACCGGCAGATAGTCCCGCAGGTTCACGTACTCGCCCACGGAGCTGTGAACGCCGCCGATGTCACAGACCAGTTGGTTATCCAGGAATACCCACATGTCGTCGTCGCCGAAGAAATAGTACTCCAGGGGGCCTTCGTAGTCCGCCGTCAGGTTGAAGCTGATGGCAAAGTTCATGCCGAAAAACCAGTTGTGAGCCTGGCCGTCGTCGCTGACGGGGAAATTTTTGGCGAGGCTGCTCCAGTTATAGTCGTTGGTCTCCGTAAAGCCCTGGAAGCTGCCGGGGTTGTCATACTTGCCCCACAGGGCGTCGGTTCTGCCCGCCGCCGGGTCCATGGGCCAGAAGTTGTTGGTGAAGATGTGGGTGTGGGTCGTGCCGCTGGTGGGCGAGGGGTTGAAGAAGTACTGCAGGCCGCTGAGGGTGTTGCTCTGGCCGTTGGAGTTGTTCAGGGTGGCGGCACTGAGAGTATAGGTATCGCCCACCCGGTCGAAGGTCAGGGAGCTGCCGGCATAGGTCTGCTTGCCGGTGGCGTCGCCGTCGTTGAAGAGCTTGGGGGCCACGATCCAGTCGCTGTAGCGGATGGTGCCGTCACTGTTCAGGCTGCTGGCCAGACCGAAGGTGGTGCCGCCGTAGCCGCTGTTCTTGCTGCTGTACTTGTTCAGGGTGCTGCCATCGAACAGGTAGCCGGACATGCCGGTGCCGCAGTTGGCGTTGCCGAAGGCGAAAATGTCAGCTCCGGAGCGCCAGGTACGCTGACCGTTCAGGCTGGTACCGTAGTTGCTCTCGCTGTTGATGCCGGTGATGCCGGTGCGCCAGCGGCCGTCGGAGTTCTGTCCGCTGGAGATGTTGTAATCGTAGAAGGTGGTGCCATTGTAATAGCTGCCGGAGCTGGTATCGGACACCAGACGGATGACCATGCCGTCGGTGATCAGGAGGGTGTTGCCCACCGCCTGACCGGCCTCGTTGGTGAAAGCCATGTCCGAGGCGTAGGTGTAAATGTCCCAGTCGTCCCGGTTGGTACTGCCGGGGTCCTTGCCGGCTTTCAGAATCCAGATCTCCGTCAGGTTATAGTCGGTGTTGTCCTTGAGCTTGTTAAAGTAGTTCAGGCCGGGCGAGGACTCATACTGGTACTGCCCATCGCTGTACAGCTTCGTCAGCTCCGTGGTCATTTTCACCCGGTAGAGCTGGGTCGCGTTGCCGGCATTCTGACTGGTGTTTTGCCCGGTTCCCTCCAGATACAGGGATTTTGTGGCCATGCTGCCGCCGTTGGTGGGCAGCGTTGCCTTTCCACTATTTGCATCTGCCGATGTGTCGATGACCGTCAGGGCGTTGCTGCCGGACGTGGCAAACCGGGGAATGTTGGCGTAGTACTGCACCGTGAAGGTGGGGTTGGCCCGGGTGGCGACAACCTCCACCGGCTGGGTAATGTTTTTAATTGTAAAGGTGGTATAGCCGCCGGACTGGGTGGACTCCACCTCCACGGGTTCGCCGTTCACGCCCCGGCAGGACCAGAGGATGCCGTTGGCGTTCTGGACCGTGACGGTGGCTTCGCCGCCGTTCGCCGCGTACTGCACCATCCCGCTGAGCTCGCCGTCGGAGTAGACCGCGTGCGCGTCGTCCCGAACCGTGACGGACCAGAAGCTGTTGTCCGTGGAAATGGCGCTTTCCGCAGCATTCGTGTAGGTGTTCCCGGTCTCGGCAGGCAGGTAGTAGCAGACGATGTCGCCGTTGCTCTCCGCCGTCAGGCCAATGTTATAGGTACCATCGGAATTCTGCGCAGAGACCGTATTGTTCGAGATCCGATACTGCTGGTCAAGCTTCCAGTAGCGGTTGCTGCCGTTGGTCCAGATCTGGAGCTTAGCGCTGTTTGCGGTTGTACCGCTGTCCAGGTCAAGGTAGAACGATGCATCCTTCGCCGCCTGGAAGCTTACCGTCCCGTTTGTCTCGTAAATGACTTTCCATTGGCTCGCCGCATCTGTGGCGGTATGTATCCACAACTGCTGGCCATCCGTCATGTTTGCGCTTGGAATATTGATATGCAGGCCGCTGTCTGTGACAGGTGTAATGAAGCTGTAGCCGTTGCCTGCATCCCAAATTCTGAAGATCTGTGCATTGCTGCTATTGGATTTATAGAGCTGAATGGAAGTTTCGTTTACAATTTTGCCACCGGTGATGTCGATACAATAATTGGTATTGGTGGAATAGCGGATCGTATAGATGTCGTTATAGCTGTAGCCGAAGTGATATCCGGGGTCCGTCGCGGCCGTATAACCGAAGTCGCCAAAGAACTGGGCCGCCATGGCGGAAGTGATGTAGGCCCGGCTGGAACCGTTGAAGTTACCGGTATAGTAGTAGGGCAGGGTTCCCACCGTCTGCCACTGGCCGTCGATCATGACCTTGAAGGTCACGCTGTGGCTGCCCGCCGTCTCATCCCCCTGGGGAGAAATCATAACCGTGGACGTGATACTATTTAGGGTGATGGTGTTGCCGGTCACCGTCCCGGCGTTGCCGCTGCCATAGACAACGAGCCAGCTAGCCACACCGCTTTCGGAAGCATCATAGGTGAAGCTGCCGCCGGTCTCGACAACCTCCGACGTGAGCAGCTCGCCCTGGGTGTCATACACCTTGACGGTATAGAAGCCGTTGGCGGTCTTGTCCAGGCCATCCTGGGTTTTGCCGCTGAATGTGCCCGTGTTGGCAGGCAGGTAATAGACATTGAAACCCGGATGCGCCCCGTTTCTGGACAGGGGGATGACCTTCTGCCCGCCGATCTCCACAGTATTGGTATCGGAATAGATCTTCGTATCGGACTTGATCTGGTAAGCAATCTGCCGCGCCGGATTATCAGTAGATGAACGGAAGCCGTAAGCGCCCAGGATGGACTCGGCCTGGGCCACGGTGATGTAATCCCGGTTGTAGTCGGTCCAGCCGGTGGCGGTATAGTCTCCGTACCAGCCGGTCTTGGTGGAACCCACGCAGGTCCAGGCGCCGTCGATGCAGACGTAGTAGTCCACCGGCAGGGAGTCGGGACCCACGTCTGTGCTGTTCGCTGCGCTGAAATTCACCGTCACCAGATTGCCCACCACCGAGAAGCTGTCCTGGGTGTGGGTAAAGCTGGTCTCACCGGCATCCTGGATCTCGGTCTGGACATCCAGCAGCTCCGTGCCGTCCTCTCCGAAGTGGATGGCCTTGCAGCTGGCCGCTTCGCTGGTATCCACGGGCGTATCGTATGTGATCGTCACGGACACCGGGGCGGCGGGCTCCAGGATCCGGCCCTCATACTGGAACTGGACGTCGAAGAAGCGGGCGAACACCAGGGTCTCCGGCGTGGGCGTTTGCTCCTCCTCCAGGGCGGCGGCCGCTTGTGCGTAATAAGCCTGATATTCTTCCGTGTCGGACGGGATCTCCCGCACCAGCAGGGATGCTCCCTCCGGCAGCGCCGCGTCGGGGCCATAGGAAACACGGACGGTGTAGTCAGACCCGCTATAGGACAGCTCCGTCGCACCGTCCTCCTGCGGCGCTTCGGGCAGGCACTCCTCCGTGTGGGTATGCTCCTCCAGAGAGCAGATCAGCTCACCCTCCGGACTATAGCAGTCCTCCCCGTGGGTGTGCTCCGTCAGGCCGCAGAGCCAGGCCTCGTCCCCGGATGCGCCGGTTTCAGGTCCTTCCGGTATGGGTTCCTCTGTTTCAGGCACTTCCAGCCCCGGCTCCTGCGGCTCGGGTTCCTGCTCGGGGAAGCACTCCTCCGTGTGGGTGTGCTCCTCCAAAGTGCAGATCAGCACCCGGACCTCCTCCGGGCCGCTCTCCGGCGTCTGGATGCAGTCCTGCGTGTGCCGGTGCTCCAACACTTCAATCTGCCCGCAGATCAGAACGCCCTCTTCATCGAAACAGCTGTCGCCGTGGGTGTGCAGGATCACTTCCTCTTCCCCGCAGGCCAGCACCTGCCGCGTTTCATAGCAGGAATCGTCATGGATGTGGCCGGGCTCCCGCTCTTCTTCCCTGCAGATCAGTTCTTCCGTCCACGCATAGCAGGAGTCGCCATGTTCATGGTCCTCCCCTTCTTCCGTGCAGATCAGATCTCCGCGCACCTGCTTGTAACAGGCGGCGGTGTGGATATGGCCCGGGTCCTCTTCTTCCGTACAGATCAGGGTGCGCTCCTCGTTATAGCAGTCACCGGTATGAACGTGCTCCTCGATCTCCGGAAGCGTGCAGATCAGGGCTCCGCTTTCGTCATAGCACAGGGCGTCATGGGTGTGGACTGTAAAGTCCGCATAGCCGCAGATCAGGTCCCCCCCGTCGTCGTAACAGTCCGCGCCGTGCGTATGAGCCTCAAAAGGACAGTCCATCACAGACAGTGAATATATGAGTTCCGTTTTGTAGCACTCTTCCGTATGGGTGTGCTCCTCCAGGCCGCAGACCGGCTCACGCTCCATGGTGATCGCCGGGAGGATCAGCGCGTAGGTGGTGATGAACACCACCACGCAGGCCAGCGCGCCCACAACCTTTTTCCAGACACGGCGATGCCGGTTCCGAGTCGTATAGTGCGAAGTCTGGGGCATCTCGTTTTTCTGCATCGCCGGTCCTCCTTTCTATTCCACCCTGCCCAGCCGGTTCAGCGGCCAGACGCGGAACATGATTTTTCCCACGATCTGCTCCTGGGCCACACAGCCCACGGCAGTATTGCGGGAGTCCACCGACGTGGAGCGGTGGTCCCCCATGACGAAGATCTTCCCGTCGGGCACCTGGTAGGGAAGCTCGATATCCGTATCGCCATACGCTTTCTCCGCCAGATACGGCTCCTCCAGCTTGACCTCGTTGACATAGACGGTGCCGTCCTCGGTCAGGTTCACCCAGTCGCCGGGGCCGGCGATGACCCGCTTGACCAGAATCTTATTGTTATAGTAAAAGGCGACGATGTCGCCGGGTTCCAGATTTGAGGTCTTGATGGAAAAAATGATCTCTCCATCCTGCAGCGTGGGCGCCATGGAGCTGCCGTAGATCTGCAGCGCCGGGAGCCACAGGGTCGCCACAAGGATCGCGATGGCAGCCACTGTGATCAGCGTGTAGATCGTACTTCTCAGGACTGTGTGGTAGCGGCGCTTGTACTTGACCCGGTTCAGCTCTTCCTCCAGTTGGGCGGTGCTGGGAAACTCTGCCGGAGCGGTCTGCTTTTTTTGCTTCATGCCTCCGTGTCCTTTCCGATACGCACGGCATAAAAATCCATGGATTCCTTCCGGGCAGCCCGGGGCTCCTCCGGGCTGCACTCCGTCTCGCCCCGGGAAACCTGAGACTCCCGCTTTGCGGATTCCAGCAGCTTCCGGCATTCCGCCCGGGTCTCTTCTTCCATCTTCCTGCATTTTTCCCGCGTCTCGGCAAGCATCAGTTCACCCGTCCGCCGGGTCTCGCGTTCCATCCGCGCACAGATTTCCCTCTGATGGCCGCTGAGGCGCTGGATGTTCTCCAGATACTGGCTTGCCGCGTCCTGCGCCGCCTGGAAGATCCCATTCAGCTGCAGAGACGCCTCGGCCAGGGAACCCGCTTCGTTCAGCTCGATCTGCCGGCACTTCAGCTGCTCCTCCGTCTGCCGAAGCTGCTCCTCCATCTGCTGCAGCTGCTCCCGCAGTTGATCCATCTCCCGGCTCTGCGCGATCAGCAGCTCCAGCAGATCGCTCCGGGAAAGTTTTCTCAGCTCATTATCTGTCATTGGCAACCCTCTTACATGATCCAGGGCAGACTGCACAGGAGAGCGCATTCAACATTCAAAACAGTGATTTGAAAGGCCCAATTAATAGGAATCATTATTTACAGCGTAAATATAGCACAACCTTTTTTAAAAAACAACAATCAGCAAGCCGAAATATGCAAAATTTCGGTAAATAAATGGGGATTTTGTCACAAAGGTATCTCGTATTGGCGTTGTTTTGCGTCTCTGCTTTTTCAATTTCCCGCGTTTCGACCTTTTTCGGCCCGGTCCGTGTTCCCCATAGAATTGAAAAAGCCCGGCGAAAGCCGGGCTTTTCAACAGGCCGGGAGCGGCGCCGGGGCGTGAGGACGGCCATTCACGCGTCCTCACTTCAGGATCTGATACCGTTTCCAGATGCCGCTGTGGTAATAGACCATTCCGATGATGATGGGGGCGACACGGGCCAGGGCGTCCCCCAGGAAGAAGCCGGCGACGCCCATGTCCAGGCCCCAGGCAAACAGGAAGCCGAGCCCGAGCCGGAACACCACGCCGTCGAGGAATCCGCCCAGGAAGCCCAGCAGGGAGTTGCCCGTTCCGGTGACCACGGAGTCATACGGGCCCAGCAGCGCGGAGCACACATAGATGGTGCAGACGATGCGCACAAAGGTCTCCGCCTGCGCAAGCACAGCCGGATCGCGGGTGAAGCACCGGAAGAGCACCTCGGGAAACAGCAGGGACAGGGCGGAGAGCACAGCCGCGGCGCTGAGGGTGAGGATCAGGCTGCAGTGCAGCGCGCTGCCCACCCTCTTCTGCTGTCCGGCTCCTATATTTTGTCCCACGATGGTTCCCGCCGCCTGACGGACGGACATGGAGAAAATGTTCGTCAGCTGGGTGATCTTGGTGCCGATGGCGTAGGTCGTCGCCTCCGCCACGCCGTAGAGGTTGACAAACTTCATCAGGAACATCTGCGTGAACTGGATGCAGCAGGAGCGCAGGACCATGGGCAGTCCGATGCGGAGCATCACGGCCATCTTTTCCCGGTCGATCCGGAAGCTCTCCGGCCTGAAATCGAAGCCGAACCTCTCTTTCCGGCGGTACAGCAGGAACAGGGAAAACAGCAGCGACACGCCCTGGCCGATCACCGTCGCGTACGCCGTGCCCGCGGCGCCCAGCTCAAAGGCGACCACAAAGATCAGATCGCCGACCAGGTTGATCGCCGCGGCGATGGCGATAAAGAGCAGCGGGCTTTTGGAGTCCCCCATGCCGCGCAGTACAGAGCTGACGGCGTTGTAGCCGAACATCAGCGGCAGTCCCACGCAGGTGATCCGGAAATACGCCCGCGCCGCAGCGAACGCCTCTTCGGGCGTATTCATCCACGCCAGGATCGGCCCCGCGAGGAAAAAGCCCAGCACGGCGATCCCCACCGAAGAGATGACCATCAGGGACAGCAGGGTCCCGATGGACGCGTTGAGCTCCTCCCGCTTTTTGGCTCCGTACAGCTGGGAGACCAGGACCTGTCCGCCGCCGGCGATGGACGTGCTGACCATGGTGCACAGATTCATCAGCCGGCCGCCCAGGGAGACCGCCAGGGTCCCCGCGCTGCCCGCAAATTGCCCGATGATAATGGTGTCCACTGTGTTGTAAACACTGTTGAGAAGATTCGCCAGCAAAAACGGAAGCATGAACCGCAGCACCAGCGGCATCATTTTGCCTTCGGTGAAATCGGTTCCTATGATCGTGTCATGATTCATCAAACAGCCTCAAACCAGACCCCGCCTGCACCGTGTCAGGGGGTCTTCCTTTGTGTCAGCGGGCTCTGTCCGCCGTGTAGTGAAGGGACGTGCCGTCCACGGTCATGCCCAGGCACTCGCCCCCCCGGGAGCGCACGGTCTCAGGCTGCTCCCCCGCCAGGACGCGCCGGGCGCACCGGATCTTTTTGTCAATGTAGTCCGGCGGAAGGACCGCGGGCATATGGCCCGTACAGATGGCCTTCACGGGCAGGGCGGCCAGCTTTTCCATGGACGCGAGATAGACCGACACGTCGGCGGCGCAGTCCTCCGTCAGCGCGGTGGCCATGCCCTGGATATTGTCCCCGGCAAACAGGGTGCCGGTGCGTTCATCAAAGATGCAGACGCTGCCGCGGCTGTGGCCGGGGGTGTGGATGACCCGCAGCGTCCGGCCGCCCAGGTCGAACACATGGCCGTCCTCCAGGGGAAGGGGCGCGGGGGGCGTGGGCTGCAGCTTTTCCGCCGCATCCTCCAGCCCCCAGTGGCCGGCCTCCTCCAGGCGGCTCTCAAAGGAGCACTTGCGCTCGTACAGTTCGAAATCGTCCGGGTGCAGCAGGGGCGGGCCGAACTCCGCGTTCCCGCCGCCGTGGTCGGGGTGGCCGTGGGTATTCACCAGAATGATGGGAAGATCCGTCAGTCCATCCACAACTTTTTTTAGTGAGCCCAGGCCGAACCCGCTGTCGATCAGCAGGGCTTTCTCCTCCCCCAGCACCAGATACTGCTGGAAGCGCATGGGGGGCGCGGTAATATTGATGATCCCCTCGCCCAGATCGCTGACAAGGTACTCTTTCAGCGGCTCGGGCCGTTTTCTCGGTTCCATGGCGTTCACCTCAACTTTTTTGATGCATGCGCTGCAGCACGCGCACCGCCTCGTCTACCCATGCTTCGGCGGCGCCGGGCATCAGCGCGGAGCTCTGGGCCTCCCAGGTCCCGTTTTCGTAGGAGGCCCGGTCGGGCATATACTTCATCCCGCCGTTGACCATGGACAGGACCAGCGTATGGGCATAGGGCGACGCGGCCTGGAGCTGCGCCTCGGTGAGGGTGTTGAGCTCCGGCTTCACGGCCACCAGGGCGACATCGCCCAGGGTCATGGCCTCCACGTCCACCCGCTGGGTGCCCCGCGGGGTGTATTCCACATGGAGCGACGGGGCCATCCGGTTGCGGGCCTTGTCCTCCCAGTCGATGGCGCCCCGGTCCAGCCGGATCGAGGGGGCCTCCCGGCCGCACGCCGTCTTCTCCAGCACGTCCCCCAGCTCCCGGGCCATCTGGCGGCCCAGACGGTCCACGATCTCCAGACCGGCCTGCACGCCGATGTCCACCTTGCCGACGGTGCCGTCGTCCTGTACCACGTCGTACCAGGCCTGCTCCACCGGCACCTGATCGCCCGCCGCGCTCATGGCAAACAGGCAGGGCGCGCCCAGCCGCTCCTCCAGCAGCCGGCAGGCCAGGCCGGGCACGTCCGAGGAGACCAGGCGGCTGCCCGCGTCCATCTCGGAGTTGTCGATGGCGCAGGGCTTCAGCCCATAGCTGATCAGGGCGCCGATCGGGCCGCCCTTCTCGTCCTCAAACCGGAGGATGCTGGCCGTGTGGTTGGACGGCCCTTCGGGCGCGAAGTTGATCCACCAGCCGTGGGGGGTGGAGACGTCCCGGTTGACGTTCACACGGCACTCCCCCGTGCCCAGGCCCATCCGGGCCGGGCGGAGGGTGTCCGCCGCCCCCCGGGCGGCTTCGGTCACGGCGTCCATCACGGCTCCGTTGAAAAGCGCCAGCTTGCGCTCCAGGGTCTTCTTCTCCTCCTCCCCGATCTCCAGGGGGACGCCGCCCATGCCCATGGGCGCGTGGGGGGCGTGGGGGGTGGTGATCGCGTGGGTGACGTGCACCCAGATGTTTTCTTCGCCGGTGTGGGTAATCGCGCCGATGATCTTCTTCACGGCGTCGATCCCGTCCTGGGGCAGCATGACCAGCTCCAGGCAGGCAATGGCCACCTGCTCCCCGCAGTTCAGCAGCAGCACCCGGGCGGCCGGGTCGTCATGGACGCCGCAGAACCCCTCGATGGGGAACAGCTCCCGGGGGAAGCGGATGTCCGCCCTCCCCGCCCCGGCAAACAGTTGATTGGTATTCATGATAACATCCTCTCCATTCCGATCCGTACGGATCGAATTGATCTTGTGGCAAAGCCGCGGTCCTGTATGAAAATTCGCATTGGAAAACGGGGGAGTGATTTGCTATAATCAAAGCAAATCAACACCGGGGATGATGGGTATGAGCCAACTCGATTTTTTGCAGAAGAAGAGAAGGAAAAAGCGCTGGGACCGCGGCAACGATATCTACGGCGTGCGGGACAAGGAGGGCATCTCCTCCGACGACGCGGAGGGAAAGCTGGACCATCTGGACAAGAACAAGGGCTTCACCCGGAGCGGCTTTTACCACTCCTACTGGCGGGGCTGGACGGAGGTCCGGGTGGACCTGCCCGGCAGGCCGTACAGGGTGGAGCGCGTGTACACCGCCCCGTGGATCCGTCAGGCCCTCTCTGCCCGTGATTATGTCCTTGTGCGCGTCCTCTACGGACTGCTCCTTGCGCTGTCCGCCGTTCTGTTCTCCTTCGCCATGACCCGAAGGGTGGGCAGCAACTCCTGCTGGTACGTGGCGCTGTTCGGCATGCCCGCCACCATCCTCATTATTATAACAATTTGGATTTTCGTTGTCTACGCCAAAGCGCCGCGAAAAATGACCCTGTGGGAGCACCGCTCCAGCTCGGTCTACCTGCGGCGCGCGGCGCTGGTCTTTTCCATCCTGCTGGCCGCCACCGCGCTGGCCACCGTGCTCTATGCCGTTTTGAATCCGGCCGATCAGCCCGCTCTCCAGCTTTTGAACGCGCTGCTGGATCTTCTGGCCGCCGCGGGCGCTTTTGCCGTGTTCCGGATCGAAAAGAAGATGAAGTACGAGGACCTCCCCAACACCAACAAGGCGCCCAAGGGCGGATATGAGATCCGCTGAAGCCGGACGGAGTTCCCCGAAATACACAGACCGCTGCGGTCTCTGCAAAGGAGGCCGCAGCGGTTTTTTTGCCGGTTCAATCCCGCGCGCAGGAGAAGAGCCACTCGCGCAGCCCCTTGATCGGGTAGACCACGTTCCAGGTCGAGGTATGGTTGTTGCCGGGGTCGTCCCTTCTGCCGGCCGGGACCACGCTGCTGCCGCAGAACACCGTGTAGCGCATGGGGACGTCGTCCTTCATGGCCTCGTAGGCGCAGGCGGTCAGCGCTTCAGCGCTGTCCTTGCCGTCCCACCAGTAGCGGCCGATCTGCGCGCCCGCCTCCTCCAGCTTTTCCGTCACCGCGTTCATGCCGGGGAAGGCCTTGGCGTCGTGCTCGGACACCAGGATCCAGAACCGGCAGCCCGTGCACGCCTGGGCCATGCGCTCCGGCGACCACTGGCCGGCCACCAGAAGGGAGGCCGCGAAATAGTCCGGGTAGCGGATGTTCAGCTCGCAGGAGGCCATGCAGCCCATGGACTGCCCCGTGGTGTAGATGCGCTTTTTGTCCACATGGTACCGCTCCACCACATCGTCCAGCATCCGCTTGATGGTAAACAGCTCCTCCGAGGCCTGGAACCCGTCGGTCGTCAAATGGACCTTGCGGTCGATCTGGGGCGCCAGGACGAAGCAGGGGTGCTCCGCCTGCCATTCGGGCGCGGCGAAGGAGATCGCGCCGCTGCCCTGGGACAGGGTCAGCAGCGGGTCGGGGCCGCAGGGCCCGGCGTCGTGGATGAACAGGACCAGCGGCAGCTCTTTGCCCTGCGCATACTCCTTGGGAATATACAGGTTGTAGGCGATCCCCTCAAATTCCCCTTGGATAAAATCCCGGATGACCGGCTCCTCCGCCTCGGCCGACGTGATGGATTCTTCCCCGGGCGGGAAGATGGTCCCGTCCTCCGCCCTGACCGCGGAGACCTGGGTCACAGTCACCTCGCGGGGCATCCGCACCGCCACGGGCAGGCCGCCGGGGCCGCCCGGACCGCCGGGCTTTCCAGGCTTTCCGGGTCCGCCGGGGCCGCCGGGGCCGCCGGGGCCACCCGGACCGCCGGGGCGGGGCCCCGGCGGCGGAACAATATATGCTTTGGCTTCCCTCTCATCCAGGCGCAGCGTCACGGTGTCCCCCTCCACCGCGATCCCGGTGATGGTGCGGTCCTTCACCTGAAAGGCGGCCGGGGTGATCCAGCGGCCGTCGATGGGGCGGTCATACCGCAGGCGGGCGCCCGTGATCTTCTGCCCGTCGGGAAAGTTGTCCGTCAAACAGGTCACACACAAAATAGGACTCTTCATTGCTTCACTCCCTTGGTTTTATCTGATCCGCGCCGCAGGCGGCCGGGCTCCGGCGCCCACGGCGCGGAGGAGAAGACACCGCAGCCTTACGGCAGCTCATTGATCTCCTTCACACGGCAGCAGGAGACAAAGTGGTCCGGCTCGATCTCCTCCAGCTGCTGCGGCTCGTGGCAGCGATCGCAGGCATACGGACAGCGCGGGGCAAACCGGCAGCCCGGCTTGGGGTTGATGGCCGAGGTGATCTCGCCCTTCAGCCTGACGCGCTGCATCGGCTTGTCAATGTCCGTGCTGGGAATGGCGCTCAGCAGAGCCTTGGTGTAGGGGTGATAGGGCTTTTCAAACAGCTCCTGGCTCTTGCAGGTCTCCACCAGCTGGCCCAGATACATGACGCTGATATCGTCCGAGATGTGCCGCACGACGGACAGGTCGTGGGTGACGAACATGTAGGTCAGGCCGATCTTCTCCTGCAGGTCCATCAGCAGGTTCAGCACCTGGGCCTGGATGGACACGTCCAGGGCGGAGACCGGCTCGTCGCAGACGATGAACTCCGGCATCAGGGCAATGGCGCGGGCGATGCCCACGCGCTGGCGGCGGCCGCCGTCCATCTCATGGGGATAGGCGGTGCGCAGGCGCTCCTCGATGCCCACCAGGTCCATCAGCTCCTCCGTGCGCTCGTTGATCTCCTTCCTGCTGTAGCGGTGGGACTCCACCAGCGGCTCGCGGATGGTGTCCTCCACCGTCATGCGGGGATTCAGGCTGCTGTAGGGGTCCTGGAAGATGATGGACATTTTCTCCCGCAGGCGGCGCAGCTCTTTGCCCCGGGCGTAGGTGATGTCCTCGCCGTTCAGCAGGACCTGGCCGTCCGTGGCATCCTGCAGGCGGATGACGGTGCGGCCCAGGGTGGATTTGCCGCAGCCGGACTCGCCCACCACGCCCATGGTGCGGCCCTTTTCGATCTTCATGGTGATGTCGTCCACCGCGTGGTTGGAGCCCGCGGCCACGTCAAAATACTTTTTTAAATGGTTGATCTCAAGAAGAGCCATTTACTCGCCCCCCTTTGCAAATTTCAGGCAGCGCACGCTGTGTCCCGGCTCGACCTCCGCCGTGGGGATCTCCCCGGCGCGGCAGGCGTCGCAGACGTGGGGACAGCGCGGAGCGAACGGGCACCCCTCCGGGAGATTCGTCGGGTCGGGCGGCAGGCCGGGGATGGGGGAAAGGCGCTTGTGGGTGCCGTCCGTGGGCAGTTTGTCGTGCAGGCTGGGCAGGGAGCCGAACAGTCCGTTGGTGTACGGATGGCAGGGGTTCTTGAAGATGTGGCGCTTGGTGCCGCTCTCCACCACCTGTCCGGCGTACAGGATGGCCACCCGGTCGCAGGTCTCGGCCACCACGCCCAGGTCGTGGGTGATCAGGATCATGCTGGTGTTCAGCTTTTCCTTCAGGTCCCGCATCATGTCCAGCACCTGCGCCTGAATGGTCACGTCCAGGGCGGTGGTGGGCTCGTCGGCCAGCAGCAGGACGGGGTCGCAGGCCAGGGCCATGGCGATGACCACCCGCTGCTTCATGCCGCCGGAAAACTGGTGGGGGTACTCCACATACCGCTGGCGGGGGATGCCCACCAGCTCCAGCATCTGGTAGGTGCGCTCCTTGACGTCGTGCTTGCTCATCTTGGGGTTGTGCAGCTGCACCACCTCGCTGATCTGGGAGCCCACGGTCATGGTGGCGTTCAGGGCGGTCATGGGGTCCTGGAAGATCATGGACACCTTGGCGCCGCGGATATCCAGCATCTCGCTTTCCGGCTTGGTCAGCAGGTTTTCGCCGTCCAGCCAGATCTCGCCGCCCTTCACCTTGGCGGGGGGGTCGGGCAGGATGCGCAGGATGGACTTGGCGATGGTGGTCTTGCCCGCGCCGGTCTCGCCCACCAGGCCCAGGGTCTCGCCCTTTTCCAGGTACAGGCTGACCCCGTTGACCGCCCGGACGATCTGGCCGCCGGAGGTGTAATGGACCACGAGATCGCGGATGTCCAGGAAGTGGTTTCCGTCATAGACCGCGGCTTTCTCCCGCGGCGTATTGGTTTCGGTGTTTTTCTTCATATCCGTTTCCTCCTGCCCTTAGTCCTTCAGGCGGGGGTCCATTGCGTCGCGCAGACCGTCGCCGAACAGGTTGGTGGCGAGGACCGTCACAACGATAAACACACCGGGCCACATAATGAGATGCGGATACGTCAGGATATATTTCTTGCCGGCGGCAAGCATGGCGCCCCACTCGGGCAGGGGCGGCTGGATGCCCAGGCCGATGTAGGCCAGGGCGGCGGCGCTCTCGATGGAGCCGCCGATGCCCATGGCCGTGCCCACGATGGTGGGAGACAGGGTGTTGGGCATCATGTGCTTGTAGATGATCTTGAAGGTGGAGCAGTTCATGGCCTTGGCGGCCTCCAGATACTCCATCTCCCGCTCCTTCAGGCACATGGCGCGCGGCCCGCGCAGATGGCCGGGCAGGCCGCCAATGGTCAGCGCCAGGATGGTGTTGACATAGCCGCCGCCCAGGGAGGTGGAGATGATGATGGCCAGCAGCATCTGGGGGATGGCGGACAGGATGTCCACGATACGCATGACGATCATGTCCGTCCGGCCGCCCAGGTAGCCCACCAGGTCGCCGAACACGACGCCGAAGATCATGCCGATGAACGAGCAGATGAAGCCCAGGGACAGGGAGTAGCGGCCGCCGTAGAGCAGGCGGCTGAACTGGTCGCGGCCGAAGGCGTCCGTGCCCATGAGGTGCTTGAGAGAGGGCCGGGCGAGCACCGCGGTGGGGTCCATATAGGACGGATCATAGGGGGCGATCAGCGGCGCGAAGACGGAGATGAGGATCAGAAACACCAGCACGCCCAGACCGACCATGGCAAAGGGGTTCTTCGCCAGACGCTGGCAGGTGATCTTGAACATGCTCTGCTTGGCGCGCTTTTTGGGGCGGGAAGCCGCACCCGCGGTCTTGCTGTCAACCATGGTCAATGGCCTCCTTTCTTCACGGAGGACTGAATGTACTGGGCCTTGATGCGCGGATCCAGGAAGGCGTAGAACAGGTCCACCAGCAGCATGACAAACGCCGAGAACAGGGCGATGATCAGAACGCAGGAGCGCACGATGGGGTAGTCCCGCATCTGAATGCCGGTGAGCATGTAGCTGCCCACGCCCGGGAAGGCGAAGACCGATTCGATCACGATGGTGCCGCCGATGACGCGGCCGAAGGCGCCGCCCAGCTGGTTGACGACGGGGATCAGGGCATTGGGCAGCATGTGCTTATAGATGACCTTGCGCTGGGGCAGGCCCTTGGCCCGGGCAGTGGTGACGAAGTCGGCGCGGATGGTCTCCAGCACGGCGGCGCGGGTCTGGCGGGCGTTCATGGAAATGCCGGCGACGCTGCCCGCGATGATGGGCATGATCCAGCATTTCCAGCTGTCTATGCCGAAGGGCGGCAGCCACCCCAGCTTCAGGGAGAAGAGCACCACCATCATCAGCGCCAGCCAGAACTGGGGCATGGAGATGCCGATCATGGCGATGACCATGACGCCCTGGTCGCCGAAGCTGTTGCGGTGCATGGCGGTGTAGATGCCCAGGGGGATGCCGATGCACATGTTCAGGAAGATGCTGATCCAGCCCAGCGCCAGGGTCCGGGGGATGCGCACGGCGAGCTCCTGGACGACCGGAGTCTTGTACACATAGGACGTACCGAAATCAAAGCGGATAAAGGTGTCATACAGGTAGCGGAACATCTGCGTAAAAAACGGATCGTTCAGTCCGTGCAGTTCCCGATAGTATTGGATCTCCTCCTGTGTAGCCTCCTGGCCCAGGATCAGTTCCGCCGGATCGCCCGGGACGAACCACATGATGGTAAAAATCAGAAGGGCCACGCAAATCGCGATCAGGATGAGCCATAGAAGTCTTTTCACGACATATTTCCACATATAGCTTTCTCCTTTTTAAAGGAACGGCGCCGTTCCGCGAAGACGGAGCGGCGCCGTTCATTTCAGGGATGGGAATGGATTTACTCGGCCTCGTAGCTGCAGGCGCCGACCATAAGAGAGTTCTTATCGGTCAGGAACAGGGTCTTCACATTGGTGGGATACACAATGATGGAGCACTTCTGGGTAAGACCCATGGCGTAGGCGTTGTCAATGATGTACTGCTGGACAGCGTCCACCTTGTCCTGCGTGTGGTTGTCGGTCTTCTTCACGTCAAGGCACATCTGGAGGAACTCGTCGTCCTTGATGTACTGGCCGGACTCGGCAATGTAGCCGTCCTCGTTGGTGGACTTCCACAGCTTATCCCAGACGTTGACGATGAAGTCGCTGGAGGCCCAGGCTTCCACGGAGATGTCCCACTCGGTGGGCTTGCCCTTGACCACGTTCTGGGTGGTGCGGTCCACCAGGGTGATCTCACTCTTGATGCCGTAGGCGTCCAGAGCGGCGTTGAGGTAGGTGGCGATGGCCTCTTCCTGGCCGCCGCCCATGCAGATGATCTTCACGGTCTCGCCCTTATAGCCGGCGGCATCCAGATACTGCTGCACCAGGGCGGGGTCGGTCTTGGTCTGATAGTTGTCCCAGCCCGCCCAGCTGTCGGAGAAGTCGGGGAAGTTGGGGTTGCCCATGCCGTAGCACTCGCGGTAGGAGCCGGGCACGTCGGCGGCCAGGCTGGCCACGACGCCCTCCACGCTGGTGGCGTAGAAGATGGCCAGACGCATGTTGATGTCGCCGGTCAGAGCGTCCTCATGGCAGTTGGGCAGCAGCATGTAGGTCAGGTTGTCCCAGAAGGTGTAGATGTCGAACTGATCCGCGTATTTGCCGCCGTCCTGGAAGTCGCCGGCGTCCGCCAGAGTCAGGTTGGCGGTGATGTCCGCCTTGCCGGTCTCCAGAGCGATGATCTGGGAGGCGGTCTCAGCGGCGTAGACCAGCTTGATGGTCTCCGCGTTGGCGGCCTGGCCCTGCCATGCGATCTGGTCAGCGGGGCACCAGTAATCCTCGTTCTTCACCAGGGTCATCTCGGAGCCGCTGATGAATTCCTTCAGCTTGTACGGGCCGGTGCCGCAGGCATCGCTGACCAGGCCGGAGGGAGAGTCGTTGTAGGACTTCTCGGAGACGATGAAGATGCGGGCAAAGAAGGTGGTCAGCTCGCCGACCAGGTTCAGCTCACGCTTGAAGGTCAGCTTCACAGCGTAGTCGCCGGCGGGCTCGACGGACTGGAACTGGCTCCAGCCGCGGGCGTTGCCGGAGCTGACCATCCAGTTGTAGCTGAACACCACGTCGGAGCCGGTGATCTTGTTGCCGGCATGGTCCACGATGTCGTCGCGGATGTACAGGATGTACTCATTGGAGCCTTCCTTGTGGTCCAGGCCGGGCTTGAAATCACCCTTGGTGGCGTCGGCCAGGACGGGGATCAGATCGCCGCCGAAGCCGGTCAGCTGATAGGGCATCTCATAGATCTCCCACAGGAAGGTCATGCCGGAGTTGTTCATGGCGGTGGGGTCCAGGTTGGAGGGGGCATTCTCCAGCTGGACGATCTGCTCGATGGTGGTCTCGTTGTTTACCTCACCGGAGATGACTTCCTCATTGTTCTTGTCGATGGCGTCCTGCGCCACCTGATCCTTGTCGGAGGGCGAGGATTGCGCGCCCTTGTCCGTGTCCCCGCCGCAGCCCGCGAACAGGCACAGGACCATACTCAGCGCAAGAATCATGCTCAGTAACTTTTTCATGTTCCGATCTCCTTTTCCTCAAATTTCGTGTTTGCAGCAATTTATGCAAAAAGTGCACGCCTTGCCTTCTGTGTTGACTGTATCACTGCAAACCGCACAAAAGCAATCCGATTCCGGCATCACAGCATTGCGCATGCCGCAATGATCCCACCGTTTCACATGCCCGCCGTGCCCTCGGGGCTGTCCCCTTTGACTTTATGATGCAAAAATCCGATCTCCCGTTTACGCTTTTACAGTGATTTTCCCGCTTCAGCCCCGCAAAATTTGGAGTGATTGACAAAATATACGAGGGGATGGTATACTTTTCCGGGAGCCATTTCCATGCATTTTCCCTAACACATTTCGCTTTGCGGCAAAGGAGCGATCGCGTATGGAATTATGTTGGCTGGAAGCTTTCACCGCGCTGGCGGAGACGCGCAGCATCCGTACCGCGGCGGCCCGTCTGCAGGTCTCGCCCGCCACGCTCTCCGAACGTGTCTCGGCGCTGGAGGCCCACCTCAACGTCAAGCTGCTGGAGCGGGGCGCCAAGGGCTCGGAGCTGACCGAGCAGGGGCGGCTGTACCTGAGCGACGCCCGCCGGCTGCTCAGCGGCTGGCAGGGCATCGTGGACCGGGTCCAGGCCATGGACTCCAGCCCCGCCAGCCTCCTGCGGCTGGCCTTCCAGGAAAAAGCCATGCCTCCGGTGGTGGGGCGGTTCCTGGACGAGTTTCTGACGCACCACTCGGAGATCACGCCGAGCTTCTTCAACGACCAGGAGATCGGCATTGCCGAGGGGCTGAACAGCGGACGTGTGGACCTCTATTTCGCCTACTGCCCGCAGCTTCCCTCCTGCGCCGGCCTGGTGCGCCGGCCCGTTTTCCGCACCAAGCTGTGCGCGCTGGTGCCCAGCAAGCACCGCCTGGCGTGGAAGCAGTCCGTCAGTCTCAGCGAGCTGGACGGGGAGACCCTGCTGCTCTACCCGGAGACCCGGGACACCTCCCTGCGCGACCGGGAGCTGGAGGCGCTGCGGGCGTCCGGCATCCGCTATTTCCTGTTTGACGGGCATGTCTCCCCCCTGTACTACACCCTGCTGGTCCAGATGGGGCAGGGCATCGCCATCTGCCCCTGGCTGCTGCGCGGCCACACCCCCCGCCACACCACCCTGCTCCCCCTGACGGACCCTCTGTGCCAGTGCACCATCGACATGCTGTACCACCCCGAAAACGACAACCCCGCCCTGCGGCTGTTTCTGGAGGAATTCGGAGACCGGGAAGGAGAGGACGATCTGTGAATACCGACAGGCTGTTTGAATTTCAGACCCTGGCCCAGGTGCTCCACTACGGCCGGGCGGCGAAAAAGCTCTATATGGCCCAGTCCGTGCTCAGCCGCCATATCCAGGAGCTGGAGAAGGAGCTGGGCGTCCACCTCTTTCAGCGCGGCCCCCACGGCGTGGCCCTGACCTCCGCCGGCGCCGCCCTGTACCGCGCCTCGTGGGATTATCTGCAGGCAAACGAGCAGGCCATCGAGCGCGTCCGCTCCGCCGGGATTGGCGTGGCGGGCTCGGTGCATTTCGCGTGTCTGCGGCCCGTCATGCGCAACGCCATTGAAAACTTCCTCGTCTATTTCAGCGAAACCTATCCGGACGTGCTGCTGTCCGCCGACATCCTGACCACCCCCGACGAGTGCGACCTGACCGCCTACCACTGTCTGGTCATGCCGTCCAGCGCCATCAACGTCCCGGACTGCTTCCGCCTGCGGGCCACCATGTACGAGAAGAGCTGGCTGGTGCTGCCCGGCAGGCACCGGCTGCAGCCCGGCGGGGAGATTTCCCTGTCCGAGCTGGCGGGCGAAACCCTCTTTATCCCCGGCTATCACGGCACCATCGGCTCCTTTGCCCGGATCCGGCAGATGGCCGAGCAGGCCACGGGCGGACGGGTCCACATCATCCGCGTCCCCTCGCCGGAGACCGCCCTGCTGAACACCAACCTGGGAAAGGGCTTTGCCATCGTCCCGCGCCACCTTCTGGATGAGCGGATCAGCAACATCCACCACGCCACCCCCAAGGAGGACTGCCGCTTTGAGATCCTGTTCTACAAAAACGAGTCGGTGGACGAGCCCGCCGCCCGGCTCTTCCAGGATGAATTCTGCCGCCTTGTGAGCTGCGTGGACTGAACCGATCAAAATAAGAGGGAGAACCGCCCCGGTTCTCCCTCTTTTTCATTTCTTATTTCTGGGGCATCTTTCCGGCGGCACTGCCCCGGAAGAAGGAGATCAGCGACTTTCCGATCTCCGAAAGCCCGTCCGGGGACCACACCAGGTTGATCCAGATCCGCTCCGGCGGGTCCAGCGGGACCAGCACGACGCCGGGGCAGAGCCTTTCCCGGGCCAGCTTCGCCTGCACCAGGGCGATCCCCAGCCCCTGCTCCACCAGCTCCAGCACGCCCACGCCCGAGACCGCCAGCCGTGTCTGCTTGGGCACATAGCCCGCCCGGCGGAAGGCGTCCGCCGCCAGCCTGCTCTGGATGGTCTGGGGGGGCTGGGGCACAAACGGCTCCTCCCGCAGCTGGGACAGCCGCACGCTTTCCGCGCCGGCCAGGATGTGGTCCGCCGGCAGCGCCGCCGCCAGGGTGTCCACCCCCACGGTCAGGCGGCTCAGCCCGTCCTCGGCCGAGGGCCCCTCCTCCTGGACGAAGGCCAGGTCGCACTTGCCCCTGCGCAGCAGGTCCAAAAGCCGGTCGTTGGCGTCGCTCTGGATCTCCAGGGAGATCTCCCGGTTCTCCCCTAAAAACCGCGCGATCTGCGACATGATCCCGTGGGCGGACAGGCGGAAGAAGGCCCCGATGCGCAGTCCGGCCCGGTCGGACCGCCGGGCCTGATCCAGCTTCTCCAGATATTCGTCCTCCAGCTCGGTGATCTTCCGGGCGTAGGGCAGCAGCATCTCGCCGTAGCTGGTCAGCATCACGCTGCGGGAGTTCCGGTAGAACAGCGGAGCCCCCAGCTGCTGCTCCACGGCGGCGATGTGCCGGGAAAGGGAGGACGGGGAGATGAACAGCGCGTCGGCCGTGGCCGCGTAGCTGCGCTTTTCCGCGAGGGCCAGTATTTCCCGAAGGTCGTTTGTTTCCATGGGTGCCTCCTTCAGTCCAGCTCCCGCAAAAGCCCGATCGCCGTGTCCCGCGTGATCTCGGCGCACCCGGCCTGGAACGGGGAGTTCAGACTCTGGTACTTGACCTGCTCATAGGCCGTCCGCTCGGGCATGCACTTTCCGCCGCCGTTGACCTGGATGACCGCCGCGCTGAGCTCGCCGTCCACGGCCTGCGCCAGCTCCATGGACGTGACGCTGTCGATCTCCGGCTGCACGCCGATCAGGTTCAGCACGCCCAGGCGCAGGGCATACACGGTCAGCTCCGTTTCCCCGTCCGGCTCAAAAACGGCCTCCCGGGTGGGCTTCACAAAGGACGCGGTCTGGCCCATCTTCTTTGTGGGACAGATGCAGCTCCGGCTGCCCGCGCGGATCTTCCAGACGTCCCGGAGGCAGGCGGTGCGCCGCCAGGTCTTCAGCACCTCGGCCGCCAGCCGGACCGCCTGGGCGTCCAGCAGGGCGCCGCCGATGGCGCTCTGGTCGATGTCCCGCGCGTCGCCGTTCTTATCCACCTCCGTCTGAAGCGACTTGAGCTGCGGCTCCTGGTCGGCGGCCGCGCCGCACAGGAAAAGCGCCGTGAATTCCCCGCCGAACTCCTTTTCCAGCGCCATGCTGGTCACGCCGCACAGGTCCGAGGTGATGATCCCGCCGCCGTCCGGCCCTTTGGAGGTCTTCATGACGCAGGAGCGCACCCCGTATGTATAGAGCAGGGCGATGGGTTCTCCGGCGGTGTCGTCCACCCGCAGGACCGTCAGGCTGTGGTCGCAGGGCTCCTCCGCGTCCGTGCCCAGCCACCAGCCGTCCCGGGTCTCCACGTTGCGGCTGGCATTGACGGTGCAGAAGCCCCGGCCCGCGCCCATCACCGCGTCCCGCATACCGGCGGCCGCCGTGCGCGCCGCCTGCTCCAACGCGCGGTGGTACGCCTGCTCCAGCCGGGCGCAGCGCAGGATGTCCTCCTCCGTGCGTGCCCGGGGGCCGCGCTGCTCCGTCTCGCCGGGCTTGGGCGCCGGCCAGAGGTGGGGGCCGCCGAAGGAATGGGTGGTGGTCAGCCAGACGTTTTCCCGCTCCGCGCCCGTCAGTTCGCAGAGCCTGCCCAGCATGGCTTCCAGAACCGAGTCGAAAAGCGATGTGATCTCCACCGAGGCGATGACTGTGCGGATCCCGCTTTCCAGGATCAGGACGCGGACATGCAGCGGGTCGCGCACGGACGTGAAACCCTCAATGGGCAGGATATCCCCGCCGATCTCCACAACGGCCGTTCCCGCGCCGGCCCGCAGGCAGTGGCTTGAACTCATAGGATGACCCCTTTCTGACCCGATGACGGTCATTTATATTTTTTCTGTCAGTTCCTCATAAAGCGCCCGGGTCTGCTTCGCCGTCTTCTGGTTGAAGACCAGCGTTTCCCCGTCCCCGTAGCTGACCACGATGTAGGGGGCTTTCTCCGGATAGACGTGGAGCGTATACGCGCCGAACGCGTCGTTTTCGTACCGCCCCGACAGGGTGGTTTTCGTCTCCTCCCCCTCCAGCATCCGGCCGAAATCGAGCTCATCGGCCAGCCGGACCTGCGTGATCTCCTCCATCTGCACGAAGACGGTCTCGCCGTAAGAGCCCAGCACTCCCAGCATATTGCTGCCCACCTCGGCCGTGACCGACCCGCTCCGGCCGCTGACCGCCTGGATCGTGCCGAAAACAAAAATGGCGATCAGAAGAAGGACTGTGAGCGTGCGGGTATTCCGGGCCCGAAAGCCGCCCCGTTTCTCCTCGGAAGCTTCGTCCATAAGGCACCTCCCTCTCCGTTTCAGGACTGGATATGATATACAATTCTACCATAGGTTCCGGTAATATGCCATTCGATTTTTCGGACACTCCGTCTGTAGGGGCGTGCGGGCCGTTCAAGTCCGTGGAAGGCGCTGTATTTCAGGAAATCTCAGCCGGAATTCCGCCGTTTTCCGCGCCGCAGCCCCCCGCCGCCGCGCCGCGGCGGCCGGTCTCAAAGCGGGGCCGTTTCATGCCGTTTCCCAAACGATCCGGCCGTCTGCCCGGGAAAAATTACCGGCTCTCCGCTGGACAAAATTGGCAGCTTGTGTTACATTGTCCCCAAAATGTGAGGAGGAGTTCTTATGGAAGAAGCCGTTCTGCGCTCCAAGCTGCTGGCCGACAACACCTGGGTGATCTACATCGGAAACACCACCGCCTACCTGATCGCCGGGGATGACTGCGGCATGATGATCGACTCCGGCGACACGCCCTGCGCCCTGCGGGAGTACTGCGAGGCCCTCTGCGGCAAGCCGGTGCGCATGGTCGCCAACACCCACGGCCATTTCGACCACACCGGCGGCAACGGTTATTTTGAGGTGGCGTACATGGGCCGGCTGGCCGCCGAGATCGCGCGCATTCCCAACGGCAGGCAGAACGCCGCCGATTTCCCCATGGACTATGAGATCGTCATCGTGGACGACGGCTACAAGATCGACCTGGGCAACCGGGTGATCGAGACCTTTATGCTGGACGGACACTCCCCCGACAGCACCGCCTATCTGGACAAAAAAATGCGTCTTCTGTTCGTGGGCGACAACCTGGGCAAGGCTCCTCTGAAATACAAGTGCGCCGATCCCCAGCCCAGCGTGCTGCGCTACGCCATCAACGTGGCCAAGCTCATGGCCCGGCGCGAGGACTACGACTGGGTGCTGCGCGGACATGAGGACATGCTCATCGACGCGGACCTGGTCAACCACACCCTGATCTGCGCCCTGCGGGCGGCGGAGCTGGACTGCGACCCCGAGCCGCCCCGCCCCGCCCACGCCGGCGGGCCCAAATTGGGCTCGTCCAACCCGGCGGACAGCGGTTACGTGGCGTACAAGGACACCCACCTCTCGTTTGACAAGCGCTATGCAAAGGACCTGACCCGCTACAATATCGTCAAGGGCACCTGAGGCGTCCGCCCGCGCCGCCTTTCCCCGGATGCCCGCCCCGCGCCCGTCATCCGTTGAAAGCAGAGGTTCCCTAAAACCGCAGTGTCCCGCGCGGGCACTGCGGTTTTTTCGCGGCGGGCGGGACAAAAAACCGCCCCCTCGCTGGACAAAACTGGCAGTTTGTGTTAAATTAATTTCATATATCGCGGCGGGAAGAGCCGGGCCGAAACAGGTCCGGCTCTTTCCGGAAAGGGAGAACCATGATCAGACTCATTCGTGAAAATTTAAAAGGGAAAGCGCGGCTGTGCGCGCTGCTGGCCCCCCTTTGTATGCTTGTGGAGGTCTACATGGACCTTCAGCAGCCTACGCTGATGTCCGAGATCATTGACATCGGCGTGGCCAATTCCGATCTGGCCTACGTGCTGCACACCGGCCTGCGGATGCTCGGCTGCGCGTTTTTGGGGATGCTGGGCGGCGCGCTGTGCGGCATTCTGGCCACCTACGCGGCCTTCCATTTCGGCGGCGCCCTGCGCGACCGGCTGTTCGGCAAGATCTTTTCCCTGGACTGCGCCAAAATCGACGAGCTGGAGACCGCCTCCCTGGTGACCCGGATGACCGGCGACGTCACCCAGGTCCAGAACATGCTGATGACGCTGATGCGCGGCATCTTCCGGGCCCCCCTGCTCTGCATCGGGAGCGTCTTCATGGCCTTTACCCTCAGCCCGCGTCTGGCCCTGCTCCTCTGCGTGGTGATCCCCCTGCTCGCCGTGGCCGCCGTGCTGGTCGTCCGGTACGCCATCCCGCTGTACGCCAACATGCAGCGGTGGATGGACCGGGTCAACACCGCCGTGCGGGAGAACCTGCTGGGGATCCGGGTGGTGAAATCCCTGACTCTGGAGGAGGAACAGTCCCGGCAGTTTGACGAGACCAACCACGCCTTCCTCGAAAGCAGCGTCCGCGCCCAGATGGCCACCTTCCGCCTGATGCCCATCGTGACCCTGGTCATGAATTTCAGCATCGTGGCGGTGCTCTGGTTCGGCGGGCATATGCAGGTCGCCGGGGAGCTGCCCGAGGGGCGGATCATGGCGTTCATCAATTACCTGGTCCAGATCTCCAGCACCCTGACCATGCTGGTAAACATGTCCATCAGCTTTTCCCGGGCCCAGGCCTCCGTGGGGCGGATCACCCAGGTCCTGGACGCTCAGAACGCCACCGCCGCGCCGGAGCAGCCGGCTGACCCGGAGGGGTTCGACCTGGAGTTCCGGGACGTCAGCTTTTCCTATCACGGCAGCGAGAAGGCCCTGCGGGACATCAGCTTCACCGTGCGGGAGGGACAGCGGCTGGGCATCATCGGGCCCACCGGCTGCGGCAAGAGCACCCTGGCGGCGCTGTGCGCCCGCATGTACGACCCCGACGCGGGGCAGATCCTTCTGGGCGGCGTGGATCTGCGGGAGATCGCGCCGGAGGTCCTGCGGAACGACGTGGGCATCGTGCTCCAGAACAGCCGCCTATTTTCCGGGACCGTGGCGGAAAACCTGCGCTACGGGAAAAACGACGCCTCCGAGGAGGAGGTCTGGGACGCCGCCGAGGGGGCGGCCGCCCGGAGCTTCCTGCAGGAAATGCCCGAGCAGCTGGAGGCCCATGTGGCCCAGCGCGGCAGCAATTTTTCCGGCGGACAGAAGCAGCGGCTCTCCATCGCCCGCTCCCTGCTCCACGCGCCCAGGATCCTGATCCTGGACGACTCCACCAGCGCCCTGGACCTGCTGACCGAGGCCGCGCTGCAGGAAAACCTGCGGGAGCGGCTGGCCGGGTCCACCATGATCTACATCGCCCAGCGGATCTCCAGCATCATGCACTGCGACCAGATCCTGGTCATGGAGCACGGCGGCATCATCGCCCGGGGCACCCACGCGCAGCTGATGGAGAGCTGCGAGATCTACCGCTCCATCGCGCGCACCCAGCTGGGAGAGGAGGCAATGAGCAGCCATGGCTGAGCCCAATACCAAAAGAATGAGCTTCGGACAGCGCTTTTCGGACCCCTTCGCGGAGAAGGCGGTCCTGACCAACGGGCGCGGCACCCTCCGCCGCCTGCTGGGCTATCTGCTGCCCTACCGCGCCGCGCTGACGGCGGCGTTCGCCTGCGTGGTGGTCTCCACGCTGGTGACCATCCTGGGCACCCGCCTGTGCGGGTACACCATCGACCACTTCATCCTGGCGGCCGATCTGAAAAAGCTGGGGTACGTCTGCGTGCTGATGCTCCTGATGTACCTGGCCGGGACCGGAACGACCTATCTGCAGAACCGGCTGATGATCCGCATCTCCCAGACCGTGTCCGCCGCCCTGCGCCGGGACCTGTTCCAAAAGGTGCAAAGGCTCCCCCTGCGCTTTTTTGACTCCCAGAGCAGCGGCGACATCATGAGCCGCCTGACCAACGACATCGACAACATCGCCACCGCCATCTCCGAAAACGCGGTGCAGCTGCTGTCCAGCATCGTCAGCGTCGCGGGCATGCTGGTCGCCATGCTGCTGCTGAGCCCGCTGCTGACCCTGGTGTGCCTGTTCGCGTCCGCTCTGACCGTGATCATCACCCGGCTCGTCACCCGCTACGCCCGCCGGTTTTTCGTCGGCCAGCAGAAGAACCTGGGCGAGATGAACGGGTACATCGAGGAGATGGTCTCCGGGCAGAAGGTTTTGCGGCTGTTCAGCCGGGAGGAAAAAGTTAAGGCGCAGTTCTCCGAGATCAACCAGCGGTACGTCGCCGACGCCACCCGGGCCCAGGCGGCCGCCTCCGTGATCGGCCCCTGCAACAACATGGTCAACAATGTGGCCTACCTGCTGGTGGCGGTGTGCGGCAGTCTCTGCGTCATCACCGGGCTGGGCGGCACCAGCGTGGGCGACGTGTTCTCCTTCATGCTGTACATGCGCAGCTTCACCAACCCCATCAACAACATCCTGACTCTGGTCAACACGCTGCAGCTGGCTCTGGTCAGCGCCGAGCGCGTGTTCGAGACCATGGACGAGCAGCCCGAGCAGGACGCGCCCGGCGCCGAAGAGATCGGCGCCATCACGGGCGACATCCGGCTGGAGCACGTGGACTTCTCCTATGTGCCGGGCAAGCAGGTGCTGTATGACGCCTGCATCAGCGCCGCCCCCGGGGAGACGGTGGCCATCGTCGGCCCCACCGGCGCGGGCAAGACCACGATCATCAGCCTGCTGACCCGGTTCTACGACGCCGACGGCGGCCAGATCACCATCGACTCCCGGCCCATCGGCGGGATCACCCGGAAGTCCCTGCGCCGCCAGGTCGCCCTGGTGCTGCAGGACACCTTCCTGTTTTCCAGCACCATCCGGGAAAACATCCGCTGCGGCAGGCCGGACGCCACCGACGAGGAGGTGGAGCGGGCCGCCCGGCAGGCCCACGCCCACGAGTTTATCCTGCAGCTCCCCCAGGGCTACGACACCGTGCTGACCGACAACGGCGAAAACCTGTCCCAGGGCCAGCGCCAGCTGCTGAACATTGCCCGGGCCATCATCTCCCGGGCGTCCGTCCTGATCCTGGACGAGGCCACCTCCTCCGTGGACACCCGGACGGAGCAGGTCATCCAGGCGGCGCTGCTGGAGCTGATGAAGGATAAGACCTCCTTCGTCATCGCCCACCGGCTCTCCACCATCCGCAGCGCGGACAAAATCATCGTGGTGGACCACGGCCGGATCATCGAGCAGGGCAGCCACCAGGCTCTTCTGGAGAAGAAGGGCTTCTATTACGATCTGTACATGAGCCAGTTCCGGTTCGGAGCGGTGGAAGCGACCTGCTGACACCGCCATCAAAAAAACCTCGACAAAAGTCGAGGTTTTTTTGATTCATCTTTTCAAATTTCCGGATCAGTCCACTTCCACCAGCCGGTATTCCCGGCTGCCGTAGCCCAGAGCGGCGGCGGCTTCAATGGTGTGGATGCCGTTGCGGCTCTCGATGCGCTTGAGCAGCAGGGGCTTGCCCGGGTCGTCGCTGGCGTACACCAGGTCGATGCAGGCCTGGTCGATGGCGATGGGGTCGGTGGACGCCAGGATGCCGATGTCGGCCATGCAGGGGTCCTTGGCCACCGCGCAGCAGTCGCAGTCCACGCTCATGTTCTTCATGACGTTCACATAGACCAGCTTGTCCTTGAAATACTCCACCACGGAGCTGGCCGCGTCCGCCATGGACTCCAGGAACTTGTCGTGGTCGGCCGTCCAGATGTCCGCCGGCACGCCCGCGCCGTGGATATACGCCTTGCCGAAGGAGGACGCCACGCCGATGGACAGCTGCTTCAGCGCGCCGCCGTAGCCGCCCATGGGGTGGCCCTTGAAGTGGGACAGCACCAGCATGGAGTCATAGCGCGTAATGTCCTTGCCCACATAGTTCTTCTGAATGATCTTGCCGTTGGGGATGCTCAGCTCCAGGTCGGGGCCCTCGGCGTCCATGATGTCCACGTCAAACGCCTTGCTCCAGCCGTGGTACTCGATGAGCTTGCGGTGCCGCTCGGTGGTGTTGCGCTCCCCCTCATAGGCGGTGTTGCACTCCACCACGGTGCCGCCCACATACTCGATCATGGGCCGCCAGAAATCGGGGCCGAGGAAATTCTGGTTTCCCTTCTCCCCCGAGTGGAGCTTGACCGCCACCCGGCCGGGCAGCTCCCGTCCTACCAGCTTGTAAAGCTCCACCACCTTTTCCGGGGTGATGGTGCGGGAAAAATAGACTGTCGCGCTCATACACAGTTCCTCCTCAAGTTAGAATCATCTTCGCGCATCCGTAGATGCCCGCGTCGTTGCCCAGCTGGGCCACCACGATCCCCGTGCGGGCGGAGACGTGGAAGGCGTACTGTTGATAATACTTTAAAATGGAGTCGGTCAGTACGCTGCCCGCCCGGCTCATGCCGCCGCCGATGATATAAATATCCGGGTCAATGGTGCAGGAGACATAGCTCATGGCCCGGCCCAGATAGTCGCCGCAGCGATCCACAACGGCCCGGGCCATCTCCTCGCCCTCCCGGGCCAGGTCGCAGATCTCCCGGGAGGTGAAATTCTCCATCTCCCGCAGGGCGGAGGGCAGATCGCTCTCCGCGAGCATCCGTCTGGCCAGGCGCACCACGCCGTTGGCGGAGGCGTACTGCTCCAGGCAGCCCCGCTTGCCGCAGGAACACGCCTCGGTCTCCAGGGGCTCCACCGTCATGTGGCCCACCTCCCCGGCGCCGCCGTTGGCGCCGGGCACGATGCGGCCGTTCAAAACCACGCCGCCGCCCACGCCGGTGCCCAGGGTGAACAGAACGGCGCTTTTCAGCCCCCGGCCCTTGCCGCCGCCCTGCCACAGCTCGCCCAGGGCGGCCACGTTGGCGTCGTTGCCCGCGTGCACGTTGGGGATCTCCGGTAGCAGCTCGTTCATCCGCCCCCGGACGCTGATCACGCCCCAGCCCAGGTTGACGCACTTGTGGACCACATGGTTTTCATCCACGGGGCCGGGCACGCCGATGCCGATACCCTCCACCTGCCCCGCTTCGATACTCCGGTTCTCCAGGGCGCAGCGGATGGACCGGGCCACGTCGGGCAGGATCTCCGCCCCGCCGTTCTCCGTTCGCGTGGGGATCTCCCACTTTTCCAGCAGCTCCCCTTCGCAGGTGAACAGACCCAGCTTCACCGTCGTCCCGCCGATATCCACACCAAACACGTAAGGCTTCATCCCGTGCGCCCCCATTTACTCAATTTGTCTGTTTATATTGTACCATGACTCTTGCCCGGCGTAAATGCCGAATTCAGGGGGATTTCTCCTAGTATCTGGTCGAATTGTGAAAAATACGCAAAATGGAATTGTCCACTTTCACAAAATTAGCAAAAACGTCAAAAAAGGATTGCAACTTCCGAAAAAATAGTTTATGATGTTTGTAAAGAGATTTGGAAACGTTTCCATGAAACGTTTCCACTCTCCCAGGCATACTTAATCTTATTCTTACAGGAGGAAAATGAAAATGAAAAAGCGTCTTATCGCCCTCGCACTCAGCGCAGTCATGGTCTTCGCTCTTCTGGCCGGCTGCGGCAGCAAGGATGAAGGCTCTGTCTACTGGCTGAACTTCAAGCCCGAGGCCGACGCCGCCCTGCAGAAGATCGCTGAAACCTACGAGAAAGAGACCGGCGTGAAGGTCAAGGTCGTCACCGCCGCCTCCGGCGACTACAACACCAAGCTGACCTCCGAGATGGACAAGAAGGACGCCCCCACCCTCTTTAACGTCGGCAACCCCGGCGCTGTGAAGACCTGGGGCGACTACTGCTACGACCTGACCGGCACCGACGTGCTCGGCGAGCTGACTCAGGACATCATCCTCTACACCCCCGAGGGCACCATCGCCTCCATCGGCTACTGCACCGAGAGCTTCGGCATCATCGTCAACAAGACCCTGCTGGCCGAGGCCGGCTATGACATCTCCGACATCACCAATTTTGAGACCCTGAAGAAGGTCGCCGACGACATCCATGAGCGCGCCGACGAGCTGGGCTTTGACGCCTTCTCCTCCGCCGGTCTGGACGGCTCTTCCAGCTGGCGCTTCTCCGGCCACCTGGCCAACATGCCCCTGTACTACGAGTTCCGCGACGACGGCGTCACCTCCCAGCCCGCCGAGATCAAGGGCACCTACCTGGACGCCTATAAGAACATCTGGGATCTGTACATCACCGACTCCGCCGTCACCGGCGCCGACCTGGCCACCGCCACCGGCGATATGTCCACCGGCGAGTTCAAGGAGCGCAAGGCCGTCTTCTATCAGAACGGCTCCTGGGAGTACGCGGGCCTGAAGGAGGCCGGCTTCACCGATGACGAGCTGCAGATGATCCCCCTCTACTGCGGCGTGGACGGCGAGGAGAAGGCCGGCCTGTGCTCTGGCACCGAGAACTGCTGGGCCGTCAACAAGAACGCTTCCGAGGCCGATATCAAGGCCACCCTGGACTTCATGTACTGGATGGTCACCTCCGAGGCCGGCACCAAGTGCATGACCGAGCAGTTCGGTGCCATCCCCTACAAGAACTCCCCCGAGAACTCCAACCTCTTCCTCAACAACGCCGCTGAGTATGTCGCCGACGGCAAGTACTCTGTCTCTTGGGCCTTCAACTTCACCCCCGCCGTGGACGACTGGCGCGCCGGCGTGGTGGACGCTCTGACCAAGTACACCGCCGGCACCGGCGACTGGTCCGGCGTGGAGACCGCTTTCGTGCAGGGCTGGGCGCAGCAGTACGCCGCTGAGAACCAGGGCTGAGTCAAAACGGTCACAACCGCATTGGAACTGTAAAACTGTGGGGCGGGCGGAAACGCCCGCCCCATACCTCTAAAAAAGAATGGGACGCAGGGGTGCCGCGCCGTGGGACGGCGCCGGACCCGTACGCCTCAGTCAACAATTTATCAAGATCGGAGTGTGGGAAAGAAATGAAAAAGAAAAAACGGGCACCTCATGACGGATTGAGCTCCAGCCTGATCCGCCGGCCCATCGCGCGGATGGGATGGCTGTTCCTGCTGCCTACCGTCGCGGCGTTCTGCATCGGCTTTGTCTGGCCGTTCCTGCAGGGACTGTTCCTGTCCTTCACCAAGTTCCGCATCACCCGCGACTGGGAGTGGGCGGGTCTGAGCAACTACGTCAAGGCCCTGCAGGATCCCTCTTTCCTGCACGCCTTCTGGTACACCGCCCTGTTCGCCCTGGTCAGCCTGATCGCCATCAACCTGCTGGCCTTCACGGTGGCCTACGTCCTGACCCAGAATATCAAGGGCTCCAACCTGTTCCGCACGGTGTTCTTCATGCCCAACCTGATCGGCGGCATCGTGCTGGGCTACATCTGGTCCATGATCTTTGACGGCATCCTGACCCGGTTCGGCACCTCCATCCTGCTGGAGACCAAGTACGGCTTCTGGGGCCTGGTCATCCTGATGTGCTGGCAGCAGATCGGCTACATGATGATCATTTACATCGCCGGACTGCAGGCGGTGCCCGAGGATATGCTGGAGGCCGCCCGCATCGACGGCGCCAACCGCTGGCAGACCCTGTGGAAGGTCACCATCCCCAACATGATGCCCTCCATCACCATCTGCATGTTCCTGACCCTGACCAATTCCTTCAAGCTGTTCGACCAGAACCTGGCTTTGACCGAGGGCCGTCCCTTCAACATGCTGGCGGACGGCTCCACCATCAAGACCACGGAGATGCTGGCCCTGAACATCGTCAACTCCTTCTCGTCCAACGTCACCAACCGCGGCGTCGGTCAGGCCAAGGCCGTCCTGTTCTGTATCCTGGTGGTCGCCATCGGCCTGATCCAGCTTCGCGCTACCCGCTCCAAGGAGGTGCAGCAGTAATGAACAACGCTCCCCGGATCAAGAAAAAGCGCCACTCCGGCCGGATCGCCGCCACCGTGGTGATGGCCATCATCTGCGTGGTCTATATCATGCCCATCGTCATGGTGCTCATCAACTCCTTCAAGTCCAACAACGCCATCAACATGGATACCTTCGCCCTGCCCAACGCGGACACCTTCATGGGCCTGGCCAACTTCGTCAAGGGCATGACCTTCGGCAACTATCCCTTCCTGAAGTCCGCCCTGTTCAGTCTGCTGATCACCGTGCTCTCCACCGCCCTGATTCTGGTCTGCACCTCCATGGCGGCCTGGTACATCTCCCGCGTGGGCGGCCGGTTCTGCAAGCTGGTGTACTTCCTGTGCATCTTCTCCATGGTGGTCCCCTTCCAGATGGTCATGTACACCCTGTCCCGCACCGCCGACTCCCTGCACCTGAACACCCCCTACACCATTCCCGTGGTCTACCTGGGCTTCGGCGCGGGTCTCGCCATCTTCATGTTCACCGGCTTCGTCAAGTCCATTCCCCTGGAAATTGAGGAAGCCGCCGCCATTGACGGCTGCGGCCCCATCCGCACCTTCTTCCAGGTGGTGCTCCCCATGCTCAAGCCCACCCTGATCTCCGTGGGCGTGCTGGAGATCATGTGGGTGTGGAACGACTACCTGCTGCCCTCTCTGGTCCTCGACATCAACGAGTACCGCACCATTCCCATCCACATCCAGTATCTGAAGGGCAGCTTCGGCACCGTGGATATGGGCGCCACCATGGCCCTGATCCTGCTGAGCATCATCCCCGTCATCATCTTCTATCTGCTCTGCCAGAAGCACATCATCAAGGGCGTGGCCGCCGGCGCTGTCAAGGGCTGATCGGCCATGACCATCAAAGACATCGCCCGCCTGTCCGGATATTCCGTGGGCACGGTCTCCCGGGTGCTCAACGACAGCCCCAACGTGTCGGAGGACGCCAAGCGCCGGGTGGAGGCCGTGGTCAAGGAGCACGGCTTCAAGCTCAACAGCAACGCCAAGCACCTGAAGCAGCAGACCAGCAGCGGCATCGCCATCATCGTCAAGGGCACCCAGAACATGCTCTTCGCCTCCCTGGTGGAGCAGCTGCAGGGCCTGATCCGGGAAAAGGGCTTCGCCTGCCTGATCTACTACATCGACGAGGACGACAACGAGGTGGAGCAGGCCCTCCGGGTCTGCCGGGAGCGCCACCCCCAGGGCATCCTGTTCCTGGGCAGCACTCTGGAGGACTTCCGCCGTCAGTTCGCCCCCATCACCATCCCGTGCGTGCTGGTCACCAACTCCGCCGACACCCTGGGCTTTCCCAACCTGTCCAGCGTCAGCACCGACGACGCGGCGGGGGCGGAGCGGGCGGTGGAACACCTGCTCGCCCTGGGCCACACAAAGATCGGTGTCCTGGCGGGCAAGATGGACCTCTCCCACGCCGCCTCCACCCGGTACGAGGGCTGCCTGCGCGCCTTTGCCGCCCACGGCATCCCCTTCGACCCGGAGCGCCAGCTGGTCATGGCCCGGTTCGCCCTGGACAGCGGGTATGACGCCATGGCGGCCCTGCTGGACAAGATGCCCGACCTGACCGCCGTGTTCGCCATGTCCGACGTCATGGCGGTGGGGGCCGTCCGGGCCATCCGGGACCGGGGCCTGCGGGTGCCCGAGGATGTGTCCATCATCGGCTACGACGGCATTGACCTGGGGCGGTATCTGACCCCCCAATTGACCACCATCCGCCAGCACCGGGATACCATCGCCCACCGCAGCGTGGAGATCCTGCTGCGGTGTATGGACGGGCACGACCAAGCCGTCCACGAGGTCACGCCCTTCGACCTGATCCCCGGCGAGAGCGTGCGGAAAATCTAAGGTTCCCTGAGACCCATTGAAACGAGGTGTTGTCCATGAGAAGCAGCGGTATCCTGATGCACCTGTCCTCCCTGCCCTCCCCCGGCGGCATCGGGACCATGGGGCAGACGGCCCGCGATTTCGTGGACTTTCTGGCCGCGGCGGGGCAGTCCTACTGGCAGCTTCTGCCCATCTGCCCCACCAGCTACGGGGATTCCCCCTACCAATCCTTTTCCACCTTCGCGGGCAACCCCTACTTCATCGACCTGGAGGAGCTGGAGCGCCGGGGTCTTCTGAACCGGGAGGACTACGGGGACATCGACTGGGAGAGTACGCCCGGCCGGGTCAACTACGGCGCTCTGTACCGCAAGCGCTACCTGGTGCTGCGCTGGGCGGCGGAGCGCTTCCGGGCCGCCCCGCCGGAGGATTTTGAAAAATTCTGCCGGGAAAATGCTTCCTGGCTGGAGGACTACGCCCTGTTCATGACCCTGAAGCACCGCCACGGCGGGGCCTCCTGGCTGGACTGGCCGCCGGAACTGCGCAATCAGGACCCGGACGCGCTGGAAGCGGCCCGGCGGGAATACGCGGCGGAGCTGGACTTCTGGCGGATCGTGCAGTATCTGTTCTTCGCCCAGTGGCGTGCCCTGCGCGCCTACGCCAACGGGAAGGGGATCTCCCTCATCGGGGACCTGCCCATTTACGTCTCCCTGGACAGCGTGGACGTGTGGGCCCACCCGGAGCTGTTCCAGCTGGACGAAAACCGGGTGCCCCGGGAGGTCTCCGGCTGTCCCCCCGACGGCTTTTCCGAGACCGGACAGCTCTGGGGCAACCCCCTGTTCGACTGGGAGCGCATGGAGCAGGACGGCTACGCCTGGTGGGTCAACCGCATCGGGTTCCTCTGCGGCGTGTACAACGTGCTGCGCATCGACCACTTCCGGGGCTTTGACTCCTACTTCGCCATCCCCTACGGCGACACCTCCGCCCGGAACGGGCGCTGGCGGGAGGGCCCGGGCATGAAGCTGTTCCGGGCGGTGGAGCGCTCCATCGGCCGCCAGAACATCATCGCGGAGGACTTGGGCTTCCTGACCGACTCGGTGCGGCAGCTTCTGGCGGACAGCGGCTTTCCCGGCATGAAGGTGCTGGAGCTGGCCTTCGACAGCCGGGACGAGAGCGGCAGCGACTATCTGCCCCACTGCTACCCCGTCCACTGCGTGGCCTACACCGGCACCCACGACAACGACACCGCTCTGGGCTGGCTCTCCTCCGCCGATTCCGCCGACGCGGCGCGGGCCCGGGACTATCTGCGCCTGACCGGGGAAGAAGACCACTGGGGCATGATGCGCGCCCTCTGGGGCAGCGTGGCCGAGCTGACCGTGGTGCAGGCCCAGGACATTCTGGGGCTGGGCAGCGAGGCCCGGATGAACACCCCCTCCACCGTGGGAAGCAACTGGTGCTGGCGGGCCCTGCCCGGCAGCTTCACCCCCGAGCTGGCCCAGCGCCTGCGGCACTGTATGGAGTTGTACGGGCGGCTGGCAAATGCATAGTATGATAAAAGAACACGCGGAAGCGGCTGATGGCCGCTTCCGCGTGTTTCATGTGTCAGAGAAGAAATGGAGGAACGACCGCTTCGCGGGGACGAAGGAGCAGGTCCAACACCATTTCTTTTTGTTGCCCCAAAAAGAAACGGTTTTGGATTCCAAAGAAAAAGGCCTATTCGAGCTTGCCGGGTCAGCGATTACCGTCGGCGCAGCGCTAAGCTGACTGACTTGTTGCCCTGACCCGCCGTTACGGCGGTGACTTTTCCCGTGCAATCAGTTGGCGTTCTCTCTTGACTGCGCCTTTTGTTGTTGGAATCCCGACCGAACAGGTGCGGCAAAATCGCAGGTGTTTTCATTTTCTATGTAGGGGCCGCACATTTTAAAACGCTTTCAGCGCCCGACAGATCTTCCGGGCGATCTTGTAGACGGGCACCTCCAGCTCCTTTTTGGCGTTTTTCAGCTGCTCCCGGATGGGGACGCCCTGGGGACAGTGGGTCTCGCACTTCCCGCAGCCCACACAGTTGGAGGCGGCGGTGGACTGGCGGCGCATGGCCGTACACATGAAATACTCCTTCAACGCGGGGAATTTGCCCTCGGAGTACCGGCGGTTGTAGGCCGCGAAGGTGCCGGGGATGTCCACCCCCCTGGGGCAGGGCATGCAGTAGCCGCAGCCGGTGCAGCCCACTTTCATGTTGGCGTTGATGGCCGCCACCACCCGCTGCAGCATCTCCTCCTCCGCCTGGCCCAGCTCTCCGACCTCAACCGTGGAGGCGGTCCGGACGTTGTCCTCCACCATCTCCACGGAGTTCATGCCGGACAGCACGCAGGTCACCTCGCTCTGGTTCCAGAGCCAGCGCAGCGCCCACTGGGCCGGGGTGTGCTGCACCGGGTAGTCCGCGAAGATGCCCTTGGCCTCCTGGGGCAGCAGGCTGACCAGCTTTCCGCCCCGCAGGGGCTCCATGATGAAGACAGGCAGCCCCTTTTCGTGGGCGTAGTGCAGCCCCCGCCGCCCCGCCTGGGAGTGCTCGTCCATGTAGTTGTACTGGATCTGGCAGAAGTCCCAGTCGTAGGCGTCCACCAGCTTGCAGAACATGTCGGAGTTTCCGTGATAGGAAAAGCCCACCTGCTTGATGGCGCCGCTGCGCTTCTTCTCCTCCAGCCACTCCAGGATGCCCAGCCCCTTCAGACGCTCCCAGGCGTCCACGTCGGTCAGCATGTGCATCAGGTAGTAGTCGATGTAATCGGTGCGCAGGCGCTTCAATTGCTCGGCAAAGATCTTCTCCGGGCCGTCCGCGCCCCGCACCAGGTAGTGGGGCAGCTTGGTGGCGATGGACACCTGCTCCCGGATGCCGTTGCGCTCCAGGATCTCCCCCAGCGCCGCCTCGCTGCCGGGGTAGATGTAGGCGGTGTCGAAGTAGTTGACCCCGCCCCGAAAGGCGGTCATGATCTCCCGCTCGGTCTTCTCCAGGTCGATCCTGCCCCGGTTCTGGGTAAAGCGCAGGCAGCCGTAGCCCAGGATGGAGACCGGATTGCCGTATTTGTCCGGACGATAGTTCATCAGAACACCCCTGTTTTCAATCTGCCCCCCATTGTACCCCATCCCCCCGCCGAATGTAAGGCGGTCCGGGCCGGAGCGCTCTGCTCAAAAAGACAAAAAAAGAGACAGCCTTTCGACTGTCTCTTTTGAAAGAAAAGACTTATTTTGATACGAAATACAGCCCATCGAGCTTATCGTTATGGTGTGCCTTTCGTTAAAAGATGCAATGCATCCCTATCCAGAAACCGGAAGGAGTGCCGTCTTTTACTGTATAATCTTTTTCCTGAAGTTGTCTAATTTTTTGTGGCGACTTCCGAAGGAGTGCAGTTTTTCACATCTGCCTGCTTTTCTTCAAAATGCTTTCGCAACAGCGGAAGCACCATAGATACCAGAAGGAATGCCACCAAAACGATACACACATAGATCCCCGCACGCAGCCAGATATTGGCCGGCAGCAAATTGGCAATGGATGCTCCAGACGTGTTTGCTGCCAAATATAAATAATTTGCGTTTTCGTAGGCAAGGTTGGCCGGAATGGCAAAAACGCTGAGGACCAAAAGCAGCAGCACCGGTTTGTAAATCATTTTTCTTTTGCTGACAAATCCGTGCACCATCGTCATATAGGCAACGCCGTAGACCGGCAGAATATGTTCCAGCCAGAACTGATAGTAACGATAGTATCCGGGACCGGTTCTGGAAATAACCGCAGGTGTAATGATCGGAATCAGTCCCAGCGAGCAGCAGATATAAAAGCATACATCATACAGTCCGCGGCTCTTTTTGCAGAGCATAAATACAGATAAAATTGCAGACCACTCACAAACCTGCAGGGGAAGCTTATCCATGAGATTGTGTTCCTCCGGATTTGAGCTTCCCACATACAGCAGCCGCCAGTAATAGCTCATTTCTACCATGAGAATGACAAACGCAAGGATGAATCGAAAGTTCTCTTCATATTTCCAGCTTTTTATCTGTTCTCGGTACCGATATGTAAAAAATATGCCTACCAATAACAGCACAATCGGAAGTATGTGCCAGATGGATCCATATTGAAAATCGCCCTTCTGACCATATCCAAAAAAGCCTTCGCTGAAAAACTCACACCAAACATTTGTCTGCATTGTTCCATCCCCCCGATAATTATTCCATCACTCTTCCTGCTTCTGCCAGATTCCATCGTTTGAGCTGTCGCATGGAAAGGAAGTGCCCCAATAAAATAAACAGCAACAAGATTCCCGATGCAAACAGATATTCTTCTGCCCGATTGGCAAAAGGATACTCTCTCTTCGAGGTGGACATCTCATGCAGAATCACACGCGCTGCCACCGCTCCTGCCGGAAGCCCGGCTATCGCAGCAATCACATATTGTAAAATCGATTGCAAAAGCCATGATGCGGATATCTCTTCATAGTACACACCCAGCACACGCATTGTTGCCAGTCTATGCTGCTGCTCCATAAGGCTGCTCTTCATCCGGTTCTGTACAATCATCAGGCTCATAGCCAGTGCAAACGCTATGATGATATAAACACCAATACTGTATGATTGGAACGACCTGATTCTATCCTGTCGGATTATACGGGTGAAAACAGCCGTACAGCCATCCAGATCCTCTAAATAGGAACGCAGCGCATCTTCGTTATTACTTGCCACCAACACGCTGCAGCCGCCTGCTCCAAGCTGCCCGATCGTCTGCTGCGAAACATACTGCACTCTGGATACGCTTTGGTTTGATAACCCTTGCACTGTCAGGCTCCGCCCATTTACATACACCTTATCCCCAGCCGTGATTCCCATCTTTTTGGCAAGATGGCGCTCCAACAGAATCCCATCCTCCGGAATATCCATAAGAGCATCAGATTTGTCAAACACCCGGATTAACCTTGCATCCGTTTCCGGCGCATGGATTACAATTTCTTCCGTCATCCCATTGAATTCCAAATCCGCGGACAGGTAATCCAGACGTTCGCACTCGCTTACACCCGGCACTGCTCCTATTTCCTGCATCCATATTTCGTCCGGAGCTTCCTCCAGATAAATCTGACAGTCATAGGAAATTCGTTTTTCAAATAATTCTTCCAGAATATAATTTTTGGAGCGGTCAAACGAAATAGCGGATACTATCAGCATCATAGATGCGGCAATACAGACAGAGGAAAGAATAAATCGTCTTCCGTTGCGAAGCATGACTGCCGCACTAAACTTCATAAGAGGAGAAAGCCGTTTGGGCAGGCGATTGAGCTGTGCAGTCGAAACAGAAGACGTTCTCGTTCCCTGTAAAACTTCCACCGGCCGAATCCGCGATAGCTGCCGACAGCCTATTGCCGCGGCCAGCTGTCCTGTAAGCGCCGTACATCCTGCCGCAATCACGCAGTCTCGCAATTGCAGATGTGCCGCAATGGGCGGCAGCCAGAAGGACTTTGCATACAGGTTTGCTGCAAACCGCATCAGAATCTGGCTGCATCCAATGCCAAGTCCAATGGCAGGGATCGTCACGCAAAAGCACAGGACATGAAACAGTCCTGAAATCTGCCCTGAACTGAATCCATATGTTCTGAGTATGCCGATCTCTTTGCGGGATTGTTGAATAATCTGCAGAAGGAACAGCAGCATCACGAGAAGCATCACCGCAAAAAACAGCGGCGGAAGCAGCAACGACAAAGCCTGCAGCGGCTCCAAATTAGTCTTGATACGCTGGTGAACCGGTGAATCTTCGGAGGTAAAGCAGTCCAAAATCTGATATTGCTGTAAGATTTGTTTGGCGTCTTCCAGCACAGTCGTTTCGTCGTGCTCCGAATCCACCTTAAGCAAAAACTGGCAGACGAATTGATCACTTCCAAATACCATCTCCGCATATTCTTCAGGCAGATACACATATCCGAAATCGGAATTATTCCCCCAGAAATATGCATTCTGTACGGTGCTGATCGCCTCCGGAGTGGATACGATCTTTTGCACCTGAAATTTCTGATCTGTATTTGCGAGCTTCAGCTCCAGTTCATCCCCGGATGCGATTCCATTCGCCTGTGCAAAATCCGCCTCCACATAAAGTTCTGGCAGCGTACTGGATGCTTCTGTTTCCTCGCGCACATAAAAGCGCTGCTCACTGTCCGGTGAAAAGCTGAAAACCCGGGCTGTGAGCTGGTAGCCGCCCGCCTTCAGCGGGAAATCCGCCGCCATTCTCCCATCAGCCTGCAGCACGCCTTCCAAGGATCCCAGCTCTTCGCAAAGCTGTTTTGGGGATGGCGATGTCGTGATACACACATTCGCATATCCGTACATATCGAGGTAATCCGAAAAACCGTTTCCCAGTGCGTAAAAAGCGCCGCTCAATCCCGCCATCAGCGCAATACCCAGGCAGGATACAACAATCATCGAAAGGAACAGGCGGAAATACTTGCGGATCAGCGGCACCAGCATTCTGCGTATCAGAACTACCATGTAAGCTCCTCCACAGGTGTGGGCGCCGCATTGACCCATTCCTTGTCAATCCTTCCGCTGCGCATTTGAATGACCCGGTCCGCCATTTTTGCGATCTCTTGGGTGTGCGTAACCACGATGGTCGTCTGCCCATGCCTGCGCACAAGCTGTTCCAGAACTTTCAGTATTTGCTTTCCGGTCTTATCATCAAGCGCACCTGTAGGCTCGTCACATAGCAAAATGCGGGCATGTTTGACCAGTGCTCTGGCAATTGCAACACGCTGCTGTTCTCCACCCGAGAGCTGGGACGGATAATGATGCAGCCGCTGCGACAATCCCAGCATCTGCATGATATCTGCGGTGTCAGCCCCTTTCCCGCTGAAGTCGGCAATCAACGCCACATTTTCTTCAGCAGTCAGTTCCGGCAGCAAGTGAAAAAACTGAAAGACAAAGCCGATTTTATTCCGGCGGTAGTCCGTCAGTCCACGCTCGCTCAAATTGCAGATATTCTTCCCGTCCACCAACAGGATACCGCTGTCCGGACTGTCAACACCGCCTATAAGATTCAAAAGTGTGCTTTTGCCGCAACCGCTGCTGCCGAGAATAACCAGAAGCTCTCCTTCATATACACAAAGATCAACATCCCGCAGCGCTTCCACACGGCCGCTGCCACTTCCATAACTCTTACACAGTCCTTTTGCCTGCAACACAACTCTTTTTTCGGATTGGTTATTCATACTCTTCTCTCCCGTTCCTGCAGCTCCAGAATGGTTGCCTGATCGAATCATCATGCACGGACTGTCCCTTTGTTAATAGAATAAATATTGTTTATATTGCACATGTTTCCACCGTTCCCTCGATATGAGACTCATAGGCGTGGAAATAAAGCTGTCGCAATCAATGGTGTTAGCGTGGATGCAAGTCGCGGTGCTGTAGATTTACACGATGGAGATGTGATCCAACTTGGAGGATTTTCTTTTGTATTCAAAACAGAAGTAAACGAAGAATTAACTCGGTATGGAGATCCGGCAGAAATGATCTCTGATATAGAAAACCACGATAAACAATTGGTTGCTAAGCTTCCTCAAAGCAAGGTACCATATTATCTTCAAGAGAGCTTAACATTTAACGGGGTGTTTAGCTGGGACAACGCCTATTTCAAAGATTATAGAAAAGTAATATTCTCGAATTGGAACGATTCTCTATTCACTAGAATTCGGTGCCGGTTTGATAGCAGAAAGTCTTTCATCGATCAAACAATAGAAATTAATTAAATTCGAAATACTGTAATGCATGCATCAAAAGGCCAAATATGCGAGAAGGAAAACTGGTATCGTACTATGTAAGATTATTTGAAACATAGATTTTTGAAATATTATAGCATTATTTGGCATAACTCTCAACAGGTTAAATCTATTCTACATCTACGCAAAATATGGAAAAGCCTAAATGATTGATCGGAATCGCGGCAAGACGTTTTGAAGGATCGTTAATCCTTCTCGCCGCCCGGCCGCCGACATCGCCGACGGAAACAGGCAGCAATCCTGACAAACAGGCAGCAATACCCGTAAAGGCGCAAAAAAGCCCCTGGTCTTCCGCTTCTCATTGGAAAACCAAGGGCTTTTCCCCGTTCTGGCGAGGATCGACTGACAAAAAAAGAGACAGCCTTTCGACTGTCTCTTTTGGTCGGAGTGTAATTATAGGACTTGAAGAAACCCAGTGATATCAAGGGTTTACAAGCAGCAAGCAAGGTTCTTATTCCTAAAATTGCATGATTGCGCCGCCCTATGGAGACTATGGGCGGCGCTTTTTCATAAAATCACATATTGTAAGGAGGCGATGCCACCCTACCCTGCTGGGCCATTGTGCCCGGCTTTTTTCATTCCATGACAAAGGAGGTCAATATTTCTATGGCAGACGAAAAGAAAACAACCGGCCACGAGGAACAGGCTCCCCCTGCCGGGCTGGGCGGATCGAAGGCTCCGCCTGCACCCCAAGCGGAGCAGCAGCCGGTACAACTGGGGATTGAAAATCTCGATGCCCCCGCTTCCGATAAAAAGGCTGAAAAATCCGGGCCGGATCATGCTGCCCCTGTTGCAGAGCCTAAAGACGGCTCGAAAATCCCGGACGGCAAAGTGATCGACATTACCGGCAAGGTGGCGCTGGGCACTGAAGCCCCCGCTCCCGGCGATGACAAGAAAGCAGCTAAAGCCGACCCGGAAAAAACGGGACAGGATGCCCCAGCTAAAAAGGGCAAGACCAAAGCGGGGCCCGAAAAGGCGGATAAAGCCCCTACACCCCGCAAGGGCACCAAGGACAAGTCTGCCTCGGATAAGGGGCAGCGAGACAAAGTGTCCCAAGGTAAGGCCGCCCCAGAGCGGCCTGCGGCTGGCGGGGGCTCCGGCCCCGGCTCTGCGCCTGCTACGAAGGCTCCCGCCGAGCCGACACCCCCGCCCCGCCCTGTGGAGGAGGGCAAGCTGGTTTACCTGAAGCTGTCCGAGCTGCACCCATTTCATACATTCAGGGCTCACCCGTTCAAGGTGCGGGACGACGCCAAAATGCAGGAAACCGTTGCGTCTATCAAGGAAAACGGCGTTATGGTGCCCGGTCTTGCCCGCCCTGAAAAGGACGGTAACGGTTATGAGCTTATCGCGGGCCATCGCCGTCACCGTGGCAGCGAACTGGCCGGGCTTACGGAAATGCCCTTTATCGTCCGAGAAATGAGCGACCATGAGGCTGTTCAGGCTATGAAGGACAGCAACAAACAGCGGGAGCAGACCCTCCCCAGCGAATTGGCCGCCCTTTTGGATTTGGAGGTTGAGGACATCAAGCACCAAGGCACAAAGCTGAAAGGTGTGGCCGAGGGCGACATCGGCAAGCGTTCCGTGGAGATTGTGGGCGAGGCGCACGACATGAACTATAAAAAAGTCATGCGCTATCTCCGGCTCAATTCCCTTGTGCCGGAGCTTCTGGATAAGGTTGACGCCAAAACGATGGGCTTTATGCCTGCTGTGGAGCTCTCCTATATTCGCCCCAAAAATCAGCGCCTTATTGCCGTTTCCATTGACGGGGAGCAGGCTTCTCCCTCCGTGGCTCAGGCAAAGCGGCTCCGGGAACTTGATAAGGACGGTAAGCTGACCGGGGACATCATTGACGGTATTTTAAGTGAGGAAAAAAAGGAGGTAGACCGCGTGATTATCACCACCGACGAGCTCAACAAGTATTTTGGCAAGGAGTTTACTCCCCGCCAGATGAAGGATCAGATCATGGCCCTGCTGGACGACTGGAAAGAGAAGCAGCCCCCGGCGCTGGATAAGCCCCAGCAGGAGCGGTAAGCCTTGAGACACTTTGTCCCAAGGCTTTTATTCTATCAATAAGGAGGCCACAATTTGAAAAGAAATCATCATTTTCCCCGCAGGGCGCTGTCCCTGCTGCTGGCTGTTGTCCTTTGCATGGGGTTGATCCCCTCGGCCTTTGCCGCGCAGGAGAACGGCTACCATGACCCCGCCGAGCATTGGCTGACGGCCAGCAACCGCACAAATGAGCTTGATGTCAATGCTGTTGTCACTCATGAAACCTTTACCTGCTGCGTCTGTGAAAAGAAAACCTCTTTCCTTGCGTGGCGTACCCCTGAGTACACACGGGACGGTGTAACGGCTCTGACCCGCAATGTCCTCTATTCGGACGGTACTATGGTGGACGGCGAAGGCAAGGGCACCATTTTAGACGGCACCCCCGGCAAAGACGCCTACTATACCGGCTATCACTGGACGAAGGCCATGTGTGAAACCTGTGGAACTCTGAACAGCAACGGCGGTTTTGATGGTTATAGCTTCAATAAGAATGTCTACAACCTCTACGACTGCGCCGCCGAGTTTACCGAGCGTCTGCCGGAGTCCGTGACCTATGAATACACGGACAGCCGGTATCATACCAAAACAACCACAGGCGGCACCTACTGTTGTTTCTGTTACGGCACCAACCACAGCACGGCTTCCGTTCTGGAGCGTCACACGCTGGAAACGGATATTCTGCCCCAGCCCGCCAACGGGCGCTTTGCCGAGGTGGAGCATTGTACCCTGTGTGACTATTCCCGCTATGACTACACCACAGCCAAGGCCGTGATTGCGGATTATTACGGCATGGCAGACGGCCAGCCCCATACCATCAGCGTCACAGATCTGTCCGAGTCCGGCGTTCGCGCTTCCATCCGCTATGGCAATTCGGCTGACGCCTGCACCCTCACCAGCGCCCCCAACTACACCGAGGCGGGCCAGTACACCGTGTACTATGCCATCACTTACACCTACGGCGGCGAGAGCATGACGGAAAACGGCGCTGCCAAGGTATGGCTTCGGGACGAGGCCGCCAGCGAGGACGGCTCCGGCACCTGCGGGGACAACCACAATTATGTGCTGCTGGACAGCGTGAGCCCCTCCTGTCAGACCCTCGGCTATGACCGCTATCTGTGTACCGAGTGCGGCAAGATCGAGAAACGGGACTACACAGCGGCGCTGGGCCATAGCTGGCAGGGCGTGCTGATTCGTGAGGCTACCTGCGAAGCGGACGGTAAGCTGCTGGAAATCTGCTCCCGCTGCGGTGAAGCCAAGACCACCGCCACCCCCAAGGGAGAGCACGTCTATAAAACCTACCCCGTGGCCGCCACCTGCACCCATTCCGGCTATACTGTTCGGGAATGCGAGGTGTGCGGGGATCGGCATATTGAGGACATCACCCCGGCGCTGGCCCACAACTACGAGGCCCACGTTACCCCGGCCACCTGTGAGGCGGGCGGGCATACTTCCCATATCTGTCACGGCTGCGGCTCCGGCTTCATCACGGACTACACGGACGCGCTGGGCCATAGCTGGGACAAGGGCACCGCCGTCATGGGGAGCACCTGCACCGGCGAGGGCATGACCGAATACCGCTGTGTCCGCTGCGGCGCTCACCGTCTGGAGGGCGACCCCGCCAGCGGCCATGTCCCCGGCGAGGCGGCTACCTGCACCGAGCCCCAGCTTTGTACCAAGTGCGGGGCCGTCATTGCAAAAGCGCTGGGCCATGACTATCAGGCGGAAGTGACTGCCCCCACCTGTACGGCTATGGGCTATTCTGTGTTTACCTGCTCCCGCTGCGGCGACAGCTACAAGGGCGAGTACACCGAAGCCACCGGCCATAGCTCCGGCGATTGGATCATTGATAAGGAGCCTACGACCACCAGCGAGGGCAGCAGGCATAAAGAATGTGAAACCTGTGGTAAGAAGCTGGAAACAGAGCCCATTGAGAAAATCTACAATCAGGCCACCACGGACACCCACGGAGAGGCCATTGTGGGCGGCTACCTTGTTACCGTCACCGACACGGATACGAAAAATCCCGTTTCCGGGGCGCTGGTAACGCTGCACACTGACAACACTCTTTCTATCCGTCTGCCGGATTCCCGTCTGCTGGACTATGGGGATCAGACCACTATCACCGTCCAACTTGTGAAAGATAAATCCCCTGTGGCGGATATGCCTATTGATGTGACCGACAAAAACGGCAATTTCAGCGAGGGCAAAACCGACAAGGCGGGACGGTTCACCGTCCCCGGCACTTCCGGCGTTACCAATGACGACGGCAAAGTTACCGTGGGGTGGGAGGACGCGGATCGTGACCGCTGGACGCTCACCGTGAAGGTGGAGGACTTCGAGACAAAACGTCCCATAGCTGGCGCTGGCGTTTCCATTGGCAGAACGGGCAATATCACCGTTACCCTGCCGGACGGCGAGGAGATGGACGAAAACAACCGCATCACCGTCACCGTTACGGACAATAAGAAACAGCCCCAAGAGGGCCTGACCGTCATTGTCAAGGGCGATTTGGGCCAGAGCGAACAGGGCCAGACGGACGAGGACGGGCAGCTTACCGTCCCCGCCGTTTTCGTGTCCGAACGCCACAAGGCGTATATCGTGGGCTACCCTGACGGCACTTTTGGGCCGGAGCGGAGCATGACCCGCAGCGAGGCCGCCGCCATCTTTGCCCGCTTACTGGCGGACAAGAACGGCGACACCATAACCACGACGGCAAAAACTAAGTTTACGGATATTCCCGCCGACGCATGGTACAGCGGCTATGTGAAGTATCTGACCGGCTTCGGCGTGGTGTATGGCCGTGGAGAAAACACCTTTGCCCCCAACGACGCAATCACCCGCGCTGAGTTTACCGCTTTTGCGGTGCGCTTCTTTGAGGCGTATGGGGACGGCAACGGGGAGATTATGGAACAGTACAGCAGCTTTGATGATGTTTCCTCCGGCTATTGGGCGGCAGAGTACATCAAGGACGCGGCCCGTCACGGCTGGATTCACGGCTACGGGGACGGCACATTCCGGGCAGACCGTTATATCACCCGCGCCGAGGTCGTTACCATCGTCAACCGTCTGCTGGGCCGCTTTGCGGACGAGGCGTATATCGGCGCTAATCGGCACCGGCTGAATACGTTTAGCGACATTGACAGCGAGCATTGGGCGTTTTATGACGTGATGGAGGCCGCCAACACCCACACGGCCACCATGAACGAGCGGAAAGCGAAGCAGCCTTGAGACACTTTGTCCCAAGGCTGTTTTCGCATCCAACGATATATGAAAAATGGAGGTTTTGATTATGAAGCGGCCCCTTGCGTATGTAACTGCCGCATGGCATGAAAGCGACGAGAGCTACAATCAAAAACTGGCGGTGCAGTATTGCCGTTCTGTCTATGAAGCGGGCTTTTCGCCCATTTGCCCGTCCCTGTATCTGCCCCTGATCCTGAAAGACGCGGTGCCGCAGGAGCACAAGGACGGGCTGGATATGGCCCGCGACCTACTCCGGCGTTCCCATGTGCTGGTGGTGTGCGGCCATACCGTCACCGAGGCTATGAAAAACGACATTGCCACAGCCCAGCGGCTGGGCATTACCGCCACCACCCTTGAGGGCATTTTGACCGTCAAGGGGCAGGGCAAGCGCGGGAGGTGAGAAAATAGAAACGGTATTTTCGGCCTACATCACCAATGCGGGGACATTCGGCGCAGGCCGTGAACAGGGCGGGATGCTGCGTTTTCCCACCACCACGGAAGAGGTACAGTCCCTTTTGAGGCGGATCGGGGTGGACGGGGTACGGTATCAGGAGATTTTCATTCCCTGTTTTGACGATGACCCGCTGGGGCTGTGCGACTATATGAGCGAGTATGAGGGCATTGACGAACTCAATTACCTTGCCCACCTGATTTCTGAATTGGACAAGGATTCCCTTGCCGTGCTGGAGGCCGCCGTCAACAAGGGCGAGCATTGTACCAGTGCGGCGGAGCTCATCAACCTTACGCTCAATCTCGACTGCTATGACCTATATCCCTTTATCAGCGATGACTATACGCTGGGGCAGGTCTATGTGGACGATATGGAACTGCTGGACGTGCCGGAGAAAGTGAAGCCTTACTTCGACTATGACGCATACGGGCGGGACGCCCGCTTTAACGAGGGCGGGTACTTTGCCCCCGGCGGCTACCTGCTCCACAACGGCAGTGAATTTGTGGAGCTCTACCACGGCCCGGAGGACATTCCCCCGGAGCATAAGGTGTTTTCCTTTCCAGCACTGAATATCCGGGAGCAAATGGCCGCCTGCAAGGAGGTATCAGGCCGGGCGGCCCCGGAGCCCGGCAAGGCTGGCCCCGGACAGGGGCACGAGGACAGATAGCGCCGGTTTGGGACAAAGTGTCCCGAACCGGTTTTTCCATAGGAAGGAGGTTTTTCACTGGCAGAGGAAGATGTTTCCCGGCGCACGGTTGCGCTGATCGTCAACACGGGCAAGCTGACGGCCCGGACGCTGGCCCGCGCACTCCAAACGGCAAGCCGGAAGATCCAACAGGAGCGCCGCGCCCACCAGCAGCCCCACGGAAAGCAGAGCGTTAAAAAGCTGATGGGCCACGGCGCGGCTGTAAACAGTCTACCTGTGGAGGCTCCAAGGGATTTTGACCGTGTAGCCCGGCGCTGGAATGTGGATTACGCATTTTACAAGACCGGCGAGGGCAAGCACCTTTTGTTTTTCAAGTCCGGGCAGGCGGACGCCATTACTGCCTGCTTCTCTGAATATTCCCGGCGGGTGCTGAACCGGGGCAAGTCCCGGCGTGTCCCTGTGCGGGAGCAACTGAACCGGGCGGCGGAGCAGGTGCGGCAGCAGCCCAAAAAGGAACGGGCAAAGGAGGCGGAGCGTGAGGAACGGTAGCCTGAAAAAGTATCTGATTCCCAACCTGCCCTATGTGTTCCTGTTTTGGTGCTGCCTGAAGCTGGGAACGGCCTACCGGCTGGCGGCGGGGGCCAACTTCGCGCAGAAGCTGGTGGGCACGGTGGCGGCCATCGGCCCGGCCTTTGCCGACTTCGCGCCGGGCCTGAATGGTTTTGACTGGCTTATCGGCCTTTTGGGGGTGGCGGCGATCCGCCTGTTCGTCTACTGCAAGGCCAAGAACGCGAAAAAATACAGGAGGGATGTGGAATATGGCTCCGCCCGGTGGGGAACGGAAAAGGACATCAAGCCTTTCACCGATCCCGTGTTCAAAAACAACGTGATCCTCACCGGGACGGAGTTTCTGACAACCAACACACGGCCCAAAATACCGGGCAACGCCCGCAATCTCAACTGCTGCGTCATTGGGTCAAGCGGCAGCGGCAAAACCCGTTTCTGGCTTACCCCCCAGCTTTTACAGGCCCATTCGTCCTATGTGGTGGTAGACCCCAAGGGCGGGACGCTGGAGCAATGCGGGGCCTTTTTGCAGAAACAGGGCTATCGGGTAAAGGTGTTCAATTCCATTGATTTTTCAAAATCCATGCACTATAACCCGCTGGCCTATATTCGCAACGAGGCGGACATTCTGAAGTTTGTGGATACGCTGATCGCCAACACCAAGGGGGACGGCAAAGAGGGCGATCCGTTCTGGACGAAGGCGGAAACGCTGCTGTACTGCGCCCTGATCGCCTATATCATTTTCGAGGGGGCCCCGGAGGACAGGAACCTGAACACGCTGGTGGATATGATCTCCGGCATGGAGGTAAAGGAAAACGACGAGAATTTTATGAACGCCGTGGACTATATGTTTTCCGGGCTGGAAAAGCGCAAGCCGGATTGTTTTGCGGTGAAGCAGTATAAGAAATACAAATTAGCCAGCGGCAAGACGGCGAAAAGCATTTTAATTTCCTGCGGCGCTCGGCTGGCCCCCTTTGACATCCCCCAGCTTCGGGAGATCATGGGCTATGACGAACTGGGGCTTGACCGTATCGGGGACAGGAAAACAGCGGTGTTTTTCCTGATCTCCGACACCACCCCCACCTATAATTTCCTTGTGGCGCTGGCGTTCTCGCAGATGTTCAACCTGCTTTGTGAGCGGGCGGATAACGTACACGGGGGCCGCCTGCCCCATCATGTGCGGGTGCTGTGGGACGAGGCGGCCAACACGGGGCAGGTGCCCAATCTGGAAAAGCTGGTGGCCGTCATCCGCTCCCGCGAGGTGAGCCTGTGCCTGTTCTATCAGCAGATGGCTCAATGCAAGGCCATTTACAAGGACAACGCCGAAACAATACTCGGCAACATGGACAGCGTGATTTTCCTCGGCGGGCGGGAGTCCAGCACGATCAAGGAAATATCCGAGAACTGGCTGGGCAAGGCCACCATATCCATGCAGACGGAGGGCCGCTCCAAAGGCCAGTCTGAAAGTTACAGCCTGAATACCCAACGGCTGGGCCGGGAGCTTATGACCCCCGCCGAGCTTGCCACCATGCCGGGTGACAGGTGCATTTTGCAGTTACGGGGCCTGCCCCCGTTTTACTCGCCCAAGTATGACCTGAAGAACCACCCCAATTACAAGTACACGGCGGAGGCGGATAAGAAACGCAACGCCTTTGACCTTTCCAAGCTCATCAAGCGCCGCATGGATAGATTAGACCCCAAGGAGGAGTACGCCGTGTACGAGGACAACGGGCCGGACGATCAGCACATGGAAGAGGACGAGGACATTCTCAACTATGATGACATCGACGACCCGGACGCATATTAAGGTTTGGGACAAAGTGTCCCAATGTTCCCGCCGCCCCTAAAGGGCGGCTTTTTTCATGGCCGGGGCTATGCCCCCGGAGAAACGGAGGTTTTATGCAGTTTTTCGCATCCGCTATTCAGACCTTGCAGACCCTTGTTGTGGCCCTCGGCGCCGGTTTGGGCGTGTGGGGCGTGGTAAACCTGCTGGAAGGCTACGGCTCGGACAATCCGGGCTCCAAAAGCCAGGGCATGAAGCAGCTTATGGCCGGAGGCGGCATTATCCTGCTGGGCACCACCCTGATCCCGCTGTTGTCCGGGCTGTTCGGATAAGGCGGGCCGCCTATGGATTTTCTCACCGACTGGCTCACAGGCTGGCTGAAGGAGCTGCTCATTGACGGGATCATGGGTAATCTGAGCGGGCTCTTTGATAGCGTCAATGCCAACGTCGGGGAGATCGCGGCACAGGTGGGGACTACCCCGGCGGCGTGGAACGCCGGGGTATTCTCCCTGATCCGGCAGCTTTCCGAAACGGTGGTTTTACCTATCGCTGGTCTGATCCTGACCTTTGTGGCGACCTACGAGCTCATACAGATGCTCATTGACCGAAATAACCTGCATGATCTGGACTACTGGATATTCTTCAAATGGATATTCAAAACGGCCTGCGCCATCCTGATCCTCTCAAACACATTTAATATCGTGATGGCGGTGTTTGATGTATCGCAAAATGTCATTGCAAACGCGGCGGGGCTCATACAGGGCTCTACCGATGTAACGGCGGATATGCTGGCCGATTTGCAGACCACGCTGGAGGGCATGGACATCGGCCCGCTGCTGGGGCTGTTCATGCAGTCCCTGCTGATCGGCGTGACAATGCAGATTTTAGGTGTTGTCATTTTCGTCATCACCTATGGCCGTATGCTGGAGATCTATATGCTCACCAGTTTGGCCCCCATCCCTGTGGCGACCCTCTCCAACCGGGAATTGGGCGGTATGGGGCAGAACTATTTGAAATCCCTGTTCGCCGTGGGCTTCCAAGGGCTGTTGATTCTTGTCTGCGTGGGCATCTATGCGGTGCTGGTGCAGGGGATCGCCGTGGGCGGCGACCCCATAGGAGCTATTTGGGGCACGTTGGGCTATTCCGTTCTGCTGTGCTTCATGCTCTTTAAGACGGGCAGCATTGCAAAAAGTATCTTCGGAGCGCATTGATTGGAGGGTGATACGATAAAAAGGATTGCTTTGGGACAAAGTGTCCCAAACCCGCCAGCGGCGGACGGCCTGTATTTGATGGACGGGATCGAGGGCCTGCTGGCCCTGCCGGAGCACTCGGTAGATATGCTTCTGACTGATCCGCCCTACGGCACCACCCGCAACTATTGGGATGTACCCCTGCCGCTCCCCGAACTGTGGGAGGCGGTGCGCTGGGCGCTGAAGCCGGACGGGGCGGCCCTGTTCTTCGCGCAATGCCCCTATGACAAGGTGCTGGGCGCGTCCAATCTTCCCATGCTCCGCTACGAGTGGATATGGGTCAAAGCTCGGAGCACCGGCTTCCTCAACGCCAACCGCGCCCCGCTGAAAAAGACGGAGAATATTTTGGTGTTCTATCAAAAGTCCCCGGCCTACTTTCCGCAGTTTACCTACGGGGAGCCCTATCAGCGCATACAACCCCGGAGCGGCTCTACTCCCAGCTATGGCAAGTTTGAGCGCCAGAGCTCCGAGTCCGCAGACGGGCGGCGCTATCCCAGCAATGTTCTGACGTTCCCCACGGTGGCCCATACCGTTCACCCCACCCAAAAGCCGGTTGACCTGTGCGAATATCTTATTCAGACCTACACCCGGCCCGGCGAGGTGGTGGCGGACATCTGCGCGGGGAGCGGCACAACGGCGGTGGCCGCCCTGAACACAGGCCGCCGCTATATCTGTTTTGAAACGGCCCCGGCCATCTACGCCCCCGCGCTGGAACGCATTGCAAAGGCGCAGGCTGCCGTGGACGGGGGCGGGAAAGGAGAATAATTATCGGAGAATACAGCGTGATCTATGCCGATCCCCCGTGGCGATACTCTGCCAAGTGCATACAGGGAGCGGCAGAAAAGCACTATCCCACCATGAGTATTAACGAACTGTGCGCGTTGCCTGTGGCCGACATAGCGGCCCCGGACAGCGCGCTTTTTTTGTGGGCCACGTTTCCCCAACTGCCGGAGGCCCTGAAGCTGATTAAGGCATGGGGTTTCCAGTATAAAACCGTGGCCTTTGTCTGGCTGAAGCAAAACCGCAAGTCTCCCGGCTGGTTTTACGGGCTGGGCTTCTGGACGCGGGGCAATGCGGAGGTGTGCCTGCTGGCAACGCGGGGACACCCCAAACGGCAGGCCGCCAATGTCCACCAATTCATCATTTCTCCTATTTCGGTTCACAGCAAAAAGCCGGATGTGGCCCGTGACAAGATAGTTTCCCTCATGGGCGACGTACCCCGTGTGGAACTTTTCGCCCGGCAGACCCCGCCCGGCTGGGACGTGTGGGGAAACGAGGTGGAGCCCACCGGGGAGCTTCGGGACATTTTGTCCCAAACAGGAGGTGACAGCTAAATGGCCTATGTGAGCGTCCCCAACGATCTATCCAAAATCAAAACCAAGCTGGCATTTAATCTTACCAAGCGGCAGCTTATCTGCTTCGGCGGTGCGGCGGCGGTGGGGATTCCCTTGTATCTGCTTACAAGAGGGGCTCTCGGCAATACCGGGGCCCTGCTCCTGATGCTGGCTGTCATGCTTCCGGCGTTCCTGCTGGCAATGTATGAGCGTGATGGCCTGCCGCTGGAGAAGGTGGTGGGGCATATTGTCCGGGCCCGCTTTCTGCGCCCCGGCGTAAGGCCCTATCGGACGGAGAATATCTACGCCCCATTTGTGGGAAAGGAGGAGTCTCTTGACAAAAACCAAAAGCGTAAAGCAAAAGCCCGCAAAGGCTAAACCGGCCAAGGGCGGCACACTTTCGGCCCAACAGACCATCCCTTATGTGCGGATGCTGAAGGACGGCGTGTGCCAGCTTCCCGGCGGCCTGTTCACCAAGACGCTGGCCTATGAGGACATCAACTACTCTGTGGCTTCCACGGAGGATCAGTCCGCTATTTTCAACGGCTGGAGCGCGTTTCTCAACTATTTTGACAGCTCGATCCCGTTCCAGCTTTCCTTTATCAATCGCCGTTCCCATTCCGGCGGGCGGTACAAGATCAACATACCCCCGGCCCATGACGACTTTGACAGCATACGGGAAGAGTTTACCGCAATGCTCAAAGGGCAGGTTGCTAAAAGCAACAACGGCATTGACCGGGCCAAGTATATCACATTCGGCGTTCCCGCCGATGACCTCAATACCGCCAGGCCCCGGCTGGAGCGCGTGGAGGCTGATGTGCTGGGCAACTTCAAGCGGCTGGGGGTACAGGCCCAGCCGTTAGACGGGCGGGAGCGGCTGGCGGTGCTCCACAGCCAGACCCACCCCGGCCTCCAGCGGGAGCCGTTTCGCTTTAGCTGGGCGGACGTGGTGAAAACCGGCCAGGGCACCAAGGAGGCCGTGGCCCCCTTTGGGGGCTTCGACTTCTCCCGTTCCCGCACATTCCGGGTGGGCCGGTATTGGGGCGCGGCGTCCTATTTGCAGATCATGGCGTCCGAGCTCTCTGACCGGCTCCTGCGGGAGATTTTAGAGCTTGATGCGGAGCTCACCGTCACCCTGCACATTCAGACCGTGGATCAGACCAAGGCTATCAAGACGATCAAGGGCAAGGTGAGCGACATTGACCGCATGAAGGTGGAGGAGCAGAAAAAGGCAATGCGGGCCGGGTATGACCCGGACATTCTGCCGCCTGACCTGATCACATTCTCCAAGGACGCCGCCGATCTGCTGGCCGACCTGCAATCCCGCAATGAGCGGATGCTGCTGCTCACCTTTACGGTGGTAAACTTTGCCCCCTCTCTGGAGCGGCTGGAAAATGACGTGTTCACCGTGTCCGGCATTGCACAAAAATACAACTGCGCCCTGAAGCGGCTGGATTGGCAGCAGGAGCAGGCGTATGTGTCCGCGCTGGTGCTGGGCCGAAACGAGGTGGAGATCCAGCGGGGCATGACAACGAGTTCCACGGCAATTTTCATTCCCTTTATCACGCGGGAGCTCCGCATGGGCGGCCAGTCCCTTTATTACGGGGCCAACGCTCTTTCCCATAACATCATCATGGCTGATCGAAAGAAATTGAAATCCGCCAACGGGTTATACCTCGGCTCCACCGGCTCCGGCAAGAGCTTTGCGGCCAAGCGGGAGCTTATCAATGTATTTCTTGCGACACAGGACAGGATCATCGTGGTTGACCCTATGGGGGAATATGCCCCGCTGGTGAAACGGCTGGGCGGGCAGGTCATCGACATTTCCCCGGACAGCCCCAACCACATCAACCCTATGGATATTCAGCTTGACATGGACAGCGGCGAGAGTCCGCTTTCCATGAAGGCCGACTTCCTTTTGTCCTTGTGCGAGCTTGTGGTGGGCGGCAAGGACGGCTTGCAGCCCATTGAAAAAACGGTGATTGACCGCTGTGTGCGGCAGGTGTACCGGGAGCTCACGCTGGGGATCGGGGACGGCAAAATGCCCCTGCTCCAAGATTTGTACGAGGAGCTTTTGAAGCAGCCGGAGCCGGAGGCCCAGCGGGTGGCAACGGCGCTGGAGCTCTACTGTACCGGCTCCCTGAACCTGTTTAACTTCCATACCAATGTCAACTTGAACGCCCGCGTGGTGTGCATCGTCCTGAAGGGCATGGGTGAAAACCTCCGCAAAATTGCGATGCACGTCACCAACGAGTTTGTTTCGGCCACGGTCAACACCAATTTTGAAGCGGGTATTTCTACATGGTGCTATTTTGACGAGTTCCATATTCTGCTCCGCGATCCGCTGACGGCCAGCTACTTTGTGGCGGTGTGGAAAATGCTCCGCAAAAAGGGCTGTGTTCCCTCGGCCCTGACGCAGAATGTGAAAGACCTGCTGGCCAGCCGGGAGATCGAGGCCATTCTGGACAACACGGATTTTATGATCCTGCTGTCACAAGCGCAAAGCGACAGGGCCATTCTTGCCCAAAAGCTGGGGATCAGTGAGCACCAGCTTTCCTATATCACCCACAGCAACAGCGGCGAGGGGCTTTTGTTCTATGGCTCGGTGACGATCCCATTTGTTGACCGCTTCCCCAAGGGGGAGATTTACAATCTGCTCACCACCCGCCCGGAGGATTTGAAGAATGACGCCGGAGTATGAGGAAAAGGGGCGCGGCCCCCGTCAAAGCAAGGCTGATTCCGCCCTGCGCTTCGATAAAGAAGCCACGGCGGAAACGGCGGAGCCCAAGCCCAAGAGCCGCCCCGCTGGAGCATGGAAAAAGGCATCGGCCCGTATGATGGCGGAGTCCGCCGTCCAGTCGGAGGCTTCCCCTGCGGGGGAAGCTCCCCAGCCTGCTGGGGCTGATACCGGGCCGGAGCCCCTGCCTGCTGATGGGGAACCACGGCAGGCCGAGGGCGGTACTGTCCCTGATACCGAGCAGGGGGCTTCGGGACAAAGTGTCCCTAAGTTCCGGCAGCACAGCCGGGCGGAGGCGGCTTCGAAGCAAAGCGTCCACGATCCCAAGTACCGGCAGAACAGCCAGCAGCCCCGACCCTCTGACCGGCTACACCATGACGGCGGCTCCAACGCTGGTGGTAGTGATACCCCGGAGCCTGACAAGCTCCGCAAGGCCCGGCAGCGCATGGAGCGGCGGGAAGGCAAGCTGAACACGGCCAGCGAAAAGCTGGCAAAGCAAAAGCCAGCAAAACGGCCCGGCCCGCTAAAACAGGCGGCGGGCTATGCGGGCCGGAGCGTCCACGGCTATGTTCACGGGAAAATCTATCAGGTGGAACAGGAGAATGTGGGCACCGAGGGAGCCCACCGCAGCGAGCTTGTGGCCGAGGCCGCTGGCCGGAAGGTGCTGCGCTTTACAAAGCAGCGCATCCGTACCCATCCGGCGCGGGCGGTCAAAAAGGCGGAAAGCAAGCATATCAAGGCCACGGCGAACTATCATTTCCGGCAGACCATGTCGGAGCACCCGGAAATGGAGAAGAAAAACGCCGTGGCCCGGATGTGGCGCAAACGGCAGCAGCGCAAGCGGTATCAGAAACAGGCACGGGAGGCGGCCAAGCAGGGCGCAAGGGCGGCGGAGAAAACGGCGGTCACGGCGGAAAAAGTGGGCCGGGCCGTGGTGGGCTTCGTCAAGCGCCATCCCGTGGGGGTGCTGATCGCCTTGCTCTGCCTGCTCCTGCTGGTGGGGATGCAGTCCTGTTCGTCCTCGCTGGCGGCCATCGGCAACGGTGTGACGGGGAGCGTTGCGGCGACCACCTATCCGGTGGAGGACGCTGACCTGCTGGGGGCCGAGGCCGCCTATGCGGGGCTGGAGGCCGATTTGCAGAACCGGCTGGACACCTACGAGGCCACCCATGACTATGACGAGTACCATTTTGATTTGGACGGCATAGAGCACGATCCCTATGTGCTGCTGTCTATCCTCTCGGCGTTTCATTCGGACGGCTGGACACTGGCCGACATTCAGGACGATTTGCAGACCCTTTTTGACCGCCAGTACATTCTCACCGAGTCCGTGACGGTGGAGGTGCGGTATCGGACAGAAACACAGACGGACGGCGAGGGTAACGAAACGGAGGTTGAGGTGCCCTACAATTACTATATCTGCACCGTCACGCTGGAAAACTTCAACCTGTCCCATGTGCCTGTCTATGTCATGGGCGAAGAGCAGCTTTCCCGTTACGCCCTCTACATGGCGGCGCTGGGCAACCGGCCTGACCTGTTCCCAGGCTCTGCCTACATTGGCAGGTACGACGGCCCCGTGACCCGCTATGAGATTCCCCCGGAGGCGCTGGAGGATGAACAATTCGCCGCTATGATTGCCGAGGCTGAGAAATATCTCGGCTATCCCTATGTATGGGGCGGCAGCTCTCCAGTGACCTCTTTTGACTGCTCCGGCTTCGTGTCGTGGGTGGTGAACCATTGCGGCGTGGGCTGGAACTTTGGGCGGCTGGGCTCTGACGGGTTGTATTTCAATGCCTGTACCCCTGTTTCCCCATCGGAGGCAAAGCCGGGAGATCTGATTTTCTTCCAAAAGACCTATGACACCCCCAACACATCCCATGTGGGCATCTATGTAGGAGGCGGCATGATGATCCATTGCGGCGATCCCATTCAGTACACAAGTATCAACACAAGCTACTGGCAGGCCCATTTCTACGGATTCGGGCGGCTGCCCAGCGTGAATTAAAGGAGGACAGCAACCAATGGCAATCAGCAAGAGCGCAAAAATCATGGCTGAGATGGAAAAGGTCAAGGCCAAGATCAGCGACCAGCAGGCCAAGCTGAAGGAATTGGAGCAAAAATACCGCGAGGCGGAAAACGAGGAGATCGTGGACATCGTGCGCGGCATGAACATTTCCCTCTCCGACCTGCCCGCCCTGCTCCAGACCATGAAAGGCGGCCCTTTGGGACAAAGTGTCCCGAAGGCTGGCAACTCTGACAAGGAGGACATCAGCGAATGAAAAAATTGAAGTATCTGACGGCGGCGCTGTGCGCCGTCGTTCTTTTATGCGGCTTGACGCTCCCGGCCTATGCTGGCGGGAGTGAGGCATGGGAGGACGTGGAGCCTGCGGAGCAAAGGCCAGTGCAGACTACCGAGCCTACACCGACACCGACGCCTGATCCCACCCCTGCGCCTACCGCGGAGCCGACGCCTACCCCGAAGCCCACGCCTGCGGTGACGCCCCCGCCCGCTGCTTCGTCCACCACAACGGGAACAACGACCAAGCCGGTAACTTCCGGCAACAAAGGCAGTTCTACCACGCAGAAGCCCACAGCGGACACGGAAAAGCCGGAAAATACGAATACCCCGAAAGAGGAAGAGTCCGGCACCGGCGGCGTGGATTGGGAGGGGCTCGATCCCGCCAACCCCTTGACCCCGGACGGGCAGGGATCGGTACTCAATAACGCCACGGGCGAGGAGGGCAAAGAGTTTTTCACCGTCACCACGGCGGAGGGTGAGGTGTTTTACCTTGTGATTGACCGCCAAAAGACGGGGGAAAACGTGTATTTCCTCAATGCCGTTACCGTGTCTGACCTGATGGCGCTGGCGGAGGAAAGCGGCGCTGAAATCATCCCCGCCGTTACCCCGGAGCCGGAGCCCACCCCCACGCCTAATGTGGAACCTGAACCTGAGCCGGAGCCGGAACAGAAAGGCGGCGGCAATATGGGGACGCTTCTGCTGGCCCTTGCCGTGGTGGTGATCGGCGGCGGTGCGGGCTGGTATTTCAAGATTTACCGCCCCAAACAGCAGCGGGCCGCCGATCTGGAAGAGGACGATTACCCCGACGGGCCTGAGCCCGCCTTTGAGGACGGCTATGACGACAATCCCCCGTGGGACGAGGACGACCCGGAGGACGCTGAATGAACTTTACCAACAGCCGTTATGAAAAGGTGATGCGGGAAAAGCCCCAGCCGGAAGCCCCCGTCCCCTCCGGCGCTCCCGACGGCTGCCGGTGCGTGGGCTGTCCCTACTGGCGGGGGATCATGTGCGTGTCCTGTTACCGCGATCTGCTGAAAGATTTTCCCCGTGGGAGGTGACGCTATGGAGGACAGCCGGGAACTGACGCGACAGGAAAAGGCGGCGATCCGGGCGCTGGTGGTAAAGTGGTGTGCCAATTATGACCGGGACTATGGTTGCCTGCCGCTGGAGTGCGAGTGCTATATGCTGGGCAAATGCTGGACGGGAGCCTACTGCCGCTATTTCCGCGAGGCGGTGCTGCCCCTTGACCCCGGACTGGAGGCATCGCTGACTACCCCCATACCGGCCCCGGAGCTTCGTATTTGCCCTGTGTGCGGCAGGAGCTTTCCGCCCAAACGCCAGCAGCGGTATTGTTCCCCCACCTGTCAGGCTGAGGCAAACCGCCAAAAGAGCAAACAGCGAATGCGGAACAAGCGGCGCAGGCGTTACGATTAGAGCCGGAAAAAAGCCCTGTTTTCAAGGGGTTTCCGGCTCGGTTTTATAGGGGCTGGTATCATTTCATGCCCCACCCCTGTTTTGGAGGAACTATTCAAACATTTTGCCGGGGCTTTGGGACATTTTGTCCCGAAGCTCCGGCCTATTAGGAGGTTTTATGCCCAAATACTACCCTATCAATGAAGAAGCCGCAAAGCGGGCCCAAGATATGAACAGCTTCTATGACTACAAACCCGGCTCTGCTACGGCGGAATACCGGGCAATGGTGGATGCTGCCTATGAATTGGGGGAACGGCAGAAGCGCCGTGTCGATCCCATGCACCATGACAAGATTGATGGGCTTCTTGACTGCTACGCCCACAAACTGGCGGAGAACTTCAACCAGCGGTATGCCATAGACGCCCGTGTGCCCTCTATCCTGATTGCGGGGGGCTCCAATTTCCCCGTGGCAAAGAAGAACAAGCAGAACGCCGCCCGTGACCGCAATATGGGCGAGTACCGGGAAATCGAGGGGCTGCTGGATAAGATACGCTCCACCGGCATGGGCGGGATCAGCGCCGATGATATTCATGCGGTGGAAAAGCTGGAAGCCAAGCTGGAGGGCTTGAAAGCGGCGCAGGAGTCCATGAAGGCCGTCAACGCCTATTACCGCAAGCACAAGACGCTGGAGGGCTGTCCCGGCCTGTCCTTTGAGGACATCGGGGAACTGCAAGCGTCCATGGCCCGTGACTGGCGAAAAGACCCCGTGCCTTACCCGGCCTATATGCTCCAAAACAACAACGCCAATATCCACAGGGTACAGCAGCGCATTGACGACCTGAAAAACCGCTCTGAATTTGCAGGGTGGGAGTTTTCGGGCGGTAGAGCCGAGGTAAACGAGGAGGAAAACCGCCTGCAACTGTTCTTTGACGAAAAGCCCACGGAGGAACAGCGCCGGGCCCTGAAAAGCGGCGGCTTCCGCTGGGCTCCCAGCCAAGGCGCGTGGCAGCGGCAGCTTACGAAAAACGCCATCTATGCGGCGGATCGGATCGACTTTATCAGGCCGGAGGGCGGTGGGAGCATTTCCGCGCTGCAACCCTACAACAGAAAACAGGAGCGTCCCGCCCCTGACGTGGGCGGTGACAGATAGGAGGCTGCTATGGATAAAAACCAAGGCTATACAATTCTGAAAGGCGTCATGCTGGAGAACGGCAGGGGCTTTGTGCTGGCGGAACACCCTACGGCTCCGGCCCGCTATGTAACATGGGCTTGTTATGACGACGAGCACGGCATACGCCAGTACGAGTGGGGGCACTATGGAAATGACCGTACCGCTGCCGAGAGCGACCTTTTAGACCGCATACGGGAATACCAGCGGATTTTTCAGGTGGAGGTCAAGCACGCCGAAGTCCCCGGCCTGTATAAGTATTACTCCACCCAGCGGCCCGTGGACATCGGCACGTTCCCCAAGCCCAAGGGCAACGCGCCGGACGAGATCGTAAACTACGATCAGCGTATCCCTGTGGAGGGGGGTGCGTTTCTGGCGTGGGGGCACCTGACCTACACCAAGCCCCTGACGGAACAGGAAGCAGCGGATTATGAACTCCGGCCCGCGCCGGATAACCCCCGTCTGCCTGAAGTAAAAACCCGCCCCATTGCCCAGCAGATGGCGGAGGCCCAAAAGCTGGCCGACAGGCAGCATAGAACGGCTGCGCCGACACTGGAGGGACGTGAGGATCGGTGATGAAGCAGCGCCGCCGTCCCATCCACCTGCACGTCATGGTGTCCGAGGAGGAGCAAGCCCTGATTCGGGAGCGCATGGCAGAGGCCGGTATTCGCAACATGGGGGCCTATATGCGGAAAATGGCCCTTAACGGTTATGTGCTCCATGTTGACCTTTCGCCTGTCCGAGAGCTCGTTTCCCTGCAAAGGCGCTGCTCCAACAATCTTAATCAGGTGGCGATTCAGGCCAACACCTACGGCGGGATTTATCCCGATGACATCAAGACCCTGCAAAAAGATTATGCAGACCTGTGGGAGCCTCTTTCCAACCTGCTGCAAAAGCTGGCTGGGATTGTGGGCTCCTGAACAAATGAAAGGAGAGGTTAATCATAGACAAAACCCCGTGCATAATGGATCACTACTGGGCAATGCCCAGCAAAAATACTTTTTCTATTCCGCCTATTCGTGATTTGCTCACCCAATATTGGCGGCCCGGTGTGAGCATTGACCCGTTTGCCAACGAGTCGCGGTTAGCCGAAATTACCAACGATCTTGACCCTGCTTATTCGACGGATTTTCATATGGACGCTACGGATTTTCTCAAGCAGTTTGCAACCGGCAGCGTGGATATTGTTCTTTATGATCCGCCGTTTTCCTCCCGGCAAGTCAGCGAGTGTTACCGGCGGCTGGGGCATACGGTAGATCGCACGACCACACAAAACAGCTATTGGCGAAAGCACAAGGAGGAAATTGGCCGTATTGTAAAACCGGGCGGGCTGGTGTTTTCATTCGGCTGGAACAGCGGCGGCATAGGGAAAAAATACGGATTTGAAAAAGTACATATCCGGCTGGTTGCACATGGCGGCAATCACAATGATACGATTGCCGTTGTAGAAAAGAAAGTGGAGGAAAGTGCGGGATAGCAAAAGTTTGGGACACTTTGTCCCAAACCGGCAGAAGCCGGAGGCATCCTTGTTGTCCCTCCCGCCCGGAGTTATAATATAAATAGGCGGAAACACATTGAAAACAATAACTTTCGGGAGGTTTTATCATGCGTATTCTGTTCAAAATCCTTGCCGCCCCTTTTGTGGCGGCGCTCACTCTGGCCGTGGCGGTGTTGACATTTTTACATGGGATAGCAGGCTTATTTCTGGATATTCTTTGCGGCCTGTTTGTTATCTGCGCCCTGTTCTCCATGATCGTTCAGGGCAATACCGCATTGGGCATAAGGGAGCTTTTAGTGGCGTTCTGCCTTTCGCCGGTGGGCCTGCCTGCCATAGCCGATTGGCTGATTGACAAGCTGGACAATCTCAATTACTCCCTGCGGGGATTTATCGCAGGCTGATCTTTGGGACAAAGTGTCCCGAACCTGACGAGCCGGGCGGCAATTTGCCGCCCGGCTCTTTCTGTATTTAGGAGGTGAAATCCACGGCAACGACCTATATCAAGCCCCACAAGCAGGCCGCCAACCGGACGGCCCTGCAAAGCCTGAAAGATCGTTTTGATTACGGCCTGAACCCCAAAAAGCTGGGAGCCATGTCCGCTTACCTCTGCGACCCCAAGCTGGCCCATTTGGAGTTTATGCTTGTCAAGGAGCAGTATCAGGCGGCAGCCGGACGGCCTGCGGAGCATGGGGACCTCTGCTATCAGATCCGGCAGGCGTTCCCCCAAGGGGAGATCACGCCGGAGGAAGCAAATAAAATCGGCTATGAAACGGCTATGCGCTGGACAAAGGGAAAGTATCAATTCTTTGTCTGTACGCACATCGACAAAGGGCACATTCACAACCACATCTATTACAATTCCACGGCCTACGACTGCTCCCGGAAGTTCCGCAACTTCCTCGGCTCCACTTTTGCCCTGCGGCGGCTCTCCGACAGGGTGTGTCTGGAGCATGACTTGTCCGTGATCCTCAACCCCAAGCTGCACAGCAAGGGAAAGTATCTGCATTACGGTCAATGGCTGGGAACAGACCGCCGCCCCTCTCAAAAGGAGCAGCTTCGGGCCGCCATAGATACCGCCCTTGCTCAACAGCCCGCCGATCTTCCGGCGTTCCTCTCCTTACTGGAGGGCGCTGGCGTTCAGGTGGTGCATGGGCGGGGCGGCGTTCTCTCGTTCAAACTCCCCGGCTATGAGCGGCCCGCCCGCTGGCGGAGCTCCACGCTGGGCAGCGGCTACGGCCCGGAGGATGTGCAGGCCGTCATTGACGGCAAGGCCCCAGCCCGGCCTGCGCCTGTCAGCGGCTCAGCTCCCCGGCAGAAAATCAACCTCGTCATTGACATTCAGCAGCGCATGGCCCAGGGCAAAGGCCCAGGCTATGAACATTGGGCAAAGCTCTACAACCTGAAACAGATGGCCGCCGCCCTGCAATTCCTACAAGAAAACGGCCTGACTGACTATGACACGCTGGCGGAGAAAACGGAAACGGCGGTTGACCGGGCTCACGCTCTTGCCGGGGAACTCCGAGCCGTGGAGGATCAGCTTGCACAGACTTCCGCGTTGATGGGGGCTGTGGTGGACTATGCCAAGACCCGGCCCGTGTTCGACGGCTACAAGGCGGCACGGTATAGCAAAAAATATCTGGCGGCACATGAGGAGGAGCTTGATACCTACCGGGCGGCAAAGGCTTCTATCAATGAACTTTTGGACGGGGCCAAGCTGCCCAAGATGGAAAAGCTGAAGCAGCAGCGCAGGGAACTGGCAGAGCAGAAAAAGGCCCTCTATGCCGAGTACCGGCAGGCCCAGCGGGATATGCGGGAGCTCGTCACCGTCAAGGGAAACGTGGATCATTTACTCGGTGTGACCGGCGGGCGCGACGATAAGGAACAGGTGCGGTAGCAGCCTGTGACGCAGACAATCTTTGGGACACTTTGTCCCAAAGGCCGGGTTTGGGGAGGCTCCCCAACAAGCATTTTTGCGGGGCTGCCAGCCCCGCAAAAATAGCAAGTGTGTCCACACTTGCATTGCTTGCCGTTTCGTGCGCGACCCTGAAAGCTCCCATACACTGATGTCTCTATAATTCAGTGCATCTTCCGAAATTCATTCGGTGTGTATCCATACTCGGCCTTAAACACTCTGCAAAAATATCCTGTGCTTTCAAAGCCGACTGCTGATGCAATGGCGGTAATGGTATCGCCCGTTGCAAGCAGTAAGCTTTTTGCCCGGCGCAAACGGTAATTATTGAGATATCTAACCGGTGTTGTCTGGATACCTGCATGAAAACAGCGCAACGCTTCACTGGAACTGATATTTGCCGCCTTTGAGATATCTCCGAGCGAAATTGTACTCCCATAGTTTTTATGAATATAAGAAAGCATTTCACGCAAACGTGCCTGTGTTATCTGCTCCTCGTGCAAACGCTCCTTGTTCAGCCCTTGCAGCGATTGCATATACAGCTCCTGCCATAAGCTTAAAACAAGCCGTTGCGTCTGGAGCTCCCATATCAATTTACCTGCTTTTACTGTTTCACATATCTCACTGATAATTTGTAAAATTCTATCATGTAATTTATCATCATGCTTCAAAATAACACATTCGCAATCCGCAGACAGGAATGGCTGTACATATCTTCTGAATACTGCTGAAGAAGATGGAGCGATAAATTCAGGGAGAAAAATTAGATTTTTCAGCGTTCCGCCGTTTGTCGTTTCAAATCGGTGAATAGTTTTACTGTTAATAAAAAGACCGTCTCCAGCCCCCAAGCATATAGATTCATGCCCGATTTTACAGGATACATTTCCTTTTACAACCAACGAGAGCTCAAACTCTCTGTGCCAGTGCCACTCAACACAGCGGCTGTTGTACGCTTCAATTTCATCCAGATAATAGGCAAAAGGAAACTCGTCTGTTCCGTAGGCAAGTGTGGAGCGCATAGATTCATCCGTAGGTATATAAAAAGTCTGCACAAAAACTCCGCCTTTTCTAAATTTGGAGATATTTTATCATATTAGGGCTGTATTATGCAAGAACTGGATTGCAGATTGTGCGATAATTTATCATTATACATAGCACGGAGTAGTTTTATATGAGATCTGCAAATTATATTGTTCTGCCACCTGACAAAGAGCAGAAGATTTTTGGTCTTTTCACGAGAGACAGAACATTTTATCGTACATTTTTTCCGCTGCTTGCTGTCATCACACTTCAGCAGTTGGCAGCACTGGCAGTCAACATGGCTGACAATATTATGCTGGGAACCTACACGGAACTGGCGCTTTCCGGCGCGACGCTGGTAAATCAAATTCAATTTACACTCCAGCAAATTGCGGCTGGTATCGGTATGGGAATTGTCGTGCTGGCCTCTCAATATTGGGGACAGCGCCGTACAGAGCCCATCAAAAAAATCATCAATATCGGCGTGAAATTTGGCTTTATGGTAGGGATTATCTTCTTTGTTGTTTCTAAAGCAATTCCCACCGGAGTGCTTTCCCTATTCACAAACGATCAGGCTGTTATTGCCGAAGGAGCGCGGTATCTGAATGTAATCTGCTGGACATATCTGGTTTTTTCTGTGTCCAATTCTCTGATGTATTCTTTGCAAAGTGTGGAAACTGCAATGATTGGAACCGTTATGTCCATTAGCACCATCTGTATCAATATCTGCCTGAACTATTGCTTTATTTATGGTAATTTTGGCGCGCCTGAGTTGGGTATCGTCGGTGCTGCCGTAGCAACGCTGGTCAGCAGAATTGTTGAGCTTTTCATTATTCTGATTTATGTCCTGTTTGTTGATAAAAAGCTGAGAATGAAGCTTCACGAACTGCTGCGTTTTGATTTTACTTATGTGAGCGACTACATAAAGGTATCTACGCCCATCGTGTTAAGCGGGATGCTTTGGGGTGTTGCTCAGGCAGCGCAAACCGCTGTTCTGGGGCATATCAGCGCAACAGTAATTGCGGCCAACAGTATTGCTATTGTAATTTTTCAAATTTTTGCTGTTGTGGGCATGTCCTGTGCAAATGTGGCATCGGTTACAACAGGTAAAACCATTGGCGAAGGCAGGCTGGACATGGTGCGCTCCTATGCCAAGACGATGCAAGCCATTTTTCTCTTGATTGGTATAGTGTTTGGCGGCCTCATGTTCATATTAAAAGATTCTATCGTTGGAATATACTCTGTGTCTGATGAGACAAAAGAGCTGGCGATTAGTTTTTTGACTGTATTAAGTATTACAACGGTTGGAACTTGTTATGAATATCCGGTGGAAAGCGGCATTATTGCCGGAGGCGGTGTCACAAAATACGCTGCTGTAGTAGATAATCTGTTCATGTGGCTGTTCACAATACCTGCTGCGTTTTTAAGCGCATTTGTGTTCAAATTTCCACCGCTTGTCACTTTTTGCTTTCTAAAGGCAGATCAAATCTTAAAGTGCATTCCGAACTCTATTACCTGCAATCGTTATCGCTGGGTTCGTGTGCTGACACGCGAGGGTCAAGATAAACCAGAGCAGCCCATAGAGGGACAAGGTGAGTATTAAAAAATTATGAATTGCCATCCTACCCCTGAAAGGGCAGCTGCCGTTTAAAGGAGGCCCTGTTGTCCTCAATGCCTATCCGTCCACCTGATTTATCAAAAAAAGCTCCTGCCCCGGACGGATAGAAACTACCCACGGATGCGAAAATCGTCGCAACAAAAAGCATTTTGAAAATAACGCTCGTTTCTCCTGCGCCCGTGCAGCTTTAAGCTGCGCGGGCGTTTCTTTATGCCTTGAGACACTTTGTCTCAAGGCAGGCCCCCGCTGCCGGGGCCCGCCTGCCCTCCGTTTTGATTCACACAAACTCAAAAATCAAAACGGAGGAATACAAATGACAACCATCAATTTACGGGAGTTTTACCCGTGGTACATAGAAGATCAATTTATCGAGGTGTCTGACGCGGTGGCCGAGGAGCTTCGAGCCAGCCGGAGAGCCGAGGCCGCCCACCAGCGGCAGCTTGTCCGCAACAAGGCGCAGTATTCGCTGGACTGTGATGACGGGATCGAATACTCGGCCTGTGTGCATGAACCCACGCCGGAGGAACTGTTGGAGCGCATGGAGCTTTTCTATCGCTTGTGGAACGCTCTCAATTCCCTGCCTGAAACGCAGGGCCGCCGGGTGGACGCCCATATTATTCTCGGCATGAGCTATCGGGAAATTGCCAGAGCCGAGGGTGTAGACTGGAGCTCTGTCAAGGAGTCTGTCCGTGGCGGACTTGCCACGATGAGAAAATTTCTCAAAAGAAATTTTTGATTAGACCCCCTCAAAGGATGATTTTTTGTCCTTGGTATATGAGAGGTGTTTTCTGACCCCCTCAACAACTGAATAGCAGCGGCTCCGAGCCATTGCGGGGAGCCAAACGGAGGACGCAAATTGCGTCAAGCCGCAAAAGAGGATTGCCACCTCTGCGGCCACGATCCGCACGGACAAGCTGGCCGCTTGTCCCTCCGGGCCGCTGCACTCCCCAGCGGGAGCGTCGTGCGTTCAACTGCTGTCTTATGACAGGCCAAAATAAGGCGCGGCGCTCCCATTTCTTATGCCCATGGGCTTTGAGACACTTTGTCCCAAGGAGGTGGAGAAAGGCAAGAAGGCGGCACGCAAGCGGTGCCGCCTTTCTGCGTTTCCCCAGAGGACAAGGGAACAAGAGGCAATCAACACATTTTCGGAGAGGAGGGAACTATGGCCGATACTACCACAAAAGAGGAATATACCTATCAGATAGATAAAATCAAATTTATTGTCACGCCTGTCTACAAGGATAATGGTGAGTCTATGCGCGACATTCTTTTGAAGCTGATGCTGGCCGATTTGGAGCCAGCTTAATTTGTTTTATTGCCATCCTTAACACGGGCGGTCAAGAGAGGTATAATATACATAGGATAAGAGCCTTGCTTGACTGCTTGGGAAGGAGGAAATTTTGAAGCAGTCAAGTAAAATCCAAAACGGCACGGCAGCTCTATATTGCCGCTTGAGTCGTGACGATAATCTGGAAACTGAGTCCAACAGCATTACAAATCAGAAAAAGCTACTCCAAAAGGCCGCCAAGAGCAAGGGATATACTGATACGATCTTTTTTGTGGACGATGGCGTGACAGGCACAACCATGAAACGCCCCGGCTACCAGAAGATGATCCAAGCCATTGAAGCCGGATATATCACCGCTGTGTTCGTCAAAGACCTGTCCCGCCTGGGCCGCAACTACATAGAAGTGGGCAAGCTGACGGAGGAATATTTCCCAGCCCATGACGTGCGGCTGGTGGCTGTCTCTGACGGTTTGGATAGCAGCGAGGGCGAGGATGACTTCACGCCTTTCAAAAACATAATGAACGAATACTATGCCAAGGACATTTCCAAGAAGCGGAAGATCGTCAACAAAATGAAGGGCAACGCTGGTATCCCACTCTCCCCGCCGCCTTACGGCTATATCAAAGACCCGGACAACCCCAAACGCTGGGTGATAGAGCCGGAGGCTGCCGCTGTTGTCCGGCGTATCTACCGTATGGCCCTTGACGGTTACGGACTGGCAGAGATCGGGGCTGCACTTGAAAGGGACGGTATCAACAATCCCACTTACTACTGGCGGGCCAGGGGGACAAACCGGGGTGGCTCTAAGAGTACCGTTGAACCCACAAAATGGGGGCACACCACCATCAAGAAGATATTGACCACCCAGGAATACTGCGGGGACGTTATCAACTTTAAGAGCTATTCCAAGTCCTACAAGCTGAAAAAACGGATCGAAAATCCCGTAGAAAACCGGGCCATCTTTCTTAACGTCCATGAGCCCATCATTGACCGGGCCACATGGGAAAAGGTGCAGGCGGTCACCAAGGGCACACGCCGCAGACGGCCTACTGTTACCCAAGAGCCCAGCATTTTCTCTGGGCGCATGAAATGCCCGGAGTGCGGCGGCAATCTCAACTTCCATTTCAACCAGGGCAACCATGACATCAAATTCTTTAGCTGCCAAAACCACAATTCTGGACTCCGCAAATGTTCTTCAACCCACTATATCCGGCTTGACTTTCTGGAGCAGGTGGTGCTCTGCGAGATCCGCCGTCTGGCGGCCTTTGCCAACGAGTACGAGGACGATTTTCTAAAGGCCATACTTGGCCGCTCCGCAAAGGTAGCAGAAAACAACCACCGCTTGAAAAAGCGGGAGCTGGTCGGGCTGGTAAACCGGGACAAGGAATTGGATACGCTTTTTGAGCGGCTCTATGAGGACAATGTGTCCGGCAAGATTGACGATGCCCGCTTTGCCAAAATGTCCAGACGGTATGAGGAGGAACAGGGCGAACTGGCAAAGAAGATCAAGGCCCTGCGGCTGGAAGTGCAAAAAACCGAAGGTCAGCAAATGGATGTTGAGGAGTTTCTGAGCATGGTACGCCGCTACACCAACGCAACCACCGTTACCCAGCGTATGGTGTCCGAGCTTATTGAACGTATCGAGGTATATCCCGCTGAAAAGAAGGATGGGGTCAAAACCCAGCGGGTCACGATTTTCTACAACTGCATTGGGGCCTTTGACGTGCCGGATCGCCGGAATATCCCTGACATTGACATCGTATTGCCAACAAGAAAGGGCGTAGCCGTCAGCTACGCCCCGGATCGGATTGCTGTATGAGGAGGTGATATTTATGAAAAAAGCAAATGTCGCACTATACATTCGGTTTGCACGTTTAGAGCAGCTTTCTGGAGAAGCTCAGGCTAAAGCTCTCAAACCAAGGGCTGAAATTGCTGACCCTTTCACTGAACAAGGGCCTGACCTTGTGGCAAGTCAACTCGTTCAAGTGGTGATTGACGGAAAGGCTGATAGGGTGTTGGTACAAAGGGCAGATATGCTTCCAGCCGCCGTAATCGATACAATAGCAAAGCACGGAGGGAAAATCGAATGTGTAAAAGATTGTCCCGCCTCACCCGAAAGATAAAAAATGCGGAGTGTCCTCAAAGGATACTCAAATCCTATAAGGACACTCCGCATGGTGCGCGAGGCGGGACTTGAACCCGCACGTGCGTAATGCACACTAGAACCTGAATCTAGCGAGTCTGCCAATTCCACCACTCGCGCATCTTTCCGCGCTGCTCAGCGCAAGAAATATACTACCACAGGCAGAACTCCGTGTCAATACTTTTTTTATCTTTTTTTCGAATTTCGGCAGGAAATTTCAAAAGTGGCCCTTTACAAAAAGGGGAAAGGTTGCTATAATAATCCCTGTTGAAAAACCGCTTCGCGGTTGATATGCGTCCGTAGCGCAATGGATAGCGCATCAGATTCCGGTTCTGAGGGTTGGGGGTTCGAGTCCCTTCGGGCGTGCCAAAAAGCCAACACTCCATTCATGGAGGGTTGGCTTTTTTGTATGCCCAGGGCCGAACCCCGGGTGAGATACGTGAGCCTCCGAGAGGCGGGACATGCCGCCGGCATCTCCCGCTTTCGCTTCGACTTTGGGCGCATTTGGCTGTTCTCTTGACAAACGTAGTATTTTATGTAAGAATGAGACGTCTTCGAGTCCTCATTCCTAAAGCAGCCGCTATGGAGTCTGGACCGTGCCATTCATTTGGCTCAGGGTCATTTTGAAAACAAAATGGCCTTCCGTGTTCGAGAAGGAGACGGTATACAGCGCTTGCCGAGGCTGTCTGGGGCCACGGTGCGGTTTTGTTGTCCGTTTCTGACGAAAACGGGCAATTTTTTATTTATAAAGGAGAAGAACACAATGAAGAAAATCATCGCACTGCTGCTTGCTCTCTGCATGGCGCTCGGCCTGCTGGCCGGCTGCAGCAGCAACGGCAGCAACAACAGCGCAGACAAGGTCAGCGAGTCCCCTTCCGCCGGCGGCACGGAACCCACCGGCGCGCCCGAGGCGGAAGCGGTTGAACTGATCGTGTTCGCCGCCGCTTCCATGACCGAGACCCTGACCGAGCTGGGCAACAAGTACATGGAAGAAAACAAGAACATCAGCATCGTCTTCAACTTCGACTCCTCCGGCACTCTGAAGACCCAGATCCAGGAGGGCGCCGACTGCGACATCTTCATCTCCGCCGGTCAGAAGCAGATGAACCAGCTGGACAAGGACGCCGATCCCTCCGTCAACACCGAGGGTCTGGACTTCGTTCTGGAGGGCACCCGCTTCGACATTCTGGAGAACAAGGTCGCCCTGGCCGTGCCCGACGGCAACCCCAAGGGCATCAACTCCTATGACGATATGGCCGCCGGCCTGAAGGACGGCTCCATCATGCTGGCGATGGGCAACTCCGATGTGCCCGTGGGCCAGTACACCCAGAAGATCCTGAAGTACTATGAGCTGTCTGAGGAAGATCTGGCTGCCGCCGGCAGCGTTACTTACGGCTCCAACGTGAAGGAAGTCACCACCCAGGTCTCCGAGGCCACCGTGGACTGCGGCATCATCTACCAGACCGACGCCTTCTCCGCCGGTCTGACCGTAGTGGACACCGCCACCGCCAAGATGTGCGGCCAGGTCATCTATCCCGCCGCCGTTTTGAATGTCACCAAGCATGAAGCGGAAGCGAAAGCCTTCCTGGAGTACCTGACCGGCGACGAGGCCGACGCGGTGTTCGAGAAGGTGGGCTTCACCCCGCTGGGCAATACCGTCGATCTGACCGGTCAGGCCCTGATGATCTACTGCGGCGCCGGTATGCAGCAGCCCTTCGCGGAGATCGCCGCCGCCTTTGAGGAGGCGACCGGCTGCGAAATGAATGTGACCTATGCCAACGCCGCCCAGATCCAGACCCAGATCCAGACTGCCCAGGAGGGCGACTTCTTCATCGCCGGCGCCGCCGACGAGGTCAAGCCCGTCAGCGACTATGTGGAGAGCAGCGTGAACCTGGTCAAGCACATCCCCGTCGTGGCCGTTGCCGCGGGCAACCCCAAGGGGATCACCAGCATCGCCGACCTGGCCAGGGATGACGTTGTGACCGTCATCGGCGACTCCCAGTCCACCCCCATCGGCAAGATCGCCGTGAAGGCCTTCGCGGATCACGGCATCAGCGATTCCGTCAATCTGGCGGCTACCACCACCACCGCGCCCCAGCTAGCCACCCTGATCTCTCTGGGTGAGGCGGACGCGGCCGTCATCTGGAAGGAAAACTGCAACGTGGACGGCGTGGAGATCTGCGACCTTCCCGAGATGGAGGCCTACATCAAGACGATCCCCGCGGCCCGGCTGAGCTGCTCCGCCGCGCCCGAGGCCGCCGACGCCTTCAGTGCGTTCCTGGCTTCCGACACCGCGCAGGACATCTGGATGTCCTATGGCTACGAGCTGGCTGAATGAAACGCCGGGGATGGAACGGCTTTTCCCTCTTCTGCGTCATTCTGACCGCCCTCGCCCTGCTCCTTGTCGGGGGTAATGTGGCCGTCATTGTGTTCCGGGGGCTGCAAAGCCTCCCGGAACGCATCATGCAGGCCGAAACCCTGTTCGCCCTGCGGCTGAGCGTCAAAAGCGCCTGCATCTCAACGGTCTTGTGCTTCGTGCTGGCTGTGCCCACCGCCTACACCCTGACGCGGACAAATATCCCGGGCCGGCGCGTCATGGAGACCGTGCTGGAGCTGACCATGTCCCTGCCCTACATCGTGCTGGGCCTCAGCCTGCTGATCCTGTTTTCCTCGCCGGCCGGAAAGTGGCTGAAAAGCGCCGGGTTCCCCGTGGTGTTCAGCCAGAACGGCATCATCATGGCCCAGCTGGTGGTCAACCTGCCCTTTGCGGTCAAGCTGTCCTCCGCCGCGTTCCAGAGCGCGGACAAAAAGCTGGAGTGTGTGGCGGGACTGCTGGGCGCGTCCCCCGCGCGGCAGTTCTGGACCATCCTGCTGCCCCTGAGCCGGCACGCGCTGATCAGCGCGGTGATCCTGGTCTGGTCCCGGGCCCTGGGCGAATTCGGCGCCACCCTGATGCTGGTGGGCGTCACGCGGATGAAGACCGAGACCCTGCCCGCCAGCATCTACCTCGCCGTCAGCACCAACGACCTGGACGGCGCCCTGGCCAGCGCATTCATCCTTTTGTGCATCTCAGCCCTGTCGCTGGCGCTCGCCAATACTCTGTCCGGAACGGGGCGTGAACGGAGCCGCTATGTGTAATGATGTGATCTGCGTCGAAAACGTCAGCGTGCAGCGGGGCAGCTTCCTGCTGGATCAAGTCAGCTTTTCGGTGCACGAAAACGAGATCATGGCGATCATCGGAAAAACGGGGTCCGGAAAGACCCTTCTGCTGGAGACCGCCGCCGGGTTCTGCAAGCCGCGCTCCGGCGCGGTCCTCTACCAGGGGACGCCCATCCACCAGATCCCCGTGTACCGCAGGAACATCGGGTACCTCTACCAGGACTACGGCCTGTTCCCCCATATGACCGCCGCGGCGAATATCGGTTACGGGCTGAAGGTCCAGCACCGCCCCCGGGCGGAGATCAAGGCCCGGGTGGAGGAGATGGCGGAGCGCTTCGGCATCCGGGACATCCTGGACCAGTACCCCGGGACCCTCAGCGGCGGGGAACAGCAGCGGGTCGCCCTGGCCCGGGCGCTGATGATGCGCGTGCCCCTGCTTCTGCTGGACGAGCCGTTCTCCGCCCTGGACCCGGTGACCAAAAACGGCTTATACCAAATGCTGCAGGATGTGTGCCGGGACTTCCGGTGCGCGGCCCTGTTCGTGACCCACGACTTTACGGAGGCGACCCGCCTGGCCGACCGGGTGGGGGTCCTGATCGGAGGAAAGCTCCGGGGCGTGGTCCCGTCCCGGGAGCTGTTCACCGCCCCGTGGGATGGCGATGTGAAGGCTTTCCTCGGTTTGGCGGACGGTTCGCCGGAGGGAGAGAGAACATGACAACAGAAGAATTTTATCGCGTCCTGAAGCAGCGCTTTGAGCAGGTCCTTGCCGACAACGGCATCGGAGACGAAGCCGTCCGGGTGACCTGCCGGGCACTGTCGCCGGAGGAGGCCATCGGCAATACCGCGCGGAGGGACTTTCCCATCCTGACGGGCAAGGACGTCATGATCCAGGCGGAGTTCCGCGGCTTTCGCGGGCAGGCCTTTACCGACGCGCCCCTGGAGTTCCGGGGCAGCCTGGCCGACGTGCTGGCCATGGATCTGGAGCGCGATCCCCACGCCCGGGGGCTGTACATCGCCGTGCTGAACGCCGTCATGTGTTCCCTGGGCAAATGTCAGGGCACCGTGCACTGCCGCACGGAGGGGCCCGAGCTCTGCGCGAAGGACATGCACGCCTGGCTGCGGGAGCACTATCCGGACCGGAAGAAGATCGCCCTGATCGGCTACCAGCCCGCCCTGCTGGAGATGCTGGCAAACAGCATCTGCCAGGTGCGTGTGCTGGACCTGAATCCGGCCAATGTGGGCACGGTGCGCTACGGCGTTCTGGTGGAGGACGGCGTCAGGGACTACGAGGCCGTGGTGAACGGCTTCGCGGATCTGATCCTCTGCACGGGCAGCACGATCTGCAACGGGACCATCGTCAATTACATCGGTCTGGACACCGAGGTAGTCTTCTTCGGAACGACGATCTCCGGAAGCGCCGGCCTGATGGGGCTGAAGCGGGCCTGCTTTGCCGACCGGTACGCGTGACCGGCGAAAAAATGCAAAAAAGAAGCTGCGGTTTTCACCGCAGCTTCTTTTTTGGTTATGTACGAGAATTACACCTTCAGGTTGAACAGACGGATGGCGTTGCCGCTCATGACCAGCTCGCGGTCCTCGTCGGAAATGTCCAGACCCTTCATGAACTCCACGCCGTCGCTCATCCAGTTGTAGAACACGGGGAAGGAGGAGCTGAACAGGATGTGGTCCGCGCCGCACACCTTGATCGCGCACTCCACCTGGTCCTTGCCCCAGGAGGCGGGGTGGGTGGTGTCGAAGTACAGGTTGTTCTTCAGATAGCCGCGGATCTTGTCGCCCTCGCTCAGATCCAGACGGTCCATGGCCTCCACCTTCTTGGACTTGTGCGGGCACAGCAGGTTGTAGTTAGCGAACCAGTTGCCGCCGAACATGGTGTGGATGAACTTCAGGTTGGGCATCTCCTCGAACATGTGGCTGAACAGCTCACGGCCCACGGCGGTGGCCTGGTCGGTCACGCGGCCCAGCTCACGGCGCAGGTTGGTGAACTCATACAGGCTCTGCCAGTGCACAGGGCCGGGAGTGTGGTGCACCACGACGGGCACGCCCAGCTTCTCGATGGTCTTCAGATAGGGACGGAACACCTCGTCGTCCAGGTACAGCTGGCCGTAGTGGCAGGCAACCTGCACGCCGACCATGCCCAGCTCCTTGATGCAGCGCTCCAGCTCGTAGATGTTCTCCTTGCCGCCCCACGGGGGAACGCAGGCGTTGGCATAAAGACGGCCGTTGGAACGCTTGCACATATCGGCAGCGTTGTCGTTGACGACCTTGCAGGTGTCCAGACGCAGCCACTCCTGCCACACGGGCACGCGCAGCACGCCGATGTCCACGCCGGCGTCGTCCATGGCCTTCAGCTTGGCCTCCAGGCAGTAGTCGCCCTCGACATAGTTCAGGTTCTGATAGCCCTTGGGCTTCTCCAGGATGATCTGGCGCTTGCCCTTCTCGGTCACGCCCATGCTGGCGATCTCGCCGAAGCCGCGGGGAGCCGTGGTCAGAAAGCCGTTCAGGACTTCTTCATCATCGAACAGGTTTTCCGGGAGGTGATGCATATTGACATCAATGATCATGGGATTCCTCTCCTTTTTATGATAGTGTAGGTCGGGCGCGGAACCGCTTTCCGAAAGCGCTTGCCGCCCCCTCCCCGGATTACGGCCCTATTGTACCGAAGCCGGTCTCTGTTTTCTGTAACATCATGTTACAAAAGCAAAAATTTTTTAAAAAATAAGAGAGCCGTCCAAAGACGGCCCTCGGCGGTTCAGGATTCTTTCTCTTCCTCCGGCTTACTCTCTTCCAGCTTGTTTTCCTCCAGCTGCTTGCACAGGCGCGACACGTGCACCCGGGAGCAGCCGAGAAAATCGGCGGTCTCCTGGAGGGTGAGCATCTGCTGGTTGCGCAGCATGTCCACCAGCTTCACCCGGTCCTCGGAGAGCAGCACCGTCAGGCTGGTATAGATGTGGCGGGCCGTCCCGATGGCGTACTGGAACAGCTTCTCCATCAGGCCGTACTCCCGCACCCGCTCCATGAACAGCTCCGCCGAGCAGGCCGAGACCTCGCAGTTGGTCACGGCGGTGCAGTAATTGAGCATCAGGTGGCCGGGCAGGATGTTCAGGATGCCCACAAAGCCGGGCGCCTCCGAATAGGACGTGGTGCGGTTGCTCCCGTCCGGGTAGATCATGTGAAACTTGGTCTTCCCCTTGCGCAGGTAGTAGACCTTCTTTTCGCCCTCGCCGGCGCGGTACAGCGACTCCCCTTTTTTCAGGGAAAACTCCCGGCTGCCCACCATGAGACGCTCGGCCTCCTCCTGGGTGAACCAGTAGCAGCCGACCGAATAAATGTCAAAATATCCCGACTGATCGTCCATGCTCCGAGCGCCTCCCTCCGCAGCCGCGGCCGGTTTTTTCATCCATCATTATTAACACACCCGCACGGAAAAGTCAAGACGGCCCGCCCCCGCGTGGGACAGGCCGCCGAAACTCAGCCGATAAACATCTGGGTCCAGTAGTTGCCGCCGGCCACATAGCCCACGCCGATCTGGGTGTAGGAGGCGTTCAGGATGTTGGCCCGGTGGCCGCTGGAGTTCATCCAGGCGTTGACCACGGCCTGGGGGGTGCGCTGGCCGTAGGCGATGTTCTCCCCGGCGGTGCGGAAGGACAGGCCGAAGGCGCGGATCATCTGGAAGGGGCTGCCGTAGGTGGGGCTGGTGTGGGAGAAATAGCGGTTGTCCACCATGTCCTGGGATTTATACCGGGCCACGCGGGACAGCTCCCAGTTCTCCGTCAACGGCTTCAGGCCGTGCTGGGCGCGCTGCTCGTTGACCAGCCGGACGACCTCCTGTTCAAAGGCGCGCACCGCGGAATCCACCTGGGGGATGCTCAGCACCTGGCCGGGGTAGATCAGGTCGGGGTTTGTGATCTGGGGGTTGGCGGCGATGATCTCGCCGGTGCCCACCTGATATTGGACCGCCAGCTTCCACATGGTGTCCCCGTTCCGGACCGTGTGGGTCAGCCCCGCCGCCGACGCGGACGGCAGGCAGACGGACAGCAGCAGCGCCAGCGCCGCGCAGACAGAAGCAAATCGTTTCATCGGGAAAACTCCTTATCAGTATGGTTTGCCTCGCGAAGACGGTAAAATTGTAACCGTTTTGTAACTATTTTGCAAATGCAATTCCTTCCACAGCGTAAAAGAGGGCGCCGCGTGCGCGGTGCCCTCTTTTAAAAGTCCGTAGGGGCGGATTCCATATCCGCCCGCAGCAGCCCCGTAGAAATGCTCCTGATTCCTACTTCAGGTCCAGCGGCGGCTTTTCGGGGTTGGGGCTGCGGGCGTTGGTCTTGCCCTCGGGCCTGATCTCGCCCGCCTTGGTCAGGGCGATCTTGGTCAGCACCGGGCCCACCAGCTCGTAGACCAGCACGGAGAACAGCACCACGTTGCGCACCAGGGGGCCGTCCATCAGCTGGGTGGCGGTCAGAGCCATGCCCAGGGACACGCCGGCCTGGGGCAGCAGGGTGACGCCCAGGTACCTGGTGATCTTCTCGCTGCAATGGGTCAGGTCGCAGCTGAGATACGCGCCGAAGTACTTGCCCAGGGAGCGGAAGAGGATGTACACCACGCCCACCAGCAGCACCAGCGGACTGCTCAGGATCTTCAGATCCAGCTCGGCGCCGGACAGGACGAAGAACAGCAGGTTCAGGGGCACGGTCCAGCTCTCCACACGGCCCATCAGCTCCTCGGAGAAGTCGCAGATGTTGCAGAAGACGGTGCCGGTCATCATGCACACCAGCAGCAGGGAGAAGCCGCAGTGGAGGGAGCCGATCCGGAATTCCAGCATGGACAGGCCCACGGTCAGCAGCACGAAGGCCACGGAGATGGCCAGGCGCTTGCTGCGGGAGTGGAAAAAGCGCTCCACCAGGTGCAGCAGCAGCCCCATGACCGCGCCCAGCGCCAGGGACAGAACAATCTCGATGATGGGCTCCAGGACGATGGCGCTGACGCTGACGGCGCCCTGCTCCATGGCCTTGGCGATGCCGAAGGAGGCGGAGAACAGCACCAGGCCCACGGCGTCGTCGATGGCGACCACCAGCAGCAGCAGCTTGGTCAGGGGGCCGTCGGCCTTGTACTGGCGCACCACCATCAGGGTGGCGGCGGGGGCGGTGGCCGCGGCGATGGCGCCCAGGGTGATGGCGGCGGGAACGGAGATCAGCTCGGGTTTGATGAAGTGCAGAACGAGCAGGGCCACGTCCACCAGCACGGTGGCGATGACCGCCTGCAAAATGCCCACGGTGATGGCCTGGCGGCCCATGCTCTTCAGCTGCTTCAGGCGGAACTCATTGCCGATGGTGAAGGCGATGAAGCCCAGGGCCGCCTGGCTGACGATGCGGTACCCCTCCACCGCGTCCAGTGAAGAAAAGCCCAGGCCCAGGATATCCAGCCGCCCGATGCAGAACGGCCCCAGCAGCAGGCCGGCCACCAGGTAGGCGGTCACGGCGGGGAGCGAGAGCTTTTTTGCCAATCTTGACATCAACAGGCCGCCGATCATGGCGACGGCCAGACAAATCAGTGCTTCTTCCATGTCCTCTTCCTCCTTCTTTGTGCAATTCGACCTTATCAAGCGATCAATTGAACCCCATCATAATAGCACTTTCGCTACAATGACTGCAACGGATACTTTGCCTAATTATTGAATAAAAAACAACCGTTCCCTGCCTTTTTTCACAAATGCCCGGGCCCATTCAAAGACGAAAAAAACGGATCACGGACGAAAGATCGTCCGGAAAACGAGCCGGACCAGCGGCCCCACAAAGAACACCTGCAGGCAGAGCGCCGCCGGAAAGCACAGGGCGGCCAGCTCGATCCACTGGGGGAACCAGTCTGCGGTCACGCCATTGTGGACAAAGGTTGCAAACAGCGTGATGGCGGGAACGATCAGACAGACTGTGAAGCACTGGATCGCCAGGGTCACGAAGATCGGCTTGTCCTCCCCCGGGGTCACGATCCGGAACGCCAGTTTCTGTGCCAGCTTTGTGATGACAAAGAAAATGAGCAGAAACACGACCACATACTCCAGCCACATTTCCCGCATGGCAAGCGCGAATACCGGATAGCTCAGCCCGCCCATTTTCAGTGCGATGGTATAGACCGTCATACAGAAAACCATGCAGAAGACCATCATCAGGGTAAAAATAAAGCTTTGAAATTTTGTCTTTGGCATACTGCCACCTCCAAAAATGAGGAAACAAAAAACGACACCCCATATGTTTCAACCATCAGACATCGGTTGAAACGATATTTAGTGTCGTTTGTTTCCGTATTCAGTTCCCGTTTATTGTACCACCGATTTTTGATTTTGCAATCTGAAAGTTAAAATTTCCTCAACATTTTCCAAAACATTCGACAGAAATTTCCGCTCCCCCATTGCGTTCCCGTGCCGGACAGGATATAATGGCTTTGTTTTGCGCGCAAACGCGGACAGTAACTGAATAAGGTGGATGAAAATGAAGACATTTTACCCCAGCCTGCTCTCGTGCATGAAGTCCTATTCCAAAGCCCAATTCGTGAAAGACCTGATTTCCGGCGTCATCGTGGCCATCATCGCCCTGCCCCTGTCCATCGCTCTGGCCATCGCCTCGGGCGTGGGGCCCGCGGTGGGCCTGTACACCGCCATCGTGGCGGGCTTCCTGGTGGCCCTGCTGGGCGGCAGCCCCGTACAGATCACCGGCCCCACGGCGGCCTTCGCCACCATCGTGGCGGGCATCGTCGCCACCCAGGGCATCGACGGCCTGGCCATCGCCACCATCATGGCGGGCCTGCTGCTGATCGTCATGGGCGTGTGCAAGCTGGGCGGCCTGATCAAGTTCATCCCCTATACCATTACCACCGGCTTCACCGCCGGTATCGCCGTCACCATCCTGGTGGGTCAGCTGAAGGACTTCTTCGGCCTGACCTTCACCAACGCCCCCGTGGAGACCATGGACAAGCTGAAGGAGGTCGTGCGCTGCTTCGGCACCTTCAACATCTGGGCCCTGGTCATCGGCCTTCTGTCCCTGGCCATTCTGATCCTCCTGCCCCGGGTGCTGCCCAAGGTGCCCGCCTCCCTGGTGGCGGTCATCGTCTGCGCCGTGGTGGTCAAGCTGTGCAACGTGCCCGTGAACACCATCGGTGTGCTCTACCCCGACATCACCTCCGCCCCGCCCCACCTGACCCTGCCCGCCGGCGTCAGCTGGGACAAGATCGTCTCCCTGGTCCCCGACGCGGTCACCATCGCCGTGCTGGCCGCCGTGGAGTCCCTGCTGTCCTGCGTGGTGGCCGACGGCATGGTGGGCAGCCGCCACAACTCCAACACCGAGCTGATCGCCCAGGGCGTGGGCAACGTGGGCTCCGCCCTGTTCGGCGGCATCCCCGCCACCGGCGCCATCGCCCGCACCGCCGCCAACATCAAGAACGGCGGCCGCTCCCCCATCGCCGGGATCGTCCACTCCCTGCTCCTGCTGGCCATGCTGGTGGTGCTCATGCCCTACGCCAAGCTGATCCCCATGCCCACCATCGCCGCCATCCTGTTCATGGTGGCCTACAACATGTGCGGCTGGCGGGAGTTTGTTGCCATCATCAAGTCCTCCCCCAAGAGCGACATTCTGGTGCTGGTGGCCACCTTCGTGCTGACCGTGGTGTTCGACCTGGTGGTGGCCATCGCGGTGGGCCTGATCCTGGCCGTCATCCTGTTCATGAAGCGCATGTCCGACGAGACCAATGTGTTCGGCTGGAAGACCGTGGACGAAGCCAACGACCCGGACAGCATCCGCCTGAAGACCATCCCCGCCGACACCATGGTCTATGAGATCACCGGCCCCATCTTCTTCGGCGCCTCCGACAAGGTGGCCGGGATCTTCGCCCAGTCCAAGGAGAAGGTAGTGGTCCTGCGCATGCGCAGCGTCCCCGCCGTGGACGCCACCGGCATCCACGCCTTTGAGACCATCCTGAAGACCTGCCGGAAGAAGGGCATCACCCTGGTCATGTCCCACGTCAACGAGCAGCCCATGAAGGTGCTGCGCAAGGCCGGGATGGTGGAGGCCATCGGCGAGGAAAACTTCTGCCCCAACATCGACGCCGCCCTGGCGCGCGCGAAGGCCATCACCGAAGGTTAAGTCCATACAAATGCAGGCCCTCCGGCGGACAGCCGGAGGGCCTGTGTTTTGCGCAGGCGAACGACGCCTCTGCGTTTTGTTATTTTGGGGGATAGGGTTCTTTCACATTCGTTCGTCCCAGCAGATAATCCACGCTGACACCGTAAAAGTCCGCCAGCTTCATCAGCACATCGACCGGGTAGTTCAATACGCCGATCTCATACTGGGAATATGTGTTCTGTTTAATATGCAGGTATTCCGCGATCTGCTTCTGCGTATATCCTCCATCAATGCGCAGGTTGCGGATCGCTTCGAATTTCATGACCTCATAGCGCATCACAATCACCCGCCACCAGAATAGAATATCCGAAAATCAGATATTGCATTTTATCTTATTTTCAGATATTCTATTCTTGAGGGAGGTGATCCATATGCCAAACTACGAGCAGCTCTATTTTCAATTATTCGCCGCCGCGGCCGATGCGGTGGAGGCCATTGAGGCCCTCAATTTCGGTCAAGCAAAAGGTATTCTGGTTTCCGCTCAGCAACGCGCGGAAGAGCAATGCATGGACGCGGATTGAGCGCAAAAAGGGTGGAGCGTGCGCTCCACCCTTTTTATAATCTCTTGCCGGCAGCTCTTACTTGAACTGCTCGATCAGCGCTTCCACTTTGGGCACGCAGCGGCCGCAGTGGGTCCCCGCGCCGGTGGCCGCCTGAACGGCCTCCAGAGTGGTGTTTCCGGCTTCAACAGCGGCCTTGATGTCACCGACGGTCACATTGCCGCAGAAGCATACTTTCTCGTTCAGATCCATCTGCTGCACCGGCTTAGCCGAAGTAACGGTCCAGGAAGCCCTTCAGAGCCTTGCCGTGGCGGGCCTCGTCGCGGGCCATCTCGTGGACGGTGTCGTGGATGGCGTCCAGGCCGTTCTTCTTGGCGCAGGTGGCCAGATCGACCTTGCCCTGGGTGGCGCCGAACTCGCAGTCCACGCGCCAGGCCAGGTTGTCCTTGGTGGTCGCCTTCATGTTGGGCTCCAGATCCTCGCCCAGCAGCTCGGCAAACTTGGCGGCGTGCTCGGCCTCCTCATAGGCGGCCTTCTCCCAGTACAGGCCGATCTCGGGATAGCCCTCGCGGTGGGCGATGCGGGCCATGCACAGGTACATACCGACCTCGGAGCACTCGGCGTCGAAGTTGGCCTTCAGCTGCTCAAAGATGTACTTTTTGTCTTCCTCGCTGATGTCGGCGTTGTTCTTCACGGTCTTGGCATAGATGCCGTACTCATGCTCGGCAGCCAGCTTCATGTCGCCGTCCTGCTCCACGAACTTGGAAGCGGGGACATGGCAGACAGGGCACTGCTCCGGGGGAGCATCGCCGACATGGACGTAACCGCAGACGCTGCAAACAAACTTCTTCATACTTTTTTCCTCCTGCTTTTATCAATTTTGTGGTTTTGCTCTTTTATCTTTTGGGGAACAGCCGGGGCAGGTGCCGTAGAGGATCAGCACATGATGGTCGATCTCCACGCCGTTCTGCCGGGCGATCCGGTCAAGATCCAGGTTTTCCTCCGCCTTCAGCCCCGGCAGGTCCATGACCGCGCCGCAGGTCTGGCAGACGAAATGGGTGTGGGGGGTCACAATGGCATCGAAGCGCTCCTGCCCCTGGACCGTGCCCACGCTGACCACCAATCCCTCCTCCTTGAACCGGGCCAGATTCCGGTAGACCGTGCCCAGGCTCAGGTCGGGAAAGGCGGGCCGGAGGGTCTGGTAGACCCAGTCGGCGCTGGGATGGGTGTCGGTGGAACGGATGGCGTCCAGGATCGCCTCGCGCTTTCTGCTGTAGCGTGTGGCTTTTTCCATAGGGCCCTCCTTCCCTTAAACAATAATAATTCTTGTTTATGGGTTTATCCTACCATATCCCGCGCCGCTTGTAAAGTGTTTTTTGTGAAAAAACGTGTAAAAAAATATGCCATCTTTCGATGGCATACTTTTTATCCGATCAGGCCGGAGAGCCAGTTTGCGATCGGGATGTACACAATAGGCAGGAAGATGGCGGGCAGCATATTGCCCGCCCCAGCGCACCTTGGTGCGCCGGGGTCCCCGTTCATTTCATTTGCGGCGGCCGGAAGTGAATCCCGTCCGCCTGCGCCGCATACGCGGCGTCCCGCTTCCGCGGGGCCCTAAAGTGGGCAATTATCCTACCAAACCGGTAAGCCAGTTGGCAAGGGGGATGTACACAATAGGCAGGAAGATGGCGGGCAGCATATTGCCCACTTTGATTTTCAGCTTGGGGATGTTCAGCATATTGACGGCGATGCCCATGATGGCGATGCCGCCCACGGCGCTCATTTCCAGGATGACCGCGTCGCCCAGGTAGGGCCCCACCACCGCGGCCAGCAGGGTAATGGCCCCCTGGTAGGCGATCACGGGGATGATGGAGAAGACCACGCCGATGCCCATGGTGGCGGCAAAGGTGATGGAGCTGACGCCGTCGATGACGCCCTTGGAGACGATGATGGAGTAGTTGTGGTTCAGGCCGGCCTCGATGGAGCCGGTGATGGCCATGGCCCCCACGCAGAACAGCAGCGAGGCGTTGACGAAGCCCTCGGTGAAGCGGCTGTTTTTGCCGCCGTCATTTTTGATCAGCTTGCGGCGGAGGAATTCCCCCGCGCCGTCCAGGCGCTTTTCGATGTTCAGCAGCTCCCCCAGCAGGGTGCCCAGCACCATGCAGATGATGACACAGAGGGTGTTCGCCGTCTTGACGGCCATGGAGATGCCGATGCTCATGACGCAGAGGGCCAGTGCGTGGGTGACCACCGAGGTGAAGCGGTCGCTGATGAAGCGTTTGAACAGAAGGCCGAGCAGGCTGCCCAGCAGCACCAGGCCCGCGTTGATGAAGGTGGCGATCATGGGTCCACTTCCTTAATATAGAGATACGCTCGTAATCTTACTCTTTTTGCGGGATTTTGTCAAAAGGTTTTGTCCGCCCCCTTTCCCACATAGGATAAGTAAGGCAGCGGTTTCCCGCTGCCTTAAAGGGGGCGCATCACTTGAAGCTCGACCGCTCATCCACCCTGTACGCCACGCTGCTGCTGACGGGCACGGGACTTTTTTCGCAGCTGCTGGGGTTTTTCTACCGCATCGCCCTGTCCCGCCTGATCGGGGCGGAGGTCATGGGGCTGTATCAGCTGATCATGCCGGTCTATTCCGTGTTCATGTCCATCGTGGCCGTGGGCCTGACCACGGCGGTGTCCACCCTGACGGCGGAGTACAACGCCCTGGGCCGTACCGCCGCCATCCGCCAGACCCTGCGCCGCTGCCTGCTGATCTTTTTCCTGCTGGTCCTCCCCCTGGGCGCGGCGGTCATCCTGTGCTCCGACGCCATTTCGGTCTACCTCCTGGGGGACGCCCGCACCCAGCTGGGGCTGATTCTGCTGGTCCCCTGCATCCTGCTGACCGGGGTGGAGAACCTGCACAAGCACTCCTTCTACGGCGCGGGCAATGTGCGCCCCCCCGCCTTCACCGAGCTGTGCGAGCAGATCATCCGGGCCGCCGCCGTGCTGGGTCTGCTGCTGGTCTTCCTGCCCCAGAACCCGGAGCGCACCGTGGGGCTGATCGTCACCGGCATGGTCATCTGCGAGGTCTTTTCCGCCGTGACCCTGGTGATCCTGTTCCGCAGGCAGATGGGCCCCCGGCTCAAGCCCGACGGCCCCCCGGTGTCCTGGGGGCGCATCGCCTCCATCGCCGTGCCCGTGGGCCTGACCTCCCTGCTGGGAAACCTGATGGGCAGCGCCAACTCCGTGCTGATCCCCCAGCGGCTGGTGGTGGGCGGCATGGAGGTCTCCGAGGCCATGTCGGAATTCGGCGTGCTCTGCGGCATGACCGTCCCCCTGCTGAACATGCCCTCCGCCCTGATCGGGGCCATGTGCCTGATCATGGTGCCCAAGCTGGCCGAGAGCGCCGCCCTCCACGACCGCCGGGCCATCCAGCGGCGGCTGGACCGGGCGCTGCTGGCCACCTCCGTGCTGATCATGCCCGCCACCGCCCTGCTGGTGGTGGTGGGCCCCACCCTGGGCCGCCTGCTGTTCGGCGACCCCCGGGTGGGGGAGCACATGCTCCCCCTGGCGGTGGGGGTGCTGCTGTGCTGCTACCAGTCGGTGCTCTCCTGCGCCCTGAACGGCGTGGGCCGCCAGAACGCCGCCGCCCGCAACTCCATCCTCTGCGGCGCGGTGCAGCTGCTGTTCACCTGGTTCACCGTGGGCATTCCCGGCGTGGGGCTGAAGGGCTACGTAGCCGGGTTTCTGGTCAGCTCGGTGCTGGGGCTGGGACTGAACCTGATCTCCACCATCCGCGCCACCGGCCTGCGCCTGCGCCCCTTCGAGTGGCTGGTCTCCCCCGCCCTGGCGTCCATCCTGATGGGCCTGTGCGTCAATCTGCTGTTCCGCTGGACGGGCGACCAGGGGGCCTCTCTGCCCTTTTCCCTCGTCCTCTGCGTGGTCTTCGGCGTGGTGGAGTACCTGGCCGCCCTCCAGGCCCAGGGGGTCAGGCTGCGGGAGCTGTTCCGGGTGGGGCGGTAGAGCGGCCTGTCTCCCTTCTTGCGCTTTCGGCGGAGAATCGGTATAATATAGTGCACGAAACCGAGCCCGCCCGACGGAGGAACATTCAGATGCTCTTCACCTCTCTGCAATTTGTCCTGTTTCTGGCAGTCACGCTGCTGCTGTTTTACCCGCTGCCCGCCCGTGGGCAGCGGGTGCTGCTGCTTGTTGCCAACTATGTATTTTATATGTGGTGGGAGCCCGGCTTCGGCGCCCTGCTCCTGGCGGGCACCGTTGTGACCTATCTGGCCGCGCGGGCGGTCCAGTCCCGCCTGGGGGGCCTGCGGAAGCTCTGGCTGACGGCGGGCGTGGTCTATCTCCTGGGCCAGCTGGCCGTGTGGAAATACGCGGACTTCTTCCTGCGCGGCCTCTCCGCGCTCTTCGGCGCGGGGACAAGCCCCAGCCTCGGCCTGCTGCTGCCCATCGGCATCTCCTTCTACAGCTTCGCCGCCGCCGGTTACCTGTTCGACGTCTACCGGGGAAAGCGGGAGGCGGAGCGCAATTTCCTGGACTGCGCCCTGTTTCTGTCCTTCTTCCCGTCCATCCTGTCCGGCCCCATCCCCCGCGCCCGGGAGCTTCTGCCCCAGTTCAAGTACCGCCACACCCCCGACTTCCCCCGCATGCGGGAGGGGCTGCTGCGCTTCGTGTGGGGCGCGGCCAAAAAGCTGGTGGCGGCGGATTCCCTGCTCGTCATCGTCAACACGGCCTACGCCGCGCCGGAGAACTTTACCGGCGGGCAGCTGCTCTTTGCCGCGGCGGCCTATTCCCTGTACATCTACCTGGATTTCTCCGCCTACACGGACATGGCCGTCGGCACGGCGTGGATGCTCGGCTTCACGCTGCCGGAAAACTTCAACGCCCCCTACTGCGCCCGCACGGTCCAGGACTTCTGGCGGCGCTGGCACATCTCCCTGACCTCCTGGTTCCGGGAGTACCTGTTCTTCCCCCTGGGCGGCAGCAGGGTGTCCAAAGGGCGCACGTACCTGAATGTCCTGATCGTGTTCGCCGTCAGCGGGCTCTGGCACGGCGCGGCCATGACCTTCGTGGTCTGGGGCGTGCTGAACGGCGTCTATCAGATCGCGGGGCAGATCACCGACTCCCCCCGCCGCGCCCTGCGCGGGCGGCTGCACATCCGGGAGGACGGCCCTCTGCACACCGCCGTGCAGGTCGCCGTTGTCTTCGCGCTGATGACCTCCGCCTGGATCTTCTTCCGGGCCGACAGCCTGGATCAGGCCGTGTTTATCATCAAACGCATCCTGCTCATCCTCCGGGACGGCTTCGGCGCGCAGCCGCTGACGCAGCTGGGGCTCTCCCTGCGGGGGCTTGTGCTGCTGCCCCTGTTCCTGGCCCCCTTCGTCCTGGAGGACATCCAAAAGGCCCGGGGGCGCGCCGCGCCCCGGATCGCCGGCCGGCCCTGGGGGTACTGCCTGCTCCTGCTGGTCCTCCTGCTGGCCATCGCGGTCTTCGGCTGCTACGGCGCGGCCTTCGATCAAAATGAATTCGTCTATTTCCGGTTCTGAGGGGGTGAGCGCCGTGAAAAAAAGAAGATGGGTCCTGGCCGCCGTCCTGTCGCTGGCGCTCTTCGCCGTCCTGTCCTACGCGGCGGCCTGGCTGCTCATCCCGCCGCGCCAGAGCTTCGGCGGCACCTGGGAGAACTACCGCCAGGAGGAGAAGGACAGCATCGACGTGCTGTTTTTCGGCAGCTCCCTGGTGTACTGCAACGTGGTCCCCGGCGTCATCTGGGAGGAAAGCGGCATCACCACGTACCTGATGGCGGGCCCGGAGCAGACCATGCCCATCACCTACAGCTACATCAAGGAGGCCTGCCGGACCCAGAGCCCCAAGGTCATCGCCGTGGAGATCACCGGGATGTTCTATCCCCGCTACTGCAATTTCACCAAAGCGAACATCTCATATATGCCCTGGTCGGTCAACCGGCTGGAGGCCACCTTCCGCGCCGCGGAGCCCGAGCTGCACACCGGTCTGCTGTTCCCCCTTCTGGACTACCACAGCCGCTGGAGCGAGGTGACGGCGGGAGAGCTGGCCGCCCACCTGCACCCCGGTACGGACATTTTCGCGGGCTACACCTTTCTGGACGACATCGCCCCCCAGGGGGAGGCGGTCTACCGGGACTACACCGCCGGGGACGAGAACTACGCGCGCAATCTGGAGTACCTGCAGCGCATCGCGGACTTCTGCGGGGAGAACGGGGCGCAGCTTCTGCTCTTCCTGACGCCCACCAAGGGAAGAATTCCCCCGGAGGCGCTCGCGCAGCTGAAGGAGGACGTATCCGCCCTCCCCGGCGCCGTGTTCATGGACTTTAACGAATGCTGGGACGAGCTGGGCATCGACGACAGCACGGACTGGCATGATTTTCTCCACTTCAACTGCCGCGGCGCGGACAAATTCTCGCGGTATCTGGCCGGATACCTGGCCGAAGAATGGGCGCTGCCCCCCACCGGGGGCGCGGACGAGAGCCTGTGGCAGGCGCGGGCGGCGGAATTTGCCGCCCGGCTGGAGGCGGCCGCCGGGTGATCCGGCGGCAAACCGCCGGGAACAGTGGGTCAAGCTGTGCGAGCTGTTCCGGGTGGGGCGGTAGAGCGGGCGGATCATATCCGCCCCTGCATGCATGCCAAAACCTTGCCGCAAATCATGCAGGGGCGGCAATCTGCCGCCCGCTGAAAAAGCCGGCCTTGCGGCCGGCTTTTTCTCACATCAATTCGTTCAGCAGTCCCTCGAACCGGACGCCCTCCACCTCGCTGCCGCCCTGGGCGGCGGTGTCGGCGGCGCAGCGGCGGACAAAATCCGCCGCCCGCTGGGCCGCGGCGTGCAGGCTCTCGCCCCGCAGCACGCCCCCCAGCAGGACACTGGCGAACAGGTCGCCCGTGCCCGACCAGTTCCCCGGCTCCTGCCTGGCCGCCGGGAAGGACACCTCCCCCGTCTCCCGGTCGAAGCAGCCCGCGCCGATCTGCCCCTCCCGCGGGTGCACGCCGGTCAGCACCACCGAACGCCTCCCGCCCAGGGACAGCCGCTCCAGCCAGGCGCGGGCCTTGTCCGCCCCCGGCGCGGGGTCGTACTCCTCCCCCAGCAAAATCGCCGCCTCGGTCAGGTTGGGGGTGATCACGTCGGCGTGCTCCGCCAGCTCCCCCATGCGGCGGCACAGGTCGGGGGTGTAGGTGCGGTAGGGCTTCCCCCAGTCGCCCATGACCGGGTCCACCACCACCAGGGTGCGCTCCCCGCGGAATTCCCGGATGAATTCCCCCAGCAGGCCGATCTGGGCCTCGCTGCCCAGAAAGCCGCTGTAGATGGCGTCAAATTCCACGCCCAGCTCCGCCCAGTGGCGGGTGGTGCGCACCATCTGGTCGGTCAGGTCCAGGAACACCGCCCGGTCGGACTTGGGAAAGGCGGTGTGGGCGGACAGGTACGCGGTGGGCAGCGGGCAGCACTCGGCGCCCATGGCCGCCAGCACCGGCAGCACCACGGTCAGAGAACAGCGGCCGAAACCGGACAGGTCGTGGACGGCCGCCACACGGGGCGTGTGGTTCATGGGGATCACTTCCTTTGACTTCTATTCTTATATTATAATAGTCCTGCGTTGACTTTTCCACCCTGAAATGATAAAATAAAAATTCAGAATGCTGAATGCAGAATGCAGAATGAGGGTTTTATGGGGGACAATGCGGCTGTCGATAAGAGCTTTGATTTTGCAGTCAGGATCGTAAATCTATATAAATTCCTGACGCAGGAGAAAAAGGAATATGTCCTTTCCAAGCAGCTGCTTCGCAGCGGGACCAGCATCGGCGCAAACATTTCCGAAGCGCAAAAAGGGCAAAGCAGGGCCGATTTCGCTGCGAAAATGAGCATTGCGCTGAAAGAAGCAAACGAGACACAGTATTGGCTTCGGCTGCTTGAAAAAACAGATTATCTGAATGAAGCCCAGTTCAACAGCCTCAACCAGGACGTCAACGAACTGCTCGGCCTCTTAACAGCAATTTGCAAAACCGCATCTGCAAGCAAATAATTCTGCATGGTGCATTTTACATTCTGCATTTTTACGCGCGGGATTGATGGAATTGGCAGACATGCAAGATTTAGGTTCTTGTGCGCAAGCGTAAGGGTTCAAGTCCCTTATCCCGCACCAAACAAAAGCGGCTTGTTTCGGCAAGTCGCTTTTTCTTGGGTCCCGCGAAAAAAATAAAAAAATAAACCTATAAACCTATTGACAAAATAGGGAATAAGCGGTATCATATGCATCAGTCTGAAGCAGGACACTCGATTTCTGCCGCTGATCCCGCTTATGCAGCGCTGAAAGGAGTGGAAGCGGCGATGAATTGGGACGTGATCGTCCAATATCTTCCCCTGTACCGGGAGGCCGCCTGGCTGACCGTGAAGCTGGGCGTAGCCGGGATCGTGCTGGCCATTGTGGTCGGCCTGGTCTGCGCGGTCATTCAGTATTACAAGGTGCCGGTCCTCCGGCAGGTGGTGGCCGTCTACATCGAGCTCAGCCGGAACACCCCCCTGCTGGTGCAGCTGTTCTTCATCTACTACGGCCTGCCCAAGATCGGGCTGCAGATCGACGCCGCCGCCTGCGGCATCATCGGTCTGGCCTTCCTGGGCGGCAGCTACATGGCCGAGGCCTTCCGCAGCGGCCTGGAGGCCGTGGAGTCCATCCAGAGCGAAAGCGCCCTGAGCCTGGGCATGAGCCGCGCGCAGGCCATGCGCTACGTCATCCTGCCCCAGGCCTTTTCCACCAGCGTCCCCGCCTTTGTGGCCAACGTCATCTTCCTGATGAAGGAGACCAGCGTGTTCAGCGCCATCAGCCTGATGGACCTGATGTTCACCGCCAAGGACCTGATCGGCCTGTACTACAAGACCACCGAGTGCCTGTTCCTGCTGGTGGTGTTCTACCTGCTGATCCTGCTGCCCATCTCCCTGCTGGGCAGTCTGCTGGAAAGGAGGGTGCGCTATGCCGGATTTGGGTCTTGAGGTCCTGCTGAAGGGCCAGAACATGGCCCGGCTGCTGGGCGGCCTGTGGGTGGCCCTGCGCATCAGCCTGATCTCCGTGGTCATCAGCATCCCCCTGGGCATCCTCCTGGGCGCGGCCATGGCCGGCAAAAACCGGGTGGTGAAAGCCCTTCTGCGGGTCTACCTGGAGTTCATCCGCATCATGCCCCAGATGGTGCTGCTGTTTCTGGTCTTCTTCGGCACCACCCGGGTGTTCGGCTGGGACCTGTCGGGCGAGGCGGCGTCCATCATCGTCTTTACCCTGTGGGGCACGGCGGAGATGAGCGACCTGGTGCGCAGCGCGCTGATCAGCATTCCCAAGCACCAGTACGAGAGCAGCGCGGCCCTGGCGCTGAGCAAGAGCCAGACCTATCTGTACATCATCATCCCCCAGACCGTGCGGCGGCTGATCCCCCTGTCCATCAACCTGATCACCCGCATGATCAAGACCACCAGCCTGATCCTGATGATCGGCGTGGTGGAAGTCCTGAAGGTGGCCCAGCAGATCATCGAGGCCAACCGCATGACCAGCCCCAACGCGGCCTTCGGGATCTATCTGACCGTCTTTTTGCTGTACTTCATCGCCTGCTGGCCCATCAGCATGCTGGCGAAATATCTGGAACGGAGGTGGAAGTGAAATGGCGGAGCCTTTACTGCAAATTGAGCACCTGACCAAGCGCTATGATGAAAACCTGATTTTGGACGACGTCAGCTTCACCGTCCACCGGGGCGAGGTCATTGTGGTGGTCGGCCCCAGCGGCTGCGGCAAGAGCACGCTGCTGCGATGTATCAACGCTCTGGAACCCATCCAGGGCGGGACCATCAAGCTGGAAGACGAACTGGTGGACCCCAGGAGCAAGACGCTGACCGGCCTGCGCCAGAAGATCGGCATGGTGTTCCAGAGCTACGAGCTGTTCCCCCACCTGTCGGTGCTGGACAACATTCTGCTGGCCCCCATGAAGGTGCAGAAGCGCAAAAAGCAGGAGGTGGCCGCCGAGGCCCGGGAGCTTCTGAAGCGCGTGGGTCTGGAGGAAAAGGCCGACAGCTACCCCCGGCAGCTGTCCGGCGGGCAGAAGCAGCGGGTGGCCATCGTGCGCGCCCTGTGCATGCACCCGGAGATTCTGCTGTTCGACGAGGTGACGGCGGCCCTGGACCCGGAGATGGTCCGGGAGGTGCTGGACGTCATGCTGGATCTGGCCGCCCAGGGGCGGACCATGATCATCGTCACCCACGAGATGCAGTTTGCCCGGGCGGTGGCCGACCGCATCCTCTTCATCGACGGCGGAAAAATCGTCGAGGACTGCGACCCGGATACCTTCTTCGAAGCTCCGAAGTCCGAACGGGCCAAACAGTTTTTGAATATATTTGAATTTGACGCGATCAAACCCCGCGGCGGCGAAACGCCGCCCGAAAGCAAGTAAAAGGAGCGCAACAACCATGAAAAACCTGAAAAAGATTCTCGCACTGACCCTGACCCTGGCCCTTGCCGTCCTGACTCTGGCCGCCTGCGGCAAGTCCGACAAGGCCGTCTACCGCACCCTGGACGAGATCAAGAAGAGCGGCACCGTCAACATCGGCGTCTTCTCCGACAAGAACCCCTTCGGCTACGTGGATGAGAACGGCGAGTACCAGGGCTACGACATCTACTTCGCCCGCCGCATCGGCGAAGACCTGGGCGTGGAGGTCAACTTCGTCTCCACCGAGGCCGCCAACCGTCTGGAATACCTGAAGACCGGCAAGGTGGACATCGTTCTGGCCAACTTCACCGTGACCGCGCAGCGCGCGGAGGAGGTGGATTTCGCCCTGCCGTACATGAACGTGGCTCTGGGCGTGGTCTCCCCCGACAGCCGGGTGATCACCAGCCTGGATGAGCTGGGCCCCGACGACCAGGTCATCGTCATCTCCGGCACCACCGCCGAGACCTATCTGATCGAGAACTACCCCAACATCAAGCTGCAGAAGTTTGACACCTACGCCACCGCCAAGAACGCCCTGGAGAACGGCACCGGCGTGGCCTGGGCCAACGACAACACCGAGGTCATCGCCTTCGCCCTGCAGAACGAGGGCTACACCGTGGGCATCCCCTCCCTGGGCAGCCAGGACACCATCGCCCCCGCCGTCTCCAAGGGCAACAGCACCCTGCTGGACTGGATCAACGACGAGATCAAGGCCCTGGGCCAGGAGCAGTTCTTCCACGCCGACTATGAGGCCACCCTGGTGGACACCTACGGTCTGGACTACGAAGAGGAGCTGGTCGTCGAGGGCGGCGTTGTGGGCTGAGCCTGTCGAAAAAGGGCCTGCGGCAAACCGATTTGACACAAAAACACGGGGACGTCGGAACCACTCCGACTCCCCGTGTTATTTTTCATCCGGCCTGTATTCCACAATGTCGTCCAGCGTGCAGTCGAGAATTCTGCAAAGGGCATCCAGTGTGTTTGTGGACACCGATTCCCCGGCTTTCAGGCGCCGGATGGTGGAACTGCTGATGCCGCCCTTGACCTGCAGCGTGTAAGTCGTCGCGCGGCGCTTTTCCATGGTCGCCCACAACGGAGCGTACGAAATCATCCCGGCACCTCCTTTTTTCTCTTGCTTTCTTTCCATTATTGCCTATAATAAAGAGAAAGCGTTATAGGCAATATTGCTCATATAGTTAAAAAAGGAAGGTGGAAGCGGATGACACACGAAGAAAAGCTGTTGGCACTCTGTGCAAACATACGGTACCTGCGCCGCACACACGGATTGTCCAAAAGAAAGATGGCGGGCATCCTCGGGGTCGGCGTCAATACCATTACAGCACTGGAAAACGACATCGTCCCGCGGCGGCTGGGCAGCTCTGCTTTGGTCCGTGCAAGCCAGTATTTTATGCTCCGGACCAATGAGCTGTTCTCCCCCATGGAAAAATAGGACTGTGCCTCAAACGGGGCATTTGCGCGGGTTTTTACCCGAAAAAAGGATTGCAATTGCGCTTTTCGCGTGCTACAATGTTCCCACAATTAAATAAGAAGCGACCGGTGCCGTTCTTTTTCCGGAGAACGGGTAATAGGGAAACAGGTGAAAGGCCTGTACGATCTCGTCACTGTATGTAACGAGCGCGCCGCCATGAATGTCACTGACGAAAGTTGGGAAGGCGGCGGTGCGTGATGACTTACGAGCCAGGAAACCTGCCGGCCGCTGGTACAGGAGCAGCGCGTTTTGTTCCGGATCACGAGGAATTGATTTGTACCGTCTTCCGATCGGGCTTCGCCCGGCATTATAGGGAAATTTTCCGCGTGGTCATCAGTTTGATGACCACGTTTTTTTCCGCTCGCCCCTGTACCTGACTGTGCTGGTGTAACCTTACTCATACATCAGGGGAATGATGCGGACGCCTCATTTCACGACATTTTGAAGGAGGAAACTTACCATGAAAGCAAAAAAACTGCTGGCCCTGCTGATGACGCTGGCAATGGCCTTCAGCCTGGCTGTGCCGGCCTTTGCGGCGGATTCGGATACGGCCGGCCATTGGGCGCAAGAGTACATTGACCGGGTCGTGGAGCTGGGGCTGATCGACGGCAAAACCGACGGTACCTTTGCTCCCGACGCCAGCATGACGCGCGCGGATCTGGCCGTCGCCCTGTACCGTCTGGCCGGCTCCCCCGCTCTGGCTGCCGGCACGCAGAACCCCTTCACCGACGTGGCGGATAACGCCCCGTACCGGGACGCCGTTCTCTGGGCGTACGGCAAGGGCATCCTCGCCAGCCGGACCGCCGACACCATTGCCCCCACGGAGGGCATGGAGCGCCAGGAGATGGCAAGCATGATGAACCTCTTTGCCGCCGACGCGGTGGGCCAGGCGAAGCTGGCGTCCCGCGAGGATGTGATGTCGGCTTTTCCGGACGCTGCCAGCGTCTCCGACTGGGCCAAGGATGCGATGAACTGGGCGGCTGCCAGTGAGTACATCATCGGCGCCGACGGCAAGCTGATGCCCCAGGGCACCGTTTCCCGCGCGCAGGCGGCTGCCATCCTGTGCCGCTACCTGGATGACGCCGGCACGGGCGACGCCTCCCTGGACAAGGCCCGCAACGAGGACGGCATCGGTGAGAATGAGCTGCTGGTGGTCAGCTTCGGCACCAGCTTCAACGACAGCCGCCGCCTGACCATCGGCGCCATTGAGGACGCCCTGGAGGCGGCCTTCCCGGAGTATTCCGTGCGCCGCGGCTTCACCTCCAACATCATCATTGAGCATGTGGTCCGCCGGGACGGCGAGGTCATCGACGACGTGACGGAAGCTCTGGACCGGGCCGTGGCCAACGGCGTGAAGAACCTTCTGGTGCAGCCCACCCACCTGATGAACGGCTTTGAGTACGGCGATCTGGTGAAGGAGCTGCAAAGCCGGAAGGACGATTTTGAGACCATCCGGATCGGCGCGCCCCTGCTGACCACCGACGCGGACTATCAGACCGTGGCCGAGGCCCTGGTCGCCGCCACCGCCTCCTATGACGACGGCAAGACTGCCATCTGCTTCATGGGCCACGGCACCGAGGCCGCCTCCAACGGCGTGTACGCCAAGATGCAGCAGGTCCTGACCGACGGCGGCCACACCAACTACTTTGTCGGCACTGTGGAGGCCTCCCCCTCCGTGGACGACGTGCTGAAGATGGTCCAGGACGGCGGCTATGAGAAGGTCGTCCTGCGTCCCATGATGATCGTGGCCGGCGACCACGCCAACAACGACATGGCCGGCGACGAGGAGGACTCCTGGAAGTCCACCTTTGAGGCCGCGGGCTATGAGGTGGAGTGCCTCGTGAACGGCATGGGCGAGCTGGAGGGCATTCAGCAGCTGCTGGTGGCCCACGCCAAGGAAGCCCTGCCTCTGGATGAGACCGGCATCGCGGTCGAGCCCAATCCCGGCGCGTCCCGGGAGCTGGCGGACGGCACCTACACCATCAGCGTGACCAGCGACTCCTCCATGTTCCGGGTGACGGCCTGCGAGCTGACCGTGTCCGACGGGACCATGACCGCTGTTCTGACTCTCAGCGGCACCAGCTATGACAAGCTGTTCGTGGGCACCAAGGAGCAGGCCGAAGCCGCCTCGGATGGCTTTGTGGACTTCGTGGAAAACGCCGAGGGCGCGTACACCTACACCGTCCCCGTCGCCGCGCTGGACACCGTTCTCCCGTTTGCCGCTCACAGCACCAAGAGCGGGAACTGGTTTGACCGGGGCCTGACCTTTGAATCCGCCACCGCAGTGGCAAAATAAGCTGTTTTTGCGCTTTCAGCAGACACATACCGTGGGAGGACTCCCGCGGTATGTTGTCGTTTTTCAAACCGGGATCACGGTTCCCCGGTGGACAGAAGGAGGACTGCATACATGAAACGAAATTGGAGACCCGCCCGGCTGGCGCTGCTGGCCGCGCTGGTGCTGATGCTGACCCTGCCGGCCGGATGCGCCGGGGAAAGCGGCGCGGGCCAGCCGTCTGACGGCGCCGCCGTCAGCGGGGAGCAGGAGCCCACCCCCGCCCTGTCCGGGGACAGTGCGGAAGAGACGGGCGAGACGGCAGAACCGGAAAGCGCGGGGGCTGAATCCGCCGCGCCGGAGGAGCCGACGCAGGAAACGGCCGAGCCGGAGGAGACGGCGCAGGAAGCGGTCCAGCCGGAAGAGATCGCGCAGAGTGAGCCGCCGCAGGAGACGGCCGCGCAGGAGAACACAAAACCGGCGGAGACCACCCCTGCCGCTCCGGAGGCGACCGCTCCCGCCGCTCCGGAGGAGACCGCCCCCGCCTCCCTGAAGGATGGGACCTACACCGTCGCCGTCACCCTGTCCGGCGGCTCCGGCAAGGCCAAGGTGGCGTCCCCCGCCGCCCTGCGGGTGGAAAACGGCGTGGTCTGGGCCACCATCACCTGGAGCAGCTCCAACTACGACTACATGAAGGTGAACGGAGAGAAGTACCTCCCTCTGACCATGGAGGGCGGCTCCGTGTTCGAGATCCCCGTGGCCGGCTTTGACTGTGACCTGCCCGTCGTGGCAGACACCACCGCCATGAGCACCCCCCACGAGATCGAATACACCCTGCACTTCGACTCCGCCACCATCCAGAGTGCGCCATGAGCCGCCTGAAGAACCGGCCGGCCCGGCTTTTCGCCCTGCTGCTGGCCCTGCTGACCCTGTGCGCCTGCGCCCCCCAGGCCGCCCCGGAGCCGTCTGAAAGCACCCAGCCGTCGCCCGCGGCGGTGCAGGACGTGACCTGGGACACGCTGGAGTTTGACCGCAGCATGGAGCTGCTGTACGCCGAGCAGTTCTCCGTGGACTACTATCAGGGCGGCTACAAGAAGATCACCATCGCGGGCACCGACGAATTTCTGGTGGTGCCGGAGGGGGCGCAGGTTCCCACCGGTCTGCCCAAGGAGATCACCGTGCTGCAGCAGCCCCTGGACCGCATCTACCTGGTGGCCACCGCCACCATGGACCTGTTCCGGGAGCTGGACGCCATCGACCACATCCGCCTGTCCGGTCTGGACGCCGACGGCTGGTACATCGAGGAGGCCAAACAGGCCCTGGAGGACGGGCGCATCCTCTACGCGGGCAAGTACAGCGCCCCCGACTATGAGCGCATCCTGGACGAGAACTGCGACCTGTCGGTGCAGTCCACCATGATCTACCACACCCCGGAGGTCAAGGAGCAGCTGGAGCGGTTCGGCATCCCCGTGCTGGTGGAGCGCTCCAGCTACGAAAGCCACCCCCTGGCCCGGATGGAGTGGATCAAGATGTTCGCCGCCCTGCTGAACAAGGAGGACGCGGCGGAGGCCTACTTTGACGAACAGATGGAGACCCTCGTCCCCATCCTGGAGCAGGAGAACACGGGCAAGACCGTGGCGTTCTTCTACGTCACCTCCGCCGGGGCGGTCAGCGTGCGCAAGTCCGGGGACTACATCGCCAAGGCCATCAACCTGGCCGGGGGCGTGTACGTCCCCCGGGACCTGTCCAGCGAGGAGAACGCCCTGTCCACCATGACCATTCAGATGGAGTCCTTCTACGCCGGGGCCCGGGACGCGGACGTGCTGATCTACAACAGCTCCATCGACGCGGAGCTGCAGACCATCGACGACCTGCTGGCCAAGAGCGACCTGTTCAAGAACTTCAAGGCCGTGCAGGAGGGCAACGTCTGGTGCACCGGGAAGAACCTGTACCAGGAGAGCCTGGGCGTGGGCGACCTGATGGCGGACCTGAACGCCATCCTGACGGCGGACGATCTGGACAGCCTGGAGCTGACCTATCTGCACCGGCTGGCCTGACGGCGGGCGGATATGGAATCCGCCCCTACGAACGGCGGCGGGCGGATGATATCCGCCCCTACAAACGGCGGTGGGCGGATACGGAATCCGCCCCTACAAACGGAGGTGTGAGACATGAAGAAAGCGACTGCCCGGTACTGCGCGGGCTTTGTCCTGCTGGCCGTGCTGCTGCTCGTGCTGCTGGTCTGGAACGTCATGGTGGGCAGCGTGCCCCTGTCCGTGGACGAGGTGCTGCGCACCCTGCTGGCCGGGCCGGTCAGCGGCGGGGATTACCACGCCGACATCGTGTGGAACATCCGCCTGCCCCGCATCCTGTCCGCCCTCATCCTGGGCGGCGCGCTGTCGGTCTCCGGCTTCCTGCTGCAGACCTTCTTCGCCAACCCCATCGCCGGGCCCTTCGTGCTGGGCATCTCCTCCGGGGCCAAGCTGGTGGTCTCCCTGGTCATGATCTTCCTGCTCAGCCGGGGCATCCTGTCCAACTCCCTGGTCATGATCGCCGCCGCCTTCGTGGGCTCCATGATCTCCACGGGCTTTATCCTGCTGATCTCCCAGCGGGTGAAGAAAATGTCCACCCTGGTCATCTGCGGCGTCATGATCGGCTACATCTGCTCCGCCGTGACCGATTTCGTGGTCACCTTCGCGGACGATTCCAACATCGTGAACCTGCACAACTGGTCCCTGGGCAGCTTTTCCGGCATCTCCTGGAGCAATGTGGGGGTCATGACGGCGGTGGTGGGCGCCGCCCTGGTGCTGACCTTCCTGCTGTCCAAGCCCATCGGCGCCTACCAGATGGGCGAGGTGTACGCCCAGAACATGGGCGTGAACATCAAGGCCTTCCGGGTGGCACTGATCCTGCTGTCCAGCATCCTGTCCGCCTGCGTCACCGCCTTTGCCGGGCCCATCTCCTTTGTGGGCATCGCCGTGCCCCATCTGGTCAAGAACCTGTTCCGCACGGCCAAGCCCATCCTGATCATCCCGGCCTGCTTCCTGGGGGGCGCGGTGTTCTGCCTGTTCTGCGACCTGATCGCCCGCACCGTCTTCGCCCCCACGGAGCTGAGCATCAGCTCCGTCACGGCGGTGTTCGGCGCGCCCATCGTGATCTATATGATGATCTCCCGGCGCAGCGGCGCCGACTCGTAGGAGAGAACCGATGAACGATTCTTATGTGTACACCGACAACATGGCCGTGGGCTACGGCGGAAAGGCCCTGATCGAGCACATCGACCTGCACGTGCGCCGGGGGGAGATCCTGACCCTGATCGGCCCCAACGGCTCGGGCAAGTCCACCATTTTAAAGAGTCTCATCCGGCAGCTGAGCCTGATCCACGGCACGGTGTATCTGGACGGACAGGCCATGGCCCGGATGACCGAGCGTGAGGTGGCCCGCCGCCTGTCCGTGCTGATGACCGAGCGCGTGCGCCCGGAGCTCATGACCTGCTGGGACGTGGTCAGCACCGGGCGCTACCCCTACACCGGGCGGCTGGGCATCCTGAACGAGGAGGACCGGGCGAAGGTGCGGGAATCCCTGGAGCTGGTCCACGCCCTGGAGCTGGCCGACCGGGACTTCTCCGCCGTCAGCGACGGGCAGCGCCAGCGTGTCCTGCTGGCCCGGGCCCTGTGCCAGGAGCCGGAGGTCATCGTGCTGGACGAGCCCACCTCCTTCCTGGACATCCGCCACAAGCTGGAGCTGCTGTCCATTCTGAAGGACATGGTGCGCTCCCGGCAGCTGGCGGTCATCATGTCCCTGCATGAGCTGGATCTGGCCCAGAAGGTGTCCGACTTCGTCATCTGCGTCCACAACGACGCCATTGAACGGTACGGCCCCCCCGAGGAGATCTTCACCTCGGACTACATCATGGAGCTGTACGGCGCGGAGAAGGGCAGCTACAACGCCGACTTCGGCTGTCTGGAGCTGGAGCGCATCGACGGCGCGCCCCGTGTGTTCGTCATCGGCGGCGGGGGCAGCGGCATCCCGGTGTACCGTCGGCTCCAGCGGCAGGGCATTCCCTTCGCCGCGGGGGTGCTGCATGAAAACGATCTGGATTATGCGGTGGCAAAATCACTGTCAGTCGAGGTTGTTGCGGAGCGGCCCTTTGAGCCCATCAGTGACGAGGCCTTCGCCCGGGCCGCGGCGTGTCTGCGCTCCTGCGAACAGGTATTGTGCCCCCTGCAGACCTTCGGGGCCATGAACGGGCGCAACCGCGCCCTGCGGGAGCTGGCAAAGGAACTGGGAAAAACAGCCCCGCCGGAGAACGGAAAATGAACGAAAGCCGAAAGCCCTGAATCGCGGGGCTTTCGGCTTTTGTTTGGCCGGAGCAGCACCGGGCGCGTTGCAAACGGGAGCGGCGCATGGTATACTGTGTTTCAAATCATGGTTCGGAGGGATCCCGATGAAAAAAATCACCGCCTTATTCCTGGCGCTGGTATTGACATGGAGTCTGACGGGCTGCGTCAGTCTTCTGGACGAAAAGGCCGTGTCCGCCATCGGCGGCGCCGACGGCCCCGCCGTTACCTTCCGGGGTGTTCCCGTGGATGAGGACGCGGACGGCGCCCCCTCCGACCATCCCGACGCCCCGGCCCCCCCGGAGGACGGCGGCCTCTCCCAGGACGGCGATGAAGCGCCCATCGAGGAGGACGGCTGGTACTACAGTGCCGAGGATGTGTCCCTGTACCTGGTCACCTACGGCTGCCTGCCCGACAACTTCATCACCAAGGCCGAGGCCCGCGCTCTGGGCTGGGAGGGAGGCAGCGTGGAGGAATACGCCCCCGGCTATGCCATCGGCGGCGATGTGTTCGGCAACCGGGAGGGTCTTCTGCCCAAGGCCGAAGGGCGCACCTACTACGAGTGCGACATCGACACCAACGGATCCAGCAGCCGCGGCTCCCGCCGGATCTGCTTCTCGGACGACGGGCTGATCTACTACACTGAGGATCACTACGAGAGCTTTACGCTGCTTTACGGGGAGGAAGGAGCATGACCATCGAACTGGACGGCCGCCGGATGACCGACCGCGCGGCGGCCCACGACTATCTGAAGGAACGGCTGGACCTGCCCGACCGGTACGGGCGGAACCTGGACGCGCTGTACGACCTGCTGACCGAGCGCGGACAGCCCCTGCGCCTTGTGGTGCGCCATCAGGCGGAGATGCACGACCATCTGGGACATTATGCCGCGGCGCTGCTGGACACCCTGCGCGACGCGGCGGAGCACAACCCGGCGCTGGACGTGCTGGTCGAATAGCCAAAGGGAAAGGCCCAAGGACCTTCCCTGCATGAAACTGAAACTGTGGCCCGGTACCCCCGCTGGGGGTACCGGGCCGCAGTGTGTCGAAAAACCTTTCTATGCAACGGGAAAGGGTCGGTTCAGGCGGGGGGAGCTCGAGGGGGCAGGGCCCGCCTCGAATGGGATCGAATCCCCCGCAAGCTTTGTAGCGCAAGGCTTGCGGCGAGCAAAGCGAGGACTTTTGCGCCGCAGCGCGGCACAAAAGTAACGGGATTTTTGCAGACTGTCAAAACAGTCCGAAGGACTTTTTTGACAGTCTGAGGCCCGGTACCCCCGCTGGGGGTACCGGGCCTTGTGATTTGCGGCGCAGCGGCCGCATCAGCCGGCCGGCTGGTCGTAATAGACATATTCGCGCGTTTCAAAGTCAAAATAGCAGCCCTCGTAGTGCTCCCAGAGCAGCTCGCTCCAGAAGCCCAGCGCGGTCAGCGGCACCGGGTCAGAGAGAAAACCGTCTCTGTCGCCCATCCAATACACGCCGCCGTTCCCGACGCTGAGCAGCAGCTCACGCGTCTCCCCCCCAATGGTTACAAGATACACGATCTGATAGCCCTTTGTTCCGTTGCCGCCCCCGGAGCCCCACCGGACGGACGTGCGCCGGTAGTCGGTGATCCCGCCCGCGTCGGTCAAGGCCTGGGCGGACTGCAAAAACTGCTCCCGGGCATCCGCGTCAAAATCGGCCAGAGTCTCCTCCTCAAACCATCGCTCCAGAAAGGATTCCTCCAGCCGCTCCAGGTCCCAGTGCTCCAGAGCCGCCTCGTAGTCCCCCCGCTTCAGGTCCCGCATGAAAGCGTCGGCAATTGCCAGGTCATTCAGGTTGGTAAAACAGATGCCGCTGCCCCGGAACTCGTTCCAGCCCATTTTTCCAAGGGGGATCAGCAGCGCGACGATCACGATGGACGCGATCCAGCGGCGGCGCACCTTTTTCAGGCCCTTCTTCATGGTGCGGGCCGGTTTTTCCTCGGGAAGCTCCTCCGGGGGCGCTTCCTCCTCCGGGGCAGGCACCGGGAGCTGCCCGGTCATCTCCTGCCATGTCCGCCTGCAGTCCGCGCACTGTTCCAGGTGCTCCTCCACCAGTTGGCGGCTCTCCCCGCTGCAGCAGCCGTCTATGTACAAGGGAAGCAGGTCCCGGATCACTTCGCAGGGGGTGCTTTTCATCGGAATTCCTCCATTCTCTGTTTCAGCGTTTGTTTGGCCCGGTAATAGGTCACCTTGCCCCAGCTCTCCGACTTGCCCTTCCGGGCGGCGATCTCCCGCAGGGGCACCCCGCCGTACACGTGCAGGATCACCACGTCCCGGGCGTCCTCCGGCAGGTCCAGGATGGCCCGGCGCAGGGCCTGCGCCCTTTCCCGCTCGGCGGCCGCCCCCTCCGGCCCCTGCTCGTCCACGGCGTTCCACTCCTCCAGGGGGACCTGCCTCTTCTCCCTGCGGCACGCGCTGATCCAGCAGTTCTTCCCGATGGTGCACAGCCAGGTGAACATGTGGCCGTCGCCCCGGTATTGGCCGATGTGGAGCAGGGCCCGGTAAAAAACCTCCTGGGTCAGGTCCTCCGCCTGCCGGGGGTCCCCGGACAGGGACAGGAGAAAGCGGTAGACTTTTTGATAGTACATTTGGCAGACTGTTGCGAAATCGTCCATCCCGTTCCCCCTTTCCCATTCATTCATCTGTTAAACGCGGGAACAGACAAAAGGTTACAAGTTTCATTTTGCCACAAACAAAAAAATTCCGCAAAACCGGGTGACTTTTTCCGCCCGGCGTGCTACACTTTCCTCACCGCGGCACAGCCGCGACAACCTGCCTGCTTAAGGAGGAATAAGTATGAGAAAGTATTACACCACCCACCTGGTCAAAAGCGAGGACCTGAACCACCACGGTACCCTGTTCGCCGCCCGCACGGCCTCCTGGTTCGTGGAGGCCGCCTTCGCCTGCGCCGCCTGCGAGCACGGCGACCCCAGCGAGATCGTCTGCCGCAACATCCACGGCATGTCCTTCTCGTCCCCCGTCAACTGCGGCGACATCGTGCGCTTCACCGCCCGGGTGGTCCATGTGGGCACCACCAGCCTGATGGTCCACGTGGACGTGGTCAGCGAGCTGACCGGCCAAAAGGCGGTGGACGGCTACCTGACCTTCGTGACCATCGACCACGAGACCGGCAAGAAGAAGCCCCACGGCATCGTTCTGGACGCGCCGGAGGACGACGGCGAGGCCCAGCAGCGCCGGGACGCGGAAGCCCTGCGGGCAAAATGACAGACAGACGCAAAACAGCCGTGAGCGGTTCATGCTCACGGCTGTTTTTATCCGATCAGGCCGCGGGCGGATGATATCCGCCCCTACAATCCTTCAATTTTGAATGTAGGGGAGGCTATCAGCCTCCCGCCCAACGTCCTGCAAAATGCCGCGTTACGGATACGCGTTCCAGTAGACCTCCCCCGGCTGGAGCGCGATGCCCCGCTCGGCGAACAGCTCGTCGATGGTGACGAACAGGTAGCCCTGTTCATGCAGCGCGTCCACCACCTGTAAAGCCGCCGCCACGCTGGTGGGATAGATGTCGTGCAGCAGGATGATGGAGCCGTCCTGGGCCTCGCTGACGATCTGCTGCACCTCCCGGGCGGTGTTCTTGTCCCCCCAGTCCTCCGGGTCAATGGACCAGAGGATGATGGGGCACCCCGCCATGGCCTGCACGCCCGCGTCATACATGCCGTAGGGCGGGCGCAGCAGGAAGTCGTTGTGGCCCAGGATGTTCACCAGCAGCTGGCGGGTCCTGCCCACCTGGGCGTCGAAGTCCGCCCGGTTCAGGCCGGTCAGCCGCACATGGTCGTAGGTGTGGATACCGATCTGGTGCCCCTCCTCATCCATGCGGCACACGATGTCCTCATTGCCCGCCAGCTGCTCCCCGATCAGGAAAAAGGTGGCCTTCACCCCCCGCTGAGACAGGCCGTCCAGCAGCTCGGTGGTGGTGGAGCGGCGGGGGCCGTCGTCAAAGGTCAGGGCGATCAGGGGCGGCTTGTCCTCCATCACCACCGCCGCGTCGGCGGGCACGGCGCGGTGTGCCCGGGCATACAGGGCAAAGGCCCCCAGCCCCAGAGCCGACAAAAGCGCGAGGGCCAGCAGAGCCGCCCGCGCGCCGATCCTTCTTTTTTTCATGCCCACCGCCGCCTTTCATTCGGTTCCAGTATGTGCGGCGGCGGGCATTTCTTTTCGATGCAAATTTTGTTATTTGTACAATGAGAACGGTTCCCAGGGACACCTCATCCGGCGCTACGCGCCACCTTCTCCTCAAGGAGAAGGCTTTTAAGGGTACCGAGGGTCCGGGTCGCCCGCGATGGGCGCCAGGAAGCGGTAAAAGGGGATCAGAAACTCCATGCCCTCCGTCAGGCGGTCGGCCAGGGCGTGGTCGTAGAGGACGGCGGAGTTCTTCTCCTCATGCTGGAAGGAAAAATTTTTCTTGTTGTACCACGCCGCCAGCCCCTCCGAGGGCGCGGCCTTGGCCTTGGCGTAGGACGGCCCCTCCAGGACGAACTCGCTCTGGCCCTCCAGGGCGCGGATCAGTTTTTCCGCGCTCTCGGGGTCCCGGTCCAGCCGGGCGCGGAACTTGGCCATGGTGGCCGCCTGGGCGCACCAGAAGCCCAGCCCGTAGCTCCACCGCTCCGGGGCCAGCTCGAACCAGAAGGTGGGCGCGTCGTGCCACTGCTCGCCGGGACCCCGCACGCAGAACCACAGGCAGTCCCGGTACGGCCCCCGCCCGTGCAGCCGCCGGGCGTCCCGGTAGATGCGGGACACCTTGCAGAACAGGCCCAGGTCCGGGTGGGCCTCATCCAGGCGGTCGAAGACCTCCTTGGCCAGCTCCTTCATGGGCTCGTAAAAGTGGGCCTGGTACTCCCCCTTGTGCTCGTTGAACCAAGTGCGCTCGTTGTTGAACCGGACGCCCCACATGAAGTCGATGGTGGCGTCGGAAAATCCCTGAAACATTGTTGTTCACCTCCCGGACAGCATACCACATTCCGCCGCATTTTTCAATTCGACACCTCTGCTCCGGAATCGACATAGATTGAAAATGAGGGTGTTTGCCCTCCTATCATTCCCATTTTCGGAGGGATGGACCATGACCGAATTTGCAGTAAACTCCTGCCCCATCCGCCCGGACCCTCCCCCGCCCTTCACCACCGGTGCCGCCGTCACCGGGCGGTACCGCTGCGCGCCGGGCTGCTCCGGGGAGGTCTCCGCCGTCAGCGAGCCGGTGGTCACCCACCGGGTGGACGTGGCCCTGGAGCAAACCGTCCACCCCGCCTGCGCCCGGTGCGGGCAGACGGTCCGCTACACCGTCACCCTGCACAACCGCTCCACGGTCCCCATCTCCCGCGTCCGCCTCACCGACCCCGACCTCGCAGGCCTGCTGGACGTGGGGAACCTCTGCTGCGACGGCCAGCCGGTGCGCGGCGGTAGTCTGGACGAGGGTGTTCTGATCCCCGGCGTGGGGGCGGGGTGCCGCACGGCCCTGACCTTTGACGCCGCCGTCCCGGACGGGGTCTCCGGGCTGGTCGCCGCCACCGCTTACGCTGAGTTCGAGTTCACCGCCGCCGGCGGAGCGCAGCGCGCCGCCGCAGCCTCCAACGAGGCCGCGCTGCAGGTGATCTCCCCCCGGCTGGAGATCCGCAAGAGCGCCGACCGCTGCGCCGTCACGCCCCAGGAGCCCTCCGTCACCTACACCCTGACCGTGCGCAACACCGGCACCTGCCCCCTCTCGGGCGTGGTGGTCACCGACGTACTCTCCCCCGGACTGGTCTATGTGCCCGGCTCCACCGCCGTCAACGACGGCCCCAGCCTCAACCTGGACCCCGCCGCGGGCATCCCCCTGGGCGAGCTGGAGAACGACGGCGTGGCGGTCATCACCTTCCGGGCCGCTGCGGAATTCTGACAAAGGCCCGCTGCAAAATGAGCTGAGGCAACACCGCATAATTCGGCAAGAGAATTCGGCGAAAGATTTTGAGTTCGGAAAAAGATATTTTTTCGCAGGAATACTTGATGTATTTCAAGAAAAAATACCGCATTTCCGGCTCAAAAGATTCGTCGAAGACCGCAGACGCAATTGTGCGGTGCTGCCTGAAAAAAAACACCGCGGACAGGAGCCCGAACGGGTCTCCCATCCGCGGTGTTGCCTTAAGATTGTTCGCAGTCGGGCAGGTATTTCTTCTCCCAGCGGATCATCTCATAAAAAATGGGCAGCATTCCGCGTCCCTGTTCCGTCAATGCGTATTCCACATGGGGCGGGATCTCGTTGAACTGCTTGCGTGTGATCAGTTCCCTTTCCTCCAGGCCGCGCAGAACCGAGGTCAAAACGGCGTTGGAGATCCCGGGGACCTCCCGCTTCAGCTCCCCGAATCTGCGGGGGCTTTTCAGCAGAAGCTCAAACAGGACCCGCCCGTGCCATTTTGTCTGGAAAATGCTGATGACCTCATAGTCTTTGCTGATTTTCTTCATTTTGGCCGTCTGCTCCGCAAGTTCCGCGATCATTTCCCGGGTCGTCATAGAAAATCCTCCGCAATTCAGTAAGGTCGGGATTACCAGGTTATTTGAAACTGCGTACTTGTGTAAAATCCAGACTTAGTATACTTTTAATACTGCAAAAAGTCAAGGGAGGTACCCGTATGGCGAAAGCAAAAGACCCGGCCGAACAGGAAAAGAAGAAGCAGGACGCATTTGAACGTCTGCCCATCCCCCGCTCACTGGCCTACTTTATCGTGCCCACAGTCCTGAGCCAGATCGCGGCGCTGCTGCTGAATCTGGCGGATTCCTTTTTTGTCGGGCGGACCGGGGACCCGTATCAGGTTGCGGCCATGACCCTGACCTTCCCTGTTTACGTCACCATGACCGTGATCGCGGCCATCATGGGCGTGGGCGGCAATGCGAACATCGCGGCCAGCCTCGGCCTGCGGGACAGGGACCGGGCCAAGCGTTATTCTGTCTTTTGTATCTATACCGCCATTGGCGTGGTGATCATTTTCGCCTGTGTGGTCACCGGTTTCCGCACCCCGATCCTGACCGCGCTGGGCGCCAGCCGGGAGACCATGCAGTTCTGTAAGGACTATCTGTTCTGGACCGTGCTGGTGGGCAGCATCCCCCTGACCTTCAATCAGACCATTTCCCAGCTGTTCCTGTCGGAAGGCGAAAGCAAGATCGCGGGCTTTGGCATTTCCATGGCCTCCATCCTGAATATCATTCTGGACCCCATCTTTGTTTTCCCGCTGGGCATGGGGATCGCCGGCGCCGCTTTAGCCACCGCGGTGTCCAACTATGTGGCCTTTGTCTACTACTTTTATCACTGGTTCAAGCGCAGACGCACCACGGTCATCTGTCTGGATATCCGGAAATACCGGGCACGCGACGGGATCTGCCTGAAGGTGCTGGCGGTCGGGTTTCCGTCCGGCCTGGTCCCGCTGCTGACCAATATGTGTGATATGGTCCGCAACAGCTATGTGGCCAAGCTGGGCAGCGACCTGGATCTGGCCGGCTGGGGTTCGGTGCAGAAGAGCATGTTTGCCCTGTCCCTGATCGCGCTGGGCATTGCGCAGGGCTGCCGGCCTGTCATATCCTATAACTACGCGCGCGGGGATCTGCGGCGGACGAGAAAGCTGGCATCCGGATCGCTGATCACCATTGTGACCTATGTCATCGTTGTGATCGCCCTGCTCAACCTGTTCCCTTCAACCGTGGTCAAACTGTTCGTGACCGACCCGCAGGCGGTGGCAAGCGGAACCTACTTCATGCGCGTCTGGTCGCTTTCCCTGTTCGGCATGAGCCTGATCGAGGTGGTCAACGCGATCTTCCAGGCTCTGGGCAGATGGAAGCTCTCCATGGCGAACACCATCATCAACAAGGGCCTGCTGATGACTCCCATTCTGATCCTGCTGGCAAATTTGTTCGGGCTGAAGGCGGTGCCCATCAGCCAGATCATTACCGATACCACAACGGCCATCGTGCTGCTTGTGATCTTCGCGGCAACGACCCGCTGGAAGGATGCTCCCGCTCCGGAGGCTGACCTCAAGCCGTCCCGGTAAGCAGGGCCGTTCTCCGGGCGGCGCAGGAATAGATACCCACCGGCTAAGCCGGTGGGTGTCTATTATGCAGGGAATGGCTACGTGCTTCGTCCGGTCAGACACAGAGCTCCGTTCCGCAGCCGGAGGAACTCCCGCACTTCTTCGTCCACGTTAAAATACAGACCGCACCGCGGGGCAACCCCGGGAGCAGATCGTTTTAACAAAATTCTTTTTCAAGAGTAACACGGATCTTTTTTCTTGTTCTTGTCAAGCGCCCCCGCGCGGGCATTCCAGTTTTTCCCTTATCCCCTAAAAGATTTGACAACCCGACCTCCATACAGTAAACTAAAAGGTAACAAAAAAATAGAGGTCTGCCCCCCGGCAGATCAACAGATAAGGATACGATGCCCTATGAAAAAACACCGCGTCTCCCCCGCCGTGATTCGCCGGCTGCCCCGCTATTACCGCCGGCTGACCGATATGCAGCGCTCCGGTGTGGAGCGCATTTCCTCCAGCACCCTGGCCGAGTCCCTGGGCCTGACCGCCTCCCAGATCCGCCAGGACCTGTCCTGCTTCGGCGAGTTCGGCCAGCAGGGCTACGGCTACAATGTGGAGACTCTGCGCGCCGAGATTGCCCAGATCCTGGGCCTGAACCGGGGCCACACCGCCATCATCATGGGCGCGGGCAAGCTGGGCCAGGCCCTGATCGAGAGCTTCCAGTTCTCCCAGAACGGCTTTCAGCTGCTGGCCGCCTTTGACGTGGACCCCCATCTGGTGGGCGCCGAGGTGGCCGGGGTGCCCGTGCTGCACAACGACCAGCTGGAGGAGTTCGCCGCGCAGCACCCCATCAGCATCGGCGTGCTGACCGTCCCCAAGCCCGCGGCGGCCGCCGCCGCCGACCGCCTGGTGCGCCTGGGCGTGCAGGGCATCTGGAACTTCACCAACACCAAACTGACCCTCTCCGACCCCGACGTCAAGGTGGAGACGATCCACTTCGGCGACAGCCTGCTGGCTCTGAGCTACATGATCTCCGAGGAGGAGTAACCCATGCGCAGAAAACTGATCGCCGCGGCCGTTCTGACCGCCCTTCTGGTGACCGCGCTGGGCGCCGCCCTGGCCGCTCCCGGCACGGACAGCGACCCCTTTGTCACCCTGAGCTACCTGACCGACACCTACTACGCCCAGGCGGAGCAGGCCATGCTGAAGCAGGCCCAGGCCGCCACCGCCGAGACCGAAAAGGCCGCCTTTGACAAGCTGGACGCCCTGGCTCACGACTACCTGGCCCAGGCGAACGGCGGGGAACAGACCGGAAGCTACGCCGCCGCGTTCACCCGCCTGACCCTGTCCCTGGGGGACCGGCTGGAGCTGACCACGGGCACCCAAGTGCTCTTTGAGGGCGGACAGGGGAACCTGTCCTTCGCCCAGGGGACTCTGGTGGACGTGACCGCCGGCACCACCGTCTCCACCGGCGGCACGCTGCAGGCCGGGCACCGCTATGTGGCGGCGGAGGACACCGCCTGCTCCCTGATCGTCCACTCCCACGCCGCCTACCTGTCCGTCCAGGGGCCCTATGATCTGGAACGCTCCGGCGAGACCTGCACCCCCTTCACCGACGTGTCTTACTCCGACTGGTTCAGCTCCGACGTGCGCTTCGTCTATGAGCACAAGCTGTTCCAGGGCGTGACCGCCACCACCTTCAGCCCCGGCACCAAGATGAACCGCGCCATGCTGGCCACCGTACTTTACCGTCTGGCCGGGGCCGGCGGCAGCGTCCCCTCCGCCGGCTTCTCCGACGTGGCTGACGGCGCCTGGTACGCCAACGCCGTCAACTGGGCCGCGAACGCGGGCATTGTCAACGGCATGGGCGACGGCACCTTCGCCCCCGACGCCAACGTGACCAGAGAGCAGATGGCCGTCATGCTCTACCGCTACGCCCGGGACTTCGCGGCTCTCCCGGTCCCTGCCAACGGCGACCTGTCCGCCTTCCCCGACCGCGCCTCCATCTCCTCCTGGGCGCAGGACGCCCTGTCCTGGGCGGTGGGCCACGGCATCCTGAACGGCTACAGCGACGGCACCCTGTCCCCCGGCGGCACGGCCAGCCGGGCTGAAGTCGCCGCCATGCTCCAGCGCTTTTCTTCTCTGTTGTCCTAATATTCCAAATCTTTGCACCCTTTCCCCCTCCTGGCATAAGATACAGTGAGATCGCCAAACAGCGGTTTCCATTTTAATCAGGAGGTACTCATTTATGGGATGCAATAACAACTGGGGCGGCGGCTGCGGCTGCCTGTGGATCATCATCATCCTCATCATCCTGTTCTGCTGCTGCGGCAACAGCTGGGGCAACTGGGGCGGATGCAACAACAACAACTGCGGCTGCAATAACAACTGCGGCTGCTGACACACTCAAATGAAACGCGGCCCTCACCTTATGGTGAGGGCCGCATTGTGTCTGTGGGGCGTTTTTAATCCTCGTGCCGGAGGCGGGCCACCCACTTCTGGATCTCGGTGACCAGCAGCATAATTGCGCAAAGGCCCAAAATCTCCAGCCACTGCACGGCGGGGATGACCGCCAGGCCGAAGGCCAGACGCAGGGGCGGGATAAACAGGACGATGAGCTGCAGCAGCACCGCCGCGCCCAGGCTCAGCCAGAGCATGGGGTGCTCCCGCGGCTTCATTTTGAACAGGGAGCTGTGCTCCGACTGGAAGCCCAGGGTGGCGAACAGCTGGAGCAGGGCCAGGGTGATGAACGCCATGGTCACGTCCAGGTTCTCGATACCCGTGCCCCGGCCCAACAGGAAGGCGGCCAGGGTCAGTACGGCCTCCGCCAGACCGGTCAGCAGCACTCGGAACCACTGGCGGCCGGAGAAGAAGGGCGTGTCCTTCCCCCGGGGCGGGCGGTCCATGACGCCGGGTTCCTCCGGCTCCACCCCCAGGGCCAGGGCGGGCAGGGAGTCGGTGACCAGATTGACCCAGAGGATGTGGGTGGGCTTCAGAACGGTCCAGCCCAGCACCGTGGCGGCGAACATGGTCAGCACTTCGCCGCAGTTGGAGGACAGCAGGAACCGCACCGCCTTATGGATGTTGTCATAAATGCGCCGGCCCTCCCGGACGGCGAGGACGATGGTGGTGAAATTGTCGTCGGTCAGCACCATGTCGCTGGCCCCCTTGGACACGTCGGTGCCCGTGATGCCCATGCCCACGCCGATGTCGGCGGCTTTCAGGGCGGGAGCGTCGTTGACGCCGTCGCCGGTCATGGAGACGATCTTGCCCCGCTTCTGCCACGCCGCCACGATGCGGCTCTTGTGCTCGGGGGACACCCGGGCGTACACGGCGATCTCCGGGACCTTTTCATACAGCTCCCCGTCGCTCATTTTCTCCAGGTCCGCGCCGGTGACGGCGATGCGGCCGTCCCCCAGGATGCCAAGCTGTTGGGCGATGGCGGAGGCGGTGACCTTGTGGTCGCCGGTGATCATGACGGGCAGGATGCCCGCCGCCCGGCACTGGGCCACCGCCTGCTTCACTTCCTCCCGGGGCGGGTCGATCATGCCCACCAGACCGCAGAAGGTCAGGTGGGATTCGGTGTCCGCCGGGTCGGACACATCCACCTCGTCCACGTCCTTATAGGCGAAGGCCAGCACCCGCAGGGCGCGCTTGGCCATGGTCTCGTTGGCGATCATGATGGGGGCCGCGTCCCCCAGAACGGCCACGCCGCCGGGGGTGATCTGGCTGTCGCAGCGGCCGATGAGCACGTCGGGCGCGCCCTTGACCAGGACGCGCTTTTTCCCGTTTTCCAGATCAAGAACCACCGTGGACAGCTTGCGGTCGGAGTCGAAGGGGATCTCCCCGGCGCGGACACGCTCCTTCACATCCTCCGCGGTGCACACGCCCCTGTCCACCAGATAGTCCAGCAGGGCGGTCTCGGTGGGGTCGCCCACGAAGCCGTCCTCCCCCGCCTGGGCGTCGTTGCAGTGGAGCATGGTCTCATACAGCCGCTCGGTGGGCGCGCCGCCGGTCCACTCCTCCTGCACGGTCATGCGGTTCAGGGTCAGGGTGCCCGTCTTGTCGGAGCAGATCACGTCGGTGGAACCCAGGGTTTCCACGGCGGGCAGGCGGCGGATGATGGCCCCCCGCCCGGCCATGCGCTGCATGCCCATGGCCAGCACGATGGTGACCACCGCCACCATGCCCTCGGGGATGGCGGCCACGGCCAGGGACACGGCGGTCAGGAAGGACTGGTTCCAGGGCTGCTGGCGCAGCACGCCCACGGCGAAAATAATGATGGCGATGGCGATGACCGCGTAGCTGAGCACGTTGGACAGCTTGTTCAGCTTGCGCTGCAGGGGGGTGGTCTCCTTCTCCGTGGACGAGAGCTGGTGGGCGATCTTGCCCATTTCGGTGTGCATGCCGGTGCCCACCACCACGCCGGTGGCCCGGCCGTAGGTCACGGCGGTGCCCAGATAGGCCAGGTTCAGCCGGTCGCCCAGGGGGGCGTCCTCCGCCGCCAGAGCCTCCGCCTTCTTCTCTACCGGCACCGATTCGCCGGTCAGGGCGGACTCCTCCACCTTCAGGGAGCCGGATTCCAGCAGCCGCAGGTCGGCGGGGACGGAGTCGCCCGCCTCCAGCAACACCACGTCACCCACCACTAATTCGGCGGCGGGGAGCTTGACCGCCGCGCCGTCCCGCAGGACCTTGGCCGTGGGGGCGCTCATGGCCTGCAAAGCCGCCAGGGCGGCTTCGGCTTTGGACTCCTGCACGGTGCCCATGACCGCGTTCAGAATGACCACGATGGCGATGATGGCGGCGTCCACCCACTCGCCCAGAAAGCCGGAGATCAGGGCCGCCGCGATCAGCACCCAGATCATGAAGTCGGCGAACTGGGACAGGAAGATGCCCACGATGGTCTTCTTTTTGCCCTCCTCCAGCTTGTTGGGGCCGTCCCGCTCCAGCCGTTGGGCGGCCTCGGCGCTGCTGAGACCGTCCGCGGTGGTCTCCAGGGCGGACAGCACCTCCGCCGGGGGCATGCTCTGCCAGAGTTTCATGCTGCATCTCACCTTCTTACAGATTCGTCGGGAACGCGGGGCGGGCGGATATGGAATCCGCCCCTACATTTTTCATGCCGTTCCCGTCTTGTTGGGAAATGATAGCACCTCTGTAAGGGAATGTCAATTACTTTTTTAGGTAAATTTTATTTACTTTCTTTTTCTGCCCCGTTTCGGCGCGGGAGCACTCGTCCTCGCAACCTCCATATCCCTCGCCCCCGCGCAAGCGCGAGGTCTCGCTCACTCCGGTGCTCGTCCTCTCCCCAACAAAGCCTTCGGCTTTGCCGGGGGCCCCTATTTTCTTCTCCTCTTGGGAGCAGGTGCTCTCTTTCCGGGCTTCTTTTTCTGCTTGGGCGGGACCTTGATCGTCTGCGGTTTCTTTGGGGGCGCTGCGGGCGTACCCTCCAAGCGGAAGTCGATCTGACCGCTCCCGGGGTCGGCGGACACGCACACCACCTCCAGGGGCATGCCGAAGGAGAACACGGTGCCGCCCCGTCCGGTCAGGGTCATGCGGTGCTCGTCGTAGGCGTAGTCGTCCCCGGGCAGGGCCTCGGTGGGCACCATGCCCTCTGCCCCGAAGGGCAGCAGCACGAACAGCCCGAACCGGGTCACGCCGGAGACGGTGCCGGAGAAGCTCTCCTCCACATGGCCCTGCATGAACTCGGCCATATAGAATTTTTCGATCTCCCGCTCGGCGCTCTGGGCGGCCAGCTCCCGCTCAGAGGACTGCACCGCCGCCTTCTGCGCGGCGGCGGCCAGCTTCTTCTCCGCGGAGCCGTACAGCCTGCCCTCCAACAGGGCGGTCAGGATGCGGTGGACCATCAAGTCGGGGTAGCGGCGGATGGGGGAGGTGAAATGGCAGTAATACTCCGCCGCCAGGCCGAAGTGGCCCAGGTTCTCCCCGTCGTACCGGGCTTTCATCAGCGAGCGCAGCAGGATGGCGTTGACGGCCGGTTCCTCCGGCTTGCCCTTCACCGCGTCCAGCACCTTCTGCAGGGAGAAGTGGTCGGCCTGCCGCACCTCCAGGCCGAAGGGGGCGAGCATGGCGCGCAGGCGCTCGGTCTTGTCCTCCGACGGCTTTTCGTGGACGCGGTAGACGGCGGGTTTACCCAGCCGGTGCAGGTGGCGGGCCACCGTCTCGTTGGCCAACAGCATGAACTCCTCGATCAGGCCCTCCGCCCGGCCCGGCTGCCGCAGCTCCATGCCCACGGGATGGCCCGTGCCGTCGCAGAGGATGACCGCCTCGCTGCTCTCCAGGTCCAGACTGCCCCGCAAGCGGCGCTTCTTTTCCAGTTGAGATGCCAGATGGGCCATGTCTTTCAGCATCGGCAAGATGTGCTTATACCGCTCGGCCAGTTCGGGATCGCTTTCGTCCAGCAGAGCATTGCAATCAGTATACGTCATTCTTTCCGTTGTGCGGATGACGCTCTGCACGATCTCATGGCCGATGACCGCGCCGTCCTCGCTCAGGGTCATGAAGCAGGACAGGGTCAGGCGGTCCACCCGGGGGTTCAGGGAGCAGATGCCGTTGGACAGGGCCGGGGGCAGCATGGGCACCACCTGATCGGCGAAGTACACCGACGTGCCCCGCTCCCAGGCCTCCCGGTCCAGGGCCGACCCGGCGCGGACATAGTGGCTGACGTCGGCGATGTGCACCCCCAGCACCCGGCGGCCCTGTCCGTCCGTGGTCAGGGAGACCGCGTCGTCCAGATCCTTGGCCGTGGCCCCGTCGATGGTGATGATCAGCTCCCCCCGCAGGTCTTTCCGGCCTGCAAGGGCGGCGGGGTCCACCTCGGCTGGCGCTTTCTCGGCCTCCTCCTGCACATCCGGCGGGAAGAAGCGCTCGATGTCGTACTGGTACAGGGTCGCGTCCACCGCCGCCTGCCGCGACCCGGCGCGGCCGAAGGTCTCGGTCAGGCGGCCCAGGGGCGGCTCCCCCCGCCCGCCGAAGGAGGTCATCAGCACAGCGGCTTTGTCGCCGCCGCCGATGCTTCCCCGCTTGGCCTGCATCAAAATCAAAGGCAGACGCTTGTTGTCGGGCACCAGCCAGAACTCCCGGCCCTCCTTGCGCACGGTGCCCACCACCGTGCGGTTGGCCCGCTCTAAGATGGCCGTCACCGCGCCCACCTGCCGCTGGCCGTCGCCGCATTCGTCCTCATCCGGGCACAGCTTTACCCGATCATTGTCCCACGCGCCGCCCTCCCGGCGGGGCGGCACGAACCAGTCCTCGCCGCCGTCGTCCGGGACGAAAAAGCCGTACCCCCGCCCGGAGCTTTGATAGATCCCTGTCATCTCGTCCTTGCCCATACGCTTCTCCTTTGCGGTTTATTCGGTAGATATTATACCACGGAATCCCGAAAACCAACAGAAGGGCGGCGCATTACAGCCGCGCGTCGAACAGGCCGCAGAAGCTGTCGATGGGGTCCTTCCCCCGGAAGGCGGAGGGGCCCTTCATCAGCTTGTCCACCAGCGCGTCCAGGGTGGACTCCTTCGCGTCGTAGGTGTTGATATAGGTGCGGGCCTGGGGGATGTCCGCCAGCATGGTGGGCGACGCGCAGCCGACCACCACCACGGGCACCTCGAACACGTACCAGGGGATCTCCCCGCCGCCCTTGGACAGGCCGAAGCAGGGACGCCCCGAGGCCACGTCGCACACGGTGATGACCAGGTCCATTTGGGCCGTGAAGTCCGCAATGGCGCTCTTTCCGGCGAAGAATTCGTTGAAATCCGGCTTCTCCCCGGCCTGGGCCTGACGCTTCATCTTGTCCAGAGGATTTTCGTAGACAAAGACCTCGAAGCCCTTTTCCGTCAGCTTCTTTTGCAGCAGCTCCACCGGGCTGCCTCCGGCCATGCCCACGGCCTTCATCAGGGCGGTCATGCCGCTCTCCGCCCCCTTGATGTGGACCAGCATGATGCGCTTGTACCGCTCGGGGGTCAGGGGCAGCACGTCCGCGTCCTTGTACTTGACCAGGGTGATGCCCTTTTCGCTGATCTCCTTCTGGGCGCTGACATACTCCTTCTTCCCCAGCGCCTTCTCCATGGCCTCCCGGGAGGGCACCAGCTGCGCCCGGTCTTTGCGGTGCAGGCCCATGTGGGCTTTCAGGGCGAGAATGCGCGTCAGGGCGTCCTCCATCCGCTCGTCGGAAATGACCCCCTCCCGGTAGGCGTTCAGCACTGTGGCGAAATCCTCGTCCGGGTCGTTGAAGAACAGCAGCATATCGCAGCCCGCGTTGACGGCCTGAACCAACATGTCGCCGCGCTTCATGCGGCAGGTCATGCCCACCATGTGGGTGGCGTCGGTGATGACCAGACCGTTGAAGCCCAGCCGCTCCCGCAGCAGCCCGGTGATGATCTCGGGGCTCAGGGTGGCGGGCATCATGTCCTCGTCCTTCAGCTTTCCGTTGATCGATTTTGCCACTTTGGGCAGCATGATATGCCCGGCCATGACCGCCTCCAGCCCCTCCTGGATCAGGGCCCTGTAGACCTTGCCGTAGGTGGCGTTCCACCGGCGGGGGCTGAAATCGTTGACGTTGTTGGACAGGTGGGCGTCCCGGAAGTCCAGGCCGTTGCCGGGGAAATGCTTGGCGGCGCAGGCGAAGCCCTCGATGGTGTGGGCCCCCTTCAGATACGCACAGCTCATCTTCGCCACCTGTTTGGGGTCGCTGCCGAAGGAGCGGGAGATCACCTCCGTGTTCTCCCAGTTGTAGGCGATGTCGCTCACCGGGGCGAAGGCCATGTTGCAGCCCACCGCCGCGGCCTCCTCGTTGGACATTTTCCCCAGGGCGTAGGCGTACTTCTTCTCCCCGGTGGCCCCGATCTTGATGCCGGAGCCGATAAAGGTGCCGTCCGAGCAGGCGTTGTCGCCGCCGGACTCCGTGTTGCAGGCGATGAACAGCGGAATCGCGGAGGACTGCTGCAAAACCTCGTTGTGCCGCCGGATGACCGCGCCGGGCGCGGTGTTGTACCGGCAGCCGCCCAGGTGGTAGCGCCCCACCAGGTCTTTCAGGTACCCGTCCTCATAGGAGGACGTGATGGCAAAGAAGAGCTGTCCCACCTTTTCCTCGTCGCTCATCCCCGCGACGGTTTTCGTCACCCACGCGCAGTCCGCGTCGGACAGGCAGAAGGGCTTGGCTTTCAGGTCGATCATTTGCCTCCCCCCTTGGTAAAAATGGCCGCGATCAGGTCAAACACCGCCTCCACGATCAGAGTCACGGCGATGAAGATCCATAGGATGGCCGTGCCGCTGAAGGGGTTGCACAGGATGATCACGGCGCACACGATGGTCAACACCGCGCTGATGGCCATCCAGACCCACTTTTTCTGCTTCAGGCGGATCCTGTCCACGGTCCACTGGACCTTGGTGACGCCCGTCACCAGAATGACGACGCCGTACAGGAGGGTCAGCAGCGGGAAGGCGACGATGAACCAGCCGCTTTTGAAGACGCAGAACAGGCCGGCCAGGATCTCCACGATGCCCCGGGCCAGGCTCTGCTTGACCGCCGCCTCCTCCGGGATCGTGCGGAAGTACTGCACGATGTTGGCGATGCCCAGGATGAGGAGCACGATACCCAGGAAGATTATGATCCCGGTGGTAAAGCCCACCGGGTTCACCAGGAGAAGAACGCCGATGATCGCTTCACACAGAGACAAGACGATACTGCTTACTTTGGATGATGTTTTCATGGTTTTTCCTCCAAACTGAATAAAATGTGGCCTTATTTTCCATTATAATGGACAGATGTTGTGTTTACAACAGACAGATGTTTTCGCGTTGTCGTGAGGGCGACATTTCAAGCTCATTTGTTGTTTTCCCCCCAATATTGATCCCCACAAAAAAGCAGGAAAGCCCTGCAAGGCTTTGTGTCTTGCAGGGCGCATGGTTATTCCGGATTCTCCAGGCTCAAAAACAGCTTCACCTGCCCCTGGCCGCTTTCCGCCCGGAGCCAGTTTTCCAGGATCGCTGTCTCCCCGTCCGTCAGCTCCTCCTGCGTATGCGCGGCCAGGATGATAAATTCGTTCGTCCCGTCCGCGGAGATCCCGCAGCTGCAGTCCGTCAGCGCGGGGAAAATGCTCTCCGCCTTCCGGGCGAGGGCGTTGAAGTCCACCCGCGCGGCGATGCTGCTCTCCAGCTCCTCCAGCCGCTCCTGCTGCTGCGCCAGCTGCTCCTGCAGTTCGGAGATGGTGTTTTCCTGAATGGCGATGGTGATCTTGTCCGAATTGTCCACGTCGGCGGCCGAGATGGAATTCTGGGTCACGTGCAGGGTGTAGCCGGTCAGGCTGTACTCCTCCATCTCCTCCTCCAGCCGTGCGATGGCCTCCTCCGAGATCGGCTGCCCCACCAGGGAGACGTTGATGCGCTTGTTCTGCGCGTCCGTGCTGCTCTGGACCAGCTGGGTGTTTTCAAACACAAATTCATGGCTCAGGTAATTCTGGATGTTCCGGTCCATGACCGAGCTGTACACGGTATACGCGCCGATAAACACGCTGGGGATCACCACGATCACCGCGATGAACCCCACCGTCCGGTTGATCCGCTTCTGCCGCTTGGGGCTCAGGCTCCTGCGGATGGGAACCCGCAGGATCACGGTGATGATGGCGGCGGACAGGGCGATGAACAGGGTGTTGATCAGAAACAGGTACAGCGCGCCGAAAATGAACCGGGGCTGCAGGGTCGCCAGGCCGTAGCCCGCCGTGCAGAGGGGCGGCATCAGGGCGGTGGCGATGGCCACGCCGGGGATGACGTTGCCCTTTTTCTGCCGGGTGTTCCCGATGATGCCGGCGATGCCGCCGAACAGGGCGATCAGCACATCCCAGATGGTGGGGCTGGTGCGGGCGATCATCTCGGAGGTGGGCGCGTCCAGGGGCGTGATCATGAAGTAGACCGTGGACGTGACCAGACTGATGACCACCTGGGTCCCGAAGCGGCCCAGGGCTTTCTTCAGCATGGACAGGTCCCGCACGGCCAGGGCGTAGCCCATGGTCAGAATGCCGCTCATCAGCGGGGAGATGAGCATGGCGCCGATGATGACCGCCGTGGAGTTGACGTTCAGGCCGATGGACGCGATGAAAATGGCCATGATCAGGATCCACATGTTGGAGCCGCTGATGACGGTGTTCTCCTCCATCATGTCGTGGATCTCCTCATAGCTCATCATGTCGCTGCGGATGTCAAAAACACGGCGGAAATACGCTTTGATGTGCGCCCCCACGCTCATCCCGTTTGCCTCTTCCTCTTCCATGAAGACCACCTCTTCACCCTTTGCGTTTTGGGGGAACGGCCCCTTTGTTGACAGGCCGGTTTATTTCAAATATAATATACACGTGTCGAGTTTGCAACATACAGATGATTTCGAAATGGCGTAAAAGCAACAGTTGAACACTATTTGTTGAACTTTTTACGGCCGTCAGATCAGGAGGGGGCCCATGAAAAAGAAGGAAAATCAGAGGATCGCGCTGACCAAGCGCCTGCTGAAGGAGAGCCTGCTCAAGCTCATGGCGGAGAAGAGCATCCAGAACATCACGGTCAGCGAACTGTGCGCCGCGGCGGAGATCAACCGCTCCACCTTTTACAACCACTACGGCTGCCCGACCGACGTTCTGGTGGACATCGAAAACGGGGTCGTGGCGGATCTGGAGCAGATCTGGCAGAAGGACGGCGAGGGAAAGTGCTGGCCCATCAACAGGCGGGTGGAGGCGCTGTGCCAGTACCTGCTGGAGCACCGGGAGCTGGCCCGGCTGCTGTTCCGCAACAGCGATACGAATTCCGGGTTCGCCTGCCGCCTGATCAACGCCTCCCGCGTCCGGGCAACCTACGAGCAGGAGCTCTCCTACGCGAAAAGCCAGGAGAGCGTGGAGCTGGCCATCACGTTTTTGGCCAACGGGACCTATTACATGATCCGCCAGTGGCTTCTGGAGGATATCCCGAAGACTCCGAAGGAGATAGGGGAGCTGGTGTATCATGTGGCGACCCGGGGCTGGCAGAAGCCGCCCGCGGAGACGTCCCAGCGGTAGCCCGCGAAACAGGGGGACGGTCCGCGTGTCGTGAAAATTCCTTTCATGACACGCGGACCGTCCCTTTATCTTCCGGCCGCGCCGTGCTCCTCTTCCTCCATGGGACAAAACAGCTCGCAGGTTCTGATGTGAAAATACTCGCCCGCGCGAATCAGGACCGAGCTGCCGAGCCTTGGCGGAACGATGTTGTTTTCCAGCGCCGTGACGGTGTTGACGCCGACCCCCATGATCTGCGCCATTTTCTTTTTGGACAGTCTGTATCTGCGGCGCAGATACCGGATGTTCGCGCAGAATTGCAGAAGATTTTGATCTGTTTCCATGGTCTCACCCCCCAGCAAAACGATAACACTTTGTTTGTATAAAAACAAGTAGAAAGACCATAAAATGTTATCAAAATCATTGCGGGGTGTTATCATGGCTACGAACAAAGTACAAACCGGAATCCGGTTCGAGCCGGAACTGCTCTATAAGATCACATATGTTGCGAAACGGAATAAGCGGTCGCTCAACGCCCAGTTGGAATACCTGGCGCAGGAGTGCGTGCAGCGGTATGAAGCGGAAAACGGCCCGATTTCGATTGATGAAGAAACGCTTTACAAAAAATAATTAATCCGTCCAAAATACGCAGCCGGGGAGAGGATTCTCCCCGGCTGTTCAGTTTTAAACCTCTTTCGCCCCGGCTCTAGGTCAGGCTGCTGAGGTACTTCTGCTGCTGGAAGGCCAGCTCGCTGGCCCACTGCTGGTCGCTGACCGCGTCCCGCTGGGCCTGATACTCCAGCTGATACTGCTGCAGCGCAAACTTCTGCTGCTGAATTTCCATCTCCAGCAGCGCGGTCTGCACCCGCACCTTCTCCTGATACAGGGCGGCTGCCAGCTCGTAGTCGCCGGTGGCCTGGGCCTGGGCGATGGCGTTGTTGTACTCGATCTCGGCGTTGGCGCGCTGCAGTTGCAGGTCGGAGATGGTGTCCGCCTCCGCCGTGTTGATGGTGTTCAGGTTGTTCTGCAGGGTCACGTTGCGGGCCAGCTCCGCCTGGCCGCCCGTGCCGCTGTTCAGGCCGGTGGCGGCGGCGTACTCGGCGAAATTGCGCTTGGCCAGCTCGCTGGCCCCGGCGGTGTTGTTGCGGGCGGTCTGGTACTGCTCCCCGATCCCCTGCTCCGCCCGGTCCAGGGCCGCCAGATTCTTCTGATAGGCGGCGTTCAGCTCCGCCAGGGCCGCGGACTTCCGGGCGGCGTACATCTGCTCCAGATAGGAGGAGTAGTCCCCCACCATGCCGGTCAGATTGCTGCCCTGGGGCACGGTCAGGCTGCCATACCCGGCGCCGCCGGAGCTTCCACCGGAACCGCCTGCCGAACCGCTGCCGCTGACGCCCAGCGCCCCGTTGGTGATGTACAGGGAACCGTCCTGCCCGCCGGAGTAGCCGTACGCCGTGCGGATGCGCTCGGCCTCCAGATGGGCGGTGTCCATGGCCTGCTGGGCCGCCGCGGCCGCCGCCGTGTCCCCCGCCGCCACCGCGGCGTTGTACTGCGCCTGGGCGGCGGCAAAGTCCTGCTTCAGCTTCTGGATGATGGCGTAGTCGTAGTCGTTCAGCAGGCCCTCGTCGGCCCCGGAGCTGCCCTCCTGCACGGGGCGCTCCGCCCGGCCCACCAGATACCAGCCGCTCTGCCCGTTGTAGGTGGTGGGCGTGACGCTGACGCCGTACAGGTCCGCGGCCGCCTGGGCGGCGGCGGCGTCCTGGGTGTAGTAGCCGGTGCGGACGGTGGAGTCGATGATGTCGCCGTACTTGGCGTACAGCTCCTCCGCCGAATACGCCTGGATGGCCGTGGGGTTGTCGGCAATGTACTGCTGCTGGTCGGCGACCTCGTTTTCGTAGCTCAGCTGGTTGATCCCCGACGCCGACGTGGCGTTCAGCGGCGTGTAGGACGCGGAGCCGGAGGACTGGGCCGCCGTCTTGGCGATGTCCTCGGTGGCGTACTCCGCCTCCAGGCCCATGCTGGCGCGGAGGGCGTTGGCTGCGTCGTTGGCGGCCTGCATGCCCGCCGCGTCGCCCGCGGCCCGGGCCTCCTCATACATCTTCTTATAATCTTCAATGGTCAGTGCCATCGTGATCCCTCCTTAATTGCACAGGGCCGACACCTTCTTGATCAGCGCCGCCACGTTGGCGTCGCTGTAGCCCGTGCCCTTCTTCCAGTAGTCCGGGCTGTCGATGATCCCGGCCTTGTGCAGCTTGTCCACCGCCTCGGCCAGCTCGTCGCGGTTGTGCTCCCGGGCGTCGATGGCCCAGTAGTACTTGACCTCCTTTTTAAAGGTGGCCAGGTTGCCCTTCACCCGGGCGGTGGCCGTGGAGGCCGGGTCGTTGATGCGCACCCAGCCGTCCTCCCACCAGACCACCACGTAGTGTCCGCCGGAGGTCCAGGTGCCCGGCCCCATGCAGGCGATCAGGTAGTACCCCTGCTTCAGCAGGTCGAAGGCCTCGGTGTGGATGGAGCTGGACGGGCTGCCGTACAGGGACGTGCCGTTCAGCCGTTTGCACGCAATGCCGTACTGCTGGAACTGGGGCACGAAGTAGGAGTAGTAGGTGCCCTGGTTGGGGGCCTTGTAGCCCTTTTTCAGGGCCCAGGCGCAGGCGTCGGCGGGGGTGAAGGTCTTGCCCGTCAGGGTCTCGACCAGCATGGCGGCGCAGGTGGGCCCGCAGCCCGACTTGCCGATGGTGGTGGACTCCCCCTGGGCGGAGTAGTCCTTGTTGGCCCAGCGGGGGTCGGTCTGCATGTACAGGATGGGCGTTTTATTCATCGTCCTCGCGGCCTCCATATTCCTCGCTTCCGGCTGAAGCCGAAAGCGCACTCATTCCGGCGCTCGTCCTCTCCCCACGCAGCCCGCTTTGCTGGGCCTGCGCGGGGTCCCCATTTTCCTCCTTACTGTCGATGGCCTCCTGCACCTTCTGGGACTGGGTCCCGAAGTAGAAGGAGATGACGATCAGGAAGATCGTCAGAAAGTCCTGCCCGGAGATGTCCCGGCGCAGGGCCAGCACGGCGAAAACCGCCGTCAGGGCCACGGTGACGATGCTCTTCACCGACACCAGGTTTGAAAGTCTCTTTTTCAGCTGTTCCATGGTTCTTCTTCCTCCTGTTGTGTTTCCGTGGGCTTGGCGAAGACCCGCTTGAGCAGGAGCATCAGCAGCTCCCCGCCGAAGGCGGCCCCCACAAAGGTCAGCACGTCGGACAGCTCGGCCATGTGGTCGAGGGTCTTCAGCACCGCCGCCCAGACTCCCGCCGCCGTCAGGATGCCGACGCAGTACCAGACCAGGCAGCGGGCCATGGCGCCCTTTTGATCCTTCCGCTTTGCCTTCTCCTTGAGGAGAAGGTGCCCCGGCTCCTCCGCCGGGGCGGATGAGGTGTCCTTCGGCGTTTCGTTCACAGCCCCACCCTCCCCAGAACAAAGGCGATGACGGCGGCCAGCACGGCCCACACGGCCTTGTCCGCGATGGACTCCCACCGCTTGCCCGGCTTGCCCGCCAGACTCTTCACGTCGGCCTTGATCTCCTTCACGTCGCCGTCCATGTCCTCCTGCTTGACGGCCAGGGCGGCCACCGAGGAGGCCAGCTTGTCCAGGTTGTCCTGCCGCTGCTCCACCTCGTCCAGCCGCTTGGTGTTGGATTTGGCGCGCTGCTCCACCTCGGTCAGCCTGCGCTCATGGTCCAGATCCATCGGTGTCTCCCCTCTTCCTTCGGTTGTATCTTCTTCTCCGCGGCGGCGGGGCGGTCTCCCCGGGCGGCTGCTCGCCGTACCGCTTCCACGCGGGCCACACCCGCGCCCCCACCAGCTCCCCGTCCGTGACCACCGGGTCAAAAAAGGGGTAGCTCAGGGCGATCTTCCGGGCCAGGGGCGTGCCGTTGGGCACCTCCCACCAGTCCTCCGGGTCCAGCTCGTAGGTCTCCCGGGTCACCGCCGCCATTTTCGGCAGGGTCTCCCCGTTGTATGTCAGATAGCTGACGCCGTCCCAGTACCACTGGAGCACCCCCAGGGTGCGTTTATGGACCAGCATGGCCGTTCCCTCCAAACCGCTCCTGCAGCGCCTGATAGGTGGCGGCGTCGATGCGGTCGATGATGGCGTCCCCGCCGCCCAGCAGCACGAACGGATTGTCCGGCAGCTTCGCTTTGGGGGGCGTTTGGGGGCGGTAATCCTCCCGGAAGGCGGGCAGGGGCGCGTCCCGGTAGGCCCGCCGCACCCGCTTCACCAGGGGCGCGGAGCAGCCCAGGGCTTTGGCTGTCTGCTCCACCCCGTGCCCCGCCGCCAGACGGTTCAGGATGGCGCAGTACAGCAGGGGCACCCCGCCGGAGCGCTCCCCCCGGCGCACCACCCGGTAGTAAAAGGCGGGGGACAGGCCCAGATCCTCGGCCAGTTTCTTTTCGCTGCGGGTTGTCCAGTCCTTCCGCTCCACCCGGACGGCCGACCACCCGGCGTCCACCGTCACCGCCAGGCCGCCCAGCTTGTCCTCCACCCGCTCCGCCGTGCGCTCCACGGTGGAGGGCGTGCGGCCGATGTACCCGGCGATATCCCGATAGGAGGTGTCCCGGGCCAGGATCAGATAGACCATCTCCTTCTGCCGCTCGGTCAGGATGCCCGCGCTGTTCAGGAACTTCATGTAGTCGAAGCAGCCCCGGTCGTCCACGCAGCGGCCCAGCAGCAGCTTGGCCCGGACGTACTGCTCGATGCGCCGCCGCCCCCGCTTCAGGGTGCGGGAGACGGTGCTGATATCCACGCCGAAGCGCTCTCCGATCTCCTCCAGGGTCCGTTCCTCGACATAGTAGGCGTGCAGGTATTTGCTCTGCAGGGGGGTGCACATAGCCATGGCCGTGCGCACCAGCTCCTGGATCCGCTTCATCTGCCGCCCGGTGGCCGCGCCGGGCAGATCGCTCCAGCTCTTCCCGTCCAGCTCCCGCCAGGTGGTTCCCTCCAGGTCGGCCCAGATGGCCCCGCAGGCCAGCACCGAGTCCATTTGAGTGGGCGGCTTTTTGCCCTTCTTCCCCCTGGGCGGAGCGGTCTGCGTTCGTTCCGGGTCCAGCCGCCGCACCTCGGCGCAGGCCTCCCGGTACATCTCCTTTAAAATCCGGGCGCGCTCCCGCTGGCGCACCCGTTCGGCGGCGTCGGCGGCGTCCAGAAAGGCGGCGTTGGCCTGCTTGCAGCGCTGGTACAGCTCCGCCTTCCGCGTCCGGGCCTGTTCCAGCTCCGTCACGGTCAGCCGAAAAAGACGATCCGCCCGTCGTAGGCGGCGGAGCCGGTCAGGACGATATCCCCCGTGTCCGGGGCGTAGGAGACCCGGGTCTCCAGCACCGCCCAGGTGTTGGGCAGCAGCACGCCGTCCACCGTGTGCCCCAGCCGGCAGCCGAAGTCCCCGCCCGTGCGCTGGTGGGCGGTCTGGGGAATGGTCAGGGTGTATTCGTCCGTGCCCGCCGTCCAGTCGGACGCGGCGAAGGAGACGCCCGCCGGGGACCCGCCGCCCGCCGCGTCCCAGGTGCTCTCTTTTTCCAGCACGGCCCCCACCGCCGCGTCGATCTGCGCGCCGGTATATGCGCTGTTGTATGCCATGTCGTCACCTCATGCAAAGAAATTCCAGCCCGTCGGCGTCCCGCATGGTCTCGGCGCCGCCGCTGGGGATGAAGCCGTCGTTGTCGTTCCAGCTCCCGTCCTCCCCCTGGGCGAACAGGCTGATCCGGTACGCGCCGTCCCCGGCGGTCAGGTAGCCGTCGTAGATCTCAAAGGTGCGCGGGGTGTGGGCCGGGGTCTGGGAGAAGGACGCGACCAGCGTCCCCCTCCCCAGGCCGTACTCCTCGCCCACCTTGGTTGCCCGGCACTCGAAGGCCGTACAGGCCGCGTCGGCCTGAACGGTCACGGTGACGCAGTCAAAGCCGTCCGCCGCCGAGAGCTTCCCGCCCGAGACCGAGAACGTCAGGTTGGGCGCGCTCATCAGGCCACGCTCCAGGTGCCGGCGGCGTTCCGGACGAACACCTTGACGATCTTCACGCCGTCCCCGGCGGAGGCGGTCTCCAGATCGGCGCCCTTGATGGTGACGCTGATGTTGGTGTCGGCGGCGTAGCCGCCCGCGCTGCCGCTGGTGTTCTCGGAGCCGCCGTCGGTGGGGATGACCACGCCCGCGCTCTGGATGGAGTTGGAGGCGGGCACCACGCACACCTTGTACTCCTCGAAGGCCACGTCGGCGGTAAAGCTGATGACCGCGCTGTCGAAGCCGTCCGTCTTGGACACCTTGGAGCGGTCGGGCCCCACGATGGTGACCGCGGGCACGGCGGTGTCCAGGGTGATGGAGTCGGACACGGCGGCGGTCTCGTTGCCCACGTCGTCGCGCACCTTGACGGACACGGTCTTCAGGCCGTCGCCGGAGGGCAGGGTGATGGACTTGCTCTCGGCGTAGGTCTCCCAGGCGGCGGAGGCCTCGTCGTTGACGCCGCTGACGCCCCAGATCTTCATCTGGTAGCCGGTGGTGTCGGCGTCGCCCAGGGTCAGGCCCAGGGTGACGGCGGCGGAGGTGGTGTACAGCGCGTCGCCGTTCAGCGTGACGCCCAGCCCGGCCGGGGCCAGGGTGTCCAGGGTCAGATGAAAAAAGCTCGCCATAAAATCAGGTCTCCTTTGTGTTTAACTCAAGATAGAAGTACCCGCCTTGACGGGTATAAACGGCGTTCTCTCCGAGCAGGACTTCCTTCACGCCCATCTCGCCCACGCGCAGCTCCCCGATGGGTTCCGAACCGGCAGAGATCATCTCCTCACCCCCGGATCAGATACAGGGTGGTGTCCGGCCTGGTCTCCAGGGCGGCGTACTCGGCCGCGTCCAGCACCCGCAGATCGTGAATGCTCCCGGACGTGACGCCGCCGGTCCCGGTCCCGAGGGCCTCCAGGGCGGCGTTCAGGGTCATGCTGGAGCCGCCGCAGGAGACGGTCACGTTGTCGCCGTTGGATTTGGTCAGCAGATCGTGCAGGGCGCCGTCGATCTTGATCTTTTCCAGAATGTACTTGACGGCCATGTCAGTCCTCCTCGATCCGGGTGATGATCAGCGTGCCGTCGGACGCGGCCTGGGCCTGGGCGCTCATGTTCTCGGCGTCGTAGGTCCGGTCCTCCACCAGGGCGCTGACCTCGGCTTCGCCGGTATCCGCGCCGGTCAGCAGAGCCACGCCGATCTGCCCGGTCTCCTGCTGGCCGCCGTAAAACAGCGCCGCGCCGTCGTAGGCGTCCCCCGCGGTCAGGATAATGTCCCCCGTGGCGTCGTCGTAGACGGTCTGGGTGCCCAGCACCGCCCAGGTGTTGGACTGCAGCACCCCGTCCACGCTGTGGCGCAGGGTGCAGCCGAACTCCCCGCTGCGGCGCTGATGTGTCGCCCGGGGCAGCGTCAGGGTGTACCCGTCCTCCCCCGCCGTCCAGTCGGACGCGGTAAAGGCGACGCTGGTGAACAGGGGCCGCCACTCCAGGTCGTACAGCTCATCGGACTTTTTCTGCAGCACGTATCCCGCGCTGCCGCCCACGGGCACGTTGCCCGACTGGATGGAGGCCCGCTGCAGCAGGTCCAGGGCCCCCTGGACGCTCATTTTCTCGCCGTTCAGCAGCGCGCCCAGGGAAGCGGCGGCGCTGTTGCCGCCCAGCTCGCTCAGAAGGCTGTCGTTCAGAAAGGCCTTGATGGCCTCGCCCGCCTCGTCGAATTTGGCCTTCAGCTCGGCCGCCGTCAGGCCGCCCACGTCGTTGGGCTCATCCTCCAGCTTCTGGATGATGGCCATGTCTTTCGTCAATTTCGTTAACATATCGTTCTTTCACCCCCTATCGTACTTTTCCGGCGTACCGTACCCGGATGTCCGCCGCCAGCACGGTGGCCGTGGCGGAGGCGGAGCAGCTGCTGAGGATCAGCTTGTAGAAGGTGAACTTGCGCACCTTCAGCCGCACCCGCTGCACCTGGGGCTTGCGGTTGGTGCGGAAGGACCAGTGGGCGAAGTCGGCGTTGGTGAAGGTGGACAGGCCCGCCGCCACCTCTTTTTTCACGTACTCCGACCTGCGGTTGGACTGGGCCGTCACCGTGACCCGCCCCTGGCTCTCCGGCTTGATGGACACCCAGATGTCGGTGCTGTACTTGCGCCGCCAGTCCCGTTCAAAGTCCAGGGAGCCGGATTCCCACCAGGCGTCGATGGGCTCCAAATCGTCATTGCGGTACTGCCGGGAAACATGCATCAGCGTGCCGTTTTCCGTGCCGAAGTACAGCTCTCCGTCCGCGCACACCATGCGCCGGGCGGGAAAGTGGTCGTAACAGTACCAGGTGTCGTTGCCGTAGTTGTGGATGACCGCCCGGTCGCCGCAGACGACGTAATACTCCTGCCGCCGCTCGTCGTCGAAGGTGGTGCACGCCGCCAGGTCAAAGCCGCTGAGGGTGTTCTCCACCCGGTCGCTGATGCGCTTGGCGTTGCGCTCGTCCCGGGCCGCGCCGGAGGCCAGCGCCCAGGTGTACACCGCCCGGCCGAACAGGGTCCGGGGGTTGTTCTGCACCAACCGGGCCTGGCCCGGCGCGGCGCAGCCGATCTCCCGGTTCAACGGCACGGTGTAAAAGGCCGCCGTCACCGTGCCGGTCTCCAGGGCCAGGGCGTCGTACTGGGCGGACCAGGCCCCGTCGGTCTTGAACACCAGCAGCCGGTCGTAGTGGCGGATCATGGCGGTGATGGGCGTGTTGGCGCTGTCCACCGCCATGACGTTCAGGTCGGGGAAATACTCCGCGCTGGGCTGGCCGTTCTGGTCCAGGTCGGAGTACACCGTTTCGTTGGTGCCGTCCCCGTACAGGAACACCCGGGCGTCGGTGGAGCCGTTGTAAAACTCCGCCCAGCGCATGGCGGTCACCTTCTCCCGGAAGCCGTCTCCCTTGCGCCAGGTGATGGTAATGGTGTTCACGCCCTTGGGCGGGGCGGAGGCAAAGGTCACGGTGCCGTTTTCCGGGTCCGCCGTCCAGGAGAGGTCGGTGCCCTCCACGCCCAGCACCTCGTCGATCCCGGTCTCGGCCAGATGGAATTCGGCGCTCTCCCCGTCGGGGGAGTACACCGCCCGGCGCTTTCCGGTCAGGTTGTTCACCCGCTCCAGCAGGGTGCCGCCCCCGGCGGGGGGCGTGGCCGTGGTGACGATGGGCACGTAGCCCTCCACGACCTCCACATCGCCCGCGCCGTCCCAGCGGTAATACTCCTGCCCGGTCAGCAGGTAGACCTTCCGGGCGAAGCCGAAGAAGAAGGCCTCCCCGTCGTCGATCTCCCCCCGGTCAGCGGCCGCCCCGCTCTCCCGGTCGATGTCCCAGAGGTGTCCGCCGCAGGCGCACAGAAGATGGGGCTGCCCGTTCACATAGCCGCTCCACAGCCCCCGCACCGGGGAGCCCTCCGCGACCGTGCAGACCGGCGCGTAGCCGGGGCGGATCTGCAAATGGCCCTCCCGGGTGACGCGGAAATTGCGCATCACCGCGGCCTCGCCCAGCTTCAGTCCGGTGTCCCCGTCGGGGGACTCGTTCAGCCCCAGCCACTGCTGAAGCTGATAAATTTTTGTACTGTCAGTGGTCACGACCTGAGCCATATGTCACCACCTCGCAAACCGGCCATACTCGATCCCCCCGTACAGGTTCACAATGTCCTCGCTCTGGGCGGGGGCGCCCCGTTTGGCGGCGCTGAGCAGCTCCTCGTACCGCTGCTGGAAGTAGGACGCCAAAGCCGGGTTCTCGTCCAGCAGCAGGTGGGCGGCCAAACCGTAGGGCAGCACGCCCTGGCAGAGCCCGTCGTCCAGGGCGATTGGGCTTTCAAAGTCCGGGATCTCCGGACAGACGGGCCGCTTTCCCGGCTCGGACACCAGATAGGTGTCGGAGTAGGGAAAGCACTCGATGCGCAGGACGTTGAGAATGGGCAGCGTCCGGTTTTTATATTCCCGGGTCTCGGCGTGATCGGCCAGCCCGGTGGACTCGTTGGCCTCGTCCATCAGGTGCATGGTCTTCTCGAAGACCCACTGTGCTGTCGTCATCGCAATCACCTCCCAAAAAATCAGGGGGGCGGGCGGCGCGCCCGCCCCCCAAGCCTTCCCCCTGGGGGGAAGGTGGCCCGCCGCAGGCGGGTCGGATGAGGGGGGCCATCCTCCCTCGTCCTTCGGGCTCATCGCCCGCCCCCTGTCCGCGTTACGCCGTCTTGGATGCGTAAATGCCCTTGGCGCGGGTGTCCAGCACGAAGGAGTCGTAGATGATGCGGCCCTCGACCACGTCGCCGTCGATGCCGCGCTGCTCGGTCAGCACGCGGTAGGTCTTCAGCTGGACGGGATCCACGGTGGCGCCCTTGTACTTGATCAGGAAGTTGACGCCCTCGGGGAAGTAGCTGTCGGGCACGGGGACGACCTTCATGCCGTCCAGAACGCCCACGCTGCCGTCCTTGACGGCCTTTTCGCCCAGGCTCTCCACGCCGACGACCTGGTCGGCCAGCTTGCAGTGGAGGTACAGGCTCTCCTTGATGAACAGGGTGCGCTTTTTGCGGGGCACCAGGGCGTTGGACATCTCCATGCCGCCGGTCATGATGGCCTCCAGAATGTTGGTCTTGGTCAGGCTGGCGTGCACGCCTTTCAGGCCCGCGCCGCTGGCCCAGGCGTTCAGGCGGTACTGATCCAGCTCGGGGGTGACCACCTCGTCGATCTGGCGCTTCAGGGAGTGAGTAGCCGCCTTGACGTTGAACTGCTGGGCGTTGTTGCCCTTGTCGATGGAGTAGGTGAAGGAGCGGTCGCGGGACATGGTCATCTCCTGCACGGTGTCGCCCAGCTCCTCCAGGGTGCCGAAGCGCTCGGTGCCGGAGCGGGAGTAGTCGCCCATCTCCACGGTGTTGATGGAGTAGACCTTGATGCTCTTCACGCCGGAGAAGTCGTAATCCTTTCCGGCAAACGCGTCGGTGATGGAAGCCAGGGAAAACCGCTCCGCCACCTTCTTGGAATATTTCTCAGCGAGATTGATAATTGCCATTGTGTATCATCCTTTCCTGTTGGTTTTCGGTTGGAGGTGCCGATCCGGACTGTAGGGGCGGCTATCAGCCGCCCGTCTCCTCGGGGCCCGTAGGGGCGGATTCCATATCCGCCCGCACCCGGCATCCCGCAGCGTCCTCGCGTGTAGGGGCGGATTCCATATCCGCCCGCCGTTCTTGTCACGCTGCGCCTGCTCGCGACGGCTCCGCGCTTCTTCTAATCGTCCTCATTCCACATCCGGTCCAGCTCATCCAGCTCCACCCCGGAGTTGGCGCCCAGGCCGCCGGGGGTACGCAGGCGGTTGGCCCTGTTCTGCCGCTCGGCGGCGAGCTCCACCTTCAGCTGCCGGTTTTCGTGCATGGCGTAGGCGCTGACCAGGGGCACGCCCCGGGCCACCTGGCCCCACACTTCTCTGGGAATGGTCTCGGCCTTGACGGTGGGATAGGTGCTCACGAAGCGCTCCATATCCTGCCGCCGGGCGTTCTGCTTGATGCGCTGGATCAGGGCGTTGGACTGCGGAGCCGGGTTGCCCGGCCCGCTGCGGGCCAGATCCTGCTGGCGGCAGTGGTCCAGATACGCGGGCACGGTCATGCCTTGCCTCTGGGCCTCCGCGCGGATCAGCTCCATGGTGGGGCCGGTCTCCTGCCGGTACTGCCGCAGCTGGTCTCGCTCGGCGCGCACCGTGTCGTAGTCCCACCCCTTCTGGGCCATGGCGACCAGCTCGTCGCGGGTCACCTGGCGCTTTTCGTCCCGGTTTTTCAGGGTAAACAGCTCGGGAGACGGGTCGGTCTCCTCCTGCGCTTGTTCTTCCTCCGCGGCGGGAGCACTGTCGTCCTCCCACGCGCTTTCCAGGACCGCGTCCATGGTCTCGTTCATTTCCATGTTTTTGCTCCTCCTTGTTGTACCGCATCCGCTCACGTCACCCGGCCGGCACAGCCGTCCGGGCCTACGCTACAAACGTGCCACCGGCACGTTTGCTTCACGCTGCGGCTCCTTTCCGGCTATGGTCTGCCGGTTTTTATACCTCAGGGTTGGTCTTCCCGTTGGCTTCCGTGAATGTAGGGGCGGCTATCAGCCGCCCGCCAACCCGGCAGTCACCGCCGCGCTTTTCTCCCTCTCCTTCAGCGTCTCAATTAACTCCTGCTGATTGGAGATATACCCGCTGGGCACCCGCTCCAGGTAGTCGATGACCGAGATGCACCCCTTGGTCAGCAGGTTGTCCAGGGTGTTCATCTGGGAAATCTCGCTCCAGTAGGCGCTGCCGCCCACGTCCAGCTTCAGGGACAGGGCCGCCTGGTCCAGCGCGGCGAAATCGAAGAGCTGCACGGCGCTGTCCTGTTCCGGCAGCCCCAGCTCAGCGAACGCATATTTCTCCCGCTCGGTCAGGGGCAGCTCCATGTACCGCTGTCCGTAATAGACCTGCATCAGGTCCAGCCAGATGGCGCCCAGGTCCTCGATGCACTGGTACAGGTCCTGTTTCGTCAGCTCCATGGGCACCTGGGAGGCCTTCTGCAGGGCCAGAATGGCGGAGGTGTTGTCGGGCCGGACGTTGCCCAGGGCGGCGTCGGTGGCCCCCATGAACTCCTTGGTCAGGGAGATGGCCAGCTCGATAAACTGGCTGACCTGGGGGGAGATCACCGCCGGGTCGATGGCCCGGGCCACGCCGGACACATCGCCGCCGTTGACGGGGATGGCCTTGCCCACGCCGGAGTCCCACTTGGCGATGCGGGTCTTGTCGTACACGATCTTCGGGTAGGCCGTGGTCATCAGGGAGATCATGGTCATGGCGAACATCTTGTTGACAAAGATCTGGTTGGGGATCAGCCCGGTGACGGCGGCCTGGCCGTGGTAGCAGTTGGGCACCCGGTCCCAGCTCATCCACACGATGGGATAGAGGCTCTGGCCGGTGTCCCAGGCCGGGCGCACCACCGCGCCCTGGACGGACTTGACGCACCACACGGTGCCGGTCTTGCCGTCCTTCCAGAACTTCAGCAGGGTGGTGGTCTTGCCGTCGGTCAGGGCATCGAAGCGGTCGCCGGTCTCGTCGGTGTCGGCGCGGACCTGCTCGGGGTCGCCGCTGAACTCACCCATCTCCCGGCGGACGTCCTCCAGGCGTTCCCGGCGGGAGATGATCAGATAAGGCTGCTCCTGCACGTCCCGGCTGTTGGGGTTGCCGAAGATGACCCGGGTGTTCTCCAGCAGTTCGGTGCGGATGGCGCCCCGGGCGGCCTGGCCGGTCTCGGCGTCGGGGTCGAACCAGGCGTACAGGCAGGCGTCGCCGTCCACGGCGGCGCCGCGCATGAACCGGCGGATCAGGGTGCCCATCTTGTTGCGCTCGAACAGCTCCTCAAACTGGGCGTTGACCACCCGGCAGAGCCGCTCGGTGTCGCCCTGCCCCTGCTCCTGGGCAGCCAGGGGCGAGGCGTTCATTTTCAGGTTGTCGGTGGCGCTGGAGGCCACCAGGTAGAGAATGATGCGCTTGATGAAGTTGAACACGGGGGTGGGCAGGCCGTTGGACTGCACGCCCTCCCACTGCTTGCCCACGTAGAAGTCCTCGTTGACCCGGACCGTTTCAAACAGATCCAGCTGCTGCTTGAAGGCGATGCCCTTCTCGTACTCGCCCCAAATCTCGTCCGCACCAAAGCCTTCCCCCCGGGGGGAAGGTGGCCCGCAGCGCCGGATGACGTGCGCCGCAGCGCCGTGCAAGCGAGCAACCGCCGAAGGCGGCTCTTGAGCGAGTCGCAGGGGGCGATCCTGCTCAAACATACCGTTCATCCTCACTCCTCCTTCCGCTTTCCGGCCTGAAAGGCCATAATGTTGTCAATTCCGCTTTGCAGCCACTCGTCCTCGCGGGCTTTCCCTTCCCTGCTCTGATCCAGCCGCTCCAGGATCTCCCGCTGCCGCTCCTCCACGCGCTCCAGCGCGCGCACGATCTCATGCAAAATCATCATCCATCCTCCTTTTTGTCGGTACGACCCTTTTGTCAAATGTAGGGGCGGATTCCATATCCGCCCGTTCAATTCCCGTATCTCAAATACCCATCTTGCACATCCCCGCCGACCATAAATCGGTCATACCCCGCCGTCCCGTCCTCCTCGTCCTCCTCCGCCCGGGGCGGGTCGGCCCCCAAGGCCCGGAAGGCGCACAGGTACCGGATGGCGTCGGTGGTGTGGGTGTACTCATGGGGCTCTTTGGCCACATCCGCCGGCTCCTTCTCGTCGTGCTGCACGGCGGACACGTCCCGGATGAACTGCTTGCAGTCGGACGTGACCACCAGCCCCGGCAGCTCGCCGTCCGTGGGCTTTAAAAATTCTTTCATGGCCATCCACCCCTGAATGCGCTGATTGGATGCCTTCACCAACGGCACGCCGCTCTGGGCAAAGAGTTCCGCCATGGTGCGCCCGGAATCCTTCTGGGTGGACCACATGTCGGGCGGCGCGATGGTACAGCGGATGCGCTCCCCTTCCGGAGTCATGGCCCGGATGGCCGCCGCCGCGTCGGAGACGATCAGCCCCGACCGGCAAAGCTCCCGGTAGACCCAGATGCGCCCGGTGTGGTCGATAGCGGCCCAGAAGCAGGCCAGCATGTCCAACCCGTAGTCGAACACCCGGTACCGGGGCCACCGCGCGGGCAGCGCCCGGGGCGGCACCACATGGGTCTCCATGCGGAACTCCGGGAAATACTGCCCGGCGAACACGTCCCACCGGCCGTCCCGCCAGGCCTCCCGCAGTCCCTCGGGCAGATTGTTCAGCATTTTTAAGTAGCCCGGGTCGTTCTCCACCAGGGCGGGGTTGTCGCTGGCCCTGGCCTGGATGAACAGGTAGTCCTCCGGGTCCTCTTCCGCCCGGAACGCCCGGTCAATGAACAGCCGTTTGACCCACATGTGCCCCACCCCGCCGGGGTTGCACGTCAGGTACATCCGCTTGGGAAAGCGGTTGGCCCCGCGCAGGCAGGCGGTCAGCACGGAAAACTGGTACTCGGTGAAGTGGGTGGCCTCGTCAATGAAGATGATGTCGTACTCCTGGCCCTGGTACTGGTCCACGTCGTGCTCCCCGGCGCAGTGGCCGAACACCACCCGGGAACCGTTGGCAAAGGAGAAGGCCTTCTCCCCCTCCCGCCATGTGGCCAGCTTCCCCAGCTCTTTTTTTAAAGGGAGAATGTGGTTCTCCCGCAGCTCGGGGAAGGTGCGGCGCAGGATCAGGATGCGGATGCCGCCGTAGTACAGGGCCAGTAATTTGGCTTTCTGGCGGATGGACCAGCTTTTACCGCCGCCCCGTGCGCCGCCGTAGGCCACGAACCGCGCCCGGGCCTTTAAAAATTCCACCTGCTTGGGGTTGGGCCGGAGGGTTGCAATCATAAAGCCTTCCCCTTGGGGGGAAGGTGGCACGGCGAAGCCGTGACGGATGAGGGGTCGATCTCCCCGCAGATTTGCGTCAGAGCGCCGGCCCTCATAAAAACAGCTTCACTTTGCAAGTTCCTCCACCCCCGGCCCCAGCTTGATGGTCAGCCCCGGGTCCTCGGGGCTGTTTTTCTCCTCCAGGATCTCCCGGATCACCTCAAAGGCCTTCATGTCGCCGCCGATGGCTTTTTCCACCACCGCCAGCAGCACCTGCCGGCGGTTGCCGTCCTGATCCAGCAGGTCCAGCAGTTCCTCCCGCAGGGTCACGGGGCTTTTCTTCGATTTTTTCACTTGCCCACCCCGCTTTTTAGTGGGCGGACGCCGGGATCTCACTCCCGACGCCCGCTGTAAGGAGGAAAAGAGAGTTCGTTTCCCGCTCTCTATGTGAAACTTTACTCTCCCCGTTTGGCTTTTTAACGCCACTTTTCGTCATCGCAACCTCCATATCCGCCCGTATCCCCCGCCGTAGGGGCGGATTCCATATCCGCCCGCATCCCCCGCCGTAGGGGCGGATTCCATATCCGCCCGCCCATTTCCCACGCCCACACAAAGAAAAGATGGAAAAAGCCTCCCCGTTGTGGTATCCTTAACCCACGAGATTAAAGGAGGCCACACTATGGTAACCATGGCACAACGGATCGAAGAGCTGCGCACGGAGCGGGGCCTGAGCCGTCCGGCGCTGGCGGCGGCTTTGAGTTTTCCGAAGAACGCGGTGGAGAAATTTGAGACGGGCCGGGCCACCCCGACCAAGGAGCAGCAGGAGCGCATGGCGGACTACTTCGGGGTGTCCCAATTCTACCTGCGGGGGGAGAGCAATGACCGCACCCGCCAGGACGCCTGGCTGGAGGGTGACTTTGCGGACGACGGCCCCGGCCACGTCCCCATGCCCGCCGCGCCGAAAAAGGCGGTGCAAAAAGCAAGCGCCCCGGCCGCCAACGGCCAGGGCACCCTGTTCGATTCCTTTTTGACCAGCAAGCAGTTTCAGGAGCTTCTCCACGCCACGGTCCTGGACGTGCTGCGCTCCCCCGAGGGGGAGGAGCTGCTGGCCCAGGTAGTCCGCAAGGAGATCTTGAAGCAGAAGTGACCGTCCCGCAAGCAAAAAAATCCCGTTACTTTTGTGCCGCGCTGCGGCGCAAAAGTCCTCGCTTTGCTCGCCGCAAGCCTTGCACTGCAAGGCTTGCGGGGGATTCGATCCCATTCGAGGCGGGCTCTGCCCCCTCGAGCTTCCCCGCCTGAACCGGCCCTTTTCCCGTTGCAAAGAAAGGTTTTTCGACACAAAAAGCGCACCGAAGCCGCAGCTTCGGTGCGCTTTTTGTGATCAGGCCGGAAGAATCTTATTTTCTGTAGCCGCACTTCGGGCACACGCCGTTTTCGTTCAGGGCGATGCCGCACAGGGGGCAGCGGTCGATCTGCTTGGTGGGGGTATACTCCTGGCAGGCGGCATTGACGCCGCTGGTGAAGGTCAGCTTGGCGATGTTCAGCTTGTCCTTCAGCAGGTCGTATACGATCTTGATCATGCCCTCGACGGTCATGGTCTCCTTGGTGACGACCAGGCGGCACTCGGGATAGGCGGTTGCCAGCTCGGTCTGGAAGGCGGGGCCTTTCATAGTATTGGTCGGCGTGCCGTTGCGGATGCCCTGGGCCTCATACACGCCGAGGATGGCGGGCAGCAGGGGATCGTCCTCCCGGAGGATCAGCGCGTGGTCGAAGTTTTTCAGAACCTCCCACGCCGTCTTTTGGATCTCGTTGCAGGGGAAGACCATGTTGACGCCGGGCTCCACCGAGTCCTCCACCTCGATCGTCAGGACGCCCGTGTGTCCGTGTAAGTACTGGGCTTCTCCCTGGAAGCCGTAGAATCTGTGCGCGTACTGCAGGTCCAATGTCGTAATGCTTCTCATGGCTGTATCTCCTTTTTATTATTTACGGATGGCTGCTCAGCGTCCGTATACGCACGAAAAAACGTTTCAGGCCCCGGCGCAGGTCATTTCCGGCATTGCGGACAGATCCCGGTGAAGATGATGTCATGTCCGGTAAATTCAAATCCGTGGGTGTCTTTGATCTTCTGTTCCAGATCCGTGACAACCTCCATATCCACGTCAAAAATGCGTCCGCACGTTTCGCATCGGACATGGTAGTGCTTCCGGCACCCGCGTTCAAACCGGTCCGCCCCGCCCGGGACCTCGATCCTGCGGATCCTGCCCATCTGGGACAGCCGCTTCAGGTTCCGGTACACGGTCGCCCGGCTGATGTTGGGGTGCTCCCGGTTGATCGCGTCGTAGACCTCGTCGGCGGTCACATGGCCCTGCAGCCTGTTGACGGCCTCCAGGACCAGCGAGCATTGAATTGTGTTTCGCTTGATCATCCTATCAAATCCAAACAAGATTTTCTCTTTATTGAGATCATATCTCAATAAAGAGAAAATGTCAACAAAAAAAGCAGCATGACGCCGGGCGTCATGCTGCTGTGCTTGTCAAAAAGTCCGCGCTCATCTATGAAACAACTTGTTACTCTCATACTGCGGCTCGCAGGTCAGCAGCAGCCCCAGCTTTTTGTAGGTGGAGGAATCGGCGGAGGACAAAATGACGGAGGAGTGTGCCTCGCAGGAGCGCAGCGCGTCCAGGCAGTCCAGAGCCTTGCGGGCCTCCTCGTTTCCGGTGGCGGAGATGGCCAGGGCGATGATGATCTCGTCGGAGTGCAGCCGGGGGTTGGTAGAGCCCAGGGGCCCCACCTTGACGGCCTGGATGGGCTCGATGGCGGCGGGGGAGATCAGGTGGACGGCCTCGTCGATGCCCGCCAGGTGCTTCAGGGCGTTGAGCAGGGCGGCGGAGCTGGGGCCCATCAGGTCGGAGGTCTTGCCGGTGACCACGGTGCCGTCGGGCAGCTCAATGGCGGCGGCGGGGTTTCCGGTCTCCTCGGCCTTTTGGTTGGCGGCGGCGATGACGGGGCGGATGTTCGAGTCCACCTTGGCCTGCTGCATCAGCAGCTCCAGCTTGTAGACGATCTCGTCGCTGCCCCGGCCCTGCCGCCGGTCGCACAGGGCGGTGTAGTAGCGGCGCACGATCTCCTGCCGGGCGGCGGCGCAGACGGCGTCGTCGTCAAAGATGCAGTTGCCCGCCATGTTCACGCCCATGTCGGTGGGGGACTTGTAGGGGCTCTCGCCCATGATCTTCTCGAACATGGTGGACAGGACGGGGAACACCTCCACATCCCGGTTGTAGTTGACGGTGGTCTCGCCGTAGGCCTGCAGGTGGAAGGGGTCGATCATGTTCACGTCGTTCAGGTCGGCGGTGGCGGCCTCGTAGGCCAGGTTGACGGGGTGCTGCAAAGGCAGGTTCCAGATGGGGAAGGTCTCGAACTTGGCGTAGCCCGCCTGAACGCCCCGCTTGTGCTCGTGGTAGAGCTGGGACAGGCACACGGCCATCTTGCCGCTGCCGGGGCCGGGAGCGGTGACCACCACCAGGGGCCGGGTGGTCTCGATGTATTCGTTTTTGCCGTACCCGTCGTCGCTGACGATCAGGGGGATGTTGTGGGGGTAGCCGGAGATGGGGTAGTGCAGGTAGACGGCCACACCCAGCTTTTCCAGGCGGCGCTTGAAGGCGTCGGCGGCGGTCTGCCCGGCGTACCGGGTGATGGCCACGCTGCCCACGTACAGGCCCTGGGCGCGGAAATTGTCGATCAGGCGCAGCACGTCGGCGTCGTAAGTGATGCCGTAGTCGGCCCGCACCTTGTTCTGCTCGATGTCGGCGGCGTTGATGGCGATGACCACCTCCACCCGGTCTTTCAGCTGGGACAGCATGCGGATCTTGCTGTCCGGCTCGAATCCGGGCAGCACCCGGGAGGCGTGGTAGTCGTCGAACAGCTTGCCGCCGAACTCCATGTAGAGCTTGCCGCCGAACTGCGCGATGCGCTCGGCGATGTGGCGGGACTGCATGTCCAGATATTTGTCGTTGTCAAATCCCCGTTTCAGCATCATTCACCGGACGCGCCCCGTACAGGCGCGCCCGCCCCCTTCCGTCAACACACATTTAGAATAGTGTACCACAAAACCTTTTTTGTGACAATGAGGAAACGGCGGAAAAATGCGATTTTATCCGCTCCGCTTTGCCTTCCCCCTTGGGGGAAGGTGCCCCAGTGCGCACACTGGGGCGGATGAGGGGGCCGGTCTCCCCCCTTACGGCCGGTTGACCACGCCCACGAACAGGGGCACGCCGTCGGCGCCGGTGATGGCGAACAGGAAGGGCCGGTCCAGCACGAAGTCGATCTCCTCCTCCGGCGGCAGAAAGCCGCCGGCGTCCACGGCAATGACGGTGTAGGCCGCGGCGGTGCAGCCCTCCTCGTCGATGGTCACCCGGGCGTCGTGCTGGGCCTGGGACACATAGAGTCCGTCCACGTCCCGCGTCATGGGGGAGAAGTCGGAGACCTCCGCGTCAAACACATCGGTCACGCCCAGGGCCTTCAGCCCGCCGATCAGATCCAGCTGGGAAGTCACGTCGAACTTGGGCACGGAGAGATTGACCGTCATAAATTTGTTGCTCTCCCACTCCCCATCGGAGAGCAGGAACTCCATTGCCTGTTCATCCTGTAAAAGCGCATCCACGCCCACCCCCTCGTCGGGCAGGATCAGCCACATGTTCCCCGCGTTCTGCAGGCTCAGGGCCACGGCGGAGAACTTCCCGCCCCAGTAGTACGCCTGATAATCGCTCCGGTTCATGAAGTCGCACGTCACGTCCCCGGCGTTGGCGTGGAACACGTCCGGCTGCGTCCTGTTTTCCGAAAATTCATCGGCCCACTGGGCCCGGAAGTAAATGGTGGTAGCCAGGGCCAGAATGGTGTTGGCGTTCATCTCGATCTGCCCCGCCTGCTCCTCCAGCAGTCCGCCGGTCTGCTGGTTCAGCCAGTCCTGCAATGCCTTGTTGAACTCCTCCGAGCCCATCTCCCCCTGATAGGAGGAGGCGTAGTAGACCTCCGCCAGGGTGTCCATGGTCTCCTGCACGTAGGAAACGTTCTCGTTCAGCCACACCGAGCTTGCCAGCACGCTGGTGACGAGCCCGTCGTCGCAGTAATTGGCGTTCCACACGTCGGAAGCCTGAGCGCGCACGGCCTCGATGCTCCCGCTGCCCAGCAGGTCTAAAATCTGCGCCCGGCTGTTCCCGTCGGTCAGCTCGGCCAGCATGGCCAGGGCCATGTAGACGTTCACCGGGGAGTACACCCGGTTTTCATCCCCCGCCCCGGACAGGAACTCCCGGATGCTCCCGGTAAAGAACCCCTCCAGCCCGTCGGCGTAGCCCTCCGGCCTCTGCTGGGCCTGGACGCCCTTCCACCAGGCGGAATAGTCCCCGTCTTCTCCGGGGTACTGCGCCATCTCCGGGTACTCCGCCGCGGCGATGGTGTGGGCCAGAGCAGCCACGGACGGCCCAGGCTTCGTGCTGACCGCGGGCGAAACCCCCGGCTCCGCCGCCGTGCCGCCCGGGGTGCCCGCCCCGCCCGGCCAAAAAACCACGCCGCCCACGAGAGCGACCACCAGCACCGCCGCCACGGCGGCGGGCCACCATTTTCTCCCCCGGGGCTTGTGGGCCTCGGCCTTCTCCACCAGATCGTCCCGGATGTCGGTAACGGCGTCAAACATTTTCTCGCTTTTTTTCATACGGTAACTCCCTCCTGTTCCAGATAAGCCTTCAGCCCCCGGCGCAGCTTGAGCATCCGCTGGGCCATCTGGCCCGCCGTGCAGCCCCACTTCCGCGCCAGGTCCTTCACCGCGTCCCCGTGCCAGTAGCGGCGCACGAACAGGGCGCAGTCGTCGTCGGAGAGGCCGTCCAGCCATGCGCTGATCAGCTCCGACAGCCTGCGGGCGTCCGCCGCTTCCTCCACCCCGTGGGCGTCGGGCACGCAGTCGTCCAGCTCGGAGAGCAGCACCTCCATGCCGCTGTAGCGCTTCCGGGCGTGGTCGGCGCGGAAGCGGCTGATGGACAGGTTGCGGGTGATGCGCCCCAGAAAGGCCCGCAGGCATTGGGGCAGATCGGGGGGCATCCGGTTCCATGCGGCGTGCCAGGTGTCGTTGACGCACTCCTCCGCGTCCTCCCGCACGCTGAGAATGTTCAGCGCGATGCTCCGGCAGTAGGGGCCGTACTTGGCGTCGGTCTCCGCGATGGCCCGCTCGCTGCGCTGAAAATACAGTTTGATGATCGCTGCATCGTCCATGCCGCATCCTCCTCTCTACCCATCCAGTCGCAAACCGCCCCGGAATATTGGTCGTTTTCTAAATGATACCATAAAAATGTAGGGGCGGATTCCATATCCGCCCGCATTATATCATAAAAAATACGGGCACGCGAACCACTCGCGTACCCGTATTTGCTCTGCCTTACAATTGCGGCAGCGCCTTGGCCTTCTCCAGAATCTGCACCAGGATCACGGCCGCCGCCAAACCGAACACGGCCTGCACCAGGTTGCCGGGGATGCTGGCCGCGGCGCTCAGGCCGTTGCCCAGGATGACGCCCGCGTAGGCGAAGTAGCCCAGCACCATGATGGCCTCGGCGATCAAACCGCCGCTGAGCCGTGCGGCCAGCGCCCGGGGCCCGCGTGCTCCCTTGCCCGCCACGGCGTAGAAGATCAGGCCCGCCGCCAGGGCCATGGCGGCCTTGATGACCAGGGTGCCGGGGGCGTAGTAGGCGTACCCGGTGATGATGTCCGCCAGCATGGAGCCGATCCCGGCCGCCGCCGCGCCCACGAAGGGCCCCAGCAGCCAGGCGCTGAGCAGCACCATGCAGTCGCCCAGGTTGACGTAGCCGCTCATGGGCGAGGGGATCTGGATGACCATGGTGGCCACGGTGGTCAGGGCGGTGCACAGGGCCGCCAGAACCAAGAGAACGATCTGTTTCCTTTTCACAACACACACCTCTGCTTTTCTTTGTCTGCATTATACACTCCCCGCGCAAAATTGGAAGTCACAAGGAAGCCGAAATTTGCAAGTTTCAGTGCCCTGTCTTGCAACAAATTGCCAAATTCCCTCTTTGATGGACCGCGTCACCTTCTCCGCCGGCCACCCAATGCGCCGGGTCCCGGGCTGGCTGCGTCAGCCGTGTGTGCTGATCTAGGGCACCACCGCATAATTACATCTGCGGTCTTCGGCGGATCTTTTGAGCTGGAAATGCGGTATTTTTTCTTGAAATACATCCAGTATTCCTGCGAAAAAACACCTTTTTCCGAACTCAAAATCTCTCGCCGAATACACTTGCCGAATTATGCGGTGCTGCCCTGGAAAAACGGAGACTGCATCTCTCAATTTTTCCTGTTTTTTGCCGTCACAACAATTGCCGTGATGACTAAGGCAAGAATCCACAAAAGCAAACCATAAACTGCACCAATGCCACGGTTCAAATAAGTTCCATGGGGGTAATAGATCATTGCCCAAATAAGGTCGATCATCACTTCTGCCGCAAGCAAACCAATCAAAGTCGTTTTGATCCCACTCTTTGTGCGGTTTGGTTTCATCATAAAACAAATGCCAATGTATGAAATCGCACAAATAAACCAGAACAGGAGCCACAGTTCTGCTCCATAGACAAATGACAGTGAATAGAGTGCTGTGATCATAAGAACACCTCCGTCCTGTACCGACAGGATACCACCGTAATTATTGAAAGTCAATTATTTTTTATTGTTTTTCAATAAATCTCTTGGGGGTGTTCCCCGTCTGATTGTGTCAAATCCCGCCGGGGCACATAGAATGAACTGTGCCGCGAGCACAAAATCAACGAGAGGAAGTTTCTTCTATGGAATTCACCACCCATCCCCCCCGCCATGACGAGGACAGCCGCTGCGACGCGATCACCGACCTGATCCAGGCGGTGGCGGAGCAGCAGGAGGCTCTGGCCCGCATCCTGGAGGCCGAGCACAAGAAGATCGAGAAAGCCGCCGAGATGTGCAGCAGCGACGTGGACGATCTGGTGAAGATCGACAGGAGCGTGGAGCGGGTCCTGGCCGCGGTGACCCGTCTGGAGCTGGCGCTGCAGCTGAAGCTGGATCTGTTCCAGCAGTGCCTGTGCCCGAAGGACGGCTGCCGGGACGAGCACCACCACTGTGGATGACAGCGCCGCCCGCTCTCCGGAGCTGACGCCGCAATGCTGCCGGCGCTGCCGCCGCCGGAACGACTGCCCCTATGTCCGCGGCCGGACTTTGGACGGCGCGGTCCGCCGGCGGTGCGCGCAGGCCCGCCTGCTGGACGCCGAAGCGGAGCGGCTGCTGGAGGCCATCTCCCGGGCCGAGGACGTAAGCGCCCTGCTGCGGGCGGACGAAGACCTGGAGCGCGCCCTGGAGCGGGTCCTGTACGAGGACCTGACCTGGGCGAACGCTCCCTGACCCCCGCATCCCGAAACCCCCGGAGCCTGTCGGCTTCGGGGGTTTTTTCTCCCATGAAAAGACATTGCATCTTTCCTGCCCCCGTGCTACAATCGGCCTGTAAGAACAAAGCCTATGTATGCGGCAAAGTATAATAAGGAGGAGCATCATCATGGCAAAATGGAAATGCAAAGTATGCGGCTACATCTATGAGGGCGACGCTCTGCCCGCCGACTTCACCTGCCCGGTGTGCCGGCAGCCCGCCTCCGCGTTTGAGAAGGTGGAGGAGGCCCCCGCGGGCGCGTCGGTCTACGCCGGCACCAAGACCGAGCAGAATCTGCTGGAGGCCTTCGCCGGGGAGAGCCAGGCCCGCAACAAGTACACCTTCTTCGCCCAGGTGGCCCAGCGGGAGGGCTACGAGGAGCTGGCGGAGATCTTCCTGATGACCGCCCGCAACGAGCAGGAGCACGCCCGGGTCTGGTTCCAGGAGCTGGGCCACATCGGCAATACGGCGGAGAACCTGCTGGCCGCCGCCGAGGGCGAGAACTACGAGTGGACCGACATGTACGACCGCATGGCGAAGGACGCGGACGCGGAGGGCTTCCACGATCTGGCGGAGCGGTTCCGTCTGGTGGGGGCCATCGAGAAGCGCCACGAGGAGCGCTACCGCAAGCTGCTCAACGACGTGGAGATGAAGCAGGTCTTCGAGAAGAGCGGCCAGGCCATGTGGGAGTGCCGTGTGTGCGGCCACATCGTGGTGGGCACCAGGGCCCCGGAGGTCTGCCCGGTGTGCAAGTACAGCCAGTCCTATTTCCAGGTCAACCGAATTTAAGGAAGCACCCGGCCGGACAACCCCGGCCGGGTGTTTTTCGCCGTTCCCCCGCGCCCATGCCCGAACCGTGCAAAAAATCCGTAGGGGCGGCTATCAGCCGCCCGCATGCAGGCGGATTTCATCTCCGTCCCTCCTCTGTATGCAATCTTCCACAAAACCCGGAGCCGCCCCGGGCAAAAATTCTTCAATCAAAATGTAAAAATTGCGAGAATTTTTTGTAAAGATATGATAAAATGTAAGATGACATCATAGGGCAATCAGCAGAAAGGTAGATTCCGGCATGGGTATTGCGGATATCATCTCACTTTTGGGCGGTCTGGCGTTTTTCCTGTTCGGCATGTCGCTGCTGGGCGACGGGCTCAAGCGCGTGGCGGGCAGCAAGCTGGAAATGATCCTGGGCAGGCTGACCTCCACCACCTTCCGGGGCGTGCTTCTGGGCACGCTGGTGACGGCGGTGATCCAGTCCTCCTCGGCCACCACGGTCATGGTGGTGGGCTTCGTGAACTCGGGCATCATGCAGCTGACCAACGCCATCGGCATCATCATGGGGGCCAACATCGGCACCACCGCCACCGGCTGGATCCTGACCCTGGCGGGGGTGGAGGGCAGCGGCGGCTTCTCCTCCGCGACCATGTTCGCCCTGATCGCCTTCATCGGTATTATTCTCTACTTTTTCTGCAAGAACGCCACGAAGAAGAACGTGGGTATGATCCTGCTGGCTTTCTCGGTGCTGATGAGCGGCATGCAGTCCATGAGCGCCGCCATGGCCCCTCTGAAGGAGAGCGAAGCCTTTCTGGGCTTCATCTCCGCCGTGTCCAATCCCCTGATCGCCATGGTGGTGGGCATCGCGGTCACCGCCGTGATCCAGAGCTGCTCGGCCTCCATCGGCATCCTGCAGGCCCTGTCGGTCACCGGCGTCATCAGCTATCATCTGGCCATCCCCATGGTGCTGGGCATGTGCATCGGCGCCTGCGTGCCGGTGCTGATCAGCGCCATCGGGGCCAACGTAAACGGCAAGCGGGCGGCCTGCGTGTACCTGTACTTCAACATCGCGGGCTCGCTGATCCTGATGATCCCCTTCTATATCATCCACGCCCTGGTGGGCTTTGAGTTCATGTCCGTCCCGGCCACCAGCCTGGGCATCGCCATCATCAACACGGTGTATAAGGTGGCGGCCACGGTCATCCAGGCCCCCTTCGCCCACGTGCTGGAAAAGCTGGCCTGCGCCACCATCAAGGAGAAGAAGGGCGACGAGGACGAGGAGTTCGAGGACAACCTGCTGGACGAGCGCTTCCTGAACTACCCCTCCCTGGCCCTGGAGCAGAGCGGCAAGACCATGGAGCGCATGACCTCCGCCTCCTTCAAGAACCTGACCAAGTCCATCGAGCTGCTGCACACCTTCAGCCAGGAGAAGTATGACAAGGTCATGCGCCGGGAGGACCGGGTGGACCGGTATGAGGACCGGCTGGGGGCCTACCTGGTGCGGCTGAACACCAAGGCGCTCAGCGATAAGGAGACCCGGGAGACCGCCAAGTACCTGCACTGTCTGAGCAATGTGGAGCGGGTGTCCGACCACGCGGTGAACCTGGCGGAGCTGGCGGAGGAGATGGCGCGCAAGCGGGCGTCCTTCTCCGAGCAGGCGGCCGGGGAGCTGCAGGTGTGCATTGACGCGGTGTGTGAGATCGCCGAGCTGACCCAGACCGCCCTGGCGCGCAACGACCTGGCCACGGCCCGCCGGGTGGAACCGCTGGAGGAGGTCATCGACGCGCTGACGGAGGAGCTGAAGGTACGGCACATCCAGCGGGTCCAGGCGGGCAACTGCACGCTGGAGCTGGGCTTCATTTTTAATGACTGCATCAACAATTTCGAGCGTGTGGCGGACCACTGCTCCAACATCGCCGTGGCGGTGCTGGAGGCGTCGGACAGCACCCTCCAGTCCCACGACTACCTGCGGGGCATCAAGCAGAACAACGAGGAGGAGTACCGCGGCTGGCTGGAGTGCTATGAGCAGAAGTACAGCGAGCTCCTGTCCGCCCTGGACTGACCGCATCCGTATCAAAAGGACCCGTTGCAGAGCTTTCGCTCTGCAACGGGTCCTTCGCTTTCATTTTTCTTCCGTTGGATCATGCAGCCCGCGCGTTGGGCGGGCGCATATGGAATGCGCCCCTACGGCTTCTCCCGGAAATCCTCCCGGTACTGCTCCAGCTCGATGGCGTCCTTGATCTCCAGCCCCCGCTCGCCCGCCAGGGACTCGATGTGGTGGGTGAACTCGTGGGCCAGGGTGGTGTACAGCTCGTCATACAGCTCGTCGTCGGACGCGTCCGCGAACAGGGCGGCGAAGGAGCCGTAATACAGGTTGATAGTCCGCCCCATCTCGTCGTGGCAGTATTCGCCCAGAAAGTACATCTCCCCCTCCGGGAACTCCGGGTCGGGCATGGCCTCGGGCGACAGCAGGATGCCGCCGTTCAATTCCGTGTAAAACTCCTGGGGGAACTGCTCGGCGATCTCGTCCAGCCAGTCCCCCATCTCGTCAAATGAGATCATGGTTCCAGTGAGATGTGGTCGGTGCCGTGGGCCTCGAACTCCTGCATGTATTCCTCCATGCGGTTCATCAACTCGTTGGTGTCGTCCTGGTCCACGTTCTCCTCCTCCATGTCCCGGCGGGCCAGGTCCTCCGCCAGGATGTCGAAAAACACGTTGTTCTCATACTCCATGATGGCCTCGTGGATGCCGCCCTCGGCGAAAGCGCGGGAGGGGACGATCTCCCCCTCGTACTCCTCGGCCAGCACGCCCATGCCCTCCTCGGCGGCTTTGGCGAACAGGAGGCTCTCCACCTCGTCGTAGTCGGCAAAGCGGTCGTCCCCCCGGGTGGAGTTCAGGATCCAGTTGCCGATATAGGCCATGTCCAGCAGCCGGCGAAATTGTTTCGGTGTCAGTTCCAGGTTCATAAAAGGACCTCCCTTCCCTGGATTGAGTCAATTATAATCATACCAAAGCCGATTGTCAATTGCCGGGGGAACCGTCCCAATGAACTTAAAATGTTGACGGCTTAGACTCCGGCATTTTCACCAATCGTTGAAACGATCAGAAACATATGGTAATATAAATCAAAATATGAAAGAGGCGTGAAGTCATGATTATTGAAACAGAAAGATTGATCCTGCGTCCTTTTTTTGAAAACGATGCGGCAGATGTGTTGGAATATTTGGGAGAGCCGGCGGTAAACTGCTTTGCCAGTATGAAATTGAACTCCCTTGAGGAAGCAAAAGCAGAAATGAAGAAGCGAGTTGGTGAAACCGAATACTATTTTGCCATCGTTTTAAAAGATATCGGTAAGGTCATTGGTGAGATAGATGCCTATCCGGAACGTGGCGAACCTCACGATACAAGTTCTCCGTTTGACACCTTCAGCCCGTGCTGGATGCTGAACGAAGCTTATCAAGGAAAAGGCTATGCGTATGAAGCGGCTCACGCTTTCTTTGATTATCTGTTTCGCGAAAAGGGCGCACGGCGCATCTACGCTTATACCGAGGATTATAATCTCTCGAGCCAGCATCTTTGTGAAAAACTCGGTATGCGCCGAGAAGGATTATTTAAGGAGTTTGTATCCTTTATCAATAACCCTGACGGCACACCCCGCTATGAAAACACTGTGCAGTATGCGATCCTGAAGAAAGAATGGCATGGATCAGTTTATTGACCTGCTGAAAAGGCTTCACCAGCTCTGGGTGAAGCCTTTTCCGTCATTTCAACAAAGGATTTTGAGATAAGCCTGAACCAACACGTTAAGTTAAAAGGGAGGGGAAACCGGTCACCCGCCCGGGCAAAGCCGGTACAGCCGGTAGCCGGTGTAAAAGAAGACCTCCCGCGCCAGGAAGGGCAGCTTGGTCTTGAGGCTAACGTACCGGGTGGTCGGAGTGGGCGAGCTGTACGCCTCGATCCCGGCGTCCCGGGCCATGAGCATGGCGCGCTTCATGTGCAGCGGATCGCTGACGAGAAGGGCCGTCGCAAGGGAATTGCGCTCCATGACCGCCTTGGCGTTTTCGATGTTCTCCTGGGTGATGGCGGACTCCTCCTCCAGCAGGATATCCTCCTCCGGCACCCCCTGGGACACGGCGTACCGCCTGGCAATGGCGGCGTCCGAGTCCCGGTTTCCCGCCCCGGTGCCGCCGGTCAGGATGAGCTTCTCCACGTATCCCGCCCGGTACAGCCAGATCCCGTGGTTGATGCGCTCCCGGAACACCGGGGACACCCCGGCGTCCGACGCGCCCGCCCCCAGCACAATGGCCGCGTCCGCGCGGCAGGTCTCGTCCACACGCGCGTACTTGCAGATGCTGACGGCGGTCCCCGCCGCATACAACAGGACGGCGGCCAGCAGGCCGAGCAGCACATATCTGAATTTGAACCGTTTCTTCCCCATGGCGGCCTCACAAATCCCGTTCCGGTCTGATCCGCCTGTATTGTAGCATTGTACACAAAACGCCGCAAGGGGCGAAAATTCATCTTGTATTTCCCCGTGGTTTATCATATCATTAGTATGTATTGATATGACCTTTTGCGTCTTCCCCTGAGGAGGGTTTACTTTGGATAACAGACCCATCGGCGTCTTCGACTCGGGCCTGGGCGGGCTGACCGCGGTGCGGGAGCTGATCCGTCTGCTGCCGGGCGAGGACATCGTTTATTTTGGCGATACGGGCCGGGTGCCCTACGGCAGCCGCTCGAAGGAGACCATCATCAAATACGCCCGGCAGGACGTGGCCTTTCTGAACACCTTTGACCTGAAGGCCATCGTCATCGCCTGCGGCACCGTGTCCACCACGGCGCTGGAGGTGCTGCGCGCGGAGAACCGCATCCCGGTGCTGGGGGTGGTGGACCCGGCCGTCCGGGCGGCGGCGGAAGCGAGCGCCAACGGCAAGATCGGCCTGATCGGCACCGAGGCGTCCATCCGCAGCGGCGCGTATGAGCGCGCCCTGGCCAGCCTGCGCCCCGACGCGGCGGTGTACCCCAAGGCCTGCCCCCTGTTCGTGCCCCTGGTGGAGAACGGCCGCTTCCAGCGCGGCGACGCCGTGGCCGAGCTGGTGGTGGAGGAGTATTTAAGCCCCCTGAAGGCGGAGGGGGTGGACACCCTGGTGCTGGGCTGCACCCACTATCCCCTGCTGCGGGGGGTCATCGGCGCGTACATGGGGCCCGACGTCACCCTGATCGACGTGGGCGGAGCCTGTGCCCGCCGGGTGGCGGGACTGCTGGAGAGCACCGGCTCCCTGAGCGGGAACGCCGAGGGCGGCAGGCGGCGCTATTTCGTCAGCGACAGCGTGGACGGCTTCGCCCGTCTGGCGTCCATGTTCCTGGGCGAGGACGTGGGCGAGGATGTTTCTCAGGTGGACATCACCGCGTTTTAAGCCTTCTCCTTGAGGAGAAGGTGGATTTTGCGAAGCAAAAGACGGATGAGGTGTTCCCCATAAACGAAACATACAATCCGAAGCTGACTGCAAAGGCAAAAGAGCTGCGAAAAAACATGACCAAAGAGGAACGGCACCTTTGGTATGATTTTCTCAAAATACTTCCTGTTACGGTCCACCGCCAAAAAGTGATTGGGAATTACATCGCTGACTTCTATTGCGCAAACGCCAAAATCGTCATTGAACTGGACGGTTCCCAACACTATGAAACGCCCGGGCAGGAGGCAGACAAGGTCCGGGACGACTATTTCCGCAGCCTGGGTCTGCGTGTTCTGCGGTATTCCAATCTGGAGGTCAACAGAAATTTTGACGGTGTGTGCGCCGACATTCTGCGGCACATGAACACCTCATCCGGCCCTGGCGGGCCACCTTCCCCTCAAGGGGAAGGCAATGACGGGGATTGACCCTTTACAAACGAGAATATTTTTCATATAATAATCAATTGCCATTTTTCATGAGATCGAGGTCATTCCATGGAACAGAATGTAATCCTGTCCATCCGCGGACAGCAGATCATTGACAACGAGGAACCGGAGGTCACCGAGCTGGTGACCGAGGGCACCCTGAGCCGCAGCGGCGAGGGGTACACGCTGCGCTACCAGGAGAGCGAGCTGACCGGCCTGGAGGGCACCCAGACCACCTTTCAGATCGAGAAGGGGCGCGTGACCCTGCTGCGGGAGGGCCAGGTCAACTCCCAGATGGTCTTTGAGGAGGGCCGCCGCCACCTGTCCATGTACGACACGCCCTACGGCGCGCTGTCCATCGGGATCAACACCCGCCGCATGAAGGTGAAGCTGGGCGAGACCGGCGGCGACATTGAGATTGATTACGCGATCGAAATCGATCATGCCGTCGCGGGACAGAACCTGTTCCAGATCAACGTCAAGTCCCGGAACATCCCCCAGTAAATAAAATGCAAAATGCAGAATGATGAGTGATGAATGTTGGTATTTGCCCCGGGCAAATTTCGTAATTCAGCATTCAGCATTCTGAATTCAGCATTAAAAATAGAAGTCCCGGAACATCCCCCAATAAATAAAATGCAAAATGCAGAATGATGAGTGATGAATGTTGGTATTTGCCCCGGGCAAATTCCGTAATTCAGCATTCAGCATTCTGAATTCAGCATTATAAATAAAGGTTGTGTGTGTGTTATGAACATGATCCAGGCTGCGAAAGAGCAGGTGGCGA
>JBJDYV010000105.1:0-5419 GCA_051867655.1 Oscillospiraceae bacterium
CACCAAGACTCTGGCTGCCGGCAAGTCCAAGCTGGACGACAAGACCACCTACAACCTGGCCACCGACGAGACCCTGCTGGGCGAGAACATCACCTTCTGGGCCTATGGCCTGAAGGGCACCAAGACCGCTGTCACCGCTCCCGAGTCTCTGGCTACCGTCACCGACTGGAGCAACACCGATCTGTCCGATGCTCAGGTCAAGAAGATCAAGGCTGCTACCACCGACGCCACCGAGATCTTCTTCAACTATGATCCCGCCAAGACCTACATCTCCGGCAAGGGCATCATGGTCAAGGCCATCGACAACGACGGCGACGGCAAGTATGAGTACATTCTGAACGAGAAGGAAACCTTCGCTGAGGTTCAGTATGTCAGCACCTCCGGCGTCATCACCCTGAACAAGGTCGACACCGGCGACAACGAGCAGGTCGCCTATGACGGCATCGCTGCCGGCGACAAGGTTCTGGTCATCTCCTATGACGGCAACTCCTACATTGAGAAGGCCGCTTATGTGACCGGTTATATCTCCGGCTACAGCATGTCCACCACCGTGAAGACCGCTACCATCGGCGGCGAGAAGTATGAGGTCTCCGGCATCGACTACAAGGTCGTGAACGGCAAGACCACTCAGTTCACCAAGGTGATCGATACCTATTTCGCCACCTACAACGGCACTACCTACAACTACTTCCAGGATGAGTACGGCAACATCATCGCTTACGCCAAGGCCGATGAGCTGGATACCGAGTATGCTCTGATTCTGGACTTCGACACCTACACCACCGGCCCCTGGGCTAAGGAGCTGTGGGTCAAGTATCTGACCACCGACGGCGAGGTCGTGACCGACATCGTCAACGAAGACGTCAGCTGGAACTTCTCCACCAAGCATGACCGCGGCGACGTCGTGAAGTATCGTCTGGATGAGGACGGCGAGTTCGTGGTCGTCTACACCGAGGACAACTCCTCCCTGAATAAGGGCTGGGGCTATGACGTCTATGTGGACGCTGCCACCGACCGCGCTACCATCAGCAGCGATCGGACTATTGATGCCAACGATGACATCTACAATGTCAACGACAGCTTTGTGGCCTTCTTCTACATCTCCGGTTCGTATCAGGGCGAACGTGCCAGCATGAGCTATGACCGCGATTACAACGCTTACTACGGCGTGCTGACCGGCGCTGACGCGATCGCTGAGCTGGATAAGGAATGGTCCGACCTGCATCAGTACGACGCCACTGCTACCGGCACCTCTCACACCGAGAAGTACGGCACTCTGAAGATGGTCAACCTCAATGATTACATCGACCCCACCTTCGAGTACTGCTACATCACCGACGTTGAGGCTTTCGACAGCGAGACCACCAAGGAAGAGGGCGACGTGTACTTCTACCAGGCCGTCAACGCCGCCGGCGAGGACATCGTCGTCGCTCTGACCGCTCCCCTCAATCCCAAGACCGCCAAGAATGTTGGTGCATATTACACTCTGACCCTCAACCTGGTCAAGGGCGGCACCATCACCGTCAACTGGTTCGAGAACGTGTCCAACGTGAAGTTCGGCGACCTGCACGCCACCGATGACAACACCGTGTTCGTCTACGAGTGGGACGATCAGGAAGGTGTTGAGCTGCCCACTTCCGCCGCTGTCGTCAATGTCTCCGGCAAGGGCGATGTTCTGACCGCGCTGAGCGAGGACTTCTGCGCGACCGGTTATGTGGTCACTGGCAATGTCAAGGGCAAGACCGGCGCTGTTGCCATCTTCGTAACCGAGCTTCCCGACGGCGATGTGGACTACATCGATGTTAAGTCCGTCATGATCCGCGGCGTTACGGAGTCGGGCCTGCACCTGTATGTTGGTTCCACCATCGACGTTCAGGAGGATTACTACACCGTGAAGGTCGGCACCGCTGATCCGATCGATCTGGGCAAGACCGATTCCGTGAAGGTCACCGCTGCCTGGGCCGGCAAGGATGTCGTGATTTCCGCTTATGTGCCCGATACCAACGATGCGATTGACCGTCTGGACGAGGTCCGTCTGAACGGTGAGAAGCTGGATACCGCCAAGGGTTATGATAAGCTGGATGATGCTATTGCCAATGCCACCAAGATTAACCTGGCCGCAGTTGCCGATAGCTATAAGCTGGTTGTTACTACCAAGGTGAGCAACAACGCACCGGAACTGACTTGGGGCGATGTTGACTGGGCCAGCACCGTTACCGCGGCCAAGACCCTCACCTTTGGTCCTTACGCTGCTATTTCCGGCACCGAAATCAACCTGACTGGTATCAACACCGGCAGCTACATCGTGATTGCTCTGGAAAACACGGGTGACGTCGCTTACTTCGCCTACGTCATCGGCTAATTCCCACAGCACAAAATAACGTTCCATAAACGTTTCCGCCCCCGGGATTTCCCGGGGGCGGTTTTTTACTTACAGCGCAATTGCACCGTAGCCGTATATGTAACATTCGCTTTCACTGCTGATGTTGACTCTCAGCTGCACGCTGCCCGCCTCTTCGGGCAGGTTCAGCTTAAACTTTCTCTCTTTGCAGGTCTCCCCTGCCGGGGACCTGCTGTCCGTTTCCTGCGCCAGCTCCATGGCCGTCCAGGTCCCTCCGGACAACAGATCCATCGTCACTGCGCCGGGTTCGCTGTACTGCGCCCATGTCTGAATTTCTGTCCCGGACAGGGCAAACGGCGCAGCGGTGAAGCTGCCCGCGGTGCTCTTCACCGCCGTGGTGGTTATGGTGACAGAGGCATTCAGGTTTACGACCATGGTGTAGCCCGAAGCGACATTTTCCAGCACCGCTTTCAGGTGATAGGTCTCCTGCGGGCTCAGGTCCGCCGCCGTGGAAAAGGTGCAGGTCAGGCTGCTGGAGCCGTACTTCATCGTAACGGTATTTGTGGCTGCCAGCTCCTCCTCGCCCCGCATCAACACCACATGCACGGCTACAAGATCACCGGAAACATCGGTTTTCACGGCGGCGGTAAAGGTCAGGCTTCCGGCTTTTGCGTTACCGGCGGGCGACCACTCCTCAGACAGGAATTCTGTGGTATCACCATGGGGTATACTTGCGGATGTCGCCGTCCACTTCGTGGTTCCCCCGCTCCAGCCGTCCACCGCCAGGCGCACCTGCCCATTGTCCGGCTCCAGCACCGCCGCGCCGGCGGTGGACTCCACCAGGTTGTCCACACCCAGGCCGTCAAAGATAAAACTGCCGTTTTCGCCGGTGTAGGTGCCCTTTCCGTCCTGCTGATAGGCCAGCCGGCACACATCCCCGGCCAGCTTTTTCAGCACGCCCAGCCCCCGGTCGCCCGTGGCCTGAGCCGCCGCGGCTTCGCCCGCCGCCTCGCTCCGGATCGCCGCCAGCGCCGTGTCGATCCTGGCGTTGTCCGCGTTGAAGTCGGCGCGCCGGATCGCGTCCCCCGCGCCCCATTGGTTGAGCTGATAATTAGCTGTCTTTTCCATCAAAAAGACCTCCCTTCGTCGTCCTCGCAAGCTGCGTATCGTTCGCTTCCCCGCAAGCGGGAAAGCTCATTCACTACGCTGCTCGTCCTCTCCCCAGAAAAGCCTTACGGCTTTCCCGGGGGCCCGAGAATGGCGAAAGGAGGTCAAAACTTGTATGGATTTGTGCGGTCACTCGCCGGCCTTGCCGAACATCTCTTCCTGGTACTTCTCATACCAGTAGTCGTCCAGCTCGCCGTACACGCGGATGGTCGTATCGCCGTAATCAAAGCTCAGGCCGGGGTAGTCCATGCAGAGCTTCTTCGCCGTGTTGTACATCACCACGTCGAACAGCTTGCTGCCGGTCAGGTTGATGGTGTATTCCACCTTGTGCATTGTCATTGCAAACACCTCTTACTTTATCTTTATTTCTGAATCCACCCTGATAGTACAACATTTTTGCCGAAGAATCAATATTTCATTTTATTGGACATTGTTATTGTACGATTTGCTTTTTTTATAGGGACCCCGTGATCATGGGATTGCGCTTGTGATTTCATGTCTTGGCGGCGGGAAATGAATTCCCGCTCGCCGCCGGGCCGCCCCAGCGGCCCGCCCCGCCTGCGGCGGGGACCCCAAAGCCCAAGCGCTCTCAAACTTCCATAATAACAGGCAGGATCATAGGATTGCGCTTGGTCTTCTTATACAGGAACCCGGACAGGTCGCTCTTGATGGCGGACTTGATGGTGGCCCAGTCGGCGATGTTCTGCTCCTGGCAGCGCTCCAGGGCCTCCAGGGCCACGGTGCGCAGCTCCTCCATCAGGCCCTCGGACTCCTTGACGTACACGAAGCCCCGGGTGATGATGTCCGGGCCTGAGACCAGCGCGCCGTCCTCCCCGGACAGGGAGGCCACCACCACGATCATGCCGTCCTCGGCCAGGTGCTTGCGGTCCCGCAGCACCACGCTGCCCACGTCGCCCACGCCGTAGCCGTCCACGAACACCTTGCCCGCGGGCACGCTGCCGTTGATCTTGGCGGAGTTGGGGGTGAGCTCGATGACCTTGCCGATGTCGCTGATGATGATGTTCTTGGGGGGCATGCCCATCTCCTCGGCCAGCCTGGCGTGAGTCTTCAGGTGGCGCTGCTCGCCGTGGACGGGGATGAAGAATTTGGGCTTGACCAGGGCGTGGATGATCTTCAGCTCCTGCTGGCAGGCGTGGCCGGAGACGTGCAGCTCGCCCAGGCGCTCGTTGACCACCTCGGCGTCCTTGCGGTACAGCTCGTTGACCACCGCGCCGATGGCGTTCTCGTTGCCGGGGATGGCGCTGGCCGACAGGATCACCCGGTCGCCCGCCTGGATGTCCACCTGCTTGTGGGTGTTGAAGGCCATGCGGGTCAGGGCGGACATGGTCTCGCCCTGGCTGCCGGTGGTGATGATGCAGATCTTGTCCTTGGGCAGGGACTTGATGTGGGCCAGCTCCACCAGGGTGCCCTTGGGCACGCTCATGTAGCCCAGCTCGGTGGACACCTTGATGGCGTTCTCCATGCTGCGGCCGGTGATGGCCACCTTGCGGCCGTACTTGGCGGCCACGGAGATGATCTGCTGGATGCGGTCCACGTTGGAGGCGAAGGTGGTGACGATGATGCGCTGGTCGCAGCCCCGGAACAGGGCGTCGAAGGACGCACCCACGCAGCTTTCGCTCTTGGTGAAGCCGGGGCGCTCCACGTTGGTGGAGTCGGCCAGCAGGGCCAGCACGCCCTCCTTGCCCAGCTGGCCCAGGCGGGCAAGGTCGATCATGCCGCCCTGGATGGGGGTGGGGTCGATCTTGAAGTCGCCGGTGTGGACCACGGTGCCCACGGGGCACTTGATGGCGAAGGCCACGGCGTCGGTGATGGAGTGGTTGACGTGGATGAACTCCACGCTGAACTTGCCCGCCTTGACCACCTCGCCCGCCTCGCAGGTGATGATCTTGG
>JBJDYV010000106.1:0-79114 GCA_051867655.1 Oscillospiraceae bacterium
CCTCCCGGCTCTACTACGCGGAGAAGATGACGAAGGACCTGGGCGGCGCGAAGATTTATTTGAAGCGGGAGGACCTGAACCACACCGGCGCCCACAAGATCAACAACGTGCTGGGCCAGGCGCTGCTGGCGAAAAAGATGGGCAAGACCCGTCTGATCGCCGAGACGGGCGCCGGACAGCACGGCGTGGCCACCGCCACCGCCGCCGCCCTGATGGGCATGGAGTGCGTGGTGTTCATGGGCGAGGAGGACACCGTCCGCCAGGCCCTGAACGTGTACAAAATGCGCCTGCTGGGCTCCGAGGTGGTCCCCGTCAAGACGGGCACCGGCACCCTGAAGGACGCCTGCTCCGCCGCCTTCCGGGAGTGGACCAACCGGATCGACGACACCCATTACTGTCTCGGCTCCGTCATGGGCCCCCACCCGTTCCCCACCATCGTGCGGGATTTCCAGGCGGTCATCTCCAAGGAGATCAAGGAGCAGATTCTGGCCAAGGAAGGGCGGCTGCCCGACGCGGTCCTGGCCTGCGTGGGCGGCGGCTCCAACGCCATCGGCACCTTCTATCACTTTATTGAGGACAAAGACGTGCGGCTGATCGGCTGCGAGGCGGCGGGCCGGGGCATCGACACCTTTGAGACGGCGGCCACCATCGCCACCGGGCGGCTGGGCATCTTCCACGGCATGAAGAGCTACTTCTGCCAGGACGAGTACGGCCAGATCGCCCCGGTCTACTCCATCTCCGCCGGGCTGGACTACCCCGGCATCGGCCCCGAGCACGCCCATCTCCACGACACGGGGCGGGCCGAGTACGTCCCCGTCACCGACGACGAGGCGGTGGACGCCTTTGAATACCTGTCCCGGACCGAGGGCATCATTCCCGCCGTGGAGTCCGCCCACGCCGTGGCCCACGCCATGAAGATCGCGCCCCAAATGGGCAGGGACCAGATCATCGTTATTACGCTGTCCGGCCGGGGCGACAAGGACTGCGCCGCCATCGCCCGCTACAGAGGGGAGGATCTCCATGAGTAACATCAAATCTGCCTTTGACCACGGAAAGGCGTTCATTCCGTTTGTGACCTGCGGCGACCCCGATCTGGAGACCACGGGAGCTATCGTCCGCGCCGCCGTGGAAAACGGCGCGGACCTCATCGAGCTGGGCATCCCCTTCTCCGACCCCACGGCGGAGGGCCCGGTCATCCAGGACGCCAACCTGCGGGCCCTGACCGGCGGCGTGACCACCGACAAGATCTTCGCCTTTGTGAAGGACCTGCGCCGGGACGTGAAGATCCCCATGGTGTTCATGACCTACGCCAACGTGGTGTTCTCCTACGGGGCGGAGCGGTTCATCTCCACCTGCCGGGACATCGGCATCGACGGGCTGATCCTGCCCGACCTGCCCTATGAGGAGAAAGAGGAGTTCCTGCCCCTGTGCCGCCAGTACGGCGTGGACCTGATCTCCATGATCGCGCCCACCTCGGAAAACCGCATCGCCATGATCGCCAAAGAGGCGGAGGGCTTTTTGTACGTGGTGTCCAGCCTGGGCGTCACGGGCGTGCGCAGCGAGATCAAGACCGACCTTGGTTCCATGGTGGAGGTGATCCGCCAGAACACCGACATTCCCTGCGCCATCGGCTTCGGCATCTCCACCCCGGAGCAGGCCAAAAAGATGGCCGACGTCTCCGACGGGGCCATCGTCGGCTCCGCCATTGTGAAGATCATCGAGAAGTACGGCAAGGACGCCGCCGCCCCCGTGGGCGAGTACGTGCGCAGCATGAAGAGCGCCCTGGAGTCCGACTGACCGTTTCCATCCCTTCGCGCAACAAAACGTTGCTTGACTTTTGGGGGGCGTTTTCGGTACTCTGGAGGCGAAGGATGTGATGGCACATGGCCAAGATCAACGAGACCCTGCGGCAGCTCCGGCAGGAGCGCGGGCTGACCCAGGAGGAGGTGGCCGAGCGGGTGGGGCTGACCCGGCAGGCCGTGTCCGGCTACGAGGCCGGGCGCACCCAGCCCGGGCTGGACGTGCTGCAGCGGCTGGCGGATATTTACCAGGTGGAACTGACCGACATCATCTACGGCCGGGCCGGGACGGACCGGATGCGCAGGGCGTTGAAGATCACGGCCCTTGTCCTGGCGGTGGTGGTGCTGGCGGCGCAGCTGGCCGAGGCGCTCCTGCTGTGGACGGCAAACCATTTCTTTGCCATTGAACCGGGCGTTTTGTCCGATGCGGACATGCTGATCTGGAAGACCCGCGTCAGGCTCACCGGCATCCGGGAGGACGTGGGGAGTATTACCTATGGCCTGTTTCCCCTTTGCTGCATGGCCCTTCTGGTTCTGTCCCTGTTCCTGCGGCGGCCGCTCCCGGCCAAAACCAAGCTGCTCTGCGCGCTGGGCTTTGCCCTGGCTTCGGCGGTTGTGGTGCTGCCCTGGGCGCTGACCGACCCGGTGTTTCCCCCGGTCAATTATCTCACCACGCCCGGCCTCTGCCTGGCGCAGCTGCTGTTCTTCCTGCTGCTGAGCCTGCTCATCGACTTCCTGCGTGGCCGCAGGAGAAAACGGGCCGGGGAAGTTTGATCCTTTTATAAGAAATCAAGACGGGGTATGTGCAAATGCACATACCCCGTCTTGATTTAGGAGAGAAGAAAGGGGAACGGATGGTGAACGAAAGACTGCTGAAGCTTACTTGGACGCAGAGAGGGTGGGCAGGGTGATGGAGCTGGCATAATCGCCGCCTACATAGATGGTCTGGTTGGCGATTTTATACTCGGTCTGCTCGGCCCAGTTGCCCACGGTATTCGTATGGTTGCTGAACTCGGGGAAGTTGGAGGAGGAGATGTCAATGCGGATCCGATTGCCGGCAGAGATGTTCCACACGATGGGCAGGGATTCGATTTTCATCTCCACGATCTCGCCGGGAACATAGTCGTTGACGGCGGGAGCGTAGCGGTCGTTGCGGTAAGCCAGGGTCAGCAGGCCGTTGCGGATGTTGTGGGCCACACCGTTGGCATCCACTTCGCTGATGGTGTAGGTGAAGGCGGTGTCCTCTGCGTCGGTGCTGACGAACAGGTTGGCTACCAGATTGCCGGCCAGAGTGGTGTCCTCAGCCAGGGGCTCACTGATGAAGGAGATGACGTCGTCACGGAAGCCGGCGGGGGACAGCTCGTTGCTGCCGCGCAGATCGCCGCTGACCCCTCCGCTGCTGTACAGGAAGCACTCGCCTCCCTCGGCAGGCTTGGGATCGGAGGGATCGTACACATAAGTAAACGTATCCTGCCCGGCGGGCTTTGTCTCGGACAGGGCAGAGGCGACGCCATCGGACTCGGCAGCTTCGGCGGTCAGATAGTAGGTCAGCTCGCCGTCGGCTTCCAGGGGGAAGCTGTCCAGATGGACCCACTCGTCCTGGCCGACTACATAGGCATCCACGCCGGTGGTGGGGACCTTGCCGTTGACCATGATGCTGTAGAACCAGTTGAACGTATCGGTATTTACATCATAGCCGTAGTTCTCGCCGCCCTTCCACTTGCTGGCATAGCCGAAGCCGTGATTCCAGGAACCCAGAACCAGGTGGCTCATGGCCTTGGTCTCCTCGCTGAGCATATTCCAGCCTTCAATGGTGCCCTCAAAGTGGTGGTCATAGTAGCCGCCGAAGATGGTGGTTGGGACGTCAATGCCGCCAATGGCGTTTTTCAGGTCGCCCCACACGCCCTCGTTCCAATACTCGTCGGTGAAGTCGGGGTGGTTGACCCAATCAGCGTAGCCCTCTACTTTAGTACCCCATAGGTCGGTGTCCACGGTAATATTGGGCAGATATTGGGCGGATTCAATGTACTTTTCGTAGCTGTACTGGTCGGTGCAGTTCTGAAGGGTCCAGGCGGTGATGTTGTCGATGGCCACCAGACCGGAGTGGCTGACGGACAGGTTGCGCAGCACGCCGTAGCACTGGACATGGAGCGCCTCCACCTTGTCGGGCAGGGCGTCGCCCACGATCCAGGTGGTCAAGGCCAGGTAGGAGTGGCCGTGCATACCGATGCTCTTGACCCAATCCTGGTCGTTGAGCCAGTTCAGGCTGGCGATACCGTCCCGGCGCTCGTCCACATTGGCCACATACTCGCCTTCCGAGCCGCCCTTGCCGCGGCAGTATTGATAAACATAGGCCATGCCGCGCTTGGCATATTCCTCGCCCAGGGTGTTTTTGGTGGTCTCCTGGCCGGGATAGGGGCCGCGGGTGAACGCGGTGGGCCAGGGGCCTTCGCCCACCGGCTTATAGATGACAGTGCGCAGTTTGACCCCGTCATCCATGGGAAGCATGACCTCGTAGCGTTCATATTCATAGGATTCTTTGACGCCGTACTCGTTGGCACGGATAGTGTTGCGGGTAGCCGCCATGGGGTTGACCGCGGCGGAAGCGGTGCTGCCGGTCACAGTGATGTCAATATCCAGTTTTTCGGCGAAGAAGTCCTGATCGACGTAGATGCGCCAGCCCTTCGTGAGCATGGGCACTTTTTCAACACCCTCGGCATAGCTGACGCCGGCCGTCTGCTCCATGGGTTGGACCTGCACGGAATAAACATCGTTGGAGACCGTAGCGGTCTGGGACGCCTGGTCCCATTTTACGGTAAAGCCCATGTCCTCGGCGATAGCGCGCAGAGGGACATACTGGGTCTCGTTTTGCATGATGACGGGGTAAGTTTTTGAAGAGGTGTCTTCGGCCGCCAGAGCGGGGACCGCCAGAGAGACGGCCAGGACTCCGGCCAACAACAGGGAAAGAATGCGTTTTCTCATACTTGGTCCTCCTTATTTTTCAAAGTTTTCGCCGGTTTTTAGGTGCAAAAAGGGCGGCGCGCAGTCATGGGGGCCGCGCGCCGCCCCGCATCAAAAAGGTTGAAACATCGATGGAAAACTCAGTATTCGTTTGCCGGGGGTCAGATCTCCATATCCAGGAGATAGGAGCTCAGGCCCTTGCCGTGCATATCCACGGACAGGGAGCGGGTAACGCCGCCGCCCAGGGCGGCCTGCATGACAAAGTTCAGGGCGTGGATGTTGGGCAGCTCGTAGCGGACCACGTCGCCCTTGACGATGCCCTTGAAGTGCTCCTTGACTTTGTCGGCGGTGACCTTCTCCTTGAGCAGTTCAAAGTCCTTCGCGTCGTATGCGATCAGGGACACGTTGGAGATGTTGCCCTTATCGCCGGTGCGGGAGTGAGCGATTTCCCAAAGTTTCATTGTTTGCACATCTCCTTTCTCAGACTTCAAAGATCGTGGCTTCCGGCTTGACGTCGTTCCGGTCCACCAGGATGGACGCCACGGAGACGATGTCGCGGGTGCGCTTGACGGCGCCGCAGCCGCCGGCGGGGCCATTGGTGTACAGGGCCTCCACCTCGTTGGGGATCAGGTCTGCGATCGCCTTGGTCTTGGCGCGGCCGGCCACCCGCACGCGGACCTCGGAGAGATCCTCGTTATACTTATAGTCGGGGTTCCAGTACAGGCTGTTGCAGCCGATCAGGTCGAACTTCAGTTCGTCGAACTGACCCGGGGCGATTAGCTCCAGGCGCTCCTTGATGATCTCAATGGCCAGCTTGGCGCGGTCCAGGCAGCCGGGGCCGCCGTAGCTGATCTCACCGTCGCCGATGAAGCAGTCCCGGTAGCCGATGGAGCACTTGAAGGTGTCGGTCTTGGGCCGCCCGGTGGCGCCCTCCGCCTTCACCACGTCCTTGTCGATCTGGGTGAACTTGACCTGCTTAAAGTCGGCCACCACGTCGGGGGTCAGGTAATTGGTGGGATCGTGGATCTCGTAGCAGATCTGCTCGGCGCAGGTGTCGGGGGTGACCATGCCGCCGGCCTCGGGGACCTTGGTGACGATGAAGGAGGCGTCCTCCTGGACCTCGATGATGGGGAAGCCCAGGTGGCCCACGCCGGGGACGTCCTTCTTGCCCGGCTCGGCGTAGTAGCCGCCGGTGACCTGACCGCCGCACTCCAGCAGGTGGCCGATCATGGTGCCCTTGCCCAGCTTGTCCCAGTCGTCCAGAGCCCAGCCGAACTCGTGGATCAGGGGGGCCATGAAGATGGCGGGGTCGGACACGCGGCCGGTAATGACCACGTCGGCACCCAGCTCCAGGGCCTTCAGGATGCCCTCCACGCCCATGTAGGCGTTGGCGGAGACGATCTCGCCCGGGAGCTTGGAAAGAGGCTCGCCGGTCTCCCAGACCACGGTGTCCATGTACTTGTCGATGCAGGGCAGCAGGTCGTCGCCGGTGACGCAGGCGATCTTCATGCCTGTCAGGCCGTGCTTGCGGGCGATCTCAACGCACTTGGCGGCGGCGGCCTCAGGGTTGGCGGAGCCCATGTTGGTGATCAGCTTGACCTTGTGCTCCCAGCACAGGGGGAGAGCCTTTTCCATCCGGTGCTCCAGCAGGCCGTTGTAGCCCTTGGTGGGGTCCTTCAGCTTGGCCTGCTGGCCGATGGCGATGGTGCGCTCGGCCAGACACTCAAAGCTGATGTAGTCCAGGTTGCCCTTCTCGATCAGCTCGAGCGCGGGCTCCAGGCGGTCGCCGGCGTACCCGGCGCCGCTGCCGATACGAATCGATTTCATTTGCAACGCTTCCTTTCAAAAAGGTCAAAGGTGGAACGCTTCAGCAGGGAAGGGGGATCAGAACGCGATCCCGCGGGTCAGCAGGGCCACGACCAGCATGACGATGGTGACCAGGAAGGCCAGAGGGATGGTCTTCTTCTGATGCTCGCCCAGGTCCACACCGGCCAGACCCACCAGCAGGAAGGTGGAGGCAGTCAGCGGGGAGACGGGGAAGCCGGTGGTCATCTGGCCCAGAATGGCGGCGCGGCCCACGTCGGCGGCGGCGACGCCGAAGCCCTGAGCGGTCTGCGCCAGCACGGGCAGGACTCCATAGTAGAAGGAGTCGGGATCAAACAGCAGGGAGGCGGGCATGGAGATCACGCCGACGATGGTGGGGAAGAATCTGCCGGCGGCCTCGGGGATGATGGAGACCAGGGTGTTGGCCATCTCGGTGATCATGCCGGTGCCCTTCATGATGCCGGTAAAGCAGCCGGCGGCGAACAGCACGGAGCACATCATCAGGCAGCTCTTGGCGTGGGCGTCCACGCGGGCCTTGGAATCCTTCACCTTGGGGTAGTTGATCAGGGTAGCCAGCACGTAGAACACCATGAAGACCACGGCGGGGGCGAAGCCGGAGAACAGCAGGCACACGATGGCCAGAACGATCAGGACGATGTTGACCCAGAACAGATGGGGCCGCAGCAGAGCCTTCTCCTCGTCGCTCAGCTCGGGCTCCACATAGGCCTTGCTGGTCAGGACCACGCTGCCCAGGCGCTTCTTCTCGGCGCGGCCCAGGAAGAAGGCGATGACCAGGACGCAGAGCAGGCCCACGAGGACGGCGGGCAGAACAGGCATAAAGAACTCGGTGACAGTGGCTTCGGTGCCCTCCATAGTGGCCAGAGCGGTGTGGGCCCGGATGGTGGGGCCGCCCCAGGGCAGGATGTTCATGGTGCCGGCGGCCAGGGCCACGACGGTGGCCAGGGTGGTGCGCTTCATGCCCAGCGCATCATACAGGGGCAGCAGGGCGGGAACGCAGATCAGGAAAGTCACGGCGCCGGAGCCGTCCAGATGGACGACCATGGCCAGAATGGCGGTGCCGATGGCGATCTTGATGGGGTCGGTGCCCACCAGGTTTAGGACCTTCCGGATGATGGGGCGGAAGGTGCCGGCGTCAGTCAGGATACCGAAGAACAGGATGGAGAAGATGAACATGACGCCGGTGGCGGCCACGGAGCCGATACCGGAAGAGCCGGTGATCATCTTGCCCAGGCTCTTGAAGTTGGCCCAGAAGTTCACGACACCGGGGGCCGCTTCGGGATCGGTGACAATAAAGAAGCAGGCGATGATGCCGGTGACCACGGGAACGGCGATCAGGGCGACCAGGGGAGAGGCTTTCTTTGTCATGATGAGCACAAGCATGGCCACGACCGTGACAAAGCCGAGAATAGCAAGCGCGATTGACATGGAACTTTCCTCCTCTTTCAATTTTCAAACGCGGGTCAAACTCTGCGGCGAACGCCGCTTGCAATCGGAGTCCGCCATGACGATGCGCAGGCTGCGCATGTAGCTACGCCCCAATTAAATCGCAAACGGCGTGCCAACTTTTCCGGCGGGAGAAAAATTTTCAAAAAGTTTGCCGGACAGGGCTTTTGAGGGCCCTGCCCGGCAAGACGTGTCAGCACGGGGTTCTAAAATTTTAGAACCCCGTGTCGAAATTTTCGTATTTCGGATGAAAAAACCGTGAGCGCCAAAGGGTTCTAAGAAATTAGAACGCAATTCTGATTTTTTGGAATTTATTCGGCCAGCTTGTTGTACAGAGTGGCCAGGGAAATGCCCAACTGCCGGGCGGTCTCCTTTTTCCCGTTCAGGTCGCTGCCGTTTTTCAGCAGGAGCTTGTGGATCTCGGCCTGCTCGAAGGCCTTGACCCGCTGGGCCAGGGTCTGGGCGGGCTGGTCGTCCCCGGAGCGGGCCAGGTGCTCCGGGAGGGACTCCCGGGCGATCACGCCGTTTTCCGACAGGTAGGCGGAAAACTCCAGCACGTTGCGCAGCTCCCGCACATTGCCCGGCCAGCTGTGGCTGACCAGGACCTCCAGCGCCTCCGGCGTGATGCGCACGGAGCGCTTGATCTTGCGGGACAGGCCGCTGAGAAGGGAGTCGGCCAGGGCAGGGATGTCCTCCCGGCGCTCCCGCAGGGGCGGGATGCGGATCAGGAAGGTGGACAGGCGGTAGTACAGGTCCTGCCGGAACTTCTTTTCCTCGATGTAGGCGTTCAGGTCGGCGTTGCTGGCGCAGATGATGCGCACGTCCACGTCGATCTCCTTCACCCCGCCCACGGGGCGGATCTTGCCCTCCTGGAGCACGCGCAGGAGCTTGGCCTGCAGGCCCATGTCCATCTCGGATACCTCGTCCAGAAACAGGGTGCCGCCGTTGGCCGCCTCGAACAGGCCGATCTTGCCGCCCTTCTTGGCCCCGGTGAACGCGCCCTCCACATAGCCGAACAGCTCGGATTCCAGAATGTTGGCGTTGAAGTTGGCGCAGTTGATGGCCACGAAGACCTCGTGCCTGCGGCTGCTGGCGTTGTGGATGGCCTGGGCGTACAGCTCCTTGCCGGTGCCGCTCTCGGCGGCCAGGAGGACGGGGGCGTCTGTGGGGGCGGCCTTCTGGGCCAGGGCCTTTACCGCCCGGGCGTTGTCGCTGACGGCCACGATGTCGTCAAAGGTGTACCGGGCGCCGTTGGCCTTGCTGATGGAGCGCAGCACCTGGCGGTTGCGGGCCTCAATGGCCTCCAGCTCGTCCCGGGCCTGGTAGGCGTCCTCCATGAAGGTGACCACCGAGATGCCGCCCACCAGCTCCCCGTCCCGGTAGATGGGATACATGTTGGTAAAATAGAAGTCCTCGATCTCCTGCCGGGTGACGTGGAGGATGGGCTTGCCGGTCCGGAGCACCTCGGGCAGCCGCGCGCCCGGGCGCAGGTCCCGGAGCCGGTAGCCCTCCACCGGGCCAATGTCGCCGCCCGCCTCCTTGTTGAGAAACTCGCAGTAGGCCCGGTTGCCGAACACCAGACAGCCGTCGGTGTCGATGATGGTGATGCCCTCCCGCAGCGAATTGAGAACGCTGCGGGCGTCGTCGTTGAGCTCCAGCATAAAAGGGGCCTCCTTCTTCCCTCAGAATTCCTTGCGCCCCGGGGCGGAGGGAATGCCCATCTCGTCCCGGTATTTGGCCACCGTCCGGCGGGAGAGGACCAGATCCTGCTGCGCCAACGCGTCGCAAAGCTTCTGGTCGGACAGGGGGGCGCGCTTGTCCTCCCCGTCGATCAGCTCCCGCAGCGCCGCCTTAGCCTGCTCGGCGGAGCGGTCCTCCTGCCCCGAGGGCAGCGCCCGGCTGAAAAACGCGCTCAGGGGGAACACGCCCCGGGCGCACTGAAGATACTTGTCCTTCACCGCCCGGCTGACGGTGGATTCGTGGATGTCCAGCTCAGCGGCCACGTCGGCCAGGGTCATGGGACGCGGAGTGTTCCGGAGGCCCCGGAAGAAGTCCGCCTGCCGGTCCACGATGCAGCGCGCACAGCGCAGGACGGTGCTTCTGCGCTGCTCGATGCTTTTCACCACCCAGTCGGCCTGGCGCAGCTTGTCGGCCAGATAGCTGCGCACCTGCTCCTCGCCGCTGCTGTGCAGCAGATCGCGGTAATAGGAGCTGACCTTCAGTTCCGGGCCGCCCCGGTCGGCCAGGAGCACGACCAGCTCGCCGGACTCCTCCGTCACCAGCAGGTCGGGGGTGATATAGCCGGGGTCCTCCCGGACGGCAAAGGCCCCGCCCGGCCGGGGGTCCAGGGACCGGATCAGCCGGCAGGCCTCCTGGATCTCCGCCCGGCTTGCCCCGGTGGCGCGGGCGATCTGGTTGTAGTGGTGCTTCGCCATGTCCTCCAGGTGGTTTTTGACAATGGTCAGAGCCAATCCGTCCTCACCCCGGCGCAGCAGCTGCAGCTTGAGGCACTGCGCCAGCGTGCGGGCTCCCACGCCGGCCGGTTCCAGGTTCTGAACGATGACCTCCGCACCGGAGATCACCTCACAGCTGACGCCGCAGCGTTCCGCCAGCTCCTCGGTGGTCTCCTCCAGCCATCCGTTGTCGTTCAGACCAGTCAGCACACATTCGATCCCCCGGCACATGACCGGAGACAGATACTTCCACGGGACCTGCGCGCTGAGATAATCGTATAAACTCTCGCCTTTACGGTCGGCCACCGCGTCCGCCGCGTCCCGGATGTCCCCGGCGGGGGCGCCGCGCTCCCACCGGCTGTGGGAGGCCAGCCATTCCAGCCTGCCCAGCAGCATCGAGCCCGCCTCCTCCTGCGGATGGGACTCCTCCCGCTCCAGCACCGGGTTTTCCAGCAGCAGCTCCTCCACATATTCCTGCAGCTCCGCCGCGCCCATCTGGAGGATCTCCATGGACTGGATCATCTGGGGGGACAGCTTCTGCACCTGTTTTTGCTCCAGCAATACGTCCATTGCGTCCCCTCCCATGCGACAGATTTTTCGTCATTTTGCCGCAAAAAAGCATACCACAGATGCGTAGGGCTGTCTATAAAAAATTTTCAGCTGTTGTTCACAGGTTTTTTACAACTTGTTCAAAAGCCGTCCAACATTTCCCTTTGAAAAAGGGGTATCATACAATCACAGCAGAGCAGAAGACATCCCATAAAGGATTTACTGTCCCCCGCTCTGTTTGAGGGGGACAGACCAAAAACTACACAGCTTTGTGTTGACATATTCTTCCCCTCTCTCTTTTCTTTCAGCAAAACGCCCGCCTTACGGTTTGTAAGGCGGGCGTTTTGTGTTGTTATGAATCCGCGATCAGCTGGGACGGCTTTTTCCAGCGGCCGGACAGGTAGTAGACAATGCCCAGCAGGAAGGGGGTCAAGCCTGCAATGGCATTGCCCATCCAGAAGCCGAAGTAGCCCAGGCCCAGGGCCACGCCCAGCAGCAGGGAGAAGCCGATGCGGGCCACAATGCCGTCCATGATGGCCACGGCGAAATTGAATTTGTAATTGCCGCAGCCGCTGGTGAAGGCGTTCATGGAGTCGCGCAGGGCGCCGCAGGCGAAGGTGGTCAGCGATATGGGCACGTACTCCATGCAGACCAGCAGCACGGCGGCGTCATCCGTGAACAGGCCGAATATGGTGCCGGGGAACAGGAAAACCACGCAGATCATCAGGAAATAGCAAATACCGTTCAGCAGGAAAGCAGCTCCCAGAATACGCGACACCCGGTTGTATTCGCCCGCGCCGATGTTCTGGCCCACCATGGAGCTGCCCGCCGTGGAGATGGCGGTGCCCATCAGATTGCCGAACAGATCCACCTTGTGACCCACGCCGGTCACGGCGGAGACGGTCACGCCGTAGCTGTTGATCCAGGCGTTGACAAAGAGCTTGGAAAAGAGGATGGAGGCCGAACGGATGGCCATGGGCACGCCCAGCTTGATCAGCGTCAGCAGCTCAAGTTTGTTGATGCGGAAATTTTGAAGCGCGAAATCAAAGCCGAACTTGGCCCGCCGTTTGTAGAGGTAGACCAGGGAGCAGAGAAAACTGACCGCCTGGGCCATGACGGTGGCCAGGGCCGCGCCGAAGGCCTCCCAGCGGAATCCCACCACAAAGAGCAGGTCCAGCAGGAGATTGAGCACGGCGGCAATGGCAATGAACAGGAAGGGCCGCTTGGAGTCCCCCATGCCCCGCAGAATGGCGCTGACGATGTTGTAGCCGTAAATGAACACCAGGCCGCACATGCAGGTGGTGGCGTAGGCCATGGCCTGGTCCCAGGATTCGGCGGGGGTGTTCAGCAGACTCAAAATCTGCCCGCGCAAAATCAGGCAGAGCGTGCTCATGCCCACGGCGCAGAGCAGCAGAAAAGAGGCCATGGTGCCGATGAAGCGGGAGAGCCGCTCCCGCAGTCCGGCGCCGATGTATTGGGAAATAATGATCTGGCTGGCGTTGGAAAAGCCAATGGACAGGAAGGTCAGCAGACTCAGCACGTCGCCGCCCACCGAAAGGCCGGACAGACCGGCTCCGCCCATCACGCGGCCCACCACCACCATGTCCACCACGTTGTAGACCGCCTGGAGCAGGTTGGACAAAAACAGGGGCAGGGCAAAGGTGACCAGCGTCGGAAGAACGGGGCCCGAGGTAAAGTTTTGGATCAGGGTTTCGGTTTGCTTGCGCATCATAGTCGGTTCCTTTCGATCCGTTTCGGGGTTCAGAGCGTGGGGTTCTTTTTCCAGCGGCCGGACAGGTAGTAGGCCGCGCCCAGCACGAAGGGCACGAAGCCCGCGGCGGCGCTGCCCGCCCAGAAGCCCCGGTAGCCCATGCCGGCGGCCAGACCCAGCAGCAGGGACAGGCCGATGCGCACCACAAAGGCGTCCAGAAGCGCCGCGCAGAAGTTGAATTTGGAGTTGCCGCAGCCGAAGGTGAAGGCGTGCATGGAGTTGCGCAGGGCGCTGGCGATGTAAATGACCACCAGGAAGGGCAGGTATTCCATGCACACCGCCAGCACGCTTTGATCGCCGGTGAAGCAGCCGAACAGCGCGTGGGGGAACAGGAGAAACGCGGCGATCATCAAAGAGTAGAACACGCCGTTGATCAGCAGGGCGGAGCCCAGAACGCGCCTGACCCGGTCGTACTTGCCCGCGCCGATGTTCTGGCCCACCATGGAGCTGCCCGCCGTGGTGACGGCGCTGCCCACCAGGTTGCCGATGACGTCCAGCTTGTAGCCGATGCCCGACACGGCGGAGACGGTCACGCCGTAGCCGTTGATCCAGTAGTTCACAAAGAATTTAGAGATCAGCACGGAGGCCTGCCGGATGGCGAAGGGGAAGCCCAGCTTGAGCAGGATGACCAGCTCGGAGCGGTCAATGCGGAAATCCCGGGGGGACAGGTCGAAGCCGAACCGCGCCCGGTTCTTGCAGAGATAGGCCAGGGCGCTCAAAAAGCTGACCGCCTGGGCGATGACGGTGGCCAGGGCCGCGCCGAAGGCCTCCCAGCGAAAGCCCACCACAAAGACCAGGTCCAGGATCACGTTGAGCACGGCGGCCACGGCGATGAACAGGAAGGGGCGTTTGGAGTCGCCCAGGCCGCGCATGATGGCGCTGACGATGTTGTAGCCGTAAATGAACACCAGGCCGCACATGCAGGTGGTGGCGTAGGCCATGGCCTGGTCCCAGGATTCGGCGGGGGTGTTCAGCATGGTCAGAACCTGGCTGCGCAGCAGCAGAAACAGCACGCTCATGCCCACGGCGCAGAGGATCAAAAAGGAGGACATGGTGCCGATGAAGCGGGACAGCTTCTCCCGCAGGCCGGAGCCGATGTACATGGAGATGATGACCTGGCTGGCGTCGGAAAAGCCCATGGACAGGAAGGTCAGCAGGGCCAGCACGTCGCCGCCCACGGAGATGCCCGACAAACCGGGCGCGCCCACCACCTGGCCCACCACGATCATGTCCACCAGGTTGTAGACCGCCTGGAGCAGATTGGACAGGAACAGGGGGAAGGCGAAGGTGATCAGTGCGCGGAGAACGGGGCCGGAGGTGTAGTTTCGGATAAAGGTTTTGGAGGAGGACTGCTCCATGCTCTCACCTGAAAATCGTGACAAATTCACTTTAATACTTTAATATATTATAATAGTATATAGCAACAGAGCGAAAAAAACAAGAAAGCGGAACCGATAAATATTTTTTCCATGGAACGGGCATACTGATGCTGATTTCAAATGAAATGCTTCATTTGAAATCCCGCGTGCGGCGCACGTACTGTGCGCCGCGCCGTCTCATAAAAACCTGACGCGCTTCGCGCTATAAAAAGCTTTTCAAGCTTTTTAACAGGTTTTAATATGAAACAAACGAATTTGGGAGGCCGCCGCCATGGATATGAGCAATCAGGAATACAGCAAATATGTGGGGAAAAAGTCCAAGCCCTCGCCCATCTGGAAGAATATGCTCTGGGCCTTTGTGGTGGGCGGGCTGATCTGCACCGCGGGGCAGGGCCTGATGAACCTGTACAAGTCGTGGCTGGACCTGTCCGAGACCGCCGCGGCCATCGCCGTGTCGGTGACCTTCATCATCCTGGCGGCCCTGCTGACCGGCCTGGGCTGGTTCGACGACATCGCCAAGCGGGCGGGGGCGGGGACCCTGGTGCCCATCACCGGGTTTGCCAACGCCATGGTCTCCCCGGCCCTGGAGTTTAAAAGCGAGGGCCTGATCCTGGGTACCGGCGCCAAGCTGTTCACCGTGGCCGGGCCTGTTCTGGTATATGGCATCTCCGCCAGTGTTGTATACGGGCTGATTTTGTATTTTGTGTTCGGGCTTCGATAGGGGCCGGCCACGGTGTGGGGCCCCCGGCGCGGCCGCATAGCGGGCGCGTTGGGGAGACGACGAGCAGCGAAATGAGAGAGCCCTGCCCAACGGGCGGGGCGAAGGATATGGAGCTTGTGAGGAGGAGGCCGGCCCGTGCTGGTGTATGGGACCTCCGCCAGCGTGGTCTACGGGTTGATCTTGTACTTTGTGTTCGGATTGCGATAGGAACCCAAAAGAAAAACACTAATTTTCACAAAAACGCTTGACAAACCTAAAACAATATAGTACAATTTAGCCAGAAAGAGAGGAAAGGTGAGTCCAATGGGCTAGGCAGCCAAACCAAACTTTCAAAAGCGAAACGGATCTTGGAATGAAGATGTAACCCGAGCGGATCTCCAAACAAGCTCACGCGTGTGAGAAGGCACACGGTCATCCTCTCCCGTAAAGTTTTACCGGGCGACATGGAGCCGAATGTGCAAAGGTGTTTCAGGCAGCCGCAAAAAGCGTTGACACTTCCCCAATTTCCCAGACGCGCACCCCGAAGAAAGAAGAGGTAGACACGTTGACAGAAACACAGAATCAGGTGTGACCCCCCATCCGCGTTGGACGGATGGGGGGTTGTGCTGTATAGAGGGGCGAAAAAGATTTACAAAAAGGGATTTCTGCGGTATAGTGGTGCGGAGAAGTTAGCGGAACCAAACCCCAAGGAGGTCCTATGAAGATCGTATTGCTGACCGCGCTCGGCGTCGGCGGCGCCACGGTGATCGGCGCGGTGCTGGGCTTTTTGTTCAAGAAAATTTCCCACGCTTTCAGCGACATCGTCCTGGCCTTCGCGGCGGGCGTCATGCTGGCGGCGGCGGTGGTGGGGCTGATTTTGCCCTCGCTGGAATACGGCGGGCGGGCGCCCATCCTGGTCACCGTCATCGGCATTTTCTGCGGCGCGCTCTGCCTGAACCTGCTGGACCGGCTGGTGCCCCACCTGCACCGCCTGGCCGGTGTGGACCAGGAGGCCCACCCGGCCCAGACCGAGCAGCTGAACAAGGTGCTTCTGTTCGTCATGGCCATTGCCATCCACAACCTGCCCGAGGGTATCGCCGCCGGCGTGGGCTTCGGCACCGGCGACACCGGCGAGGCCCTGACCATCGCCGCGGGCATCGCCCTGCAGAACATCCCGGAGGGCATGGTCATCATCGCCCCCATGCTGGCGGCGGGCATGAGCCGCGGCCGCACCTTCGCGGCGGCCCTGGCCACCGGACTGATCGAGGTGGTGGGCACCCTGCTGGGCTATTTCGCCGTCAGCCTGTCCACCGCTGTGCTCCCCTTCGCCCTGGCCTTCGCCGGGGGCACCATGCTCTACGTCATCAGCGACGAGATGATCCCCGAGACCCACGCCCACGGCTGCGAGCGGGGGGCCACCTATTCGCTGTTGGCGGGCTTCTGCCTGATGCTGGCCATGAGCTATTACCTGGGGTGAACCCGTACATTTAGCAGACGGGGCACTTAATTGTAAACAAATTTTGAACCCTCTTGCTTTTTTCCGCCTTCCGTATTATCATAGGGTTAGCACTCAACCGACGAGAGTGCTAACCCTGTGTTAATTTCTGCGTCCATTTGGACGCTCAACATTTAAAAGGAGATATCTGTATCATGGCAAAGAAACAATTCAAAGCGGAATCCAAGCGGCTGATGGATCTGATGATCAACTCCATCTACACCCACAAGGAGATCTTCCTGCGGGAGATCATCTCCAACGCCAGCGACGCGCTGGACAAGCTGTCCTACCGCTCCCTGACCGACGACTCGGTGACCGTGAAGCAGAAGGACCTGCAGATCACCCTGGTGGCCGACAAGACCGGGCGCACCCTGACCATCTCCGACAACGGCATCGGCATGACCAGGGAGGAGCTGGAGAACAACCTGGGCACCATCGCCAAGAGCGGCTCCTTCCAGTTCAAGAAGGACATGGACGACGAGAAGGCCGCGTCCAAGGTGGACGTCATCGGCCAGTTCGGCGTGGGCTTCTACTCCGCCTTCATGGTGGCCGACAAGGTCACCGTCCTGTCCCGCGCCTACGGCGCGGACGAGGCCTGGCAGTGGGAATCCGAGGGCGCCGACGGCTACACCGTCACCCCCTGCGACAAGGCCACCCCCGGCACCAACATCATCCTCCACCTGAAGGAGGACACCGACGACGAGCGCTACAGCGACTATCTGGATTCCATCCACATCTCCGAGCTGGTGAAGAAGTACTCCGACTACATCCACTACCCCATCCGCATGGAGATGGAGCACTCCCGCCAGAAGGAGAAGCCCGCCGACGCCGGCGACGATTACAAGCCCGAGTGGGAGACGTACACCGAGTGGGAGACCCTGAACTCCATGGTGCCCCTGTGGCAGCGGCCCAAGAGCAAGGTCAAGGAGGAGGAGTACAACAGCTTCTACCGGGAGAAGTTCGGCGACTGGGAGGACCCCCTGGCGGTCATCCACACCAGCGCCGAGGGTATGGTCAGCTACAAGGCCATGCTCTACATTCCCTCCCGCGCCCCCTTTGATTTCTACTCCCGGGACTTCCAGAAGGGCCTGCAGCTGTACTCCTCCGGCGTGCTTATCATGGACAAGTGCGCCGACCTGCTGCCCGACTATTTCCGCTTCGTCAAGGGCGTGGTGGACTCCCCGGACTTCTCCCTGAACCTGTCCCGTGAGGTGCTCCAGCACGACCGGCAGCTGAAGATCATCGCCAACAACCTGGAGAAGAAGATCAAGGCGGAGCTGCTGCACCTGCTGAAGGACGACCGGGAGAAGTACGAGAAGTTCTGGACGGCCTTCGGTCCCAACCTGAAGTACGGCGTGGTCAGCGACTACGGCGCCCACAAGGAGATGCTGAAGGATCTGCTGCTGTTCTGGTCCTCCAAAGAGAACAAGCTGACCTCCCTGGCCGAGTACAAGGACCGCATGCCCGCCAGCCAGCAGTATGTGTACTACGTCTACGCCGAGAGCGTGGAAAAGGCCGCCCAGCTGCCCCAGGTGGAGCGCATCCGCGACGCCGGCTATGAGATCCTGTACCTGACCGAGGAAGTGGACGAGTTCGTGGTCAGCACCCTGGGCGAGATCGACGGAAAGGCCTTCAAGCCGGTCTCCGACGAGGACGCTCTGCCCCAGACCGACGAGGAGAAGGCCGCCATCGAGAAGAAGGCGGAGGAGAACAAGGACGTGCTGGACTTTGTCAAGGAGACCCTGGGCGACCGGATCAAGGAGGCCCGGGTGTCCAAGATCCTGAAGTCGGGCGCCGTGTGCCTGACCACCGACGGCCCCGTCACCCTGGAGATGGAGCGCTACTTCCAGAAAGCCAACAACGGCGCCACCCCCATGAAGGCCGAGCGGGTGCTGGAGCTGAACGCCGATTCCGGCGCCTTCGCCGCCCTGCGCGACGCGGTGGACAACGACAAGGACAAGGCCGCCAAGTACGCCGAGCTGCTGTACAACCAGGCCCTGCTGATCGCCGGCCTGCCCCTGGAGGACCCGGCCAAGTACACCGAGCTGGTGTGCTCGCTGATGGTGTAAACCGGCGGAATCTGTCAACAAAGCGCAATTTGAGGAAAAATTATTACAGACTGAAATCACCCCGGGCCGTTCGGCCCGGGGTGATTTTGCGTATAGGGGCTGCTCCGCCGCCTGTTATTGCGCCTCCAGCTTCCGCAGCAGCTTTTCCACGTCGGCGGCCTTGAGAACCTTGCCCACGGAGACCACCTTGTCATTGACCACGAGGGCGGGCATGCTCATGGCGCCGTACTGCATGACCTTTTCCATGTCGGTGATATACTCCACCTCCACGGACAGACCCATTGCGCTCACGGCGGCCTTTGCGGTCTCATACTGCTCGTGGCAGGACTTGCAGCCCGCACCCAGGACTTTGACGCAGCAGATTCCTTTGACCGGGCCGCCGCAGCATACGGCGGTTCCGTTCCCTTCCCCGCAGCAGCAGGGGGGAGTTTGAGTCTCTTCCTTTTTCTTTCCAAAGTTGAACAGTGCCATGAAAAAACCTCCTTACATAATAAACGGTTGGATCGCGTTGAAGAAATAGCCCACAAGGATGATGCCCACGGTGCAGATGCCCACAAAGATACCCAGCAGCCTGGGTTTGACCGCCTTGCGCAGCATGATCATGGAGGGCAGGGACAGGGTGGTCACGCCCATCATGAAGGACAGAACCACGCCCAGCCGCGCGCCCTTTGCCAGCAGAGCTTCCGCAATGGGGATGGTGCCGAAAATATCCGCGTACATGGGGATTCCGGCGACCGTGGCAAGGATCACGCCGAAGGGATTCCCCGTTCCCAGGATGCGCACGATGAATTCCTCGGGGATCCAGTTGTGGATGACCGCGCCGATCCCCACCCCGATCAGCACATAGGGGGCGACCTTTTTGGCCGTGGAGACCACCTGCTCCCAGGCGTATTTCACCCGGTCCTTCCGGCGCAGCTCCTCCTGGGGCACATCGACGGCGCGGCCCTGACGGATGAATTCCTCCACCTGGCTTTCCAGGCGCAGCTTCTCGATCAGGGTTCCGCCGGCGACGGCGATCACCAGGCCGAGCACCACGTAGACCACGGCCACCTTCCAGCCGAAAATGCTCATGAGCAGGACCAGACTGCCCAGATCCACCATGGGGGAGGAGATCAGGAAGGAGAAGGTAACGCCCAGGGGCAGTCCCGCGCCGGTAAAGCCGATGAACAGCGGGATGGACGAGCAGGAGCAGAAGGGTGTGACCGTTCCCAGCAAGGCGGCAATGCAGTTGGCTCCGACGCCGTGGAACCGGCCCAGCAGCCGTTTTGTGCGCTCCGGGGGGAAATAGCTCTGAATGTAGGAGATCACGAAGATCAGCACGCCCAGCAGCACCATGATTTTCACGGTATCGTAGAGGAAAAACTGAACGCTGCCGCCGAGCCTTCCCGCGACGTCCAGGCCGCAGGCCTCCAGCGCGGCCCCGATCAAACGGTTCAGACCCTGCATGCCCAGGATCTCGTTTTGAAAGAAGCTCCAGCCGGTTTGGATGGTCTCCATATGCGCCTCCTGAAATAGAGAAATTGAAATGTGTCGATATATTGGCCTGAGATCGGCCGTGCCGCAGAGGAGCCGATGTTACTCTTTGCAGCACGGCGGGGCGTTTTCAACGGTGCAGTTGGTGGTGGTGAGAGCCTTCAGATACTCTATGGCCCGGGCGGCCCCCTCCGGAGAGATGGAGTAGTGGGTCCACTTGCCCTCCCGGCGGCCCACGACGACGCCGGAATCGCAGAGGATCTTCATGTGGTGGGAGAGGGTGGGCTGCGTGATCCGCAGGTCGTCCAGCAGGACGCAGGCGCACTTCTCGCCAGTCTGCAGCAGCGTCAGGATGCGGATGCGGTTTTCGTCGCAGAAGGCCTTAAAGATCCCGGCCAGCTTTTTTTCCTCATCGCCCACAAAGACACCTCCCATTGATGTTTATCTATATGACAGTATATACGGCGGACCGGCGTTTGTCAATCCATAAGAGACGAGAAACTCTTACATTCTTCCTCCTTTTTTTTACACGAGCACGATTTTTGATTTTACAGAGGCTGGGTATAATGGGCACCAGTGCGAAGACACTAACAACATGAGATCAAGGAGAATGGAAACATGAAAAAAGCACTTTCCCTGGTGCTGCTGCTCTGCATGGCCGCGTGCATGCTGGCGGGCTGCACCACGACCCAGGCCGCCGACGAGCCCCAGGAGGGCACCAACCTCTCCCAGACCGTCCAGGCCGTTCCGGCGGCGGCGACGGTTTCCGCGGCTTCCGCCCCCAAGTACGTCTTTCTGTTCATCGGCGACGGCATGAGCTATCCCCAGATCCAGGCCGCCTCCGATTATCTGGGCGCCATGGCCGACGGCGACTACATGCTGGCCGAGCCCAGCCTGGACGACAACCAGGGCGCGACCCTGGACGGCCCCGTGGCCCTGAACTTCATGGGCTTTGAGGCGGCCGGCTCTGCCGTTACCTACGACAGCAACAGCTTCTGCCCCGACTCCGCCTCCACCGCCACCTCCATTTCCACCGGCCACAAGACCTATTCCGGCACCATCAACGTGGACGAGACCGCCACCGTGTCCTATGAGACCATCACCGAGAAGGTCCACGAGCAGCTGGGCATGCAGGTGGGCATCATCTCCTCCGTCAACCTGAACCACGCCACCCCCGCCGCGTTCTACGCCCATCAGGCCAGCCGCTCCAGCTACTATAACATCGGCCTGGAGCTGATCGACTCCGGCTTCGAGTATTTCGCCGGCGGCGGTCTGCTGAAGCCCAACGGCCACGACAGCGAAAACCCCTCTGAGAACCTGTACGATCTGGCCAAGGCCGCCGGCTACAACGTGGTCATGACCCAGGCCGAGGCCGAGAAGGTCACCGACGGCCCCGTCATCATCATCGACGAAAACCTGGCCGACTCCGACGCCATGGCCTATGAGCTGGACCGCACCGACGAGATGTGGTCCCTGGCCGACTTCGTCACCAAGGGCATTGAGGTTCTGGACAACGACAAGGGCTTCTTCATGATGTGCGAGGGCGGCAAGATCGACTGGGCCTGCCACGCCAACGACGCCGCCTCCACCATCACCGACACCGTGGCCCTGGCCGACGCCGTCCAGGTGGCCGTCGACTTCGCCAAGGATCACGCCGACGAGACCCTGATCCTGGTCACCGGCGACCACGAGACCGGCGGTCTGACCATCGGCTTTGCCGGTACCGACTATGATACCTATCTGACCCTGCTGGAGAACCAGAAGATCTCCTTCGCCAAGTACGACAGCGACTATGTGGCCGCCTACAAGGAGAACAAGACCTCCTTTGAGGACGTGCTGAAGGACATCGAGACCCTGTTCGGCCTGAAGACCGCGGGCGAGGAGGGCGACAAGCTGATCCTGACCGAATATGAGCAGTCCCTGCTGAAGACCGCCTATGAGAAGAGCATCAACGAGCAGGAGACCGGCATGTATGACCAGGAAGAGTATGTGGCCTACGGCACCTACGAGCCCCTGACCGTCACCATCACCCACATCATCAACAACAAGTCCGGCGTGGCCTTCACCTCTTACAGCCACACCGGCCTGCCCGTGGCCGTCCTGGCTGACGGCGTCAACGCCGACGTGTTCAACGGCTACTACGACAACACCGATATCTTCAACAAGCTGGCATCCATGCTGAACGTCCAGTAAGAGACAGATCCGGCTTCCGGGACCGCCCGCAGAGGGCGGCCCCGGATTTGCCGCATTCGGAGGTAATGATGAAATTGAAGCTCACGCCCCAGCGGCTCCGCAATCAGGCGCCGGTGTGGGCCTGCATCCTGCTGATTCTTGTGCTGCTGGCCCTGCCGACGGGGTTTTCGGCTGTGTTTCAGGAGTCGGAGATCACCGCCGCCCGGGTGCTGTCCGCCGACGATTCCCTGGTCATCGACACCGGCCTGGTCCGCTCCGGGGAGCAGCGGTGCCAGCTGAAGCTCCTGTTCGGCTCCTTCCGGGGGCAGACGGCCACCGGCACCAATATGCTCAGCGGCTCCCTGGAGCAGGACAAGCTGTTCGCGGAAGGGGACACCGCCCTGGTGCGGGTCAACTATGCGGGCGGCGAAATTCTGAACGTGTCCATGATCGACCATTTCCGCATCCCCGCCGAGCTGCTGCTGGGCGGCCTGTTCATCCTGCTGCTGGTGGCCTTCGCGGGAAAGACCGGCCTGCGGGCGGTGTTTTCCTTTGTCCTGACGGTGCTGATGATCTGGAAGGTGCTTGTTCCCGCCTATCTGAAGGGCATGAACCCCGTGTGGGTGGGCATGGCGGTCACCCTGGCGCTGACCATTCTGATCATCGCCCTGGTCTACGGCTTTGACCGGCGCTGTCTCGCGGCGGTCTCCGGCTCGTTTTTGGGCATCCTGGTCACCTGCCTGATGGGCGTGGTGTTCACCGACCTGTTCCACATCCACGGGGCGGTCATGGCCTATTCCGAGAGCCTGCTGTACAGCGGCTACCAGCACCTGGATCTGACCCAAATTTTCATGGCGTCCATCTTCCTGGGGGCCTCCGGCGCCATTATGGACCTGTCAGTGGACATCACCTCCGCCGTGCATGAGGTGGTCTGCAAGCGGGAGGACCTGAGCTGGCGGGAGGCCGCCCGCTCCGGCATGAACGTGGGCCGCGCGGCAATGGGCACCATGACCACCACGCTTTTGTTTGCCTACTCCGGCGGGTACATCGCCCTGCTGATGGTGTTCATGGCCCAGGGCACCCCCATCAGCAACATTTTAAACTACAAGTATGTGGCCGCCGAGCTGATCCACACGGTCATCGGCTCCTTCGGTCTGGTCACCGTGGCCCCCTTCACCGCCCTGTGCGCCGGGTGGTTTCTGACCCGGCGCAGGGCGTGAGCGTGGCGGGTCAACGGAAAAAACGCACCCCCGGCCGTATGGCGGGGGCGTATTGCAGTTTGAAAAGGGCGGACAGTATGATGCCGTGGTGCGAAGGAAAGAACGATTTTTTCTCCCGCCTTTTCCGGAAAAGGCGGGGGAAAAGCGCCAGAGGGCTGCGGCCCTCTGGACTCCCGGGGCCTTTATGAGGGGGGACAAGCCCCCCGTAACAAGACCACAAGAACCGCCACGTCCTATCCAAACAAGGTGTTAGTACGCAACTAGTAAAGCAGCACTTCAGGCCGAGCTGCACCCGGTCAGTCGGGATTAATTGCTCAAAAGGCGCACTGAAGGGGTGCTGAACTGTTCAGCGAGCACAAGGAACGCCGGCAGGCGGGATAGGATTACAACCAGTTCAGGTAAGTGCGCGCCGGCATTGACCACCCACCCGGCAGGCTCGTCACAAGGGTCTTTTTCTTTGGCGGTCCGACACCGTTTCTTTTTGGACCCTTCCAAAAAGAAATGGGGTCGGAAAACCGTCGCTCCCCGTTCTCCCGATGTTCCGGGGGAAAAACGGACTTTTATCAGAACAAAATGCCGTCGGACGCGGCCTGACGGCGCTCGTCCCGGGCGAGGACGCTCCACAGGATCGTTCCGTAGCGGTATGTACACTGATTTTCGAACACGCCGTCCTTGGTCTGCGCCATCAGGCGGTCGTACACCCGGTCCAGGTCCGCCTTCTCGGATATGCTGCCCCGGTAGAGGGTCTCCAGCGTCTTCTCCAAGGCGGGACGGTCCAGCGGAATCTGCTCCGTATAGGTGATCTCGTAGTAGTCGGTCTCGGGGAAGTAGCCCGCCAGCCACACCAGATTCAGCAGGGCGTAGAACAGCCGTCCGTCCCAGGCGGGCTTCAGCGTCCGGTCCGTCAGGGCCAGGGCGACCTCCCGCTCCAGGGCGCTCTGGCTCTGGATGCAGGCCGCGTTGCAGCAGTACCCCCGGCTCATGTCCATCATCTTCCCGAAGCTCTCATAGGGGCCCAGGGCGGGGGTCATGGAGGAGAACACCAGGTCGAACCGCTTGCTCCAGCCCAGCTCCGCCGGGTCGGCCGTTTTGAAGTCGCAGGGGACAAAGGACACGTTTTCCATGCCGTTCTCCGCGCAGTATTCCGCGCCCAGATCGGTCATGACGGTGGACAGGTCGGTGCCGGTGACCCAGTGGGCCGTCCGGGCAAAGGCCCCCACGAACCGTCCGGGGCCGCAGCCGATGTCGATCACGTCGCACTCCGGGCCCAGAAGCCCCTTCCCGGACAGGAACCGGATGGCCTCCTGAATCCGCCGGTCGGTCAGGAAGGACATCTTTCCCTCCTGGGACAGCTCGTTCTGCCAGTCCTTGGCTCGTTCGTCCCACAGGTTTTTCGTGTGGGCAAAGCCGCTGGGGGTGCGCGGCGCGGTCCACAGCTCCTTGAAGTGTCTGCAAAGTTCTTCCCAGGTTAACATAAAATTCCTCCGTGTCCGTTAAGATTCGGTTTCATAGGGGATCCACGCCTCGAAAAAGCCGGTCAGCTTGCCGTCCTCCAGGACGCTGGCCAGCAGGTTGCCCCGCACGTCGCCCTCCAGCTTCAGGCCGTGCTCCCGGGCGAATTCCACCACATATTCCAGCTTGCGGGGGGAGAAGTTGCCCTTGCCCGCGCTGGTGAACACTGTGTAAATGGCCGGCTGGCTCTGCAGGCAGACCACCGGCGGCTCCACCTTCACGCCCAGCTCCCGGACGTAGTCGGGGCTCAGGGAGAAGCCCCAACTGAACCGGCCCTCGCCCCGCTTGCCGCTGATGTCCTCCACCGGCATCTCAAAGCAGCGGTGGGTGAAGGGCATGTACTCCAGCCACTCCTGGCTGACCGTCTGCAGGGCCTCGCTGTTGTCGTAATTGTAGTTGTAGCGGTTGATGTAGCGCACCATCTCCGGGCTCTCCCGCAGCACGCACTGGCCCAGCTGGTTTTTCAGGCGCAGCAGGTCGGCCTGATGCTCCCGGGCCCGGCGCACCAGCAGCTCGTTGCGGCGGATCTGGGCGCGCAGCTCGGCCACCTTTTCGTCCAGCAGGTCCGCCACCTCCTCGGCGGTGGAGTTGGTGATGATCTCGGCCACCTGGTCCAGACCGAAGTGAAAGCTCTTGTACCAGATGCAGTCCATCAGGAAGTTGATGTCCCAGGGGTCGTAGTAGCGGTAGTCGTTGTGGGCGTCCTTCACGGGGTGGACGATGCCCTTCTTTTCGTAGTAGCGCAGCAGGTCGGGCGAGATGCCCAGAATCCGCGCCACGTCGCCGATCTTGTACTTCAACTTCTTCACCAACCTTCGAACCATTCCAGAGTTTAACTCATTCTAAATTAAATTTGAGGATATTTCAATCATTTTTCTGTATAAAGAGGATTTTTCTTCCGAAACCTCTTGACCTTGGTACCGTTCCAAGGTTTAAAATCTCGGGTGGACAAATCCAGTTCATTTTACGCGCCGTTTTGACGCGGTTAATAGGAGGAAAACAGTATCATGAAAACGCTTGCCGATATCAAGAAGATCGCTGTTTTGGGCGCCGGCACCATGGGCCCCGGCATCGCTCAGACTTACGCCATGGGCGGCTACGAGGTCACCATGTGGACCCGCAGCGAGTCCACCCGCGAGAAGGCCAAGGCCGCTCTGCACAACAGCCTGGTGACCTTCGCCGAGGAAGGCGTCATCGCCAAGGAAGATGTGGAGACCATCTATGGCCGCGTCAGCTTCGCTCTGACCGTTCCCGAGTGCGTCGAGGGCGCTCAGTTCATCCAGGAGACCATCGTGGAGAACAAGGACGCCAAGATCGAGCTGTACAACCAGCTGGCTGAGATCGTCCCCTCCGACGTCATCATCGCCTCCAACACCTCCGCTCTGAACATCTTTGAGATCGTCCCCGAGAAGCTGCTGCCCCAGCAGGTCATCGCCCACTGGTATGCTCCCCCGGCGCTGATCCCCCTGGTTGAGGTCGTCAAGAGCGAGCAGGCTCCCGAGGAGTTCGGCACCATCACCAAGGCTCTGCTGGAGAAGTGCGGCAAGACCGCCGTTCTTATGAAGAAGTTCGTCCGCGGCTACATCATCAACCGCCTGCAGCAGTGCATCCAGGGCGAGTGCTTCAACCTGATCGACAACGGCTACTGCGACGCGCAGGCCATCGACGACGCCTGCAAGGCCTCCTTCATTCCCCGCGCCATGGTCCTGGGCATCATGAAGCGCATCGACTTCGGCGGCATCGACATGACCGCCAACAACATCAAGAACAAGAGCTACACCTTCCCCAACTACGACACCATGCCCGCCTGCATGCAGGAGCACCTGGACAAGGGCGAGCTGGGTCTGAAGAGCGGCAAGGGCTTCTATGACTACACCGGCAAGGACACCAGCGAGATCACCGCTCACCGCGACAAGCAGCTGTTCGAGGTCTTCAAGCTGGCCAAGAAGTTCATGGCCGACCCCGTCTGATACTATTTTTTGATTAAAATTTTTAATCAAAAATTCCGCGTGCTGCGCACGCTCGCATCGTGCAACTGCACGATGCTCCGTCTCATAAGAATTTGACGGGCTTCGCCCTATAAAAACCCTTTTAAAGGTTTTTATCAAATTCTATTATAATCACATAAATAAAACGAACAAAAAGCTCCCTTCCGGGTGACCGGGAGGGAGCTTTTTTGCGTTGAAAAGATTTCTAATTTATGGCAGCATAAGCAGCTTTTATTTGACGCAGAAATTAAAGTTGGTGTATCTTAATAAAAGAGTCGCACTCCGCATGCGAAATTTTGGTGAAAAAGGAGAGATTACCGTGAAGAAAATCGTAAAGCGATCCCTGGCCCTCTGTTTGTGCTCGGTTCTGCTGGTCGGGGGCATCGGCGCCTTCCCGGCGTCCGCCGCGGCCGGGGAGGGATCCGGCACGGATTTCAGCAGCAAGTGGGAATACAAGGTGGACGAGAGCGGCGTGGGCTATTACGCGCTGGATGTGGTCTACTGTGAAAATCCTGTGGACCCCGCGCTGCAGCACATGGTCATCTATGCCCCCGCGGCCTACATGACCCAAGGGGATGACGGTTCGATCGCGGTGAACCCCGACGGCAGGATCGTCAGCTCCACCGGCGTGGTGTATACCGCCCGGACCGCCCCCATCCTGTACCACAACACCAGCGGCGGTTACTCCTCCTCCTCGATCCAGCCCGTGAATCTCGAATATCTCCGGGAGGGCTATGTCCATGTCAGCATTCAGACCCGCGGCAAGGAGAGCACGAACGCCGCCGGCGAGTTCATCGGCCAGTTCCCGGCCCTTATGGTCGATCTGAAGGCGGGCATCCGCTTCCTGAAGGCCCACGACGATGTGCTGCCCGGCAATTCCGAGCGCATCGTCTCCCGCGGCTACAGCTCCGGCGGCGCTGTGTCCGCCATGCTGGGCGCCTCCGGCAACTCCCCGATTTTTGAACGCTATCTGAAGGAGATCGGCGCCGCCGACGCCGCCGACGATATTTTTATCGCCCTGGCCTCCGCCCCCATCACCAACCTGAGCTCCGCGGACGCCTCCTACGAGTGGTATCAGTACGCCAATGAGACCTACTCCCTGTTCAACGCCATGGCGTTTGACCGGGAAGGGAATGACATCAGCGACATCTTCCCGGTGGGAATGAGCAACAAGTACACCCTGGGCAGCAACATCCTGGGCGGCGCGCACGAGGACGAACTGTCCACCCTGCTGTATGACTGGTATGTGGCCTATGTGCAGGGCCTGGGCTTCGACCTGGGCGACGACGGCCGCAGCGGCGCGTACTATGAGGGCTTCGCGCAGATCTATTCCGACGCGCTGACCGAGTTCGTCGCCCGCTACGACGAGCTGAAGGGCTTGCTGGTCAACCAGAGGAACCCCGTTGCGCCTGAGACGGCGGAGGACTACCTGAAGAGCCTGGGCGAGGGCTGGTTCACCTATGACAAGGAGACCGGAAAGGTCACCATCAACAGCCTGGACGACGTGATCGTGAACCACATCGCCCGCAAGAAGATGTGCCCCAGCCTGGACTCCTACAACTACAAGAGCAATGAAAACGACGCCTTCAAGGCCGCCGACGGCACGACGCTGCACTTCAGCCCCGTGGTCCGGGACGCCCTGAAGACCCTGCTGGACAACGCCGACCAGTACGGCTGGACGGAAGACGAGCTGCAGTACATCACGGACCTGTACAACGACTACGCGGCGGGCGTCACCGACGAGGCTGCCGAGATGCTGGAGATCATGAGCCCCATCAACTACGTGGTGGGCAAGGAGGGCTATGAGGCCACCATCGCCCCCTACTGGCGTCTGCGCGTGGGCTCCGAGGACGGCGACCACGGTGCCCCGGCCGCGTGGCTGATCGCCCAGGGCCTGGAGAAGTACACCGACGCGGATGTCTCCGTCGGCATCGCCTGGGGCATGGGCCACAGCCTCTCCGAGCTGACCGAGCAGGATCTGTATGATTACATTGCCGGTATCATGGTCAAGGAAGACCAGCTCCCCGTGGTGAAGTCCAGCTTTGACGACGTGTCTGCCAACGACTGGTATTTTGACGCCGTGGAGTATGTGAACGCCCAGGGCCTGATGGGCGGCACCGGCGGAAACCGGTTTGCCCCGAAGGAGAACACCAGCCGCGCCATGCTGATGACCATCCTGGCCCGTCTGGACGGCGTGGACACCGCCGGCGGCGCCACCTGGTATGAAAAGGGCACGGCCTGGGCCGTGGAGAACAAGGTATCCGACGGCACCAACCCGGAGGGAACGATCACGCGGCAGGAGATCGTGACCATGCTGTGGCGCTATGCCCAGAGCAAGGGCTATGACGTCAGCGTGGGCGAGGACACCAACATCCTCAGCTACGATGACGCGCTTGCCGTGGGAGAATGGGCCATTCCCGCCATGCAGTGGGCCTGCGGCGCGGGCATCGTGCAGGGCAGCGGCGGCAGACTGAATCCGGGGGCTGCGGCCTCCCGGGCGGAGATCGCCGTTATGCTGATGCGGTTTTGCGAAACGATCAAATAAATCGTAAAATGAAAAGGGCCGCTGCGATTCGCAGCGGCCTTTTCCCGTGCTTTCAGCGGGCCAGGAGCTTCAGAAGGATGGTGAAGACGCCCAGGACCAGCAGCACGGCGCCCACCACCCGGTTCAGCTTTTTGATCTCGCACCGGTTGGCGAACTTCGCCGACAGAACCGCGCCGATCAGGCAGGCGGCCACCACCACCGCCATGGGCAGGGGTGGAGTTGAGCGCCCATGGAGATGTGGCTGACCGTGCCCGTCAGGGCCACGATGGACATCCCGCCAGGCCGGTCACCACGCCCGCGCCTGCCAGAATATAGATGAGATCCAGCATCCGGTTCCTCCTTGCACACAGCCGCTTTCGGTCGGCAGATGAGTCATTGTTCCGCCTCTTTCGCTCGCAATGAAAACTTTTGCCATTTTAACACAAGCGGGAAAGATAACAACAATTGCGGAAAAACCGGGAAATCCCGCTGCCAAATGAAACCAACTTGTGCCCGGAATAGGGAAAAGAAACCTGCGGATACTATCCTTGTCAGAAAAAGAACACCGCAGGAGGAATTTAAAAATATGAAAGCCACTGGCATCGTCAGACGCATTGATGACCTCGGCCGCGTGGTGATCCCCAAAGAGATCCGCCGCACCATGCGCATCCGCGAGGGCGACCCGTCACGGATGACATTGGCATGGTGGGAGATATTCTGCTTCGGGATGCTGGATCTTGCCAAGCGACGGGGGTGGAGTAGTACATAACGGCGAGACGGCCCGGCTCATGTCATTTGCATGAGCCGGGCCGTCTTTTACCACCAATATCCGGAATGCTTTGGCGTTTTTGCATCCTTTGCTTTTGCGTGATCCCGTTTTCCCAGAAGCTCGTCCTCTCGGGATATGGTCGGATCGTACCAGTCTGCTTTTGCGTTTGCCCACTCCAGCCATTCAGAAATATCTTCATTCGGGTGGGCAGCTTCATACGCTGATATGTAGCTGCGGATCTTACAGGCGGTATCGTAGTCTTCAGCGATATTGGCCAGCGCGAGGGTGCGGTCGACCTCCGTATTATACCGCTTGCGGCGTTCTTACTTTCTGTGCTCTTCTTCCTTACGTTTGCGTTCAGCCTCTTCCCGCGCAAGCCGCTGCTGTCTCAATACCTCAGCCGCCGCGTAGAGTTCCAGCATCATATTGCCCAAACGGTCTTCCAACTGATATGTTTTACAGTCGCGGAAGCTTTTTTGATTGTTGATCGTGAGACAAAGGCGACCATTGTATTGATAGTCGTACTTGCGGATCTGGGGCTTTGATGCATAGGAATACTTCCGGCGCTTTTCTTCGTATTCTAAAAGTTGACGGTTTTCCTCTTTTGTTGGGATGTGATCGATCTTATCCTGTGACTCAGAGAAAGAAACACTAACAGTTTCCCCGTTAATAACAAACTCCAGGTTATCCGTAAGCTTGCAGCCCAACGGTTCCATTGCTTTGATCAGAGCATCTATGATGCGGCAGGCGCGCGGAATAGAAGTGTCAGATATCGTGTTCGCCAAAAGCGGGGGTGCTGGTGCATTGCGCGGACGCCATCTGTCATTGGCATTGCGTTTTTCTTGCTTTTTCCATTCCGTAATTACCTTTCGATGGGCAATGATTTTGGAATGCATGCGTTTATTTTCATCCGGCAGAAGGATTTGTGCCGCAACAGCCATCACAACAGCGCGATCTTCGTCCCCCAGGAACTCAAGAACATTTTGATTTGTTTCAGATGGAGGGGTATAGCCTGTTTGCATACCGATTTTGGTTGCGCCTTTGGTGCTGTTGGGCAGCGGTGTTTTAACAACAGGCTTTCCAGCCCGGAGCTTTGCCCAATATCCCGGCGGCGGAGTTGGGATCTCGAGCGATTTGCACACCTTATGGATGGCAACGTCTGACACTTTGTATTTCTTTGCGACCTCTGTCACCGGGGCGGCCCAGACCTCCTTGTAGAGTGTTTCCCGGTCATAGACATTGTAGGTCTGCCCACATTGTTTGATGGTTTCTGGTTCCTGAACTGGTTCCGCCGCCGCTTCAACTTTCTGCGTCTCGTTTGGTAGTTGTTGTTCCTGTACTGCAGGTGCCGATACAGAGGGTTCCTGCACCTTTTCCTGTTGATCAGGAAGTTTCTTTTTGGGAGCAGGTCCCGGTTTAGGCTTCTTCTCCTTGGGCAAAGAGAATTCCTTCACGAGCGAAACAACTTCATCAAACGGTTCTTCCAGCGCAGTCTTTTCCACAGGTTTTCCAAAGCTTATTTTTGTCCAATATCCGGACGGCGGAATTGGAATGTTAGCATCTTTAATTTGCTTTAGAAACTGCGAATAGGGAATATCATACTTCTTTGCTGTTCCGGCGGCGGAGATTTCCCAGATTTCATCATATAGCTGCTTACGTGTCAATTGAACGACAGTCATTTGCACAGTTGGCACCTCCTCTCTTTTTGAAACTTGGACTGCCTGACTTTGCGGGGGAATGACTTCCTCTGCGGTAAGTGTATCGGGTTTCGTATCTTCATCGTTTTCCGTTATGGAAGTCTGGGTTTCCAATGGCTTTCCGATGAGCGCATAAAACTGTTTGATCCCTCCTATTCTTCTTTTTCGCTTAATAGAAAAACCAGGTCCCGCTTCAAGTCCTCAAATTGAGAGATGATCGTGCTCAGATTCTTTTCGATCCCTTCCACCTGGACTTCATTGATCTTGCCGTGGTTATACGCGATCAATCGTTCCGGAATAATCGAGTAAGTCCAGCTCTCACGGTAAGTATCTTCGTTCTTGATTGCAAATCCGATTGGCAGTACATTGTTTCTCATGCCCAGGGTCAGGATGTTTGGTGATATCCCGAGATAATCCGCCGCGATTTTGATTGTGATCTTGGGCATTGCTCTGATTTCGTCATCTGTATACTTTCCCATGCGTTCACCTCCTCCCGTAAGTTATTTTTTATAGGCAAGTGACTTGCCATTGCTGCTTTTATTGTACAGATCCTGTGTCAATTTAGCAAGATTTTACCAAAGCACCTTTTTCTTCCTGCCACTAAACTTTTAAGAATATAATAAAATATTGAAAGTATACTTCGAATAATTCTTGACTATAATGAAACTAAGCGATAGAATACAGACAAAGGCAGGTGTCATTATGGCCATTACAAGCAAGGAAGGCATTTTGAAGGTGCTGACCGCCTATAACCCCTGGTGGAAAACGGGCACGATCAATCCAAAAATGTTAAAGACATATAAGCGGTTTGCGTTCCATGAAGCGATGAAGCGGCTGGAGCAAACGGATATTCGACGCACTGTTATCTTGACTGGTACCCGGCGGGTCGGAAAAACCACGATTCAATACCAGATGATCGAGGCGTTGCTTTCCAAAGGGGTCGCGCCGCAAAAAATCGTGTATATCTCCATGGATCATCCCATGCTGAAGCTGAGTGGGTTTCAGGATATTCTGGAGTGCTACCATGAAAATGTCTACGCCGAGCAGGATGTGTATTACTTCTTTGACGAAGTGCAGTACGCCCAGGATTGGGACAAGTGGCTGAAAACCATCTATGATATGCAGCCGGATACCCAGGTTGTGGCCACAGGCTCCGCCAGCCCGGCGCTGATGAAGGGCAATCAGGAGAGCGGAGCCGGCCGCTGGTCGGTGATCCAGGTGCCGACCATGTCCTTTTATGAGTACTGCGAGCTTCTGGGAATCGACCGCCCGCAGCTTCCCGAGAGACTGAAGATCACCACGCTGCTGCGTATGACCCAACAGGAGCGCACGCAGATCATGCTGCAGCTTTCCAAGGTGCAAAACCACTTCAACCGTTACCTGCAAGTCGGCGGATTCCCGGAGCTGGCCTTGGCGGACAATGACATCATGGCCCAGCAGATCATGCGGGAGGATGTGGTCGATAAGGTGCTGAAGCGGGACCTCCCGTCGCTGTACAACATCCGAAACGCCACGGAGATGGAGCGCATCTTCCTGTATCTCTGCAATGTGTCCTCCGAAATCGTGTCCATCGAGGCCATTGCCAAAGAACTCAACGGCGTGTCCCGCCCCACGGTGGAGAACTATATTCAATACCTGGAGAGCGCAAATCTGATCTATCAGAGCTGGCCTGTGGATATGGCCGGTAAGAAAGTGCTGAAGGCCAGGCCCAAGATCTATATCGCGGACGCCGCCATCCGCAACGCGGTGCTGATGGACGACTCGCTGCTTACCGATCCGGTGGAGATGGGGAAAATCGTGGAGACCGCGGTCTATAAGCATGTGGCCGCGTTCTATTACCAGCAGGCCACATCGGTGGGATACTTCCGGGGCGGTAAGAAGGGGAAAGAGATCGACATTGTGGTGGACTATCCCAACACAAAGAATATTTTGATCGAAGTTAAGTACCGGGCGGGCGCGCCCATTGCGGACGACGACGCCATCGCTGAGCTGTGCGGGGAGGCCTCTGCGGCAATCGTTGTAACCAAGAATCCCGGCGATTTCGGTGTCCACAACACAAAGTGCGGGAAAGACATGCTCCGTATTCCCGCGTTTGCGTTCCTGTATCTGCTGGGGCACGCGGAGAAGAATGGGTATAGAGGGATTGAGTGAGATTGCCATGTCAATAACAGCAATAAATGAGAAAGTTTGTAAAAGCGGAGGAGTTACTTTATGACACAATTATGGCAAACAGTTCTTGCTATTATTGGAAGTGTCGGCGGAGCAGGCGTTGTCATTGCAGGAATTGTAAAGTTGACTTCTAATGTTATTGCAGATAAGCTGTCCCAGAAGTATGAATTAAAGTTGAATAAGGAACTTGAAGAGTATAAGGCCGCTCTTGATAAAAAGACATATATCAGTCGGGCACGATTTGATATGGAATTTGCAATATACGGGAAGCTTTCAGAGAAGTTTTTATCTATGATTGAAGCGACTTATTCACTGTTTCCGAGTGGATTAGACCATTTACCGCTTAATGAAGAAGAAAAGAAAAAGGTTTGCATTGAAAGATATGAAAGTGCTGGAAAAGCTATTATGGAGGCGCAAAAAGAATTAGGGACAAACGCCCCTTTTATTCCGGCTAATTTTTACGATTCCTTCGATGAAATTAAGAGACTGTGCATCCGTCAGTACAATATGTATACATGGTGTGGAGAGTTAGGAAATAGAAATAATTTTTCAGACGTACGGGTAAAACAAGAAGATGAGTGCTGGCAGAGAACCAATGAAATCTTTAATAAAAAAGATGCCTTAGTAGCACAGTTGCGCGAATACTTGGAAAGCCTTGAGGTTGCGGAGGGTAAGTGAATAACAGAAATAACGCCTTGGATGGAATGAGTATGGACTTAGAGCAATCGAACATGGACAAGCTACGCTCTGTATTCCCCGAGTGCTTTGCGGAGGGCAAGCTGGACATTGACAAGTTGTTGAGCCTGTGCGGGGAGTATATTGACAACGACTTTGAAAAATACAAGTTCGAGTGGAAGGGCAAGGCAGAGTGCCTGCGGCTGGCACAGAAGCGTTCCACCGGAACCCTGCGCCCTTGTCCCGAAGAAAGCGTGGACTGGGACACCACGCAGAATCTTTACATAGAGGGCGACAACTGGAGGTTTTGAAGCTTCTGCAAACCACCTACTACCGCAAGGTCAAAATGATTTATATTGACCCGCCCTACAACACCGGCAACGATTTTGTCTACGCCGATGACTTTGGCGACCCTATGGCCAGGTATAAGGAGGTCACCCAACAGACCACCAAAAGCAATCCCGAAATGGCAGGTGTTCGTAAAACAGTTGTAAATGTGAGCAGAAACAAGGCAGAAAACTGCCGCAACGAAGTGAAATCCTACATCACCCGGGAGGGAATGACCATGACGGAGGTGGTGGAGCTGCTGGCCGACGAACACGGCTGGAGCAACAGCGTCCCTAACCTGTCCGGCAAGCTGCGGCGCGGGTCACTCAGATACACCGAAGCCGTGGAGCTTGCCGATGTGCTGGGCTACAATCTTGTATGGGTCAAGCGACGGGAGGAAAGGTAATGGTCTTGTGACCTCTTTGGCCCGTTGTTCCCAAATTCCCCGGAAGTCTCTGTGGTGGTCGTTGTGGTCATGAAACGAGCCTCGTTGGAATTTCTCAACGAGGCTCAAATGCTATCCGTAGCCTGATAGTCACTCTTGACGCAAGTGTAGTTGAAAGATCTCTGCGCTATGCCATGGCACGGCTTGCTATGCCATAATCAAAGATAGGCCATGACCATCCGAGTGCGCGTTCGCAGGGTAGTCAATGTGAGCACAGGCTTCCGATGCAATTATAGAGAAGTATCTGTCGGATGCAATCTCTTCTTGACGAAAGGGAACATATTCCTATAAAATCAGCGTTATGAAGTTGCGTTATGAAGTTTATGGGAGGGAGCATGACTGATGCGGACCGATGAATCTGACGCCGGCCTGCTGGCCCGGCTGGACACGGAGCCGGACCGGGCCATGGAGGCCCTGGTGGAGCAGTACACGGCGCTGGTTTGCCATGTGGCGGGCAAATACCTCGCCGACCCGGAGGACGTGAAGGAGTGCGTCAACGACGTCTTTACGGAGGTCTACCTCCACCGGGCGGAGTACGATTCAGTGAAAGGTGGCCTCGCCTCCTGGATCGGTACCATCGCCCGGAACCGAGCCATCTCCCGGTACCGGAAGCAGCGGAAGGACCTGCCGCTGCCGGAGGACGGGACCGAATCGGAGCGATCCGCGCCCGATACGACTGCGGAGCTGGAGCAGGCTATGGACGTGGAGCAGGCCATCTCCCAGCTCAGCGACACCGACCAGCAGATCATCCGCATGAAATACTACGGCGGCATGTCCATCCAGGAAATCGCCCAGTCCCTGCATATTCCCTACGAGACGGTAAAAAAGCGGCACACCCGCAGCATCAAACAGCTGCGAAAGCTGCTGCTGACCATCCTCATCATCGCGGCACTGCTGATTCTGGCGGCCTGCGGCGTGATCCAGCTGCTGCGGTATTTCGGCTTCCTGCCGGGATACGGCGTCATCAGCGACCCGGGTGCCTCCTGCTACCTGATGCAGGAGCGCACCCCCACGGTGGAGGCGGAGGAATACACCGCCTGGGTCAAGAGCGCCAAACTGTACAACGGGGAGCTAACCGTCCAGGCGGAACTGGAGGTGCCGGAACAGCCTTTCGAGACGGAGTATAACGAAGTCGGCATACCCACTACGTTTCCGCTGGATTTTAAAGCTCTGCTTTGCTATGGGGACGGTACACCGCTGCCGAATCAGCCAGTCGGATGGAGTGGTGGAAGGACCTCCTATCACGGCAACGTCAAAGCGGAACTGACTCTGGAGCAGGAGACACTGGACGAGCTGCGGCAGAACGGGCAGCTGGCCCTGGAAGTACACATCACCGACATTGTATTTGACGGCAAAGAATGGCCGGACGCGGTGATCCCCTTTACCCTGGCGGAGGTCCGGGAGCAGACGCTGGAAGGCTACCCCAGCATCTATGACGAGGCCACCGGCGGCTTCCTGCTGGACAGCCGCATGGAGGACGGCGTCCTGACCATGGACGTCTACCCCATTTCCAACGGCGCCCTGGAGTTTTTCGGCGGGCTGACTCTGACCCCCGGCTACCCTGTCGGGGCGTTCGAATACGAATACTGCGAGCCGCTGACCATCGTGGGTGAGGATGGGACACAGTACACCGGCGAGCCGGTGGAAGACTGGCTGAACTACAACGAAAACAGTGTTGTCAGCTTCACCTTCCCGGACGCGCCGCCGGGGAAATATACCCTGAAGCTGCCCTATGTCTACATGCTGATGAAGCAGGAGGAGTATCTGACCTGGAACCTCCTCAGCTGCAAGCCCTCCAAGCAGGTGCTCTCCTTCCCGGGTGGCAGCATCCGTACCGTTTCTATCACCAAACTGGATGAGCCGGTTCAGAGCAATGAACTCGTACTTGGCGTCCCTGTGGAGTACGCCAATGCCTGGGAGGTCGCTGTCCAGTGCCAGTTTGACAACGGGGACATCACGGCCCTCCGGGGCGCCTGGCCCATTGGTTCAGACCTCCTGCTCCGGGTAAAAGCGGAGACAACGGCAAGGCGGCTGCTGTTTGGCGAAACGTTCATAAACTACGGCACGGACTCCAGCAGTCCTGGCTGGCTGGACCCGGAGAGCGGGTACCTGGTGTATCAGATATCCATGGACGATCTGTATGCCCAGACCCACGACCTGAGATCTTTCAAATGCAATCCCGCGTCAGCGATGCTTCTCTCCCCCATGATCCTCCGCTATGACCATCCCATGGAACTGGAATTTGAGGTGACGGGATGAAACGGAAGGCGATGCAAACGGAGGAACAAAGCGGCGCCGGCCTGCTGGCCCGGCTGGACACAGAGCCGGACCGGGCCATGGAGGCCCTGGTGGAGCAGTACACACCGCTGATCTGCCATGTGGCAGGCAAATATCTCACCGACCCGGAGGACGTAAAAGAGTGCGTCAACGACGTCTTTACGGAGGTCTACCTCCACCGGGCGGAGTTCTCTCAGGAGAAAGGCAGCCTTGCCTCCTGGATCGGCACCATCGCCCGGAACCGGGCCATTTCCCGGTACCGGAAGCATCGGAAGGACCAGCCGCTGCCGGAGGACGGGGCGGAAGCAGAGCGCTCCGGGCCTGATACAACGGCGGAGTTGGAGCAGGCCATGGACGTGGAGCAGGCCATCACCCAGCTCAGTGACACTGACCAGCAGATCATCCGCATGAAATACTACGGCGGCATGTCCATTTCGGAGATCGCCAAGACCCTGCACATCCCCTATGAAACGGTGAAAAAACGGCACACCCGCAGCATCAAACAGCTGCGCAAGCTCCTGCTGACCATCCTCATTATCGCGGCGCTGCTGATCCTGGCGGCCTGCGGCGTCATCCAGCTGCTGCGGCATCTGGGGGTCCTGCCGGGGTACGGCGTCACTGCCGACCCCACCGGGGTCTGCTATGTGCTGGAGGAGCCGGTCACGTATCAAGAGGGCCTGTTCACGGTGGAGATCGCCAGGGCGTCCATGTTTGACGGGCGGCTGGCCGTCCATTACCGGCTGGATATGGACAAGACGTCGTATGTGCTGCCGGAGAGAGATGAAAACGGCAAACCAACCTTGCGCAGGCTGTCCTTTGCGAACAACCTCCGGGATGAGGCCGGGGCGGTCCTGGATTGTTCCTCATCCTCCGGGTACAGCGACACTCCCCAGGATTCTTCAGAGTTTTCGGTGGAAGGAGACCGCGTCTGTTGGCTGAAGGGGAGATCCCTTTCAGCCTTCCGGAGTGGCCAGCGGCAGGAGCTGGAGCTGTACCTGTCGGGCATCCATTGCGACGGGGAAACCTACGAGGACATCACAGTGCCCTTTGCCCTGATCCCGGCGGAGCCGGAGGAGCTGGACGGCTATGCCGTTCTGTACGACGAGGCGACCGGCGGCGTCATGCTGGATAGTCGGTTGGAGGGAGATACCCTGTCTCTGGATCTTTACCCCCTCTCCAACGGGACCACGGAGTGGTCCGCGGCGCCGCTGAGGGAGTACTACGATGTCAGCATGCCCGCGGGCAGCGTGCCGCCCCTGACCATCGTGGACGAGGCGGGAAACGAGTTCCTGGGCGAGACCGAACTGGGCTGGGAACAGCAGCCCGATTACTGCACCTATACCTTCACCGGCATCGCACCGGGGACCTACACCCTGTCGCTGCCCTATGTGTACCTGGTTTGCTACCCGGAGGATGGGGACGGTCTGGTCTGGAATCTGGAGAACTGCACCTTCCGGGACAAGCCCATCCGGATCCCCGGCGGCACCATGCGGACCATCTCCGTCCGTCAGGATGACAGCCTCGCCGATCTGGACATGTACAACCATGCTTGGGAAATCAGGATGCTCTGTGAGATGGAGGACGAGCGGATGACCGTGACCCATACGCCCAGTGACGACCCCATATCTGTTTATCCCTGGGTCACCGTCCGGGAGCTGCTGGAATACTTTATCGGGGGTGAAAATACCATCCAAGGCAGATATGCCTGCTCCTACGGCGAACTGGACCCAGAGAGCGGAGAACTGGTCATACGGTATTATGCGGATGACGCCGCTCTGAAGAACCGTAACTTCGGACGGGTGGAATACTATCCCTCCGACGGGCAGTTTGACCCCATCTGCATCCGTTGCGAAGGTCCCTTTGAACTGGAATTTGAAGTGATCCCATAGCGCGAAAGCGGCCCCAAACGGGGCCGCTTTCCTTTTTTTGAAAAAATTTCAGTTTTTTTGTCCCCAAATGTCCATGCCGCTGCGAATATAATAGATGGAGGATACTACGCCGAGGGGGTCATTCCGGCAGGCTCCTCCGGAGAGCAAGATATCAAAGCGCAAGTGGGAGAAAAGAAGGAGAATATGATGGGAAAACGTATGAAAAAATTCCTTTGCGTGCTGCTGACGTGCGGCCTGCTGCTTTCGCTGGCGGCCTGCGGGAGCGGCGGTTCAGCGGGGAATAAAGACCCGGAAAACAGCGAAACCAACGAAGCCGCGGATGCAGTCACGGAGGCTGTCAATGCGCCGGAGGGAGACCAGAAGGAAAATGAAGATCCGCGCGCGGAACAGGACGGCCTGGTACATATCAAAACGCCGGAGGAGCTGGCGGCCTTCGCCGAGCGGGTCAACAGCGGAGAGACCGCTCTCAGCGCCGTGCTGGACACGGACCTCGACATGAGCGGTATCTGCGGTCCGTCCGCCGGGAGCTTTACGCCGATCATGAGCTTTGAAGGAGAGTTTGACGGCGGGGATCATATAATAGCGAATCTCTACTGTGTGCAGGCGAAGGGCACGGCGGCTCTTTTTGACTCATTAAAGGGAACGGTAAAAAATCTTCGGCTTGAAAACGCAGTGGTAGAGTCAGCTGAAGGCTATGCTGCAGGGGTCGCCGGAGGACTCTCCGGGCGAATCGAAAACTGCAGTGTGAGCGGCAGTGTGAAGGCTTATAAATATGCAGGCGGCATTGTGATTGATCTGTACAGAGACAGTGTGGTGTCGGATTGCGTCAATGAGGCCGAGGTCTGCGGCGGATATTTCGACGAGGAGAAGCATTGCTTAAAGGGTGCGGCAGCCGGGATCGCCGCATGGCCCAGAGAGGGAGGCGTGATCACCGGTTGTATGAACCGCGGAGCAGTCACCGGAAACGGAAATATGGCAGCGGGGATCGCCGGGCATTGTGAAAAGGGCAACATCCTGATTGAAAGCTGTGTAAATGAAGGCAGCGTGCAGGGACGGAGCGGCATAGCGCAGCTTGGAAGCTGGGGACAGAATGAAAACTATGTCGGCGGCATCGCAGGCTATGCCGGTGAGAATACGGTCGTTACGAAATGCATCAATAACGGCAGTGTTTTCGGAACAGGGTTTGTGGGCGGCATTGCAGCGGTATCCGGGAATTTTATCATCAATTGCGCAAACCACGGAAGGTTGGAAGCGTCTGAGGGCGGACGGGTATCCGGGATCGCCACTGAGGCCGTCAAGGGATTGCTGAACTGCTATAATACGGGTGAGATCGCCTGCGATCAGTATGCCTGTGGGATTGGCGCCTCGGCCAGAGCGGTCGAGATAAACCTCTATCACTACGGGACCATCATTTGTACCTCCAATGAGGGCGTACTGACAGACGCTTTCCCGTGGAGTTCAGGAGGAGCTGTGAGTGGGCTTCTCAATACTTACGCAAAGGAAAACTGTATCGTTGTACCTGACGGATACCGGAATGAATTTTCCATACAGGCGGGGAATGGCGCATCCGATGAGGATTTCACCGGCGGTACGATCCTGAATGCGCTGAATGAGGCTGCGGCAGACATAAACGGAGACCTGACGATAGACTTTGGCGGGTTTCAGGATGATATCGAGGAAATAAAAGGAAATGAGAACTTCGAACTCAGCACCTGGGTGGCCGGTCCAGACGGACTGCCCCGGTTTGACTGGGAATAAAGCTCGGATCGGCGGTGGGCAGATTGAGAACAAAAAAGCGTGCTTTGTGCTGGGCCTTCCTGGTGATCTTGCTGCTGGGAACGCTGTCCGGCTGCGGCGGCCAGAAGGCGGAGACGGCCCTGGACGCGGCCTTGAGCGCCCTGGTCAGCGGAGACAGTCAGAACGTCCCTCTCCTGGGGCTCGACGGCTCTCCTGTGACCGGCTTTGAAAATGAAGGGCTGGCGCAGGTCATCTCCGGCCGGCTCCAATATGAGATCAAGGAGGTTTCCGCCAAGGGCGGCAAAGCGGCGGCGACGGTGGAGATCACGGCCCCGGATACCCCCGCCATCATCCGGGAGGTCCTGGACGGGATGGACGAATATGACAAGGAAGCGTTCATCGCCCGGATGGCGGAAAAGCTGGAGGACAGCGCCCCGTCGGCGGTCTTTACCGTGGAGGTGGAGCTAGAGCGGGTGGATGGCATCTGGTGCCTGGTCCCCAGCGCGGAGCTGAGCAACGCCATGACAGGCGGCCTTTTGCAGGCATACGCGGATCAGGTGCGGCAGATCCAGAGTGAGCTTTTGGGAGGAAATTGAGTATGAAGAGAATCGTTTCTCTGCTTCTTGCCTTCGCCCTCGCCCTCTCCTGTGCTGCGGTCGTCCACGCCGCCGGGGCGGAGGAAGAGCCGGTCAAGGTCAGGATTCAGGCGTGTGTCATGGACAGGCTGGAAAAGGTCTCGGGCCTGTACTACGACAACGGCTTCTATGTCACGCCGGAGACGGTCTGCACGCTCACCGGCGCCGAGCTGGAGGCCTCCGGCCAGAGCGGGGCGAAGTTCTCCCTCTTCGGCGGGCTGATGAAGATCGCCGTTGACATCCATACCGAAGGGGATATCCCCCTGCTGACCTACAATGGCCGGCTTTATATCTCCCTGCCGCATATGATCCGCTATATGGGCTTTGATGTGGACTTCGCTTCCAGCGCGGACGCAGAGGTCCATATGGTGGTGTACCGCACATACACGGTGCTGGACAGCCTGACCGAATACCTGGAAAGCGGCGAATCGCTGTTCTCCTGGTCGGAGGCCGAGGGCGTCGGCAAGGGGACCCGGTACCTGAGCGCCATTGAGCTGGTGATGATGAACTATGACTCGAACGTCTTTCGCTATGTGACCGACGCCTTCAACACGGATACGGTGGAGAAGGAGGTCTATCTCGACGCCCTCTATGAGATCCTGGAGACCGGCGGGACCGAATACATAACGGAGCCTGACCCGCTGATGAGGGTGTTTGAAGCGTATTCGGATATCAGCTCCTACGTGTCCGACGCCACGGATATGGGCAAATATTTCGTCAAGCTGTTGGGCTCGGAGACGGCGGAGCATTTTGGCGTGCTCAATGAGACGCTGGGGGTCTCCGTGTTCGATCTTGCCGGCGTCGTGACCGGCTTTACCGAGGATCAGGTACAGGCCATGAACATGTTCAAGCAGTATTTCAATATGTGCGCCTCCAACAAGAGCCTGCTGAGAGATTCCCTGGGGCAGGTGCCGTCGGACAGTGCGTTCTATCAGCAGCTCCCCGAGCTGTTTCACGCGGCAGAGGACGCGCAGAAGATGGTGGACGGCACATACGAGACCAACACGGCCGAGCACGCCTTCGTCAACGCGTGGAAAACCGGATTTAACATGGCGGGCGGGACTTTGGCAAGCACCTGGGACCTGATCATAACGCTGCTGAAAAGCGACAGTATGATGCAGGGCATCGTTGAGGAGGATCGGAAGATCGCCTTCGCTGACATTTCCGCGGATATTCAGACCATCTCCAACTGCATGGTGGCGGAGAGCTTCCGCAGGATCGCGAACCGCACCGATCCGTCGGAGCAGGATGTGATGGACACGCAAAGGTACCTCAAGGCGAACATGACCATGGCGCTGAAGTCCGCGCTGACGGCCCGCGATCTGCTGATGAGCAGCGAGCGGGTAACGGAGGACGCGGCGGAGGAGATGCGCGCCGCCAGCTATGCCAGCGCCAAGCTGTTGAACCGGGTGATCAACGCGGAGACCATCATACCGGGCAGGACGCCCGTGGTGGACGAGGACCTGACCTGGATCGCCGAGCTGGCGGTCGGCGATTGCTTCGGCTACGCCGTGGAGTACGACGGGGACGTCTACTATTGGAAGTACAGCAAGCTGAGCTTCAGCGATACCTGCACGCTGGGATATATCGGGTACAGCGAGCAGTGCGTGAACCAGATGATCCGCCACAGCCCCAACGGAGGCGACACCGTTGTGTTTGAAACCGCCGGCGGAGGGGAATTTGCCCTGGTGGACGACTGGATCTACTATCAGGACTTCAATGGGATCGTGACCTGCTCCCTGGACGGACGGGACAGAACGGAACTGGGACCGGGCATCCTGGAGGGGGCCACGGACGACGGTTTCTACCTGATTTACAGCAAATACGAATGGCCGGAAAGCCGTATGGGCCGAAGGGATCTGTATGTGATCGACACGGCGACGGGTGAGCAGACGCTCCTTGCTAAGGGGGCGGGGTTTATCGCCTGTTGGGACGGCGTGATCTATTACCAGCCCGATGAGGCAGACGCCTCCGCCGCGAAACAGGGGCAGATGACGGTGTCCCGGATCCTGCCCGACGGCACCGGACAGGCGGATCTGCACACCACGGCCCCCGACCTGTACAGCGCCGATCCGTTCTATACGGAAGCCATGGTCGGTCAGATGTACTTCGGGGAGAAATTCATTTATTACTCCTACGGCAGCATCGCCGGCTCGGGAATGTTCTTCCAGGGCGGAAAGATCATCCGGATGGGCTACGACGGCAGCGGGGCCACGGTCGTGGCGGGGGAGCCGGAGCAGGTCGCATCGGACTTTATTGTGAACGAGGACGGCACCCTCACCACCTGCCCGGCCAGCGAGGGCAACATGCTGTTCGTCTCCATGGAGGACTTTTGTGTCAGCGGCGGGTCCGTTTACCAGTATGACCGCGCCAGCGGCGCGTCGGAAGCGCTCATCAACCCGGAGGACTACTTCATGGTGGGCCCGGGCCTGGCGGGACGCGACGGGGAGACGGCCATTTACATCAGCCAGATCCAGCGCACCGGCGGAAAAGTGTACTTCCTGGCCCACGCTCTGGCCAAGCAGGATATCATGTGGTGGGCCGGATACGCCCGCCAGAACAGTGCCTTCCTGGCAAAGGACCTGGAGACCGGCGACATTGAGGTGCTCTACACATTCTGAATGTGACTGATACAAAGGAAACCCCAAAAAAGATGTGAATTGGGAGGAGAAAAATGAAACAAATGGCAGCTTTTCTGACGGCTCTGGTACTGCTGGTATCCCTTGCCGCCTGCGGCGGAGAAGAAGCCGGCACAAACGAACAGGACAACACGGAACCCTCCAAAACCCAGGTACAGGCAGAGACAGAAACCGAGCCTGCGGCGGAGCAGACGGAGGAACCGTCATCGCAGCCTGTCAGTCTTCCACCGGCCGGTGAGATCGTAAAAAGCGGCAGCTGGGGCGAAAATGTCACATATACCCTGGACAGCAATGGAATCCTTACAGTTTCGGGAACGGGAGAGATGTCAAGCGTTGAAGGCGAGGAATACCCTGACGCAGACGCTGTTCTCTATGTGGTAATTGAAGAAGGGGTCACGAAAACCTACAATATTACCATGTATCATGATATTCAGTACGTCAGTCTGCCCTCCACCATGGAAAAGATCGGCTTATCAGATCTCGATGAGATGAAGACGGTTATCATGGCAGAAGGCATTACAAAGATAAAGGATGAAGCCTTTCTGTGGTGCGACGGGTTGACCTCCATAACATTGCCGTCAACGATCACGAGCATTGGAGAAGAAGCCTTTTTAAGCTGCGATAATCTGGCGTCGATCAATATACCGGAGGGATTGACCGAGCTTGGCGCCTTAGCATTTTCCTATACAGCTATTACAGATTTTACAGTCCCGGTTGGTATTACGAGAATTAAACAGGAGACATTTGCAGGCTGTGCAAATCTCTCTTCCGTTACGCTCCACAGCGGTATTACGGCCATAGGGAGGGCGGCATTTTATGAGTGCGGCAGCCTAATGGATGTCTATTATGAGGGCACAGAGGAAGATTTCAACAACATTGAGATCGGCGAGTCGAATGAAGCGCTGCTCAACGCGACCATCCACTATAATGCGGAATAATATTGGAATACTGGGCGATTTCAGCACTTCCGGGTATGCGATTGTTGAAAAAGGAGAGTTCTTGTGTTGGGAAACATCAAAAAATCATTTTTATGTACGGTTCTGATTGGTTGTCTGCTGCTGAGCCTGGCAGCCTGCGGCAGTGAGGGCACCCGTGACAATAGCGGCGAACAAACCGGCACCGCACAAAATGCTGACCGAACACAGGATGACAGCAATCAGACTGAACCTGAACAGGCAGTTTCAGGACAGACAAAGCTGGACTGGGAAACCGCCGCACAAGCGGCGAAGGCAGTGTCTGCCGGGACAGACCACACGGTCGCCCTGCGTTCCGACGGCACGGTGGTGGCCACGGGGAAAAACTACACCGGTCAATGCGAGGTAAGTGACTGGACGGATATCGTGGCTGTATCAGCCGGGGGCATGCATACAGTAGGTCTGCGTTCTGACGGCACAGTGGTGGCCGTGGGATACGCAAAGGCCTGTGATGTGAGCGATTGGACAGATATCGTAGCTGTATCGGCCGGGGCCATGTATACCGTAGGCCTTCGCGCTGACGGCACAGTGCTGGCCACAGGGGACAATGATGATGGCGAATGCGATGTGAGCAAATGGAGCAACATTGTGGCGGTGTCCGCCGGGGCCAGCCATACCCTGGGTCTGCGTGCTGACGGTACGGTAGTTGTTGCAGGCAAGGCCGATCCGGATCAGTTTGACATGTCTGGCTGGACGGATATCGTAGCCCTGTCTGCCTGGTCCGATATTGCATTGGGTCTGCATTCGGACGGCACGGTGGTGGTAGCGGGCCGCGACTGGGACCTGTCCGGCTGGACGGATATTGTGGCTGTGGCGGCCGGGGCCGGTTTCGCAATCGGCCTGCGCTCTGACGGTACACTGGTGTCCACGGGCGGCAACGGAGATGGCCAGCGGGATGTGTCCGATTGGACAGACATCGTGACTGTGGCGGCCGGAAACAGCCATACGGTGGGGCTGCGTTCTGATGGTACCGCAGTGGCCGTTGGGAGCACCAATGAAGGCCGCTGTGAGGTGTCCGACTGGACGGATATCATGGTGCCGTGAGGCGTAAACCATATTTTGAGATTGACGGAGGAATCGTTTTGAAAAACAAAGGGAAGAAACTTTTGTGCGCCCTGCTGGCCTGCTGCCTGCTGCTGAGCCTGGCGGCCTGTGGAGGAGACAACGGCGGAAACGATAACGGCGGAAGCAACAGCGGGGATAGCGCCGGTGGCGGTACATCTGTAAGCGACGGCTCGCTGGACAGCAGCGGCGGGAACGATGCCGTTCCGCCGGAAGGTGCGATACAAATCGCCTCTGCGGAGGATCTGCTGGCATTCCGGGACCGGGTCAATGCAGGTGAGGACGGCCTGAACGCCGTGCTGACGGCGGATATCGATCTGTCGTCCGTGTGCGCAGAGGGATTGGGAGACTGGGTGTCGATCGGCCATACAGACGGGGAGTACGTCATCTATGAAGGCATCTTCGAGGGGAACGGTTACACCATCAGCGGCCTGTACGGCGTGGACCACGACCGGACCGTAGGCCTGTTCACGGGCCTGGGCTCCAACGGTGTAATCCGCAACTTGACGCTGGCGGACGTGTCCATCGACACGGAGCACGGCGGGGCGATCGCCTACGATATTGAAGGGTGTGTTGAGAATTGCCGCGCCAGCGGTACGGTCACCGGCCTGCAGGTGGGCGGCCTGGTGTGCACGGTAGGTGAGACGGCCGTCCTGTCCGGCTGCTCTTTCTCCGGGCGCGTGGAAGGCAGGAGCCAGGCCGGAGGCCTGGCATGGCAGAGCAGCGGCCGGATCGAGCAGTGCCGCAACGAGGCAGATGTATTCTGCATGGTTGCGGGCAGCGCAAATTCTGTCCAGGGAGAGGCCTCCGGGATTGTCAGCATCGCCTGGGGCAGCGTGACCGGCTGCACGAACACCGGGAACGTCACTGGAGCCACTGCGGCAGGCATTGCGGTGCAATCGGAGGCTGTGATCGAGGCGTGTATAAACGAGGGCAATGTGACCGGCCGGGGGAACGCCGGCGGCATTGGGGCTGTTTACACCGACGAGGCCGCTGCCATTAACCGCTGCGGGAATACCGGCATTGTATCTGGCGGCGTCTCGGCGGGAGGTATCGCCGTAAACTGCCGTTCCATCATTACAAATTGCTTCCAGAGAGGGACGGTTTGTGCCGGCCTCAATCAGATCAATGAGCTCTTCGGCACAGCGGGCCTTGATGAGTTTCTGTATTCTGAGTTGACTCTGGGACTGTCGAATTCTTCCCGCGCGGCGGGCATTGTGTGCTACGGTATAGGAGCCGTCAACTGCTATTCCCAGGGGAGCATCAGCGTTACACCTCAGAAAGGGGTCTGTGATGCCTTTGGGCTCCTGGGTCTGTTGAACGCGGACAAGCCGATGGTCGCGAACTGCTATACCATCGCGGAACTGTCCGCCGATGATAACGTATGGGGAATCGGCACCGTCAGCACGGTGGAATCCTGCTACTATTCCGAACGCACGGCGGAGATCCCCAGCCGCGCAGGCGATCTCCAGCCCACTGGTGCGGCTGGTTTCACGGACGGGACCGTTACCGATGCGTTGAATCAGTGGGTCCAAAACGCGGATGGCAATTACAGTGCATGGAAGCAGGGCCCGGACGGCCCCTGCTTTGAATGGGAATAAAGCAAGGAGCGCCCCATGGGAAGGACGGTCCGGCTTTAAAAAATAATAGAAATAAAGGAGTAAAGACCATGGTCGAGAAAGTGAAAAAGTCATGGAGCGTTGTTACCGTAAAGGTGGCGGTGTGCGCGGCGGCAGCAGCGGTTATAAGCATGTTTCTGCATTGGTTTACTTATAAGGATGAGGGCATGAGTCTGATAGAAATCGTCCGGGAGAGCCCGGAATATTTCGGGGGGGTTCTGCCGCTTTTCCTGCTGGGCATCGTCTGGGTCGCGGTATTCTTCCTGCTCAATCACCCCAAGCTCACGCTGCTGGGCGATGTGCTCCTGCTGTTTATGTACGCGGCGATGGCGCTTGAGGGAGCGAACCACGGCCTGAGCATGGGCGTTGGAAATATCCTGTTTCTGATTGCGGTCATCGTATGTGTTGTATGCGCGTTTTTGACCAAGAAGAGGAAGAAAAACGGGAAAAAGAGCGAAAAGCAGAGCGAACAGGAGATGCCGGAAATATAAGCATCAGGGCCTGACGTATCGGTCAGGCCCGGCTTAACAGCGGAAATACACTACGATATCAAAAGGGGATATGCGTGATGAAAAAGATGAGGGTGATAGCAGTTTTCCTCGCAATCGTTCTCTGCCTGGGGGCCTGCGGAAAAAGCGATACCGACTCTGGGAACAGCGGCAGCGGTGTCGATTATTTCGCGGATCAAATTCAGGAAGCGGCGAAGGAGAACGCCCAGAAGAAAGCGGAGGCTGCGGAGGAGGCCAGAAATGAGGGGGACGGAAGTCTCGTTGTGATCAAGACGGTAGAGGATTTGGTAAAATTCCGTGACCGTGTGAACGGCGGCGAGTCGGCGATTGACGCCGTGCTGGAGGCCGATCTTGATCTGGCGGACGTCTGCGGAAAAAATGTCGGAAACTGGATCCCCGTCGAGAAATATAACGGTGTCTTTGAAGGGAACGGGCATACCATCAGCGGCCTGTATTTTGTCGGTTCCCAGGACGATAAAGCCGGACTGTTTGCCTCCACGGACGTGGACGCCGTCATACAGAATCTCACCATGGAGAACGTGTATATTGACGGCGCGGACTACGCCGGCGCGGTGGTGGCGCTTGCCGGCGGAACGGTAATGAACTGCAGGAGCAGCGGCTTTATCCGAGGAAGCGGCCGGGCGGTCGGGGGCATCATCGGCAAGATGAATGGAAATTGGGACGAGCCGGTATCGCAGGTGCTGGACTGCGTAAATGACGCACAGATCGAGAATAACGGAGGCGCAAAGGGTATCGCCGGAGGCGTTGTAGGCTATCTTCTCAACGCCGATGCCGCGAACTGCCGCAACGAAGGGACCGTGACCGGGACAGCCTTGACGGTCGGCGGCGTATTCGGAGTTTTGGAAAGCACGACGAGCGTTGCCATAACGGTCACGGACTGCGTGAATACCGCCAAAGTCGACGGAAACGTATATGTGGGCGGCTTCTGCGGCGACGCGGAAAAATGCATTCTTAACCGCTGCAAAAACAGCGGAGACGTCACGGGCTATACTTACGTGGGCGGCTTGTGCGGATATTTTGGCGGAGAAAAAACGAAGACCCAGAAGCTGGTCGCCCTTATGGAGAACTGCAGTAACGAAGGTGCCGTTTCTCTGAAATATCTTGAGCGGGAGCAGAACAACAAGGTGGACGGCGGAAGTACTCTGTACTCCGAACAGCAGGCCGGGGGCCTGGCGGGGATCATGGAGACGTCAATTGTCCTGAATTGCAGGAGCGCGGGGGACATCACCTGCGATACCGGGAAAGATTATCTGAACTGCGGAGCCGGATATCTGGCGGTGGGAAAATATCAGGGGAACCGCAATCTTGTTCTGAACTGTGCGAGTACGGCGAAGATCACTCCGCCGTCCAACAGCAAGTATTTCGAAAACAGCCGGACAGCCACGGGCAAGTCAAACGGAGAAGAGGACTCGGCGGCGATCTTCTATACCGGGGATAAAGCGGTGGAGGCTATCGAGCCCACGGAACTTTCGGCATTTACGGACGGCACCGTCCTGACAGCTCTCAACTCATTCCCTGCTGGTGTGAGCGAAGACCTGCTGTCCCGACTGGAAGAGTCCGGATTGGAATATGAGGTATGCGCCTGGAAAGAAGGGGCGGATCATATGCCGGTTCTGGACTGGGAATGATACCGCCCGACGGCGGGAGACCGGCAGCGCCCCCGGAACTGGTATATCAGCTTTATCATTGCGGATCCGTATCGCCCTATACCATTTACAGGCGTATCGGCGACTGCCGGGAGCGGGGCTTTCAGACCCCCGACCCCGGTCCGCTGATTCCCTTTATCCTGAAAAACTACGCCGTCCGCATGAAGCCCTATTCCCCAACGGCTATTTCTCGCAGGACAAAAAAGGCCGCCTGAAGGATACAAAGGGTGATACTCAGGCTGACGACGATACGTACAACACCATTATGCGTGATAAAGAGTGGCTTTTGAGCTTCGACTGTCCGCTGCGTTTTATCTTTTCACACTCCGCACTGAAAGAGGGGTGGGACAACCCAAATGTGTTCCAGGCATGTACGTTGATCGAACACTTTGAGCAGAAGGGCTACATCACAAGCTCCGGCAAAATGAAGGATACCATGAAAAACGCCTTAAAAACCGGAACGCTTGAACTGCCCCCAAAGTATGAAGCCGCCCGCAGCCGTTTTGAGGCCATTATCGCAAATGCCGACCGAAAACCGCCAGTGCGGGACGCATCCAAAGATGTTGTAGTACGCCTCAACAAGCAGGTCATGGTTTCTCCTGGGTTTCTGGAGCTGTGGAATAAGATCAAGCAGAAAACGGCTTACCGTGTAAGCATCGACACGGACAGGCTGATTGAAAACTGTGTGAGGGCGCTGCAGGATATGCCTGCCATCCCGAAGATGCGGCTGATTTCACAGACGGCGGACATCTATATTGAGCAGGCCGGTGTCTCCCATACGGAACGGGAAATGCGGACGATGGATATTGCGAATTCCTATCAAATGCTGCCGGATATTATCACGGCCATCAGCGATGCCACTTTGCTGACGCCGGTAACTGTCAAGGAAATCCTGATTCAAAGCGGCCGGTGCGGAGATTTTCTGAACAATCCGGAAGCATTCCTGGAAAAAGCAACGGAGCTGATCCGCAACAACCGCCACGCCTTGGCGATTGACGGCATCAGCTATATCAAGCTGGATGGCAAGGAATACTATGTTCAGGAGATTTTTGATACGGCGGAGCTGATTGCAAATCTTGACCGCAATGCCGTAAAGGTAGAACACAGCATCTATGACTATGTTGTCTATGACAGCAGCTCAATTGAACGTCCCTTTGCTGTGGCATTGGACAACGATCCGGATGTGAAAATGTTCTTCAAGATTCCCGGCCGCTTCAAAATTGAGACGTCCATTGGCAACTACACTCCTGACTGGGCGGTATATCTGACCAAGAATGGTGAGGAAAAGCTATACTTTATTCTGGAGACTAAGGGCAGCGACAGCTTCATGGATCTGCGCACCCGCGAGCAGCTAAAGATCCATTGCGGCAAAAAGCATTTCGAAGCATTGGACAATGGCGTTGAGATGCAGGTTGCTACGAGCTGGAGTAAAATAAAAGCGGCATTGTAATGATTGCTTTGAGCCTTTACGGTAAAACAAAAATGCAAATATAAGGAAAACAATATTTGTTGGTTTAAGCATAGCTATTTTTCACCTTCTGTGATATTGTGCCTTGCTAACAGGAGGCGAGACACATGAATAAAACGCTTAAATTCCTATACGACAAATTCTATACTCCACCGAAGAAGATCGTACTGCAACAGGAAGTTGAGTCCTGCCACAAGCAGCTTATTGAGCGGCTGGAAAAGCCGGAGCGCAAGCTGGTGCTGCAGATTATCGATAACAAGGATCAGATCGCAGAGGATTTGTCTGTCGACAGTTTTATCTGTGGCTTCAAGCTGGCATGGCAGTTGACAACCGAATTGAATCAATACAAAAACGGGCTTCATCCCCGGTCGGAAGACAGGGAATGAAGCCCGTTTTTATGCAGGGTCAAGAATTACTTACTCCGCATTGATTATTTTCCGTGCGTCCTCCAGCGTGATTTTCCCCGCCAGGCAATTATCTCTGGCCTTGGTGGCCCGATCCAGCCACACATAGTAATCATCATAAGAGAGAGCCTTTGGGGACGGCTTCTGGTTGACATGCTCCGTTCGATCATACCGCTTGTACATCCTCTGTTTGGCCCGGTCGAATTCCTCGATGACTGTTTTCTCTTGAGCTTTCAGCTTGTGTTTCAGGATGGGGCCCCAATACTTACAGGTTTTATCCTCTTTCAAAATTCGATCGCAGTATATGATCCGCCCTTTTCGTTGTGGGATAAAGTATCGCCCGCAGCACTCACACAAGCAAACTCTTGGTTTGCGTGCGAGTACATGGAGAAGGAGGAAGCAGTAGTATGCCGCAGGCGAACGGAAAAAGTATCTTTGGGTGAGTTCATCTCCGAGTTCTAAAATCTGCATCACCGCCGCCCGACGGAGAAACGCGTACTTTTCCGCCAGATCAATGGGCGTTCCGCTGCGCATATCGTAGAGAATCTCGTTGACTATGAACTGAAATCGCATGATCTCCGTCAGTGTTTCCAAGATGTTCTCCGCAGTCTGATGAATGAAGGGAGAACCCATATCATCCGGCGGCACACAGTCCTCCAGCGCGCTTCGGGTCAGTGTACCGTGGAGGGGATCCTCCGCTTCAAAGGTCTCCACCAAATCCTGAACTGTATCCCAAAAGTAAGGGAAAACATTTTTCTCCTCTGCACTGATATGCTCATCTTCCTCCGCCGGGAGGAATGCCGCTGTGACTGACAACAGATCGATCACGGCTGCATAGGGTTCAAAATTCAGCTCCGAGTAATTGATAATCTCCGCCTCTGGGGTGGTCTCCTCTAAATCAATTTCCCCGGAGGTGGAGACGAGCTGCCGCCGGAGAACTCCCTGCGGTGAAAGGGTAATATAGATCCCGTGATCGAATCGCATAAAAGCACCCCCAGAACTGTCCACAAGCGATTTTTCCTGTCTTGCGCGGAAATCACTTGTGGATTTTTTCATGGCTTATCCTATGTTAGATTTTATCATGCCGGGAGCCGAAATCCAAGTCTGGCAAAAAGGAAGTGATTTTTATGCAACATCTCAACACCATTGACGGCGCCACCCTCATGGCGCAACCGCTCCGGCCGCTGAGTTTTGTGGTGGACACGCTGCTCTCTCAAGGACTGCACATTCTGGCAGGCTCGCCTAAGGTAGGCAAGTCGTGGCTGGCGTTGTGGCTGGCGGTGACGGTAGCGAAGGGAGAAAAAGTCTGGGGAATGGGAACCAGGCAGGGCACGACGCTCTACCTCTGTCTGGAGGACTCCACGCTGCGTATCCAGAACCGACTGTTCGAGATCACGGAGGATGCTCCGCCGACCGTACATTTCTGTACCGAGTGTTTTCTCCTCGGAAAGGGATTGGAAGAGCAGCTGAATGCCTTCCTTGCGGAACACCGGGACGCGGTGTTGGTCATCATCGATACGCTACAGATGATCCGGGGAACCAGCTATGAAAACACCTACGCCAACGACTACCGCGACCTGTCCGCACTCAAACGAATTGCGGACAAGTACGGTATCGCTATTCTGCTGATTCACCATCTGCGAAAGGAATCGGCAGAGGATGTGTTCAGCCGTATCTCCGGCACCACAGCAATCAGCGGAGCGGTGGATACCAGCCTCACGCTTATCGAGGACAAGCGCGGCAGCGGCAAGGCCAAGCTGTCCTGTATCGGACGGGATATCGAGTATCGGGAGCTTCAACTGAAACGCAGTGATGAAAATGTGTGGGAACTACTATCCGACAGTCGGGAGCAGCCGGAACTGATGGGAGACAGGATCATTTTTCTGATCTCTGAGCTCATGAAATCCCGCAACGATTTTATCGGCACTCCCACAGAGCTGGCTGAGATTGTTGACCCTGAGGGCGCAGAACACATCTCACCGAAAAAGGTTTCTCGGAGAATCCTGCAAAGCGCTGACGCTCTAAGCAAACTCGGTATTTCCTTTGAGATGCGCCGCAGCAATGGAAAGCGGCTGATCGAGCTGCATCGTGCCGATCGTGCCGATACCCAGGGGGCTGCCATTGTTGACCCTGTCGGCCCTGAGCGGCCCAGCCTGCCGCCTGAAGCCGATTTGCAGGACGATTCGAAACGATGCGAGTAAACTCCCGCCAAAGAGCAAGCGGCCAAATTTGCGCCCGTGTGGGCCGAATGTGCGGAGAAGCCGCGGGGCACGGAAAATTCCCTCCAAACAGGGCTCCCACCGAAGCCCAGCGAAGCGGGTTCGGTGGGAAGAGGACGAGCGACTGAGTGACTGAGCTTTGCCGCTCGCGGTGAAGCGAAGGATGCGTCGTCCGCGAGGACGACGGGCCAGCATCGCGTTTGTCTGGACAAGGGGCACAGCCCCAGCCCCGCAAACGCAAGATTCCGGGCAGAAGCCCGGACCCACTTCAAGAGCGGAGGGACAACGTGAAAGACGCAACATTCAGCATCCGAATCTCATCCGAGGATTTAGAGGTCATCAAACAAAAAGCAAAACAGGCTCACATGTCCCAGAGTGACTATGTGACCCGCTGCTGTCTCGGACGGCAAGTGGTTATCCTTGAGGATCTGAAGCAAGTCGCAAAACAACTGCGAAGCATCGGCAACAATCTGAATCAGCTGACGGTGCTGTCTCACATGGGCAGGATCAACACGGTCAACCTGGACGGTACAGCGCGGGAGCTGGCAAGCATCAGCGGTACGCTGCGGGAGATCCAGGAGCGTGGGAGGTGGAACAGATAGCGATCATCCACTTTACCAACTACCCCAAAGGACAAAGCCGCCCCTGCATGGCGGCGGTCATGCGGTACACCATGCAGGAGAAGAAAACGTTGTGGGAGGATCAGCGGTTGGTCAGCAGCGTCAACTGTCGGCCCGAAAGTGTCTACGATGATTTTCTGCGTACCAAACTGCTCTACCACAAGGATGGCGGTGTGATGTTCTTTCACATGGTGCAGAGCTTCCCCAAAGGTGAGGACGTCGATCCTGTCACCGCCCACGCTGCCGCACTGAAGCTGGCGGAATATTTCGAGGGACGAGAGGTGTTGGTCTGCACGCACACCGATCGTGACCACATCCACTCGCACTTCATCATCAACAGCGTCAGTCTGGAGGACGGAAAGAAGCTGCACATCAGCGAACCGGAGCTGACAGAGCTGCGTCAGCGCAACGATCAGGTGTGCATGGAGTTCGGCCTGCCAGTGTTCCAACCGAGTCAGAAAAGGGGCAAGTCCATGTCCAACGCTGAGTAACACGCCGCCGCCAAGGGCGAGAGCTGGAAGTTTCGGATCATCAATACCATCGACGAGTGTATGCGGTACGCTTCCACCAAGGGCGAGTTCATCTCTCTGATGGAGAGTGAGGGATACAGTGTTCGTTGGACAGACAGCCGGAAGAACATTACCTACACCACACCTGGCGGCATGAAGTGCCGGGACGACAGATTGCATGACGAGAGATACTTGAAGGAGGCAATGGAACATGAGTTTAGAATCCGGGCAGAGATTATCTCTGGAGGAATTGAAGCAACGCAACACACAGTCCGCAACACCGCAGCAGGAAGCGGAACAGGCTCCGTTGCCGGAAGCGCATCCGACAGCGGAGGAGTGGGACGAGCTGCTGAATATCCTCAGCGCACTGTATCGTCTGACAGCGGAGCAGAACGATCACATGGAACGAATGGGATCCCGGCCGATTATTTATGCGACGAAGGAGCAAGCGGCGGAGCTTCTGAAAGAACTGGCCGCGATTCGGATGCTGGCAGAACAGGCTGGGAGGAAGAACGGGCGGCATATCTATCTGCCCTATATCAGCGGGAAGGATATCCTGCTTGGACTTCTGGGGCTAACAGTGCTGGTGACAGTCTTGGCCGTTCTCTGGTACAGCTGGGCCGCGCTCTGGAACGTGGTCAAGGGGATACTCCTTTGACATCCCATCCGCGCTCCGACCGAAAGGTACGGAAGAGAGAGCAGCAAAAGAAAATCGCCCTCGGTCACAAAGAGAATGACCACGAGGAGCGGCAAGGACCGAGCCTGTCTATGTGAATAGAACAGTGAATAGAACAATCAAAACTGCGGAAAATATTGGCGGTCAAAAGGAGCGTGATAATTACTTGGAGATCAATGTCAGGGACAAAAGCAAGATCGTGGAAATCTGGCTCACCAATGCGGAAAAGCGAAACGCAGAACTGCGGGAACAGCTCAAACCACTTTACAAGGAGTATCAGGCGAAAAAATACCTGGTCGCGGTGTTTGAGTCGGGAGAGCGGGATCTGGGAGACGCCGCCAGCGATCTGCTGTGCTACAACCGCAAGCGCATTGCCCAGCTCGAGGTGGAGCGGGAAAAGCAAAGCGGCATGGCAATGGGGATGTAATCTGACAATTGACAACTACTGTTCAGGCAACCAGGCTGATACTAATCTCTGATTCAAATGACTCAAATCATTTGAATCGCTGTGGATCTATGATCCACAGCGCCCGCATGAAATGCGGGCAGAGATGTCATGCCATGCGAATCCCGCCAAACCATTTGAGGTTTGGCATACGCAGCAAAGCTGCGTATAAAACAGACTGCTCAATCAGTCTGTTTTATTGGGGATTCGTATGATGGCCGCGGCCGCCTTGCCTGAGTTTATATCGGGGGCTGGGACAAGTGATGTTACAGCCCCCCGTTTTTCGTTGCTATTTCGATTCATTCGTGATACAATGTTATCTGAAATTAGAAGTCTGATTTTATACAAATGTTGTTAGAAAAGGAGGGCTGGCATATGGAAAACGAGCCGGAAAAGAGCGGAGAGATCCTGCTGTACGATAACGGCGGAGAAAAAGAATTCGTCAGCGTCATATTCAAAGACGAGAATTTTTGGCTGACACAGAAAGCCATGGGAGAGTTATTCGGGTGTACAGCTGACAACATTTCTCTGCATCTGAAAAATATCTTTGCAGAGGATGAACTGGACAAAGATTCAGTTACCGAGAAATTCTCGGTAACTGCCGCAGACGGCAAAAACTATATGACCCAATGCTACAACCTGGACGCCATCATCGCCGTGGGCTACCGGGTTAACTCCAAGAAGGCCACCCGGTTCCGCCAGTGGGCGACCAAAACGCTGAAGGAGTACATCCAAAAGGGCTTCGTCCTCAACGACGAGATGATGAAGAACGGCCGGCCCTTCGGCAAGGACTACTTCGACGAATTGCTGGAGCGAATTCGTGAAATTCGTGCCAGCGAGCGCCGGGCCTACCAGAAGATCGCGGACGTGTTTGAACAGTGCAGCTATGACTACGACAAAAACAGCGAAACCACGAAAGCCTTCTACGCCTTCGTGCAGAACAAGCTGCACTTCGCCGTGACGGGCAAGACAGCGGCGGAGCTGATCAGCGAGCGGGCCACTCTGGACAGCCCCACCATGGGCCTGACCACCTGGAAGGGCGCACCGGACGGAAAAATTCTGAAAAGCGACACGCTGGTGGCCAAGAACTATTTGAACGAAAAGGAAATCTCCCGGCTGAACCGCCTGGTCACCATGTTCATCGACTACGCCGAGCTGATGGCGGAGGATGAGCAGCTGATGAGCATGAAGGACTGGCTGGCGGAGACCGACCGCTTCCTGCAAAACAACCGCCGCAATGTGCTGGAGGGCAAGGGTAGCGTTTCCCACGATGACGCGGTGAAAAAGGTCAGCGGGATCTACGCCCAGTTCCGCAAAAAGCAGGACGCGGAGTACATTTCCGAGTTCGACCGGGAGACGGCGAAATACCTCAAGGGTGAGAAGTAGGTGATTCCATTTGATCGAAAAGTTTGACATCGCGGGCTACACCCGTATCTCGGTGGACGAGGAACTGGACCGGGACAACACCTCCATCGAAAACCAGAAGGCCATCATCGAGGATTTCGTGAAGCACAAGTTCCCGGACAGCACCTTGACCTTCTACGAGGACCGGGACCGCTCCGGCTACACCTTCGAGCAGCGGGAGGGCTACCAGGCCATGCGCCGGGAGCTGATGGGCCATCAAAGGGACATCCTGATCGTCAAGGACTTCTCCCGCTTCTCCCGCCGCAACAGCCGGGGGCTGGTGGAGCTGGAGGACCTGCGGGACGCGGGTGTGCGCATCATCTCCATCGGGGACGGCATCGACTTCCCCAATGACGACGACTGGCTGAAAATCCAGTTTCAATTCCTCATCAACGAAATGCCCGTCACCGACACCAGCAAAAAGGTGAAATCGGTCATCCAGCGGCGGCAGGCCGACGGCAAATGGATCTGCGCCGCGCCCTACGGCTACATCGTCAACAAGCGGCAGGAGTTTGAGATCGTTCCCACCGAGGCGGATGTGGTGCGCCGTATCTTTCAGCTGTACATCGACGGCTGGGGGTATAAAAAGATCGCCAACTACCTGACCGACGAGGGCATCCCCACCCCGCGGATGGCGGAGCGGGAGCGCAAGGAGGCTGCCGGGGAGGACTACCACCGGGAAACGAAACCGGTGTGGAGCATTGTAACGGTGCAGGGCATCCTGGACAACGACTTCTACATCGGCACCCTGCGGCAGGGCAAGTACACCCGGAAGAAAATCAACGGCGCGGAGGTCAAGCGGGACGAGAGTGACCATCTGGTGTTTGAGCACCACCACCAGGCCATCATTGACTACCGCACCTTTGCCACCGTTCGGGCGCTGCGGGACAAGCGCTCCACCGCCCACTACCGGGGCGTCAAGAAAAACGACAACGTCTACTCCGGCTTTCTGGAGTGCGGCGACTGTGGCAGCCCCATGTTCGCCATGAGCCGTTCCGACTTAAAGGATGCCTACCGCTGCGGAGAGTACCACCGCCGGGGGCTGAAAGCCTGCACCAGCCACCACATCCGGGTGGACAAGCTGGACGAGCTGCTGAAAGCCTACGTCCGCAAGGTCAAAGAAAACTCGGCCGCCATGCTGGAGCGGCTGAACGCCGATCTCGCCCGGGAGGCGGAGGATGTGGCGGAGACCGAGCAGAGCGCCGCCCATCTGGAGGAAGTGCTGGCCGATTTGCAGGAGGAGCTGAAGGCCACCAAGCGCCAGCGCATCCGGGACATGATGAAGCATCCGGAACAGGAGGAGACGCTGGAGGAGACCTACGACGAGCTGGAGAGCGACCTGATCCGCCGGATGGAAGGGTTACAAAATCAGCTCCAGATGACCGCCGACAAGCGCAACACCATCATCCGGGTGAACCGGGCGGCGAAAACGGCGCTGGAGGTCTTTGACGACATTCTGAACAAAGAAAAACTGGAGCGCAATGATTTGGAGCTGATCATCCACAAGATCAAGGTCTACGAGAACCACATTGAGGTACAGCTCCAAGCGGATGTGGACAGCCTTCTGCGATGCGGCACGTTACCGGAAGAATGGGAGACCGCCGCAAATTTTCCTGAAGGCATCGTGGATAGCGAGCCCCTTGTAGGGGCGGCAATCTGCCGCCCGCGGGCGGATCATATCCGCCCCTACAAATTACAAATCGTCCAATCGAGCAGAAATCGAGCGGATAAGGTCTACGATGCCAATGTTATCAGTAACGGCGACCCGCTGGAGATTTACACCGATAAAGAGGGCGGGGTGATCTTTAAAAAATATTCCCTGATGGGCGGGCTGGCCGACTTTTCCGGCCAGATGTGCGAGACTCTGAACAAGACCACCGGGCAGATCACGGTCATCACCGACCGGGACACCTGCCTGGCGGTGGCGGGCTGCGCCCGCCGGGAGCTGGCGGACAAGCGGGTGTCCCCCGAGCTGGAGTCCATTATGGAGGGACGCCAGATTTATCAGTACGAAGGGGACGGCAGTCCGCTACCCGTGTGCGAGGAGGGCGACAAGTATCTGATCTCCGCCGCCGCGCCCATCCTGTCCGAAGGGGACGTGCTGGGGTGTGTGCTCTTCGCCACCACCGACCCGGAAAAGCGTACCGGGGAGATCGAATACAAGCTGGCCCAGACCATCGCCGGATTTTTGGGCAAGCACATGGAAAGCTGAACAGACAAACGGCGGCAGACGCGGGTTGAGCGCCTGCCGCCGCGATTTTACACAGACTTTACAATGCTTTACACAACCTTGCTTTTTTGTAAACATTTCAAATGGTATACTGCAACCGGAACATGAAAATGTATGCAAAAAAAGAAGGAGAAGTAAAGGAACCGCTGAAACTGAGGTTCCGAAACAAATATGGATCTTTTTGATGTTTTGACGCTGATCGGCGGGCTGAGCCTGTTTCTGTTCGGCATGAATCTGATGGGGTCGGCTCTGGAAAAGCGGGCCGGGCGCGGCCTGACCGCCATCCTGGGCAAGCTGACCACCGGGAAGCTGGCGGGCTTCCTGACCGGCCTGGGCGTGACCGCCATCATCCAGTCCTCCTCCGCCACCACGGTCATGGTGGTGGGTTTCGTCAACTCCGGCCTGATGACCCTGAAGCAGGCCATCAACGTCATCATGGGCGCCAACGTGGGCACCACCGTCACCGCCTGGCTGCTGAGCCTGACCGGAATTGAGAGTACCAACGTGTTCGTCCGGCTGCTCAAGCCCTCCTCCTTCACTCCCATCCTGGCCCTGATCGGCATTGTGCTGTACATGATGCCCCACAGCACCAACAAGCGCAAGGACACCGGCACCATCCTGCTGGGCTTCGCCACCCTGATGTTCGGCATGGAGACCATGTCCGGCGCGGTGGCCGGGCTGAAGGAAGTGGATGCCTTCCGGAACATCCTGACCATGTTCTCCAACCCCGTCCTGGGCGTGCTGGCCGGGGCGGTGCTGACCGCCGTGATCCAGTCCTCCTCCGCCTCGGTGGGCATCCTGCAGGCCCTGTCCTCCACCGGACAGATCACCTTCGGAGCCGCCGTGCCCATCATCATGGGGCAGAACATCGGCACCTGCGTCACCGCCCTGATCTCCTCCGTAGGCACCAACCGCAATGCCCGCCGGGCCTCCGTCGTCCATCTCAGCTTCAATATCATCGGCACCGCCCTGCTGCTGAGCCTGTTCTGCGCCGCCCGGGCGATTTTCGACCTGTCCGCCTTTGTGGACAGCCCCGCCAGCGAATGGGGCATCGCCGTGGCCCACTCTACCTTCAACATCCTCTGCACCGCCATTCTGCTGCCCTGCTCCGGGCTGCTGGAAAAGCTGTCCTACAAGCTGATCCCCGAGAGCGCCGCCCCGGCGGAGGAGAAGCAGATCGAGCTGGACGAGCGCCTGATGGCCACCCCCTCCGTGGCCCTGTCCCGCTGCAAGGTCGTCACCCGCGACATGGCCCGGGCGTCCGCCGAGGCCCTGCACCTGTCCCTTGAGATGTTCCGCAAATACGACGCCGACAAGGCCGAGCGGATCCGCAACGACGAGGACCTGGCCGACCACTATGAGGACATTTTGGGCAGCTACCTGGTCAAGCTGAACACCTATTCCCTGAGTCCCGAGGACAGCCACGAGTCCACCAAGCTGCTGCACATGATCGGGGACCTGGAGCGCATCTCCGACCACGCCGTGAACATTCTGGAGTCGGCGGAGGAGCTGCGGGAGAAGGGGCTGACCTTCTCGGAGGAGGCCCGCCGGGAGCTGGCCAGCATGCTGGGGGCCGTGGGGGAGGCCGTGGACCTGGCCCTGGAGGCCTTTGAGAAGAACGACCTGACCATCGCCGCCCGGGTGGAGCCCCTGGAGCAGGTGGTGGACGTGCTGAAGACCCAGCTGCGCTCCCACCACATCCTGCGCATGCAGCGGGGCGAGTGCTCCATCGAGGCCGGCTTCGTCTGGTCGGACCTGCTGACCGACCTGGAGCGGGTGTCCGACCACTGCTCCAACATCGCCGGCTGCGTCATCGAGATGTCCCACGAGGGCCTGAACCTCCACGGCTACCTGAGCATGGTCCGGCACGAAAGCCCGGAGTACGCCGCGGTGTACGAGGACTATACGGGCAAATATTTGAAGGACATTTTGCCCAATTGTGTGTAAAACGCAGCGATTTTCCCGCGGCCCTTCTCAGCTTGTCGAAAAACCTTTCATCACACCGAAGGAAGGCAGAGTTTAAGCGGGGGAGCTCGAGGGGGCAGAGCCCGCCTCGAATGGGATCGAATCCCTCGCAAGCCTTGGCCTGCAAGGCTTGCGGCGAGTAAAGCGAGGACTTTTGTGCCGCTGAGCGGCACAAAAGTAACGGGATTTTTGAAGACTGTCAAAACAGTCCAGAGGACTTTTTTGACAGTCTGAGAAGGGCCGCGGAACGAAAGCTCCGCGGCCCTTCTTCGTCTATGTTTTGTTTCTCCAAAAACAAATTTTTCGTTGCTTTGGCAATGTACAACCGGGGGAGATCGTGGTATATAGGAAAGCATGGAAAACTGAACAGAGGATTCTGAGCGGCGGGAGCTAAAAGATGGCTCGTCTCATGTTTCTGCCGCCTGAGCCGGTTTCGGCTCACGGGGTCTGATCGGGAAACTGATGGGCCTTCACATTTTGAAAAGGAAGCCGCACTGCATGCCGGGCGCACGTCCCGGGTGCTTTGGTCGTATGCCTGCTTTTCAGGTGTGCGGCTTTTTTGTTGCCCGGATTCCGTTTTCCGGTCCGTTACAGACGAAAATAGGAGGAACAACATGAAAAAAAGTATTCTTGCCCTGCTGCTGGCCGCCTGCATGCTTCTGAGCGTCCTGGCCGGCTGCGCCAACACGAACAGCGCGGACGATTCCGCGTCGCAGCCCAGTGAGAACGTCTCCCAGAACGTGGAGGAGCAGAAGGAGGAAAACTCCCCCGCGCCTTCGGAGGAGCCTGCCGCGCCCACTGAGCGCACCGTGGTGGACTCCGGCGGCACCGAGGTCACCGTCCCCGCGCAGGTGGAGACCGTCATGACCTTCGGCTCCTGCGGCGTCATCAACACCCTGATCGAGACCCTGGGCTGCGGCTGGATGATCGCCAACGATATGAGCCCCCGCTTCTCCGACAACCCCGCGTGGCACTATCAGTACGAGTTCGCGCCCCAGATGGCCGAGCTGCCCCGCTATGAGGACGCCTCCGGCGAGATCGACATTGAAAACGTGGTGACCGCCGACCCCGACCTGATCATCGTCATGCAGGCCGCCACCGCCGAGACCCTGCGGGAGAAGGGCCTGAACGTGCTCTACATTGACTACGGCAACGGCAAGACCTCCGAGGCCCTGACCAACTCCATGAACATCCTGGGCGAGGCCCTGGGCGTGCCCGAAGCCGCGCAGGCGTACAGCGACTACATCGACGAGATGGTGGCCAAGATCGCCGACGTGACCAGCCCCCTGGCGGAGACGGACAAGAAGAAGGTCCTCTACGGCAACATCGCCCAGTACATGAACCCCCACATCCTGATCGAGTGGGTCATCGACGCCGCCGGCGGCATCAGCTGCACTGCCGACATCCATGAGTCCGGCTCCGTCCAGTTCACCGCCGAGGACGTGCTGGCCTGGAATCCCGACGTGATCATGATGATCACCGACAACTCCGCCGACCTGAAGGCCGACGCGAAGGTCAACAGCGTCAACGCCATCGCCAACGACCAGATGTTTGTGTTCCCCACGGTGGGCCACTTCCTGACCGGCTCCTCCGAGGCCCCGCTGGGCATCCTCTGGCTGACCTACCACCTGTACCCGGAGCTGTATACCGCTGAGGATCTGGCGGGCGATATCTACTACTTCTACGACACCTTCTTCGGCTATCAGATGAGCGATGCGGAGATCGACGCCATCATCAACAACAACTGATGGAAAACGGGAAGAGCGAACAGGCGGATTATCTGCCTCTGATCGCTGCGCACAATCTGTTCCGGGGCATGTCCCGGGAGGAGATCGAAAGCGTTCTGGCCCATCTGGACGGCAGGGTGCTCTCCTTTCAGGCGGGGGACCACCTGGAGGATCACCTGGAGACCCGGCCCGGCCGGGTCCTGGGCTGCATCCTGAGCGGCTGGGGCCAGGTGTACAAGGTGGACCCCTGGGGAAACCAGTCCATTATGGACTTTATGTCGCCGGACTACCTGCTGGGCTTCCACAGCGTGTTCACCAGCGCGCGGCCCACCAAGTTCCGCGCCGTGGCCACCCAGCCGGGGTATGTGCTCATGCTGGACGCCGCCGAGCTGCTGGACCCCACCATCCACACCGATTTTCCCCTGCTGGCCAAGCTGGAGAAAAATCTGGTCAGCGTCCTGGCGGAGCAGAACTGGCGGGCGCTGAAAAAGCTGGACATCCTCTCCGCCGAAAGCCTGCGGGAGAAGATCCTGCTGTATCTCAGCTACGAGGCCATGCATTTCGACTCGCTCTCCTTTGAGATCCCCTTCAGCCGCCAGGAGATGGCCGACTACCTCTACGCCGACCGCAGCGCCCTGTCCCGGGAGCTGGGCAGGCTGCGGGACGAAGGCCTGATCGATTTTACCCGGAACCGCTTTACGCTGCACCTGCCGGGCCTGCCGGACGGAAAAGGCCCCAAGATGCCCCGCGGGTTATAAAAAGGGCCCCAGTTCTCATTTCTTGAGAACTGGGGCCCTTTGCTTATCCGGGTAAATACTGGGATGGGTCTACGGCCGTACCGTCCTTGCTCATCTCCAGGTGGAGATGGGCCTCCCGGTCGCCCTCGGCCAGGGCGGTCTGGCCCACGGAGCCGATGACGCTGCCGGGGGAGACCTTGTCCCCCACCTCCACAGTGGGGGTGGACGCCAGGTTGGAGTAGGTGCTGCGCAGGCCGTTCCCGTGGGAGAGGACCACGGTGGTGCCCATCAGGTCGTCCTGATAGACCTGCTCCACCGTGCCGGAGGAGACGGCGCACACCTGGGTGCCCACGCTGGCGGCGATGTCGATGCCGGAGTGGGTGCGCCAGTCGCCCATGGTTTCGTCATAGGCCAGCACCTCCAGAGAGAAGTCGTGGATGATCTCCCCCTTGACCGGCCAGGTGAAGACCGAGGTGGCCTGCGCGCTGGGCGCAGGCGTCGGGGTCGGCTCCGGCGTCGGCGTGGCCGACGGGGTGGGGGTGGGCGTGGGCGTGGTCTTCACCGCGGGCGCGGACGCCGACGGCGTGGGGGAGGGGGTCGGCGTGACCACCACCTGGGTGGGGGCGCTGGCGGCGGTGTCCTCCTCACTGGGACCTAAGGTGGAAAAAAGATAATAGCCCGAAATTCCAATTGCGGCGACGCACAGGAACAGGACTATGTAGAAGCCCTTTCCCGCGATGAAGTCGCCAATGTGTTCTGTCCATGGTTTTTTCAAAACGAACACCTCCGAGGCATAGTTTGGTCAGCCCCGGAGGTGTTTATACATTTATTTCCATGTTTTTTATTTATCTTTGCAGAAAGGTTCTGATGGCGTCCTCCGCCTCTTTGACCTCCGCTTCAAAGGCCGAGGCGGGCAGGCGCAGGGCGCCGCCGCCCAGGATGATGACCTGCTCCAGACCGTCGGAGGTGGCTACCCGGACCCGGTGGTTTTTGCTCAGGTCGTGGGCCGCCTTTTCGATGTACATGTCCGCCGTCTCGGCCTCCTTGGTGTAGACCACCGACACGCCGCCCAGCTTTTCCACGCTGCCGGGGTTGCCCTTGACCTTGTAGGCGTCAAACACCACGATGACCGGGCACTGCCGCCAGCCCTGGTAATTGCGCAGGCGCTCGATCAAACGGGTGCGGGCGGCGTCCAGGCTGTCCTGAGCCAGCGCGCGCAGGTCCTCCCAGGCAAAGATGATGTTGTAGCCGTCCACCAGCAGATACTCCGGCCCCGCCGGGCGGGGCTTGCCCTTGAAGGGCTTGTCCGCCGCCGGTCTGGACTTTACCGCCGGGCGCAGGGCCTTGACCTTGTCCTTCACGGGGCCGTAGGTGCGCTCGAAAATGGCCATCAGCTCGGCGTCGGAGGCCACCTGGGAGAAGTAGCGCGCCGCCCGCTCCTCCACCGTGGCCTCCTCGGGCGGGTTCAGGGTGGAGGGCAGGTGCATGTGGTCAAAGACCTCCCGCCACTTGACGGTGCGGCCCGCGCCGTGGCTGCAGAAGACGCTGTCCGGGGTGTTGTCCACGTCGGATTCCGGGTCGTAGCCCAGCTCCTGCACCACCTTCTCCTGGTCGGCGCAGGGGGCGTAGCCCCGCAGGGTGCAGGAGAAGCGGCCCAGACCCCGGGTGTACGCCGCCAGTTCCCGGGGGTAGTCCCCCAGGGCGGCAGCGCTGACGCTGCCGGTCAGGACGGAGAAGTCCCCCTCCGTCTCGGGGGCGTCGAACTCCGCGCCCATACGCTGCAGGTCGGTGATGGCCCGGCCCACATTGGACTGGGGCACCTCCAGCCGGAAGTCATACCACGGCTCCAGCAGGACGGATCGGGCCTGCATCAGGCCCTGGCGCACCGCCCGGTAGGTGGCCTGGCGGAAGTCGCCGCCCTCGGTGTGCTTTTCGTGGGCGCGGCCCGCCGTCAGGGTGATGGTCATGTCGGTGATGGGCGAGCCGGTCAGCACGCCCAGATGCTGCTTTTCCGCCAGATGGGTCAGGATCAGCCGCTGCCAGTTCCGGTCCAGCTCGTCCTCCGGGCAGGCGGAGGCGAAGCGCAGGCCGCTGCCCGGCTCGCCGGGCTCCAGTAGCAGATGGACCTCGGCGTAGTGGCGCAGGGGCTCGTAGTGGCCCACGCCCTCCACCGTGTCCTGAATGGTCTCCCGGTACAGCACCTGGCCGGGGCCGAAGGTGACCGTCAGGCCGAACCGGTCCGCGATCACCTGGCTCAGAACCTCCCGCTGCACCGGGCCCATGAGCTGCACCTTGAGCTGCCGCAGCCGCTCGTCCCAGACCAGGTGGAGCTGGGGATCCTCCTCCTCCAGCTGCCGCAGCTGGAGGTAGGCCTTGTGGACGTCGGTGCCCTCCTCGAAGAAGACGCGGTAGGTCAGCACCGGCTCCAAAGCCGGGGCCGGGCCGTCCTCCTGCGCGCCCAGGCCCATGCCGGGAGAAGTGTGGGTCAGACCCACGGCGGCCACCACGTCGCCGGGCAGGGCCTCCTCCACGGGGGTGAACTTTCCGCCGGAGAGGACGCGCAGCTGGGTGATCTTCTCCTCCCAGCCGTCGCCGGTGATCGTATCCCGGGTGCGCAGGACCCCGCCGGTGACCTTCAGGTGGGTCAGGCGGGCCCCCCGCTCGTCCCGTGAGATTTTGAAGACTTTGGCGCCGAATTCCTGTCCCGCCGGGGCGGCGGGGGCGCAGCGCTCCAGGCCGCGCAAGAATTCCTCCACGCCCTCCAATTTCAGAGCCGCGCCGAACCAGCAGGGGAAGACCCGGCAGCGGGCGACGGCGGCGGTCAGGGAGTCCTCCCCCAGGGCCCCCGTCTCCAGATATTCCTCCATCAGGCCCTCGTCGCACAGGGCCAGATGCTCCCCGTCGGGGCGTTCAAAGCCGAAAAAGCCGTCCCCCAGCTCCCGGCGCAGCAGGTCCAAAAGTCCGGCGCGGTCGGGGCAGGGCAGGTCGGTCTTGTTCAGAAACAGCAGGGTGGGGATGTTCCGGCGGCGCAGCAGCTTCCACAGGGTGCGGGTGTGGCTCTGCACCCCCGCCGGGGCGCTGATGACCAGCACGGCGCAGTCCAGCACGTCCAGGGTGCGCTCCATCTCGGCGGAGAAGTCCACATGGCCCGGGGTATCCAGCAGGGTGGCCTGCAGCGTCGGCAGGGTCAGCGCGGCCTGCTTGGAGAAGATGGTGATGCCCCGCTCCCGTTCCAGGGAGAAATTGTCCAGGAAGGCGTCCCCGTGGTCCACCCGGCCCAGAGTGCGGATGGCCCCGCCGGTGTACAGCATGGCCTCGGCCAGGGTGGTCTTCCCCGCGTCCACATGGGCCAGAATGCCGATGACCGCGCGCTTTTGTGCCATGTTGTACTCACCTCCGGAAAGTCGTTGACCTGATGATACCATCAAACGCGCCGTTTTTCAATGGAAAACCCACCTCCCGGGGGCGAAGCGGAAAATTGAAAAATCTGTCGGCCCGCCTTGACAGTCCTATAGGGCAGATGTATAATCTGCACGGACATCCTGACACATTTATGCCATATTTTGTTTTTTCTATGCATTTTCCGAAGTGTTGGGGTGTGCTTTGAAAGGAGGAACGTCTTGCCCTGAACGCAGCCCCGGCCCTGCCGGCGCACGCCGGCGGAAAACCCCGACATTTTGAGAGGAGAAAAACTGATGAAGAAGCTGAGCAAATGGATTGTAGCTTTACTGGCGGTCCTGCTTCTCGCGACCCCGGTTTTGGCTACCAACGGAAATGTCAATGCAGTCCTGCAGTATCTGGACATCAAGATCACGCTCGACGGGCAGGAGGTCACCCCCACCGACGTCAACGGCAAGTCCACCGAGCCCTTTGCCATCGACGGCACCGTGTATCTGCCCATCCGCGCCGTCTCTGAGGCCCTGGGCTACGACGTGGAATGGGACCCCGCGACCAACACGGTCAAGATCAGCACCGGCGCGGTCGTGGAGGGCGACAAGGTCACCTGGACCAACGACAACGTGAAGATCACCGACGCCTCCTTCGACAAGTACTTCAAGGGCACCACCGCCCTGGAAGGCGTGAAGAAGCTGCTGAACGAAGGCAAGGTCTCCGTCAACGGCATCAAGGTCCCCGCCACCGCGGACGAGATCATCGTCTATCAGGTCAACGGCGTGGACAGCCTGTACAAGAAGGACACCGGCTGGGGCTACAACGTCCACAAGACCACCAGCGCCAACAACCTGTCCTTCGAGGATGCCCGCCTGGGCTTCTTTGAGACCATCACCACCGTGCGCGGCCACACCACCGAGCTGACCCTGGACCCCGAGACCAAGGAGGTCATCGGCATCAATACCAACTCCCTGGATGTGGTCCGCGTGGCTGACATCGTCGTCTACAACGAGTCCACCACCATCAAGCGCGGCGACTTCGAGCTGGAGACGAACCGCGTCCGCCCCGATGTGGAGTCCATCGTCTTCAACACCGCCAACTTTGACCAGTCCGTCCAGATCGGCGACGTCGCCGTGTACTGGTACGGCACCAACGGCTGGAACCTGAAGCGGGCGGTCCCCGTGGAGGGCACCATCAGCAAGGTGGACGGCAAGTTCGTCATCAACGGCACCGACACCCGCGTGGAGTCCAACGTCTCCCGCTATAACCTGACCAACAGCTCCCGTCCCACCCAGTTCTACACCGCCTACTCCCGCATGGGTCTGGAGAATATCCCCGTCATCACCTGGTGCACCGACACCGGCCATCCCATCGGCTTCACCACGGGCAGCCGTGCCAAGGAGGCTCTGGGTCTGGCCATCGCCAACGCCAAGGCCGCCAAGGAAGGCGTGACCATCAGCGCCGACGGCGCCGGCGTGCAGGGCAAGTGGACCACCCAGGAGGCCATGGACGCCTTTGACGCCGCCATCGCCGCGGCCGAGGCCGTTTACAACAACAACCTGGCCGCCAACATTGAAAAGGATACGGCCATCTACAATCTGAGCCTGGCCTATGGCGAGGGCGGCAACAAGCCCTCCGGCTTTATCGGCTCCCTGGGCGGCGTGGAAGCCGAGACGGGGAACGGCTCCGGAACCTCCACCGAGCAGCCCACCACGCCCGTCGATGAGAACGTGGTCTCCTGGGACAACGACAACGTGAAGATCACCGACGCCTCCTTCGACCAGTACTTCAAGGGCACCACCGCTCTGGAAGGCGTGAAGAAGATGCTGGCCGAGGGCAAGGTCTATGTCAACGGCATCCAGGTCCCCGCTTCCGAGAGCGTGACGACCGATTACCAGGTCAACGGCGTTTCCAGCCTGTACAAGACGGAGACCGGCTGGGGCTACAATGTCCATAAGACCACCAGCGCCAACAACCTGTCCTTCGACGACGCCCGCCTGGGCTTCTTTGAGACCATCACCTCCGTGCGCGGCCACAAGACCTCCATCACCTACGACAAGGACGGCAACCCGGAGCGCATCGACGCCCAGTCCTATGACGTGTTCCGCATCGCCTACTTCGAGGATCACGGCGGTCAGGTGGACAAGATCGAGCGCGGCGAGTTCGAGCTGGAGACCAACCGCGTGCGTCCTGACGTGGAGAAGATCACCGCCGTTTCCGGCGAAAACTTCGACCACAGCATCCAGATCGGCGACGTGGTCGTGTACTACTACGGGCCGAACGGCTGGGTCATGGAGAAGGCCGTGGCCAAGACCGGCACCGTGACCAAGGTGGACGGTAAGTTTGTGATCAACCAGGGCAAGGCGGACGAGTACACCCACGTGGAGTCCAACGTCTCCCGCTACAACCTGATCAACTGCAACCGTCCCACCCAGTTCTATGACTCCTATGTCCGCCTGGGCCTGACGGATCAGTCCGTGGTGACCTGGTGCACGCCCAACGGCTACCCCATCGGCTTCACCCTGGGCAGCCGCACCGAATCCAAGGCCACTCTGGCCAAGGCCATTGCGAACGCCAAGGCCGCCAAGGAAGGCGTGGTCGTCAGCTCCGCCTACGGCGCCGACGTGCCCGTGGGCACCAAATGGGTCACGCAGGCGGATATGGACGCCTTTGACGCCGCCATCGCCGCGGCCCAGGCTGTCTGCAACAACAACGCCGCCGAGCTGTATCAGTACGATATGGCCATGTACGAGCTGGCCAACGCCCTGGGTCAGGGCGGCAATAAGCCCTCCGGCTTCATCGGCGCCCAGGGCGACGGCACCAAGGCCTGAGCTCTGAATCGGAAAACTCCATAATAAACGAAAACAGGCCCGGGAAGCGCAGCTTCCCGGGCCTGTTTCGTCTTTATTGCGGGGAGAAAGAGTGTTTCAGCGTCACGGTAAAGTACGCCGCCGTGCCCACGCCCTCCTTGCTGCGGATCCAGAGCTTTTCCTTCATGTTGTCCGTGATCTCCTTCGCAATGGCAAGGCCCAGCCCGCTGCCGGTCTCGTTGTCGTTCCGGCTGCCCTTGTAAAAGCGCTCGAAGATGTGGGGCAGCTCGTCCTTGGAGATGCCCTTCCCGTTGTCCGCGATGCAGATGGTGGCCCGCCTGCGGGACAGCTGGGCGGAGACGCGGATGGTCCCGCCCTCCTGCACGAACTTCAGGGCGTTGCTCAGCAGCGCGTTCAGCACCACCGGGATATACTTGGGGTCCGTCACCAGCTCCGGCAGGTTTTTAACTTCTTCGGACACGGTGAAGGTGACCCCCATCAGGTCGCAGAGGGTGGCGTACTTGTCGCAGACGGGCTGAAAAATTCCGGCTGCCTCCACCGGCTTTCTGACAATGTCCGTGTGGCAGCTCTGCAGCTTGGACAGTTCCAGCACGTCGCAGATCATCCGCTCCTGGCGGTTGGCCTCCCGCAGGATCATGCCGTAGTACGTGTTCCGGTCGCCGGGGCTTTTCTCCATGCCGTCGGACAGGGCCTCCGTCAGCGCCTTGATGGACGCCACAGGGGTCTTCAGCTCGTGGGTGATGTTGTCGATGTAGTTGCGGCGCATCTGCTCATACTGCCGCTGCCTGCGCAGGCTCAGCAGCATAAAAAGCGCGGCCACGGCGAACACGAAGGTAAAGGCGCAGATATATCCCAGAATACTCTCCAGCAGGTCGTGCAGCTCCCAGACCCAGATCAGAGCCCCCGTGATCTCCCCGTCCGTGACCATGGGGACGCCCGCGTATACCAGGGACGTGTACCCCAGGGTGGTGTTGTCCCGGGCAAACAGAATGAGCCGGAGGGACTCCTTCCCCTGCAGGATTTTGGGCAGGTCCTTTCGGCCCTCCTCCGCGAAATCATGGTAGATGCGCTCGTTCTGCTGAAAAAGGTCCCGCAGCTGTCCGTCGGAGGAATAGACAATGACAGCCGCACCGGAACGGGGCAGGGGGTCGATCTGTCCGCTCTCGGCATACCGCGCCGCGAGATTGCATGCTGTTGTGGTCAGCTTTGCGCGCTTCATGCCGCTGGGCAGATAGCTGATGAGCCAGACACCGAAAACCAGCCCCAGAAGGTAGATGCCGGCCAGGATCAGCGCGATCGTGCCGGTCTTCATCGGCTTTTTTCTCATGGCAGCTCCTCGGCCTTGTAGCCCACCCCGAAAATGGTGGTGATGGCGAAGTGTACGGGCTCCTCCGCCGCGGAGGACAGCTTGTGCCGCAGGCGCTTGATCAGGGTGTCCACGATCCGGGGGTCGCCCGCGTACTCGTAGCCCCAGACCGCGTTGATGATGTGCTCCCGGGTCATGGGCTTGCCTGCGTGGGAGACCAGGTACCGCAGGACCTCAAATTCCTTGGTCGCCAGATTGACTCGCTGCTCCCCGATGTAGACCTCGTAGGAGTCCGGCAGGAGCGTCAGCTCCGCCAGGATGTACTTCTTCTCGCTCTCGGGGGAGGCCGTGCGCCGCTTCAGCAGCTTCCGGGAGCGGATGACCACCTCCCGGGGGGAGAAGGGCTTGGTCACATAGTCGTCGGCCCCCACCTCCAGACCCACGATCCGGTCGATCTCCTCCCCCTTGGCCGAAAGCATCAGGATGGGCATGTCGCTGGTCTTGCGGACCTCCAGACAGACCTCCGTGCCGCTGATGCCGGGCAGCATGACGTCCAGGATGAGAAGGTCGATCTCCTCTTCCCGCAGGCGCTCCAGGGCCTCTTCGCCGGTGTCGGCGTAGACCACCTCCATATTTTCCGCCTCAAAATAGCCGGTCAGGCTCTTTTGCAGCGCCGGGTTGTCGTCACAGATCAAAACGCGTGCTTTCGGCATACGAAAACTCCTTGTAAATGGTTTTCCGTCATTATATCAGTAAAGATGCAAAAAAACAAGCCGGGGGAATGCCGGGGTTTGATGCGCAATACACAAAAATGACACAACTTTGCCACAAGAAAACGTTTAATCCGGCGGTGCATCCTGCTATCATCATTTTGTCATATTCGTACTGTTGTCTGCGTGCTCAGACAGCGATTGTGACGAGTATTACAAAAAGGAGATGGTTCAAATGAAAAAGAGACTGATTTCCCTGGCACTGGTACTGGCCCTGGCAGTCACTCTGGTCCCCGCCGCCCTGGCCGCTGAAGCGGACGCGGGAGACAAGGTCCTGCTGGTTCAGGCCAACGATTTTGATCCCACCACCGATACCAACGACGGCATCTACATCGCCGAAGTGACCGACCAATACTTCGAGGGCGGCGTGGAAGCCGGCATGGAGGCCCTGCTGGAGGCCGGTCAGGTCTACCTGAACGGCATTCAGATCCCCGCCGACCCGGAAACCTTCACCATGAACGGCATGCCCGCCATCTGGCAGAAGGAGGACGGCCACTGGACCTGGCAGGCCCACGACAAGCTGAACGCGGACAACGAGGAGAAGATCCCCCACAACGGCGACTACAGCTTTGAGTTCGCCCGCCGCCGGTTCGTTCTGGCGGTCTCCGCCCTGCGCGGCATGACCACCACCATCACCGCCGAGAACGGCGCTGAGTACGCCACCCGCGTGGACTTTGTGGTCAAGAGCGGCGGCCAGGTGGAGAAGATCGTCGTCAACAACGACGGCACCACCACCGTCTGGGGCGTGCCCGTGGACGCCACCAGCTACAACACCGACGGCGGCCCCAACGATGTGGAGCCCCGCACCATCCCCACCAAGAACTTTGATCCCAAGATCAAAGAGGGCGACACCGTCCTGTACTGGTACGACACCGAGGGCTGGCACATGGAGCGCTGCGTCCCCGTCGTGGGTCTGATGGACGCCACCGACCATTTCAACATCAAGGTCAACGGCGTCACCTATTCCGACGCCCTGATCGTCCGCTACAACATGCAGGCCGGTTCCCGCCCCTCCCAGTTCATTTCCGCCACCAACAATCTGGGGCTGAAAGAGATCCCCGTGACCCTGTGGAACACGGAGACCGGCTATGTGGTCGGCATCAGCCGCATGGACAACGCGAAAGAGGCTCTGGCCGCCGGTATCGCGTACTGCGATGAGCTGATGGCGAGCGCCGCGATCGTCGCCAGCGACGACGGCGTGGGCGTCCCCGTGGGCGCTTATTACGCCTCCCAGGCCAATGTGGACGCGTTCTATGCCAACTATGAGAACGCCAAGGCCGTTCTGGCCAACCCCGACTCCACCAACGCCCAGATGGACGCCGCCACGCAGGCTCTGGGCTCCAAGCTCAGCGGAAGAAACGGCCTGGTCCTGAAGACCTCCGGCGACCTGGTTGCCTCCCTCGACACCCAGCGCGTGGGCGGCGGCGGTATGGGCAGCGCCGTGGGCATCTGCGACTATCCCCAGTATTTCGACGAGAAGGGCGTGATCGGCGTCGTCGAGGCGGGCAATTTCTACATCAACGACTTCCAGGTTCCCGCCAACCCCGATGAGCTGGCCGCGCTGGGCGAGGACGGCTTCGTCGTCAACAGCGGCGCCACCACCCTGACCGCCAGGGACGGCAAGTACCTGGTGGACGGCAAGAAGGAATTCACCGAGTATGCCGACGCCATCAAGGCGCTGGTCAACGACGAGCTGCCCGGCGGCCTGCACATCGACCTGTATGACACCAAGGGCGACGGAAAGGCCGACGTTGTCAAGCTGTGGTACACCGAGGGCCTGATCGTCAACGGCATCTCCCGGGACGCCGACGGCAACTACATCCTGTACCGCGGCGATCTGGAGCGGGTCCCCTCCCACGCCGGCCGCCTGTATGACGCCGACAACTTCGGCAACATCCTGGGCGAGACCGTCAAGCCCGAGAACTTTGACGCCTCCATTAAAGAGGGCGACGGCGCCATCTTCTACCGGACTCCCGACGGCTGGATCGTGAAGAAGGCTGTCGAGGCCAACGGCATCTTTGTGGACGGTGTGGACCACGACTTCTATCAGATCGACGACGTGAAGTACACCGACACCATGAAGTACTCCCGCGACAACCTGATCGTGGCCCAGCGCAACGGCGAGTTCGCCAACGCCCACACCTACTTCGGCTTCAAGAACAACGACAAGGGCATCAAGGTCAGCATGTGGATGGACACCTATTCCATGTCCCCCATCGGCATCACCTCCAACGAGAACGCCAAGGTCTTCCTGGCCGACGCCATCGCCCAGTCCAAGGCCAAGCTGGCTTCCGTCACCCTGACCGACAAATCCACCGCCGAGCAGAAGTTCGCCTACGCCGCCCTGGAGGAGGCCATCGAGCTGGCCGAGGCCACTCTGGCCGACGCGGACAGCTACAACAGCGAGTATGACTTCTACGTCTACTACCTGTACCTGGCTCAGGCCGGCACCGGCAGCGACATCGGCGCGGCCTTCTCCGGCTTCTTCACCAACGCCGAGTTCGGCTGGGAGCGCATGAACGCCTATCCCGGCTTCGACGCCCTGTTTGCCAAAGAGGAGCCCGCTCCCTCCGGCGACACCTACACCGTCGCCGCGGGCGACTGCCTGTGGAACATCGCGGCCCGCTTCTACGGCTCCGGCACCCAGTTCGGCAGGATCGCCGAGGCCAACGGCATCAAGTCTCCCTACACCATCTACATCGGCCAGGTCCTGACCATCCCCGCCAAGTGATTGGGTGAGGACACTCTCTCCCTGGCAGGCTGAAACAAGAACGCCGCCGTTCCCGTTTTCGGGAACGGCGGCGTTTTCAATGCGAAGTCAGGTGGCGGACTGCTGGCGGGCCTTGATGTCCTTGCGGAACAGGACCTTGAACAGGGTGCGCACCAGGGGCTGGATGAAGAACAGCTGGGAGAAGAAGGCGAAGGGGAAGTTGAAGCACACCAGCTTCACCCAGTTGGCCAGGAAGGTCAGAACGTGGAAGCCGGCGTAGTACGGATAGTACAGCAGGGCGGCGATGAAGCTCATGGCCGGGCACATCAGACCCACGGTGGCGCAGATGATGGCGGTTTCGAACAGGACGGGGTGGGTGGTGCGCGGGTCGAAGTTCTTCGCGGCCAGCTTGAAGGAGCAGGGGCTGCCCATGACGTTCTCCAGTAGGAAGGCCAGGCAGAACTCCGTCAGCACCACCGCCCAGATGGGGAGGTAGCGGCCGAACATGTACACGCCGCCCTGGGCGTTGATGGCGGCCAGGACGCTGCTTGCGTGGTTGATCTCCATCAGGGTGGAGCCGTTGACGACGTACAGGCTGTAGAACACGTACCCGTGGACCGTGAAAATCACGGAGAGCAGGGCAAAGATCACGCGCTGAAAGTGGTTTCTTGGCATACGGATTCTCCTTTTTGCGCACAAAAAAACACACATAGTTCCCCGATAAGCCCAACCAAAGAATCCATGTTCCGTGATCAGATTTACGTACCGAGGTACTACATGTGTCATCATGTGCGATATAAAATTTACCGTATCAAATTATCATAAAACCGCTAAATTGTCAAGTTCCGGAAAAGGGGCGCGCCGCACTTGCGGGACGGGGGAAAGTATAGTATGATAAAGGCGAAAACCGTCGGCAAAGCGGAGAAGGAGGCGTCATGCCATGGAGCAGAAAAGGCGTTTTGAGGTCACAAGTCTGGCGCTGCACATTATGGCCATGCTCTTCATGCTGTGCGACCACCTGTGGGCCGTGGTGGTGCCGGGCCAGAACTGGTTGACCTGCATCGGACGCATTGCTTTCCCCCTCTTTGCCTTTCTGATCGTGGAGGGATACTTCCATACCAGCAGCCTGAAACGGTATGTGGGCAGGCTGCTGCTCTTTGCGGTGCTGTCGGAGATCCCGTTCAATCTGGTCATGGGCAGCAGCATTCTGTATCCGCTGCACCAGAATGTGCTGTGGACGTTTCTGATCTCCATCGGCCTGATCTGGCTGAACGAGAAGGCAAAACGGACGGGTCGGCTCTGGGTCCGCATCCTCGTGGGGGTGGGGACCGTCCTGCTGGGGTACCTGCTGGGCATCCTCACCATGGTGGACTTCCACTGTGGGGGCGTCCTGACGGTTCTCGTTTTTTACTTCTTCCGGGGCCGGAAGTGGTGGAACTTCCTGGGGCAGCTGGTGCTGCTGGCGTACATCAATCTGGAAATGCTGGGCGGGCTTTCCTATGAGGTCCGGCTGTTCGGCGGCACATTTTATCTTACGCAGCAGGGGTTTGCCCTGCTGGCTCTGCTGCCCATCTGGCTGTACCGCGGGAAACAGGGGCCGCACAATAAGCTCCTGCAATATGGCTGTTACGCCTTCTATCCCGCCCATCTGCTGATCCTGGGCCTGATCCAGGTGCTGTCCTGAGGAGAGAAAAGCCGGAAATCCAGAGACATGCGGAAAAAACTCTTTACAAGAAGAAAAAATATGGTATAATACTATAGTCCCTGTTTCAGAGACTATGGGCCTGTAGCGCAGTTGGGAGCGCGTTCGGTTCGCATCCGAGAGGTCGAGGGTTCGAATCCCTTCAGGTCCACCAAAGAAAAAGGCACCGCTTTGGCGGTGCTTTTTTCTTTGGTAAACCGGATGAGAACCCGCAGGGTGAGATTAGTGCCGCCCCGAGAAAGCAAGCTTTGCGCCGCTTGATCGGCAGGCGGCACTGATGCAAGCGAGCGAAGCGAGTCGCAATCCCTTCAGGTCCACCAAAACAAACAAGTCTCAGTGGGAGTCACTTCATATTGTCCGATTTATCTCTTCAATATAAATTTATTATATTTTTCCCAAAGCAAAAATTCAACAGGAAGTATCCCCTGCCTGATGCTCTTTCCATTCCTCAAATACTCTTTTCCCTTCCTCGCTCTGGTAAAACTCCTGCAATTTCGGCAGCAGATACCGGGCAAGGGATTCGATCACATAATCGGGGATGTTGTTTGGAAATCCATCGTTTTGAGCACGCACTTTTGATACGCCCCTTCGTGGGTGCGCTGCTGGGTGTATCAGTCATCTGAAAAGTATAGAGCAGCGGCGGAAGTTATCAGATTTCATCTGGATGTAATTCTGAGAATTCAGATCACCCCCGAACCATGGCCAGATCCAGCGCGGCGGCATGGACTTTATTGAGCATCTTGCTCATGGGGGATCCTCTCCTTACATCAAATTCAGTTTACTTGCCTGCGCTTTTGGACAAGGACGGCCACAGCGCCGATCACGAGGGCTGCCAGAGCGGCAGCGAAAAATTTGTTCTTCATATCCAGGGGCTCCTTTCTTTGACTGTGCGGCAAACCAAGGGCGGCTTATTTCATCAATTCCTCGCAGAGCTTTATGATCTCAGCTTCCACCTTTCGGCGCCGCTTCTTTGCGGCACAGCTGTAGATCGGATACGCCAGAAGGAACAGGATCAGTCCGACAACGGCGATGACCGTTCCCGACACAAAAAGATCCTTTCCCTGAACCAGGGAAATTCCGGCCCCATGCACGGCTGCGCCGATCACCCCGTCAAGAAGCGCGGCGGTGCTGGCGTACCGGGTGACGCTGTGATCCAGCTTGCGCAGACGCTCCAGTTTTTCCTCTTCCGCCGATGGAGTCCCTTTGCCCTCTTCCTGCGGCAGGTATCTTTGATAAATTTCCTTGACTTCTTTCTGCTGCTCGGCGGAAAACACATACGTCGAGTCATAGGTTTCGGTCCTGTGTTTCATAACCCTTTCAGCTCCTCGCTGCACTGTTTATATGCGTATCATAGCCGGGCAACGTGAACAAAAGCTGAACCGAACATGAAGTTCGCGTTCATCCTTTGAAAAAAGAGAAGGCATGGGCCGATTTTCGGCCCATGCCTTTTGTACAGGGATCGCTTTATATTTTTAATATTTTTAAAGTAAGCGTAAAACCAAACGTAAGCGTAAAACCAAACGGCGCATTGAAGTGAGGCAACGAAAATGAGAGAATA
>JBJDYV010000107.1:0-79062 GCA_051867655.1 Oscillospiraceae bacterium
ATATGTTCAAGGATGTTGATCCTACTCAGCTGATGGAGCAGATGCAGAAGATCTCCAATATGAGTGAGGAACGGATTGGAGCCGCTGTTGTCAGGGCGCGTGATGAGGACTTTATTGAACAGCGCAAGGCTGAACTGCAGGTGTTGAAGTGAGCCTGGAAGACGAGTTGGCACGGTGGGCGAAAACTCCGGCCGGTAAGGCAAAGTTAAAAGAAGCACAGAAGACGGCTGTGAAAAATGGGGGTCGTTGGCGTAGCGGTGGTAAAGGCCCAGATTTTTATGCTGAGGAATTTATTCGAATCTTAAGCGCCGAGATGTCGCTCGCGGGTTTTGAGTATGGTAATTACCTGTATTGGACTGATATGGGGTATAACGATGCGGCAGGGAAATATGAGATACATGTAAATTTTAAGCATGAAGAATTGCATCGTGATTCGTTGTTTCCTGGGGATGAGAACCACGAAGGATACCCTAATGGAGTCGATAACATAGTAGCATTAATGAACAGAGGATATCACGCCAAAAATTATGTGTATGGAACAATGCCTGATGGCCGCAGGGGCCGTTCATTGAAAGATCGACCGGGCGAGTTTTTTATACAGTCCGCAGTAGAAAAATTCAATTCTTTATATGGATTGAATGCTATTGCTGATTATGGCGATGATTATTCCGGTGGCATGAATATAAGTTGGGATTAATGGAGTGGTTAATCCACTCCGTTTCTAATTTTTAGGAGGTGGTTAATTGGCAAACGTTACTCCTGATATTCGAATACTGGTAGGCAACTTAGGCGATGCATCGGAATTCGGGCAATCTGCAAACCTAATTCGTACCAATCTCGAAAAAGCATTGGCAGGCGGTATCAAGATCAAGATTATTCCGGACACATCAGCGTTTACGGGAGCTGCTTCTGCAAACGGAGCAAGTGTTGTAAATACTGCCGCTATTCAGAAAGAAACACAAGCGTATCAACAAAACGCGCAGGCCAAAATGCAGAGCAATGCTGCAACAAGTTCCGGGGTCCAATCTGCTAATGCAGAAGCCAGTGCAATCAAAAACAAAACGAATCTGTTGGGCCAAGAAACTGCACAGCGCCGCATTAATACTCAGGCTACACAGCAGAGTGCGAGGGCGATGCAGGCAGAATCTGCCGCTCTAACCAAGTTAGAAACTTCACAAGTCAGTTTTCAAAACTACCTGACAACTTTGAATCCAAAAGCGTTGACGCAGTTTTCTTCTGAAATTGCGCACATCAATACGCTCTTGGGTCAAGGGACAAAGGAAGCTTCGACCCAGGCGAATCTTGAGATTCAGAAACTAAAGGCCCAGATGAAGTCGCTTGGGTATGAGGGCGGAACTGCCTTTACGACCCTGATTGGCAAGATGAAAACCTATGCGTCTTATTTTGCCAGTTCTATGATTATCATGGGGCTTTATAGTGGAATTACAAATCTGATTTCCAATGTAAAAGATTTGGATGAAGCTATGACTGATTTGCGGATCGTGACCGGTGGGACACGCGAAGAGACGGAAGGGTTGCTAAAGACGTATAACCAGATGGCTCAGCGCGTAGGCAGTACAACCTCTGAGGTGGCGAGTTCTGCGACATCGTGGATGCGTCAGGGTTATAACATTGAAGATACCGACAAACTCATTGAGACATCAATGGTTTTTTCTAAAGTTGGTTTCTTGGAGGCGGACGAGGCCGCCCAGGCCCTCACATCGACGATTAAGGGATACAAACTTGCCGTCGAAGATGCAATGGGTGCAATTGACGCATTTACTGTACTTGACCTGGACTTGGCTACCTCTGCCGGAGAAATCGCTACAGCACTAGCCCAGACGGCGAGCTCTGCAGAGATGGCCGGAATTAGTCTGGAAAAGGCTGCATCGCAAATTGGTGTTGTATTGGAAGTAACACAGGCTTCCGGAGAGGAAGTTGGTACTTTTTACAAAACTCTTATGGCCCGCTTGTCAAATATTAAGGCTGGCCGTTTGGAGGACCCAGAGACCGGAGAATCCCTAGACACTTGGGGCATTGCAGCATAATACATAATCTGCAATGAAAAACTCTTTTAATTGACTCGGAAGCCCGGATGGCGGGCGACGAGGGCGAAGAAATATCTAGTGTCTCTTGAGGAGGCACATTAACATTTATAAGTCTGAAACTACACGCATGACTGTTTCTCGTTCTCATTTAACATGGCTTCGTAAGGCTGGTATCAATTGTGAAACAGGCGACACTATCGATGTTCCTATTTCTGTTCTGCCAAAAACATCAAGGGTAGAATATGAGGTAGTGTGCGATTATTGCGGGCGAGAGTACATGACGTCTAACGCTAAAAACTATCGTAGTTCTTGCACAAAACATGCTTGTCCGCAATGCAACCGCGCCAAAGCACGCGATGTCATGATGGAGAAATACGGAGTTACAAATCCATTTGAACTTCCGGAAATTCAGGAACGCATACGGCAAACAAATATTGAGAAGTATGGCGTAGCTAATCCGGCGAAACTCGAATCCGTAAAGGAAAAGATGCAGCAAACGATGATTGAACGATACGGGGCTGCTAATCCTATGCAATCAGATGAAATTAAATCACGTGTACGAAAAACATGCTTGGAGAAATATGGCGTAATTAATCCAAGTAGTGCGGATGTTTGCAAAGAGAAACGGCGCAATACAATGTTAGAGCGCTATGGGGCGGATTGCTCTTCCAGATGTCCGGAGATACACCAAAAGATTGAGGATTCTGTTGAACGAAAATATGGTGTTCGTAATATGTTGCTGCTTCCTGAGGTTAGGCAAAAAGCTCGAGAAGGTATGATTGCTAACGGAAGTCAACAGTGTTCTAAGGCCCAACGTCACATACACGAATTGCTCGGTGGGGAGTTAAATTACCCCTATCGGGCTTATTTTATTGATATTGCAAAAGTCGAAGAAAAAATTGCAATTGAATATGACGGTAGCGGTCATGACCTCGCTGTTAGATATGGAAGAATGACTCCGGAAAAATTCCACTCTAATGAAGTATATCGATGGAAACAATTATACGAAGAGGATTGGCGTATTATCACGTTTAAATCCACGACCGACAAACTACCTTCCGACGATATATTGTTGCGATATTATAATCTGGCTAAAGCAGAAATCGATGGTGGCAGGCACTGGGCAACCATCGATTTAGACAATTTCACATTACAAACAAGTCAAAAAATTCAGACACTAGATATTTCACGCTGAACGACTGAATAAAGAGTGGCCATTTCGATGGCTGTGCAACAGTCTGAACACACCGCATATCCAATCATATACATAAACGGTGGAGGGGCGGCCAGATGTAAATACATCTTTGGAAGCGCCGCCCCCGCCACTTTATAGTGGTCAGTAGCTCATTATGAGTGAAAGTAACAGAATGAAGTGATGTCGAAACTGTTTTGAACGGTTTGGGCATTGCTCTCCGGTCTTCTAATTCCGAATTCCGTAATATGGGCGACGTCTTGGATGAAGTCGGTCAAAAATGGAGTTCTCTAAATTCCGTACAACAGGCATCGCTTTCCGTTGCTATGGCCGGGACCAGACAGCAAAACAAATTCAGGGTGCTCATGGAGAATTACACGAAAGCGTTAGCGGAAGAGGAACGCGCGATGAATTCTTCTGGCACAGCAATGGAGAAATTCTCTGCGTATGAAGAAAGCGTAGAAGCAAAAACCAATAAAGCAGCAGCGGCCTTTGAAAAGTTCTCGTCCTCTCTTCTGGACAGCAACATCATCGGAGGCTTTATGGATTTCGGCACAGCCGCATTCAATGCACTCTCTGCATTTGATGCATGGCCTGCCAAGATCGCACTCATTGTTGCTGCAATCGCGACCCTTAAAGGCGTTTTCTCGACTCTTAAGGGTATGAATCTATTCCAAAATATCGCAAATTCCTTTTCTGGCCTGGCTGAACGGATCGTAATGATAGGTCCTTCCAATTGGATAATTGCGGCTGGTCAATGCAAGGAAGCGGCGTAATCGTGCCGTGGACAAGCGTTGATGATGTAGGCTTTATAAATCAGGGGGCTAACTTGTGGGCTGACAACCCACCAGTCGGGAAAGCGTACGGTCATATCCGTGCGTAACTCGCAGCGACTCTTGGCGGCGCAAGTCGTACGTCAGAAATGGCGGTTGATCTGTTGGGAGCATATCACCAAGAACGTTCAGAGACTAGAATCCCCAGCGCCGTGGCCTACGGGTGTACGGCGGCGTCTCATGACGTTGTGCCTGTCCGACGATACAGGGCAGACATACAGAAGGTATAGTCCAAAATCTCACCGGGCAACCGGTGGTCAAATATGTGTTAAAACAAATCTGGCTTTGATACTAACAAGGCCAGAGATTTCGAAAATCTTGCAATGATTAAATCGTGATATAAAATTAAGGGAGCGCCCACATAGACGCTCCCCCGGAAACGATTAATCATAGCAGACTATCTGACAAAAATACAGTGGCTGAGGTGCATACCATACGTTTATACTATCAATTCCGTTTCCAATTGCAAAATCGGACGAAAATGTGCCGTTGTTTTGGACCGTAACAAAGAATCCATATCGACCTTGAGTATTTGTAATAACAACATATAATTGTTTTCCTGCTAATGACGAATCAGTTGTTCCATCGAAATGAACAGAGACTTGATACGGAAGAAAAAATGTATATATTCCGTCCGGGCGACTTTGATAATACCACGCATCTTCATCGGTATAATCATTTTTTGAAGTCAGTTCATAATAAATAGAATTAAAGCTCACGACATACGGATTATCATCTACATAAACCGTTGTATCAAATTGACCGGCGGGTTTTGTCATATAGAATTTTGTTCCAACGGCATAATCGTCAAAACTCACTGCTCTGCCAGATTGGCTAATTGTGCCTGCGTTGATAACTCGTCCATTGCTCAATTCAATAACTAATTCGCCGGCTGTATTGATATAGACGTTCACAACGGAGGTACCATTGTGACCATTACTTCCGTTGATGCCATCTTTTCCATCTTCGCCTTTAACAGTTCCAAGATTCTTCTCAGAACCGTCCAAAAGCTGAACAATTAAGTCGCCATTCTCGTCAATATAAATATTCTGAAATTGCATCACAGTGGCAGGAGATGAAACTACTACGGTGTTGTTCGTTGCATCCCATTCTACATTCGCTCCAAATGCTTCTAAGACTGCACGAATAGGAAGATAAGTACGATTATCCCGAATTAGAGAAACTGTATCAATAGACGTAATTTGATTATTAACCAATATATAATCTTTTCCGATGGGAATGGTTACAGTTTTTCCATCTTTCTCGACGACAGCAGATTTGTTCGTACTATCCCATGTAACATCGCAACCATAAGCTTCCATAACTATGCGCAAAGGAACTTGAGTCCTGTTGTTTTCATCAATAAAAGGATAACCATATTCTTCTGAGAATTGGATTTCTTTCCCGTCTATGGTAACAGATACGGTTGATGAGGCAAACGCTGTATCTTGTAGTGACAATAAAACTGCTACGGCAAGAACGAGTATAGCTACTTTTCTTTTCATAATTAATATCTCCTTATGTTTTATTCTTACCATTTGTAACCGCAGGATTTGCAATGAAATTGACTCCGTGCAGTCTTGCTCACTACTCCAAATAGTACAGTCGCCGCCGCACGGGTGGATAGGTTGATGGACTCGATGTTGGTGGAGCCGCAGGTGGGACACTTTGGTTGTCCAGGTTTGGTTGCTACAGAAAGGCATGATGGTAATTCAACCGGGGGTTCACCATACAGCTTTTCGTAATTATTGATCACCATCTTCATCATTGTTTTTGTGTTAGCTTCGCCGTACGGGATGGATGTATTGTCGTAAGCATCAATTAATTCAAATTCTGCCAATGTCCCATCGTGTTCGTCGCGAAGTCTTCTTAGCACGTTGGTTATATCAATCGTTTCGCCTTTAAAGACAATATTTGTGTAATCAACATCTTTTGTCGCCATCGGGTATCCACAATGTGGGCACATTGTCGCCTTGTCGCTTACTGTTCCATTACATTCAGGGCAAACTATAAGAGCCATAGTGATACCTCCCAAGTATTACTTTGGTCGTATTTTAACACACAAATTTAGATTTGGCAATTATTCCAAAACTTCAGCTATTAGGAACAGTTACGTCAACAGGTACTCAATCGTTTGCTCAATTTGGCAATGCGATAAGTCGCATGTCGCAGGAGCAGTTGGCAAATATTCTTATCACTAACAATCAAGCACTTGGATATAATAAGCTCAATTCCGTCCAAATGTACAACGCATTGGTTCAAGCTGGTGTTGGTGACGAAACTGCGAAAGCAGCTGTTAAACAGGCTTTGCAAACAAAAGCCACTAATGCGCAAACCGCCGCAACTGTTGCCGCCACTGGTGCTACAGGTGGACTCACTGCGGCTATTAAGGGTCTCGGTGTCGCCATGCTTGCTAACCCCATAATGACAGCTTTTGTAGCAATTGCTGCTGCCGTTACTATTGCTATTGTAGCGCAGAAAAAGTACAACAAAGCAATCCAAGAAAGCATCGAAAAGGCGCAGGAGCTCCAAGATGCTTACAAACAAGCGTCTGATGAGATTTCCAACAATATCACCACTGTTAATGATTTGAGTAAAGAGTTTGCTACCTTGTCCAAAGGCGTTGGGGATCACGGCGAAAATATCTCGTTGTCTGCAGATGAGTATGACAGGTATCTGGAGATTGTTCAGCAACTGGTAGACATTAACCCCGCATTGGTCAAGGGATATGACGCGGAAGGCAATGCTATTATCAATAAAAATAGCGCCATTCAGGCAACCATTGATCTGCTAAAAGAACAACGGGCGTTAGAGCTGGCCGAAGCTACTTCGGACGACAATAACTGGGATATCGCAAAGGGTCTCACGAACTCTTATAAGCAAGAACTGAAAGACGCTAAGGAAGCTCAAGACGAGTTAATTCGGTCTATGTCGTCTGCGCTACGCTCTCAAGTAACTGCGGATGATTTCAATCGAATTGCAGATATGTTTGGCACCGTATTTGACACTGGGAAGAGTTTTGATATTACTGATGCTAACGATAATTGGTATTGGGGCACTATGATTAGCTATATCATAGACAATGTCGAAGATGCAGGTATAATCATTTCCGAAAACATTGAATATATCAACAGTCTTCTTGATCAAAACTCCGATGAGGCTGTAGCATTCAGGCAGGCAATGACCGCATGGCAAACGGCACAGAAAACCGCTGACAAGGCCGCTGTTGCTTACCAATCCCATATGAAGCTGATCGCACAGGCTTCCGTTGGTTATGACGAACTGAGCGACTCATCTAAGGATTTCGTCAATACCTGGATCGAATCTCAAAAGCTGACCAGTGATATGTCGCGTGAGCAGGTCGATAATATTACAGACAGCATCCAGAATATGGTCGGATTGCTATCTTCTGGCATTGAAGTTGATGGTAAAGAAATTGACCTAAATTCCGAATTGGATAAGCTGTTCAAGGTTGACTGGAATTCTATCGGTGGAGAGTGGTATAATTCGGCTCGTGATAAAGCCGAAGAAATACTTACGATTCTTGCGCAAGCTTTAGACCTTAGCGACCAACAAGTCATTGACTTAAAGGTTGCTCTTGGTCTTGTAATCGTTGACGAGAATGGCAAACCGGTCGATGCTCGCACATATTACATCGAACAACTTAGACAACGTGGGCTCGCTCTTGGTGACGATGACCTAAGCGGCTTTTCCACCAGTGATCTCAAACTGTTGCTCACTGTTGATGTAGCCGGTATGGATGTTGATGATCTGAGCGTTGCTTTGGATGCCGTCAAAAATAAAGCCAACGAAGCATCCGACGCACTCAATGATTTCTCTGCTCTAACGAAGCATCTGGAAAAAGACACCGACGCTCTCTACACGGCAATCTCTAACCTACAGTCCGGCAACATTTCCGCAATCTTCGAAGAAGAAGCCCTTGATGATCTTTTAGAAAAGTTCCCCGACTTGGTCGATGAACTCAACGATTATTCAAAGGGTCTCATTACCGCAGAACAGCTCCAGGATGCGTTTAATAACGCCATCAACGACTTTAATGCGGATGAAATCTATGACGGCATCAACAATGTCGTAAGTGCCGCCAAAGAATACGGCGCAGAGAGCAATAAAGTCAAGCAGGCGGTTCAAAATCTTGCGCAGACGATTCCCGGTCTGGTCGATGCTCTGTATGATGAGGAAACCGGACATCTTAAGGTCGATGCGGCCGCGCTATCAAGTGCAAATTCTCTCTATGAAGTCGCACAGGCAGCTATTGAAGCGGCTCGCCAATCCGATAAGATGGATCTGTCCAATTCCATCAAAGAGATGGAAAAGATGCGGGATGCAGCTCTGGAGGCTGCCGCAGCAGTTGTTTGGTATGGCAATGCAGCTGAAATGGCACAGCGTATCGATGCGTACGATAATGCTCTTGGTTTTGATGATGTTATCAATAACCTAAAACAGCAGATGGCCGACATCGATTCATATTACGATACGATATTGAGCCAGCTCACTGCGGCGCAGAATCGTTATAGCCGTGTATCTTCCTCTTCTACAAAAGACACTGAAGAATATATTGCTGAGATTGACAAATTCCGTGAAGCAACTGAGCGGTTGAATCGTGTCCAGGCGGAAGCTGATAGGCTTGAACTTCATTTGTCCAATACGGATGATTTGAGCAAACAGATCGAATACCATAAGCAACTGATCGACGTCTATCAGGACGAGCAGGACGCTCTGCACGAGCTGAATGAGCAACGGGATGCCTATATCCAGAGTCAGGTTGACGTACTTCGTCAGCGTGGTTTCAATGTTGAGTATGATCCCACAAACAACAAATTCTTCGTGGAAAATCTTGAGCACCTGAACGATCTTGTCGCATCCAGCAAGGGAAGTTACGATACTCTGCAAGAAGCCACCAATGCATATCGCAAAGAGACTGAGGATCTGATTGAATCTCTGGAATCTCTGAACGATGCTAATGCGGAAAATTCCGAGGCTTGGTGGGATCTGCAATACTCGATTCGAAGTGCCAAGGTTGATATCGTCAACAACCTTCAGGAAATCGTGTCACAAGCTTCCGAAGCAGTCGACACGATCCAGAATGTTTATGACACGTTGAAGGAAGCGGCAGACGAGTATGCATCCAATGGCGGATTTATTACGGTCGATACATTCCAGAAAATCGTTGAGCTTGGCCCCCAGTATATGCAGTATCTGGAGGACGAAAATGGACTGCTGGTCATCAACGAGGAGCGTATCAATGCTGTAATCAAGGCTAAGACAGAACAGCTGGCGTTGGAAAACGCGATGGCTTATGTCGAGAGACTTCGCTTGGCATTGGAAGACGATTCAGTTGAGAGTCTGAACAGTCTACTGTATGCCACGACAGAAACCACTAACGCAACATGGGGTCTGGTCTATGCCAATCTTGCTTTGCTCAACCTCAGCGATACGCAGTATCAGGCGGCTTTACACAATATCAATGCGCTTCGTTCGCTGGCTGTAAATGCCGTGACAAGTATCGGTCAAGTTACGGGTTCTTTTGAATCCGAGCTAAACGATATGAAGAATGGCGTTGAGGACATCCTGCAATATGTGATGGACATGTTGGAGGATGAAGTCAACCGGCAGATCGATTCGCTGGAAGACTTGAAGGATCAGTACAAAGACATCATCGAGCAACGCAAGGAGATGCTTCAGCTCGCAGAGCGTGAGCGCAAGTATGAAGAGGAAGTTGCCGATAAGACGTCTGAAATCGCCAAACTGCAAGCTCGTATTGATGCTTTGTCCCTGGACGACAGCCGTGCGGCGGCTATCGAGAGAGCTTCTTTAGAGGAACAGTTGGCTGACCTGAAAAAGGATTTGGCAGATACCCAGCGGGAGCACTCGATAGATTGCGTAGAGGATGCACTGGATCAGGAGCTGGATGCTTTTGAAAAGCAACAGGACGAGCAGATCAAAATCCTTGAGGACAGTATCAGTAGCACGCAAAAAATTTATAGCATGGCTATTGATTATATAGAGTCCAACTTCGATACTCTTTACGATTCATTGATCAGCTGGAATACGTCATACGGGCAACACTTGAATTCTGAGATCAGCACAGCTTGGGATAACTGTCTTGCCGCAGCCCAGCGATATGGTAGCTTTGTCAATGCCCTGAATAACATCGATGCCGATATCGCAAGCGCAAGTGGATCAAGCAATAATACAGTTGTCGGCACTGTTACTCAGGTCGACACTGTTGAGATTGTGGAATCTCTTATCGCTAAGATGAAAGCTAATTCGGCAGCATGGTTCAGTGGCGACCAAACCGCTCTGGCCAACGAAAACGCAAGTTATGCCTCTCGGATTTCCAGTCTGATCGGTGAACCTGTTGTGCGAGGTGACGACGGTGTGTGGTATATTGGAAGTGTCGGCGGCCCAAAGCTGTACGATGACTACAAGAAGTACTGCTACCACACTGGTGGTGTCGTTGGCAATGTTCCTACCCTAAAGCAAAATGAACTCTTGTCTTTAGTAAATAAAGGCGAAGTTGTTTTGAATGCAACCCAGCAAAGCAATCTGATGGCGATGCTCGACCAATTAAAGCCACTGAATGCGCTTAAAGAGGCATTAACCTCCTTCCGATCCAGTGCGCTTACATCTGCGTCGGCAGGAGGACCTACGTTCAAAATCGATGCTCCTGTCTATGTTGACGGTACACTACCCGATAAGCAGATCATGGAGCTGCTTAAGAGCCATTCCCGTGATATTGCGACCACAGTGTATTCGTATATCACAAAGATGTGAGAAACAACTAATGCCCAGCTCATAATCGAGCTTGGCGTTAGAATTTAAGAAACTATAATTGTCAGACTTTGTCATGAAAGGAGGGCTTGCATGGCTTTTACTGGAACCACGTTTTTCTTCGACGGCGTGTCCAGCGAGCAGTATGGGCTGATGCTCTGCAATTTTGATAGTGCCAAGCAAGAAGCCGGGAGAGTTGGCGGTAAGCTCTCCATTCAAGAGGATCGTATCGCACGCCGGAGCACGAGTTTACATTACGGAGTCGAAAACAATGAAGCGAAGGAGTTTCCTCTTGTTTTTGTTGTATCCGATGACAACCGCAGACTGGACCGTTACGATATTGCGAGCATTGGCGCTTGGTTAACCGGGCATTCTGATTATAAGGAACTTGCTATTATGCAGCCCGATTTGGAGGGCGTATTCTATCGGTGCATTATCACCGATCTGGAGCAGATCGAGCTCGGGATGCGCGTTGTTGGATTCACTGCAACAGTATCCTGCGACGGTCCTTATGCGTATCGCCGCATGGTACGGACTACGATTCCGTTTAACGGCACGACTTCTGCTCGGTATCACAATATGAGCAACGTGAATGACTATTATCGTCCGTTGATGGAAGTAACGTGTACAGGCACAGAGCTTTACATAGAGAATACGACTGATGGAACTACTTTTAAGCTCAGTGGTATGCCAACCGGCACGCGGACAATCCAAATTGATACTCTTAACCAAGTGATGACCAGCTCAGATGGTATTGACCTGTATGCGTATTGGAATGAGGGAATTGATAAACACTTCCCCAGGTTTGTCCGTGGAGACAATAATCTCACAATCACCGGAGAAGGAACTCTGACAATTCAGAACGTATTCCCTTGGAACATCGGACATTAAGGTCTGGAGGTGACCATCTATCCGTATCAATTTTAATCAAATCAAACGGGACTCGTTTGGTCGTATTGAACCTCCTGTCCTGATGCTGAAGAAACCCCACGGAGCCGTGATTGGTCCCGTGGGGCATTATTTTGGCCTTGAGATGGAACTCAAATTTAATGAGATGTCTGAGGTCAAATTCAATTACCCAAAGTATGTGGAGGGCAAGGCAACTCCCCTATTCAATGACCTGGTGCCTGGTAAGATGTTGCAGATCGACCCGTTTGGCATTTTCATTATCGGCAAAGTTGAAGAAGAGCAAGAAGGAATGCGCTGCGTCCGCGAGGTCACTGCTTATTCCCGTGAGTACGAGTTTGCTGGCAAGCAGGTCGTCTTTGCGGCCGGCACGTATAACTTCTGGAATCCAGCCGATGTAGAGAATACTGTCATGGGTATGTTGCTGAGCTATACCCGCAACTGGAAAATGGGTTCTGTCTCCCCTTCTCTCATTGGTCGGTATCGTACATTCGACGATACAGATGTAAAGGCTCTGGACTTTATGCTCGACACACTCCAAGAGACTTACGGCTGTGTCTTTGTCTTTGATACATACAATCGCATCATCAATGTAATCGATGCCGAAGAAGACACGGTCATGGTACCCGTATACGTCTCCTCGCAAAACTTGATGAAAGAAGCGACGGTCAGCACCAGTTCAGACAATATCATTACGAAGCTGTACGTGTGCGGTTCCGATGGTGTATCGATTCGCAATGTTAATCCGACCGGCGACAATTACATCTACAACCTGGATTACTATATCTCGATTGGTGATCTTCCTGATGACTTGGCGGCCAAGTGGGTTACATGGCAGAATGAGATTTTTGTTAAGCAACCTTTGTATACTTCCCTGGTGGCATTGCGTAACAGCGACCAGTCTCGCCTTGTGGTTGAAAAGGCCAAGCTGGTTGATCTCCAAAATGAGCTGTTTACGCTGGATAACACCCGAGCCACATTCCTCCAGATGCAGATGCAGGCACAAAACGATGAGACTTACCAATACTTTGCCCAACGGCTTGCCGATACTGCGGTGGAGTATTCCGGCATCGAAGCAGAGATTGCGGCCCAAGAAGAACTAATTGCAGAAATCCAAGCGGACTATGATACCCAGCTTGCTCAGATTGTAGAGATCAACAATGAGTTGAGGCTGTCTTCTTATTTTACATCCGAAGAGCTGGATATTCTCGACCCTTATTTCATTGACGACTCTTTTATAGACGAAACCTTTGCCGTCTTTGATATTGATGTGTCCGGCAATGACGATTTTACTTCCGAGTCTGCTGTCACTTTGCAGTTCTCTCCCGTCACCATGGACGGCGTTACGGTTAAGGACTTCATTTGGACTGACGTTCCGTGTGACGGCGGACATCGGATGGCCGCGTTGTCTGGCGGCAAAGTTGCCGTTATCGGCAATAATTATGAGTTATCGGCAAATATTGTGAACGGCACTTTGGATCACAATAATGGTGAGGTCGTGTGCAGTCTCTATCTGGGTTCCGGAACTGTAAATGGAACTTCCTTTCTAAGCGGCAGTCTGACTTGTGTTTTCAACTCCAGCTACAGCGATGATACTTTGCTCAGCGGCATGACGAAGAACGCAGACACGATCACCAGTCCTGACGGATCTGTATCTCAGACGATGTATTACTACACCGGTTCCGCATCTATTAGTGGCACAGGCGCAAAGATCTATTTTACCCGAAATGCTTCTGAGTATCAGCGGTATACCGTAGAACAGGAGCTGTATGACTACGCCACCACTGTATTGGAGGATGCATCCTCCCCTACTTACGAGTTTGACATCGAGAGCGGAAACCTGCTTTTTGCAAAAGAGTTTGAGCCGTTCAAAGATGCTATTCAACTTGGGTGTGGGGCCTATGTGCAACTGAACGAGCAGATGATGCTGAAACCGCTTCTGCTGGAAATCCACTTGGACTACGAAGAGCCCGATAATTTCGAGCTCATTTTCTCCAATCAGTTCAAGCGTCCTGATGCTGTTAACACCATGAAAGACATCATCAAAGAGACGACAGCTATGTCTCGCACCCTCGAAACGAACAAATACACGTTTGGCGCGAGTCAGAACACTACGACTTGGGTCAAGACTTTGTTGGAGAACGGGTATGAAGCTGCCATGGCGCAAATCATGGCCGGTGCTGATAATCTAGTGACCATTGACCAAGCGGGCATCAAGGTGGATTCCACGGATGGTGTAGACCGCATTTACCTGAACAACGGTATGATCGCCCTCTACGACAAGCGTACCAACACGGTCAAGATGGCGATGGGGCATTTTTATAATGAGGCGTCCGGGACTGATTTCGTTGGTATTCTTGCTGATATTATCGGCGGTACCCTGCTGGCCGGACAGAATCTAATCATCGAATGCCCCGATCCCAATGGCGGTGTCATGCAGTTTAAGGTGGATAGCAGCGGTGTCATCATCAACAATGGACGCATGTACATGCGTACCGATAAAGGTGCCATGGGCTGGGATGCAAATTACGGCTTCTTTGCAGGTACGAAGGACCTCTTCACCACAACTGATACTGGGTATGTTTTGCCAACCTGCATCGACGACAACGGGGACCTTATTTTGGATGATGATGGATTCCCAGATGGCGTTAACGTTTGGATCGGCATTGATGGTAAGGTGTACATCCGTGGCAATATCTACGCAGAAGATGGTGTTTTTAATGGCACCGTGTATGCAAAGGATGGAGAGTTTAACGGCACCGTCTATGCTTCTGCAGGATCGTTTACCGGCACGGTGAATGCAACGTCCGGCGTTTTTAAAGGGACGGTGCAAGCGTCGTCTTTTTTGGATTCCAGCGGCAACAGCATGATGACAAACGGGCAGTGGAATCCAGAGTATCTGAATATCAAAGGTTTGACTGTTGAAGCTGCAAATGTTACCGGAACACTCACGGTTGGTCAACTCCCAAGCACTGTCGCCCAGACTAGCGATATTCCAACGAATATCAGCCAGCTTACGAATGACAGTGGGTATCAGACTGCGTCTGGTGTTACTACTATTGTGAATGGCGTTGTGACGACTGATTACGTCAATGCATTAGGCATTACGGTCAAAGCAGCCAACATCACCGGGACATTGACAATTGGACAGCTCCCCAGTTCTGTTGCAACAACAAGCGACATCCCGACATATACAAGCGATTTGGTCAATGATAGTGGATATACAACGCTGACTGCTGTAGCAAATCAAGGGTATCAGACTGCGTCCCAAGTAACAACGATCACAAACAATTCAATCTCTACTGCAACAATCGCTTGCAGCCAGATTTCAACCGGCACAATGCAGATGACACATGGTTATTTAGGCGAAGTCACGGGTTCAACTGGCACAAGCATAACGCAGGGCGTTGGCATGATGTCGAGCTCGTCCGGTGCGTCCTGCGTTGTAACATCGGCTGGTGCTCGTATGTCTTACAGCAGCGCAAACGAGATTTATATAGGTGGCGGCATTGCGGCTTTAAAGGCTGGCGGGACAACACTTGGATGGCATTCAAGCGGATATTTTTATGCTGAGTCCACCTACTGTTATTTAGGGTCATCATCGTACCCGTGGGCGACGATTTACGGTTCCACTGGTACGATTACAACCTCAGACCGTGAGAAAAAAACAAATATTGTTTATGGGCTTGACCAATATGATAACTTTTTCGATGCGTTGCAACCCGTTAGTTATAAATTCATTGACGGAGAATCTGGAAGAACACATGTTGGCCTGATTTCTCAGGACGTAGAGGATAGCTTGACCGTAAATGGTTTGACAGCAATGGATTTTGCAGGTTTTTGCAAAGATGAAAAAGAGGATGGCAACGGCTATGATTATGCCCTGCGGTACGATGAGTTTATTTCACTTTGCATTTGGGAAATTCAGAAGTTAAAGGAGCGAGTCAAACAATTAGAAACTTGACGATGGGAGCAAAAGCAGATATGAAAACAAAAGAAATTATGCTGGAAATTGCTGACATTCACAATAACCTATGTAATATGCTTGTCGGCGCTGACAATGCAATCTTTCTGGGCGACAGCATTAAACGAATGCGTATTTTATTGGATGCACTGAATCAGGAGGTTGCCAAAAGCAACGAGAAAGGAGCTGATGCGAGTTGATGTGTCTCAACCGCGCACTTCCTGATTACGACATGAACGCCGGTGAAGCAAGAACACTGACGATTCCGATTTACAATTCCGCCGACAAACAAATTGATATGACAGATATGGCTGCGAGGTTCGCTATTTCTGATCCAATCAATCAGGATAGCGAGCCTTTTGTTATTAAGGCCTGTTCGATTGTAACGTCTGCTGACTCAGACTGTGCAGTTCTTCGAGTTGAACTGGACGCAGCAGATACGATCAACATGTGTGGTCAGTACATCTATCAGGTCACAATCAAAGACGCAGATGGACGCCAAGGCGTAATCAAAGGAGTTCTAACGATTGCCGCCAATTACGATAAGGCGGCTATTTCTGTTTAAAGGGGTGATCCATATGGTAACTACATACTTTAAAAATTTAATCGCGAATCATGTGTGGCATACAGAGGCTGAAACTACTCTGCCCACAAAATATTATCTTGCCATGAGCACGACAGAGCCTTTGGAGAATGGAACTGGCGTGACTGAACCTGATACCTCTTCTGGTTATGCTCGTATTGAGCTCACTGGCCTTGCCAATGCAGTCAATGGCGTAGTTAAAAACTCAAATAGTTTGGCATGGGATGAGTTGGCTACTGATCAGGGTGTCTTGTGTTATTGGGCACTGTTCGATGCGGTTACGGGCGGTAACTTGTTAATGGGTAATGCTCTAACTTCGAAACACCTGGATGCTGGTACTGAAATTAAAATTAGTCCGGAGAAACTGACTTTGAGCGTGCTGGGAGCGTGATAGCCTATGGGCACACGCAAAGTCTTCTATCCCATTCGAGATGACACATTGATTGGTATTTTGAATGATTTTGATGTCATACTGCGATGTATGATGTCAAACCAAAATGCTGTACTGTCCGGTATCACTGATGTCTTCCCTCACACTGAATTTCTGACGGTAAATGGTAAGTTCATTGTTGCAGCGCAAGAGTTGATCGTCACCTTGGTTAAGTCCATCGAAACGGCAGGCGGTATCACCTTGGACTGCTCCGTGGCAGATATATCAGATATCAAAAATTTGGGTGATCTATCCGATGCTCTTATTTTGAATGCAGTCATCGACACCGCGCTGAGCAAAGCGATTGATGCAAGTGAGGACATTGCATTTGCTCAGGATGCAGAAATTGCTATCTGCAAGAATCTCGGTGATGTTTCCGAATCACTTTATCTGGACGGAGATATTTCGGAAATAACCGTGACTTTGGTCAATAGAGTCATCGCATCTCTGATTTTTGATGGAGAGATCGGAGAGATGTCTCTGCAAAAGGATCTTGGTGATCTGGAATGTGACATTTTACTTTCAGATGCATTGAATCTTACTTTGGTTAAAAGCGTTTTGCCGCAAAATGCTGATTTTCTCATTGACGGCGAGATGGAGGTTCAGTCTGTGCGCTATCGCAAGCTGGGTGACCTGGCGGGGCTGACGTTTGCAGACGTAGCTGACTGGACACTCTATGATTTCTACTATAAGGAGGAGTGATGATGGCGGAAACACCAAACTACAAATTATACCTCACTCCGGAAGATGACACTACAACTAGACTTCTGGATTGGGTCCAGAAGTTTTTGGGCCCCAGTGCAGACTCTAACATGATGCAGCTGGATGCCATCATCGCCGCCTTGGAGGCCGCAAAGGCAAACAAAGTCGTTGAATCTGCGGAAGAGCCTACAGGGCTCTCCTCTGGCGACGAATGGGATCGTCTGCTGTGATGGAGGTGACACCATGTATATCAAGATGAATAACGATAAAAGCCTTCTCATCACCGTCCCAACCACAATTTACAGGGGCGAAGGAAACGCAGATTTGATTACGTTCTTGCTCCCCACTAAGTACGAAGGGATAGATATTGAAGGATGTTCCGTTGCTATGCGTTATATTCTTCCGAGTGGTATGGGCGGCTCTGATGCGTTAGCTCGTATTCCAGAAATGTATAAAGGGTATCTGCAATATAGTACCACAGTTAATCCAGGTTTCACTTCGGAGGAAGGTGTGGTCACTGTTTGGTTGACAATTTTTAGTTCAGATGGCAATGCAGTCTTTAAAACCAGCAAAGTTTTGATTCCAATTGAACCAAGCCAGGATATTACCGAATCTCTCCCCGATGAAGATTTGGACCAGTTGGATCAGCTGGCCGCCCAGATTGCAGACCTGGACCGCCGTAAGGCAGACAATATCGTATTGAACGATGAAGACAACACGATTCAATTGCTTGCAAACGATGATGAGATCGGAGACCGTATTCAGTTAGACTCTGATTCCGTATGGGAGTCCATATAATATCGTGTTTGCTTATAGTGCATTGATACCAAAATTGAAAGGAGAGATATACTATGGCGAATGTTACTTTTAAAGTAGGTACACTTGCGCAGTACGATGCTTTGGAAACAAAGAATGCTGATACTTTGTATTGGCTGACTGATGTTCAGCGCGTATATAAGGGCGATGCTTTGTTTGGAACCGGAACTACCGCCACTGTCGCAATGGCTGGCTTACTGTCCCCAGAAGATAAGGCAAAGTTGGATAGCATCGTCGCGTCAGGCGGAGAAGCTACCGTTATCGACCTGTCTGCTCTGGATACATCGATTACAATCGCTGACACTGAGTCTGGTAAGGCGATTGGCGTTGCATTATCTGCTGTGGAAGGAAACGTTCTTGAACTGAAAACTGACGGTCTGTTTGCGGCTGTACCAACTGCTACGCTCGATGAAAGCCTTGCGAATGGTCTGGTGGTCGGGACGGCAGGACTTGGACTGAATTTGGCGACGACTACCGCTTCTGGCGCTATGTCTGCTGAGGATAAAACAACGCTTGATACGTTGGGAACAACCGTATCTGCTTTAGCGGAAGCTTGCACCTGGAGCGAGATGTAATCAACCTAATATGTATTGTGTCGTAGGCAATAGCCTGCGGCTTTTTATTTTGGGTTTTAATGAGGAGGAATTAATTTGGCACTTGTTGCTTTCCAGAAGGGCCTTCGCTCCAGTCTTCCAAGCACTTATTCCGAAGGTACCTTCTATATTACTACAGACGAACGCGCAATTTACTTGGATGTAGATTCTTCTACTCGCATCCGCATCGGTGACTTTCAAGAGTTTGCTACTTTGGCGGATCTGCAGGCTAACACCAATCCAAGTACAACGGCTCTGTATTATGTTACGGAGCTAAATGTACTGGCGAAATGGGACGGAACAAAATACGTCCAGATCAATACAGACACAGGAGCTACTTCTGTTGATGTCGTAGGTACTGGCAATGCGGTAACTGCAGCTTCTTATAACGCCGCTACTCGCAAGATTACCCTGACTCTTGGCGCTACGTATACAACTTCCACTGATGTTGAGGGAAAGATCGCCGCTAAGGTCGGAGCGCTCGGACAGAACGGCGACGGCGTAGACTACACCGTCAAGAGTTATGTGGATGACAAAGTCGCTGATGTAGTGGCTGGCTCTATTGACGGTCTCGGCGCTCTGGCGGCCAAAGATGTTGTGACCGATGCCGAGCTGGACGCCGCATTGAAGGAGAAAATTGACGGCAAGGTTGATTCTGTTGGGGCTAAAGATGCCTCTGTTGTAATCGACTCCACGACTGCCACCACCCCCAAGATCGGTGTGCAGATTTCTTCTGATGCGGATAACGCTCTTTCTCTTGCTTCTGATGGTTTGAAGGTTGTTGTCCCCGATGCGACCGAGTATAGCATCGTAAAAGATACTGCATCAGGAGATTACGCTGCTGTGTACCATCTGACCAAGGATGGGACTAATGTTGGCGTCGCTATCAACATTCCAAAAGACATGGTCGTTCAGTCCGGCTCTGTTGTCACTGATCCGGATGGACAGGCCTCCGGCACTTATATCAAGCTGATTCTGCAGAATGTGGCCGATCCTTTGTACATCAATGTCGGCGATCTGATTGAATATGTAACTTCCGGCTCTTCGGCCGGCGACATGATTGTCGTCACTGTTTCCGATGATCACAAGGTAACTGCTACTATCACTGATGGTTCTATTACCAAAGCCAAGTTTGAGGGTTCTGTTCAGGCTTCTCTTGGAAAGGCCGATACTGCTGTACAGCCTTCTGATCTGACCGATTTAGAAAATGCTTCTCATACTCACACCAACAAAGCAGAGTTGGACTTGATTGCCGACGGCGATGTTGCGAAGTGGAACGCAATGGAACAGAATGCAAAGGATTATTCTGAAAATCTGTTGGAGTGGGGTTCTTTCTGAGAACGTCTCTAATTTAAGAATTTCTCATTATTTGGTTTTCCTTCTTTTGAGAGGGGCTGGCACAATCCCGCCCCTCTCTCCCCTACTTTGAAAATTTTGCAAGGACATTTTGGTCAGTAAGATACGCAGATTGTCTGTCGGTATGAAATGCCGGTGGCTTTTTATATGACAAAGGAGTAATTATATGGCTCTTTTCAAACCATTTCGAGGAAACCGTTCCTCGTTAGATGCTGTTCCAAAAAAGGACGGAAATGCTTATTTTTGCGTTGATGATTGCACGTTCCATATCGATTATATGGATGCAGACGGTGTGCTTCAACGTAAACAAATTAATGCAGCAGACGCAGAAACATTATCCGGTATGTCGTTGGATTCTATTAATAGTCTTATCGACGGCAAGGCCACTATTTCCATGGCGACCTGGACCACGGCCGACATAACATAAACGGAGGTATTGTATGCCGCTATATTTAGGTAATACTCCCATCGGAAATGTTGGCGTGGTTGTTGAAGGTATGACAACCAAAGAGACGGTCTTGCAGGAGAAAACAGTGTATCCCACTGAGGCTGTGCAGTCTGTTACTCCGGATGTAGGATATGATGGCCTTTCCGGTGTTGAAGTTGGCGCAATCGATCCCGCTTATGTCGGATCTGCAGTTGTTCGCAAGGACGCGGCGACGATCACACCGGGGACAGAAGATCAAAGTGTTGTTGCCGGAACATATTTGGTTGGCGCATTGACCATCAAGGGCGACGCCAATCTTGCGTCCGAAAATATCATTGCCGATAAGTCCATTTTTGGCATTCCTGGTGGCGTCGTTATTCAAAAATATTACACTGGAACCACTGAGCCGGACAACAGTCTTGGCAATGATGGCGATTTGTACTTAATGGCATAGGGGGTATGACATGGCCTCTGTAACAAACACACTGACTGTTTACCCGAGTGGTTACGACACTACAAACTATTCCTATAATACCGTAAACAGTTCATATCCACTGACAAACCCGGTCGGCAAATCATCTGATAACACGACGTATGCTCAGTGGACAATGAAGACTGGTTCCAGCGCAGAAACTTATGTGTTCTACCTTTTTGATCTGTCCGCAATCCCGGAGAATGCGATGATTGAATCAGTTTCGTGTACGGCAAAAGCTTATATCAGCTCTACGACTACTTCGCGTATTAGCGCAAGAACGATTCAGCTATATTCCGGCAGTACCGCAAAAGGCAGTTCTACCAATATCAGCACATCCACAACCGCACTGACCATGACATGCGGAGAATGGACGAGGGCTGAGTTGGAGGATTGCCGCATTAGGATTTACGCAAAGCGTGGTACTTCACAGACATCAACCTCTGTCAATATGCGCTTTTACGGAGCGACGTTAACCGTTACATATTCTGTTCCGGAAGACGGCCCCACATTGTATGTGAAAGAAAATGGTTCGTATCGCGCTTATTCATCTGTCTATAAAAAAGAAAGTGGAACATGGGTGCTTCAAGCTGATTTGGGGTCTGTATTTAGTATAGACACGAATTATGTAAAAGCGAACTGAGGTGAGTAAATGCCAACAACGAAAGATTTGAATGCCCTGGTAATCAATACGGTTGAAACCCAGGATGTTTATGATTATATGGTCAGTCATGGGATGACAAACAGTGATGAGCTTTATTTGGTCCAAGGGACTACGACCGTGCCATCCAAGACTTCCGATTTAGAGAATGACAGCGGATTTTTAACAGAAGAGTCGGACCCTACTGTTCCGGCGTGGGCCAAAGAGAGTACAAAGCCGACCTATACTGCGGACGAAGTCGGTGCGTTGCCGGATACGACTACGATTCCGTCTGCCCTGTCGGATCTGAGCGATGACGCTACTCACCGTACTGTAACTGACGCAGAGAAGACCGCGTGGTCCGGGAAACACACCGTGGTCATGTCTGCAACGCAGCCTGCCGGTCTTGGGTCTGGCGATGACTGGGACAAAATTCAGTAAAGGAGTGATGAAATGGCTATTAAGAAAGTACAAAAGAACCGCATGAATGAATCCGGCGAGTACGATCAAATCTACTATCAGACCTCTGCCGATCAGGTTTTAATGAATGACGGCACGACCGCAGAGGAAAAGATTGCATCAAAGGCCGATTTGGTCAACGGAAAAGTGCCTGTTGATCAAGTTCCAGACGAAGTTGGTGACATGAACGCGAGCGTATACGACCCTCAGGGGAAAAAGACCGATGTGTTCAAATATGTGGACGACGCGATGGAGGCTGGGAAGGAAGTCTTTATTGCGACGTATGAGGAAACTACCAACGATGAAATTTATCAGGCACATCAGGATGGTAAGGTCATCTTTGTAGACGTAGGTGAAACGTGTGCATACTTGCCGTTGGTGTATGTAACTGACGTCGAGGCATATTTTGGCTCATGTTGGGATGGCAATAGGCTGAAGTGTGTGGGGTGCGATTCTGGCTTTTGGTGGACCGATGATTTTGTGGCCGAAACAACCGATCACAGGGTTTCATCTTTGTCGGCGAGAAACACACATTTTCAATACCCCAGCGCCAAAGCGGTGTATGACGCGCTCACGGCAAAGCAGGATACCCTCACCGGCAACGAGGGCCAAGTGGTAGGTTTTGGAGCGGACGGGAAACCTGTGGCGCAGGACGCGCCCACTGTTCCAGATAAGCTGTCCGATTTGACAGACGATACCACCCACCGGGTCGTGACGGACGAAGAGAAAACGGCGTGGAGCGCTAAAGCGGACAAGCCAAAAGTGATCTCTGTAACTCTGACTGTCGCCGGGTGGGCAGATGGCGTCCAGACGGTGACCGTAGCCGGAGTGTTGACAGACGAAACCAAGCAGAACGTTCGCATCAGCATTGCAGACCGAGCCAGCTCCAAGGCGTGGGCAGATGCGAACGTATGGTGCGACACCCCTGGGGCCGACAGTTTGATCTTTAGTTGTGAGACCGTGCCCGCGGCGGATATTAACCTGAACGTCGAACTCCAGGAGGTGGCGGCATGATATTCAACCCGATTATTGTAAAAAGTGGAGGAAGCGGCGGGAGCAATGGGAGCGGTGAACCGCTTGACCCCGTTCAGGTATACAACAACACCAGACCCGCTGACTGGCTGCACATGCCGACCCCGGCGGAAAATGAAATGTATCTGCTGTTCCACATCCCGGACGGCGTTAGCTCCCTGCTGGCATTCACCGTGACGTGTACGGGAGATTACATGGTGGCGCTCGGAACGGTCAGCGGCGGTGCGTTTGTACCGGTAGGCAGTACCACGATCGCCAGCGGGAGCAAGTACGAGGCAGAGCTGTTTGCGGATGACTACGGCAATCTGACCGATGACGGCATGAAGCAGGTCATGGTGAAGGTCAGCGGTACAGACATCCTGACCTGGGCGCCGTCCACGAATAGTAAAAAGGCTTCGCCGAGCAATTTTGCCGATTGGAACATCGTTGAAATCTCCTGCAATCTGCCGAGCGGCACAAAAGTAGTGTGTGGGAGTTCTACTCAGACTTTAGCATTAACAAATCTGAGGTATTTTACTTGGATCGGAGATAATGCAGTGACAAACATGAGCTACATGTTCTATTATTGCTACTCTCTGACATCGATCCCGCAGCTGGACACCTCGGCAGTGAAGAACATGTCTAGTATGTTCAACAGCTGCTACTCTCTGACAGCGATCCCGCAGCTGGATACCTCATCAGTGACAAACATGAGCTACATGTTCTATTATTGCTACTCTCTGACAGCGATCCCGCAGCTGGATACCTCATCAGTGACAAACATGAGCTACATGTTCGACAGCTGCTACTCTCTGACAGCGATCATTCTCGACAACACAGTCGATAGCTGGGCCGGGTACGCCATCTCGCTGAGTAATTGTTCACTCGGACACGCTGCAATCGTCGCGTTTTTCGACAGCCTGCCGACGATCACGGCGGCAAAAGCGATCACACTGACGGGCAACCCAGGCGTATCGGAACTAACCGATGAAGAAAAAGCCATTGCAACAGAAAAGGGGTGGACATTAACGCTATGACAACTACGACTATTCAGCTTACCAAGCTGACTGCCGCTGATGGGATGGTGCTGACCGACGGCACCTCCTACGGCAAAGAGGTGTATTTGGGCGTCAACGACACGCCCGAACGCTGGAGCGAGATCCCGGAGGGGGAGATTCCGGAGATTGAGGAAGACAGCATCGAAATCAGTAACTAAACATCGGTTCCTCAATCTCGATTGCGCAAACAAATCGCAATTTGTTCATGATTTTTAACCCGTGAAACACCCAAGAATTGGGGACATGTTTCACGGGATTTTTGTGTAAATAAAGGTCTTGAGGTCTTTATACAGCTCTAATTTTATCAGGAAGGAGATGAGCGCCGATGAATAAGAAGCCATGTTCGTATCTTCAGACGGATGCCCGCTGGAAGAATGTTGACTACTCCGCAAAAGGTGAATCAACCACAATCGGAGCATCTGGGTGCGGTCCTACTTCTGCTGCCATGTTGATTGAGACATTGACTGGTAGGACCTATACCCCCGTCGATGCATGTAAGTGGTCGCTGAGCCACGGTTACAAGGCCGTCAATCAGGGTACGTACTACAGTTATTTTAAACCACAGTTTGCCGCATTTGGCATTGACTGTAAACAGCTTAATGGAGCTTCTGTATATGGGAATCCAAACGCCTCGGTTCACGCTGAGGCGTTTTCTCTATTGAAGAAAGGGTATTATCTCATCGCGTGTATGGGTAAGGGTCTTTGGACCAGTTCCGGACATTACATCGTAGTGTGGTGGGAAGATGGAAAAGTTCGTATTAACGACCCTGCCAGTACCAGAACTGATCGGCTCAATGGAGATCTACAGACATTTAAAAGTCAGGTGAAGTACTATTGGGCGATTGACGCTCAGGAATATAACAAAGAACTCACTGAAGAGGAGGATGATGAGGATATGGTTCGTTATGAAAGACTGACCGATATTCCTTCTAATTATAACTTCCGTAACATCGTTGAGTTGCTCATGGATGCAAAAATCATCCTGGGTGATGGGTCCGATCCAAACGGCAACAACGATGTGATAGACGTGTCTCATGATATGCTTCGGATGCTTATTTGGAACTACCGTGGCGGTTGTTACGACACTGAGATTCGAAATGCTGGCCTTGACCCAGATCTGTATAAGTGATGTCCGGAAAAAGATTAGAAAACATCGACAGAAAGTACAAACAGCATGATTGGCTCCGTGTGTCTGCGATGGTCGTCTTCACCATCTTTGCTGTTCTTGGAGTTACAGCCATCGTTTTATATATTCTGCGTAGCTGGGGATTAGAATCCATGCTAATCCTATTCGTAGCCATCTCAGCTGCTGGGTGGGGTTGGGTCATCCGATGGCTCTGGAAGGATGGTCGGATCACACTGTCTCACATTTTGGTTATCTGGATGGTATGGACAGGCACCGTCCTTTCTGGTGCGTCTTATTACCTTGCATATCGTGGTCTGAGCGCTGATTTGGAGACACTGTCACGGTACATCATGGTTGAGGTTGTCGCTGGTGTCGGTGGTTATTTTGTCAAGTCAGGCATTGAGAACGTTGTTGGTGAAAAATCTCGTAGCAAAACAGAGCAGAAGGCTGACGATACGCCAAAAGACTTGTTTTGAAAGGTGATGTGTTTGTAAATGGAATGGGTTAGATATATCGTTGAGATTTTATCTGGCTTGGCCGTTGTTATCCCGTTGGTTGTTAAACTAGTGGAATATGTGCGTCGAGCCGCCGAAGAGCGAAACTGGAATCAGATTGTATCTCTTGTCCTGGAATACATGAAAACCGCAGAAGGAATTTTTGACGAAGGAAAGGCAAGAAAAGAATATGTTATGGATGCAGTCGTTGCGAGTGCAAAAGGAATTGACTACGAACTCGATGATGTTGCACTGGCTAAAATTAGTGACATGATTGATAGCATTTGTGACGCTGCAAAGGTCATCAACGTTAAAGTTTCTTCCGACACTGACTCCGTGTAAAGTGAAGGGAGGTACATATGGATGAACAGTGCGTTGCGTTGGCTGAACGCATGAGCGCTATGGAAACCAAAGTAGAGGACATGAAGGCGGAAAACAAAACATTCCGCAACGAGATTCGTGAAGAAGTTCGTGAGATTCGAAAGCAGAATGAGGCCATTTACGAAATCGCTTCTTCTGTCAAGGTCATTGCTCAAGATATGCAGAATATAAAGCAGGATATCTCTGATGTTAAGGATGGACAGAAAAAGCTGGGAGAGAAAATGGACGATGAAATTGAGACTGTAAAGGGTGAGCAGGCTGAGATTCGTGAGAAAGTAACTGCGGTTGAAAACCGTGATGCCAAAAACCTCTGGAGTAATTTCCAGAAGGTTAAATGGACTGTTATTGGCGCAATAGCTACGGCATTTGTCTGCTATGTCGTGTATTCGATCTTCCCGATGCTGAAGGCATAATTTTAGGGGACGAGTTGGTTTATCCAGCCCGTCCCCTTATTTTTACATTTCACTTGCGAATATCGCTCCAATTCCGCTATAATAGAGAGCACATTTGGAGGTGTTCGTGATGGGTGGAATTGGTCGTCTTGGAAGAAAACCCGCTCTGTTGGAAGAGCAGATCATACAGGTATACGAGGAGTCTGGACGTAGTCTCGATCCTGACGTATTGCAGGAGGTATCTGATAGGCTATTTCCTGATGCAGGTGTGAAGTTCTACCACCTTGAAGGAGGATTTAGGGGATATATCAATGAAGACGGTTCAATGTCCAAACCGAAGCACACGATAGGTACTGGACCGACTTATGTAGCTATTATGGAAGACGGAAGCGCATTACCGTATTAATGAAATTGGGACAAGTCGATTTAATATCGGCCTGTCCCTTATTTTTTACGTTTTGCAAATCACAAATTTCAACGTTCAATGCTTTTAAACGCTCAAATTTGTAGTTTTCTTTTTGTTTGACTGTCAAAAATGGTTTGGGATAAGGGCTGTATTTGCCGTTTTTGACCTCGAATCGTATTTTAGAAAAATTTTAGAAAAAATAAAAAGTGCCCCGAAAAGTTCTGATTTTCTTCTAAAATCATTACTTTGAGGCACTTTTCTGGCAGCCGGAGAAGGATTCGAACCCTCACAAACAGAGTCAGAGTCTGTCGTGCTACCCTTACACAATCCGGCTATTTCAAAACGCAAGTGATATTATATCAGATAGACGGGATTTGTCAAGAAAAAACTGCAAAAAACTTTGGGAAATTTCTCCCCCGGGGCAGCCGCTTCTTCAGGATGCCCCGGGGGGAGAAATTTATACCTTATTTCTTCGGCTTGACGATCAGGTTGACCAGCTTGTTGGGCACCAGGATAACCTTGACGATGTCCATGCCCTCGGTGAACTTCTGCACCTTGGCGTCCTTCATGGCCTCGGCCACGACGGTCTCCTGGGTGCTGTCCAGAGGCACGGTGATGGTGGCGCGCAACTTGCCGCCCACCTGCACGGCCATCTGCACCTGGGCGTCGATGGTCTTGCTCTCGTCGTAGACGGGCCAGCTCTGCTGGCAGGCCATCCCGCCGCCGTAGTTCAAGTTCTCCCACAGCTCCTCCACGATGTGGGGGGCGAAGGGGGACAGCATCAGCAGCAGGGCCTTGAAGTCCCCGCGGGAGCAGCCGTTGGCGTAGAAATCGTTGACCAGGGCCATCAGCGCGGCGATGGCGGTGTTGAACTTCATGGCCTCGATGTCGCCGGACACCTTCCGGATGGCCTTGTGGATGGCGCTCTCGTTGGCGGCGGAGTACTCCTCCCCCTCGGTCAGCTGCTCGGCCAGGTTCCACACGCGGTCCAGGAAGCGCTTGCAGCCCTTGACGCCGTTTTCACTCCAGGCGGCGGCCTTCTCAAAGTCGCCGATGAACATGATATAGGTGCGCATGGTGTCCGCGCCGTACTTGTCCACCACGTCGTTGGGGTTGATGACGTTGCCGCGGCTCTTGGACATCTTTTCGCCGCCCTCGCCCAGGATCATGCCGTGGGAGGTGCGCTTCTGATAGGGCTCCTTGGTGGGCACCACGCCGATGTCGTACAGGAATTTGTGCCAGAAGCGGCTGTACAGCAGGTGCAGGGTGGTGTGCTCCATGCCGCCGTTGTACCAGTCCACCGGGGACCAGTAGTCCATGGCCGACTGGGAGGCGAGGGCGTCGGGGTTGTGGGGGTCCATATAGCGCAGGAAGTACCAGCTGGAGCCGGCCCACTGGGGCATGGTGTCGGTCTCCCGCCGGGCGGGACCGCCGCAGTGGGGGCAGGTGGTGTTCACCCAGTCGGTCATGTGGGCCAGGGGGGATTCGCCGTTGTCGGTGGGCTCGTAGGACTTCACATCGGGCAGCAGCAGGGGCAGGTCCTTCTCATCCATGGGCACCCAGCCGCACTTGTCGCACCAGATCATGGGGATGGGCTCGCCCCAGTAGCGCTGACGGGAGAAAACCCAGTCGCGCAGCTTGTAGTTGACCTTCTCGTGGCCGATGCCCTTCTCCTCCAGCCACTTGGTGATGACGGGGATGGCCTGCTTCACGGTCAGGCCGTTCAGGAACTCGGAGTTGACCAGAACGCCGGTGTCGTCCTTGGCGGTAAAGGCCTCTTTCTGGACGTCCTCGCCGCCGGCGACCACCTCGATGATCTCGCAGCCGAACTTCTTGGCGAAGGCCCAGTCGCGGGTGTCGTGGGCGGGCACGGCCATGATGGCGCCGGTGCCGTAGGAGGCCAGCACGTAGTCGGAGATGAAGATGGGGATCTCCCGGCCGTTGACCGGGTTGACGGCGCGCACGCCCTGGAGCATGACGCCGGTCTTCTCCTTGTCGGCGGCCAGCTCGGTGCGCTCGAAGTCGGACTTGCGAGCAGCGGCGGCCACATATTCCTCCACCTCGGCCAGGTTGCTCAGCTTGTCCGCCCACTTCTTCACATACTCATGCTCCGGGGAGATGACCATGTAGGTGGCGCCGAACAGGGTGTCGGGACGGGTGGTGAAGACCACGATGTCGTCCCCGGTGGTGGCCTTGAAGGTGACCTCCGCGCCGGTGGAGCGGCCGATCCAGTTCTTCTGCTGGATCTTGACCCGCTCGATGAAGTCCAGGCCGTCCAGGTCGTCGATCAGGCGCTGGGCGTACTCGGTGATCTTCAGCATCCACTGGCTCTTCTCCTTGCGGACCACGGGGGCGCCGCAGCGCTCGCACACGCCCTCCACGACCTCCTCGTTGGCCAGTACGCACTTGCAGGAGGTGCACCAGTTCACGGGCATGGTGGTCTTGTAGGCCAGGCCCTTCTTGTACAGCTGCAGGAAAATCCACTGGGTCCACTTGTAGTACTCCGGGTCGGTGGTGTTGACCACGCGGTCCCAGTCGAAGGAATAGCCCAGCATCTGCAGCTGCTTGGTAAAGTTGGCAATGTTGTCGTGGGTCACCTTGGCGGGGTGGATGTGGTTCTTGATGGCGTAGTTCTCGGTGGGCAGGCCGAAGGCGTCATAGCCCATGGGGAACAGGACGTTGTAGCCGTCCATGCGCTTCTTGCGGGCCACCACGTCCATGGCGGTGTAGGGGCGGGCATGACCCACGTGCAGGCCCTGGCCGGAGGGGTAGGGGAACTCCACCAGGCCGTAAAACTTGGGCTTGTCCCCGCCGTTCTGGGCGGCGTAGGTCTTCTCGTCCAGCCACTTCTTCTGCCACTTGGGCTCGATGCTGGCAAAATCGTACTTCATCTCTCTCGCACTTCCTTATTGCACGGCAGGCAGACCGCCCGCCAACGATTTTTGTATAATCTTAGATATTATAATGGAAAAGTCAAGAGATTGCAAGGGCCGCCGCGCGATTTGCGCGGCGGCCTTCTGCATTTTTTCTATTCCGGCAGCTCGGACAGCCAATATCCCTCTCCGGCGGTGTCTCCGTCAAAGGGGATCATCCAGTTCCCTCCAAAGACAAAAAAGCGGGGGCTTTCGCCCCCGCTTTGATTCTGTGTTATTCCTGCCACTCCACCTGCTCGGCGTCCTTCCAGAGACGCTCCAGGTCGTAGAATTTGCGGGCCTCGTCGTTGAAAATGTGCACCACGACGGCGGAGAAGTCCAGCAGCACCCAGGTGCCGCCCCGGTGACCCTCCACATGGTGCGGGGGCTCGCCCAGGTCCTTCATCGTCTTTTCGCAGATGTCGGACAGGGCCTTGATCTGGGTCGTGGAGGTGGCGGTGCAAAGCACAAAATAGTCGGCCAGCGTGGTCAGGTCGCCGGTCTTCAGCACCTGAATGTCCTCGCCCTTCTTGCTGTCCAGCGCCTTGGCGATCTCCAGAGCCATTCTTTTCGGGTCCATCATTTTTGTTGTTCTCCTTCCTGTTTCATCCGCTTATGCCGCCTCGTCAACGGGGGGCGGCGGCGGGATGGGCGTTTCCTCCTGCTCTCCGGCGGGTTCAGGGGGTTCCGGCGAGGGCTCATCAGAGACCGCCGGCTCCTCGGGCACGCCGGGCTCTTCCGTCCCCGGGGTTGTCCCGGGTCCCTCGGGAATTGCCGGCTCCCCGGTGTTCTCCGGCTCACCGGTCACTTCCGGTTCGCCGCTCACCTCCGGGGAAGGCTCCGGGGAGGGTTCCGGCGTGGAGCTGGGCTTCACCGGCGGCTGGGCCGCCTTGGTATCCTCCACCACGCCGGTGGAGGAGGACAGGCTGCCGTCCTTGTTCACCGACATGATGTCCAGTCCGGTGACCGTCCGGTCGGCCAGATAGGGGTTGAAGCTCTCGTTCACCACCGCCAGCAGCTGCTCCGCGTCGGGCAGCACATAGGACTGGTAATTCTGATAGGTACGGCTCCACGCCGTGGCGTTATAATTGCCCGGGAGGGTGATAAAGTTCACGTTCTCCATGGTCAGGCCGCCGAAGATCGCCTGCTCGGCAAACCACACCAGGTTGCCCACGGTCAGATCGGTCTGTACGTTTTCGGTAAAAATCTTGGCAAACTGCTGGATCTTGGCGACATTCTCGATCTTCAGGCATTGCGCGACAACCTCCTTCAGGAAGGCCTGCTGGGTCTCGATGCGGCCGATGTCGCCGGTGACATAGCCGGTCCCGTCGTTGTTCTGCCGCCAGCGGAGCACACCCATGGCCTGCTCCCCGTCCAGCAGCTGATACCCCTTGTTGATGTGGATGTGCAGGTCCTGGGTGGGGTCGTCATAATTCATGTTCCGGGGCACATCGAACCACACGCCGTCGATAGCCTCCACCAGCTCGCCCACGGCCTTCCACTCCACCACGACCTCATAGTCGGGCACAAAGCCCACCAGCTGGCTGACCTCGGTGTACAGGGCCCGGATCCCCTCATCCCCGCCGCCGGCGTAATTATACACGGCGTTGATACGCTTGATATCATAGGGGATGTTCACCATGGTGTCCCGGGGGATGCTCATAACATTCAGCTTCTGATTGGGAATGTCATAGGCCACCAGAAGGATGGTGTCGGTGTTGCCGCCGCCGCCGGTGTCCCGGCCCACCACCAGGAAGGTGTAAAAATCCTCTTTGCGGCCGCCGCCGACCTCCACGCCGGGGATCGTTTCGGCCACGGAATTGCCGGAGCTGTCCTGATCCTTCAGGGACGGCTGGTCAGACAGCACCGGGGGCTTGGCCCAGGCCCGATAGACGGCAAAGAGTATCAACAGCAAAGCCAGCAGGATGACCAGCACCAGGATCACCGCCAGCCGGATTTTCTCTTTGCGGGTGCGCGGCTTCTTCTCTTTTTTCTGCAGATGCGCCCCGCCTTTTTTATTTTTATTATCGCTCATGGGTCCAGTCCTTTATTCCAGTTTTTTGTCGGAAGCCCGCAGCAGGCAGTCCCGGGCCGCCAGGGTGTTGGGGTGGATGGGATTGCCCCGCTGCTGCATCTCCTCTACGCTCATCTCGGTGCCCAGCAGCACCGCGGCGTCCAGATCGGCATAGGCCAGTTCGCGCAGCTTCTCCACCCCCTCAAAATCACGGGTGGGCTCCATATAGTCGGCAATGTACAAAATCTTTTCCAGCAAAGTCATGTCCGCCTTGCCGGTGGTGTGCCAGCAGATGGCCTGCCAGACCTCCTCCGGCTCCCCGAACACATACCGGGCCAGGGCGGCGCCGGTCTTGGAGTGGAGCAGCTTCACCGCCCCGCGCTCCATGTCGTCCAGCTCCACGCCGTACCGGGCGCAGAGGGCCAGCTGCTCGTCCAGTTCCAGATACTTGGTGCAGTCGTGGAGGATGGCCGCCCGGCGGGCGTGCTCCTCATCGGCCCCCCAGCGGCGGGCCAGACGTACGGCTTCCTCCTCCGTGCCCTGCACATGGGCGATCCGCTTGGCCCGGATCATGGAGTACGAGACCGCCCGCAGGTCGGCGTCGCTCAGGCCCTTCAAATCTGAAGATACACCGTAGAGTCCCTGGCGCAGGATATACCCCCACACCGGGGGCCAGAGCCCCTCCCCCGTGGCCCGCCGGCGCACCTGGGTGGAGGAGATCTCATGGATCTCCGGCAGTTGAATGATCCGCACCCGGGCGCCGCAGGTATCACGGAGATATCTGCCCTGGGCTTCCAGCTTTTCCCCCTTGTCCGCCTCGGCGCGGGCAAAGGCGGCGATCCCCGCCAGGGCCATGATCTGCCCGGACTCATGCCACTCCGGAAGGGTCAGGAACATATCGGTGCCCATGAGCAGCCAGAGCTCGTCCTCCGGGAAGCGTTTTTTCAGCTCCCGCAGGGTGTCCGAGGTATAGCTCTTGCCGGGGCGCTCCAGCTCCAGGGCGGACACCTCGGTCACGCCGGGTAAAAGCAGGCCGTCCGCCATCAGCTTAGTCATGGCCACCCGCTGCTCCGGCGCGGCGCTGACCGCGGAGAGCGGCTTGTGGGGCGGCTGCTTGGCCGGCATGAAAATGAGCTTGTCCAGCTCCAGGGCCGCCACGGACGCCCGGGCCGCCTCCATGTGCCCCAGATGGGGCGGGTCAAAGGTCCCGCCGTAAATTCCGATTTTCAAGGCATTTCACCTCCCCCGTCAGGGGTTGCGCTTGGGCTTATCCTTGACCAGAACGATCTTGTCCGTCTTGTCCTTCTTATGACTTGGACGATATAAAACGAATTTTGTTCCGATGACCTGCACCACGTCGGAGCGGGTGGCCCGGGCCAGCGCCTCGGCGGCCTCCCGGCTGGTGAGCATGGAGTTCTCCAGCACCTTGCCCTTGATCAGCTCCCGGGCCTCCAGGGCGTCGTCCGCCTGCTTGATCAGGTTGTCGCCGATGCCGTCCTTGCCCACGTGCAGGATGGTGTCGATGCTGTTGGCCAGTCCGCGCAGCTGGGCGCGCTGTTTACTTGTCAGATCCATCATTGATCCTCCCTTTGCTTGCCGGCCACTCAGTCTTTTTTGCTTACGGTATGCTCCGCCCCAAAAACCTGGGCAAAATCGTTCTGATCCATCCGCAGCTCGGTAAATCCGCACTTGCTGCAGACCAGGCGGACCATTCTGATCTTTGCGGACGGATCGTTGCGGTTCTCCGCAACCAGGCCCTCCATCGTATTCAGTCCGCCGCACTTGATGCAATTACTCGTTTTATTCATCTTTTTTCGTCCTTTCACTTGGATAAGTAGCTTTCCAGCTTCTCTTTGAATTCCCGCAGCGCTTTCCCGCGGTGGGAGATCTCATGCTTCTCCCCGGCGGTCAGCTCCGCGAAGGTCTTTTTCTTTTCCGGCACGAAGAAAATGGGGTCGTAGCCGAACCCGTTCTCCCCCCGGGGGGCGTAGGCCAGGGTGCCCCGGCACTCTCCCTGGGCGGTGAGAATATCCCCGTTGGGGAAAGCGCAGCAGATGGCGGACACAAAGCCGCACCGGCGGTCCATCTGGCCGCGCATATTTTCCAGCAGCAGCTTACAGCGGCCCGGGTCGTCCAATTCTCCCCCGCCGTAGCGGGCGGAGTACACCCCCGGCGCGCCGTTCAGAGCGTCCACGCACAGGCCGGAGTCGTCGGCGATGGCGGGAAGGCCGCTGGCCTGCATCACCGCCTCGGCCTTCAGCCGGGCGTTTTCCGCAAAGGTGGTCCCGGTCTCCTCCACGTCCACATCCACGCCCGCGTCGGCCTCCGAGATTACTTCCACCCCAAGGGCGGACAGGATCTGGCGCATCTCTTCCAGCTTCTTTTTATTTTTGCTGGCAAGTACTAATTTCATTCTTATAACTCTCCAATGATCTGATATTGCAGCTTTTGCAGTTCCTCAATGCCCTTCTGGCAGAGGTCCACCAGGGCGCGCTGCTCCTCAATGGTGAAGGGGCGGCCCTCGCCGGTTCCCTGCAGCTCGATCAGCTCGCCCTTGTCGTTCATGACGCAGTTCAGGTCCACCATGGCGTGGGAGTCCTCCGCATAGCACAGGTCCAGCAGAGGCTCATCGCCCACGATGCCGGCGGACACCGCCGCCACATAGCCCGTCAGGGGCATCCGCTCGATTTTGCCTTCGGAGAGCAGCTTGCGGCAGGCCAGGGCCAGGGCCACAAAGCCGCCGGTCACGCTGGCGGTGCGGGTGCCGCCGTCGCCCTGGAGCACGTCGCAGTCGATGGTAATGGTGTGCTCCCCCAGAGCCTCCATATCCACGCAGGCGCGCAGGGCGCGGCCCACCAGGCGCTGGATCTCCGCGCTGCGGGGGGACAGCTTCAGCTTGGACACGTCCCGGCGGGAACGCTCCCGGTTGGCCCGGGGCAGCATGGAATACTCCGCCGTGACCCAGCCCGTGCCCTCGGGCACGTGGGGCGGCGTGCGGTCCTCCACGCTGGCGCAGCAGAGCACATGGGTGTCGCCGCACTTGATGAGGGCGCTGCCCTCGGCAAATTTATTGACGCCGGGGATGATCTCCACCGGCCGCAGCTCGTCGGCTGCTCTTCCGTCGATTCTGGACATGGTTTTCTCTCCTTATGGTTTGATACAAAAGCACAGCAGGAACAGTGCCACCAGGACCGCGCCGAAAATACGGAAAAAGCGGATATCCTTCTTTGTATACTCTTTTCCGTTTTTCTTTTTCATGCGCTCCAACAAGTATTTGGGGTTGATGATACAAAACAAGCCGAACGCGGCAAGGCCGAGGAGGAGAACGAAAAAAGTCATAACAGCGCCTCCACATAGCTGCGCGCGTCAAAGGGGCGCAGGTCCTCGATGCCCTCGCCCAGGCCCACGAACTTCACGGGCAGGCCCATCTCCCGGGCGATGGCGATGACGATACCGCCCTTGGCGCTGCCGTCCAGCTTGGTCAGCACGATGCCGGTGGCGCCGGCGCTCTCCCGGAACTGCCGGGCCTGGATCAGGCCGTTCTGCCCGGTGGTGGCGTCCAGCACCAGCAGGGTCTCCCGGGCGGCGTCGGGGCACTCCCGGTCGATGACCCGGCTGATCTTATTCAGCTCGTTCATCAGGTTCTGCTTGTTGTGCAGCCGTCCGGCGGTGTCCACCAGAACCGCGTCGCAGCCCTTGGCCTTGGCGGAGCTCACGGCGTCAAAGACCACGGCGGCGGGGTCGGCCCCCTCGCCCTGCTTGACAATGTCCACCCCCGCCCGGTCGGCCCAGATGGTCAGCTGATCGGCGGCAGCGGCCCGGAAGGTATCGCCCGCGCACAAAAGCACCCGCTTGCCCTGGCTTTTCAGCAGGGCGCCCAGCTTGCCGATGGTGGTGGTCTTGCCCACACCGTTGACGCCGATGAACAGCACCACCGACGGCTTGGTGGACAGGTTCAGGTTTGTGTCGCCCACGGAGAGCATTTCCGCCAGGATATCGCGCATGCACGCCCGGGCGCTCTCCATGTCCTTGATCTTCTCCTCCTTCACCCGCGCCCGCAGCTGCTCCACCGCCTCCAGAGCGGTGTCCATGCCCGCGTCAGCCAGGATCAGGGCTTCCTCCAACTCGTCGTAAAAGTCGTCAGTCAGCTCGGAGAAGCCGGAAAAGATCCCGATCTTCTTGATTCGGTCAAAAAATCCCATTTGCTTGTTCTCCAGTATTATTTAATGTTCAGTTCTTTTTCCACATCATTCAGGTTGATGGTCAGCATCCGGCTGATGCCCTGCTCCTGCATGGTCACACCGTACAATACATCGGCCTCCTCCATGGTACCGCGGCGGTGGGTGATGACGATGAACTGGGTCTTGTCCGACATCTGCCGCATATAGCGGGCAAACCGCACCACATTGGCGTCGTCCAGGGCGGCCTCGATCTCGTCCATGACGCAGAAGGGCGTGGGCCGCACCTTCAGGATGGCGAAGTACAGGGCGATGGCCACAAAGGCCCGCTCGCCGCCGGACAGCAGGGAGATGGTCTTCAGGGCCTTGCCCGGGGGCTGGGCCTTGATCTCGATGCCGCAGTTCAGGATATCGTCCGGGTCCTCCAGCTCCAGAGCGGCCTTGCCGCCGCCGAACAGGTCCAGGAAGGTCTGGGAGAACGCCTTTTGGATGGCCTGGAACTGCTGCTCGAAAATGGTGCGCATCTCCTCGGTGATCTTGGCGATGATGCCCTCCAGCTCGCCCTTGGACTTCTCCACGTCGTCCCGCTGCTGCGTCAGATAGGTGTACCGCTCGTTGACCCGCTGGTACTCCTCGATGGAGTCCAGGTTGATGTTGCCCAGGCCGGAGATGGAGCGCTTCAGCTCCCCGATGCGCCGCTGGGCCTTGGGCACGCTCTCCAGCTCCATGCGCTGCTGGCGGGCGGCCTCGTGGGACAGCTCGTAGGTCTCCCACAGCTTGTCCAGAATCTGCTTCTCCTCCAGGGCGGCGGAGAGCTTTTTCTGCTCCAGCACGGAGACCTCCCGCTCCATGGCCAGCAGCTCGGCGTTTTTGTCCCGGCTGTCCTTGTCGGCCTTGTTGCGCTCGGCCTCCAGGGCCAGCTTTTCCTCGTTCAGGCGGCGGATGGCGTCGTTCTTCTCCTGGTTCTGTGCCCGCAGGGCCTGCAGGGCCTGCTGCTTGGCCGCGATCTCCGCCTCCAAAGTCTTGTTGTTCTCCTGGAACTGGGCCATCATGTCAGCCCGGTGTTCCCGGTCGCCGTCGATGTCCCGGCGCAGCTCTTCCAGTTCGGACAGGGCCTTCTCCGACGCGGCCTTCTCCCCTTCCAGGGCAGCCAGCCGGGCGGACGCGGCGGCCAGCTCGCTGCTGATAGCCGCCATCTTCTCCTGCAGGTCGCTCTGACCCTTGGCCTTGCCCTCGGCCTCCGCCCGCAGGGCGGCGGCGGCGCCCTCCAATTGCGTGATACGCTCCTTGGCCTGGGCGGTATCCTCCTCCGTGCGCGCGGCGCGGGCCTTGATCTGCTCCAATTCTTTCCGCAGCGCCCCACGGCGGTTTTCCAGTTCAGACGCCTGCTCTTTGGCGGCGGTCAGGCGCTCCTCCAGCTTGAGTACGGCGTTTTCGTGCTCCCGGCGCTGGGCCTGGGCGGTCTCCATCTCATAGTTGGCCGCCGTCAGCTCCCGGCGGGCCTCCTCCAGGGCGTGCTCCGCGGCTTTCAGATCCGCGCTGAGGGCGCTCTGCTGCTGGCGCAGCCGCTCCAGCTCGTTGGCCCGGGACAGGATGCCCGCGCTGCGGCTGGTCGAGCCGCCGGTCATGGAGCCGCCGGGGTTGAGCACCTGGCCGTCCAGAGTGACCAGCTTGAAGCGGTGGCCGTACTTGCGGGCGATGGAAACGGCCACATCCAGGTCCTCGGCAATGACCACCCGCCCCAGCAGGTTGGAAAAGATCTTCTCATATTTTTTATCGAACTGGATCAGCTCGTCGCCCAGTCCGACGATGCCCTTCTCGTCCACCACCTTGCCGTCCCGGAAGTCAGCAGGACGGATGGCGGACAGGGGCAGGAAGGTGGCGCGCCCGGCATCCCGGCGCTTCAGGTGCTGGATGGCGGCTTTGCCGTCCTCCTCGCTGTCCACCACGATATGCTGCATGGCGCCGCCCAGGGCGGTCTCGATGGCCACGGCGTACTGGTCGGGCACATGGAGCAGCCCGGCCACCGGGCCGTGGACGCCGTGGAGGGTCCCCCGCTCGGCGTCTGACATGACCACCTTGACCGCCTTGGAATAGCCCTCGTACATCTTCTCCATCTCGGAGAGCATGTGGATGCGGGAGTTCAGGTTGTTCTCCTGCATCTTCAGATTGACCTGCTTCTGTTCGGCGTCGGCGGCCTTCTTCTGGCGGGACTGCAGGCGCATTTCATAGCCCGCGATGATGTTGCTCAGGCCGTCCCGCTCCTCTTTGGCCTTGTCCAGCTCACCGGCCACGGCCTTCAGGTTTTCCCCGGCCTCCCCGGCACGCTCCTCCAGGGCGATCAGCTCCTGGCTGACCGCCTGGTCCCGGTCCATCAGCTCCTGGGCGGCGGCGGCCAGGGCGGACAGCAGGGCCCGGGCCTCGGCGGCGGAGGCGTTCTCCAGGTCGGCCTTCCGGCGCAGCCCCTCCAGCTCGTCGGCCAGGGTGCCGGCGTTCCGGTTCAGCTTCTCCGCCTCGGCGGCCTTCTGGGCCATTTCGGCGCGGATGGCCTCCATGTCCCCGGCGATGCCGTCCAGGCGTTCCCGCCGGTCGGCGATCTGCGCGGCGATAGAGCCGGCCCGGCCCTCCTGGGCCTCCAGCTCTTGGCGGATGCGGTCGGCGTTTTCCAGATTGTTCTGGATGTTGTTCTTGATCAGGTTGATGGCGTTTTCGCACTCATTGGCGTCTGTCTCCACCCGGGAGATCTCAAAGCGGATGGCGTCGGCCTCGATGTCCTTGGCGCGCATCTGCCCGGCGAAGGCCTCGGCGGCGGCGTACAGCCGCTCCACCTCCTGCTGGGCCTCCTCCTTCTGGCGCACGGCGTTTTCGTAGTCGGTCAGCACCTTGATGGAGGTGGCGCGGATCTTCTCCAGCTGCTCCATCCATACGGAGACCTCCAGCGTGCGCAGCTCGTCCCGGAGGATCAGATACTTCTTCGCCTTCTCCGACTGCACCCGCAGAGGCTCCACCTGCAGCTCCAGCTCGTCGATCTTGTCGTTGATGCGAACCAGATTCTCGTCGGTGCGCTGTAGCTTGCGCTCGGCCTCCTCCTTCCGGTGGCGGAAGCGGGAGATGCCCGCGGCCTCCTCGAAGACCTCCCGGCGGTCGGCGGACTTGACCGACAGGATCTCGTCGATCTTGCCCTGGCCGATGATGGAGTAGCCCTCCCGGCCCAGGCCGGTGTCCATGAACAGCTCGTTGACGTCCTTCAGGCGGACACTGCGGCGGTTGATATAGTATTCACTCTCCCCGGAGCGGTAATACCGCCGGGTGACCATGACCTCGCTGTCCTCCAGGTCAAACAGGTGCTCGGTGTTGTCGATGACCAGGCTGACCTCGGCAAAGCCCAGGCCCTTGCGCTTCTCGGTGCCGTCGAAGATGACGTCCTCCATCTTGGCGCCGCGCAGCGCCTTGGTGGACTGCTCCCCCATGACCCAGCGGATAGCGTCCGAAATATTGGATTTTCCCGATCCGTTGGGCCCCACGATGGCGGTGATGTCCTCACCGAAGGTGAGCACCGTCTTGTCCGGGAAGGATTTGAAGCCCTGGATCTCCAATGCTTTTAAGTACAAATGATGCACCCCGCATTTTATTCTTTGGTCCCATTGTCTTAATGCTTTATTATACCAACCTCCGCCCCGGATTGCAAACTCTTTTGCCCATAAACGCGCAAAAAGAACCGGCGGGGAAAAATCCCCGCCGGTCCGATGATTTGATGAAGCGGTCAGTCCGCGGTGATCCACATGGCGGGACGCACACCGCCGGTGGGATCCTTCACGCCGTCAGACACGCCGTGATAGTCGATCAGGCCGATCGCATTGACGCTGGCGTTGACGTCGGTCGCCTCGCCGGGAGAGCGCAGGTGCCACCAGGTGACCTCGCCGGTGCTGATGTCGATGCCGCGCAGCAGCTCGACGCCGCCGCCGAGGTATTTCTCGGCCTCGCCCAGGCTCAGCAGGAACACCTTGTCGGTGGTGTCGCTGCCGCCGGGGATGCCGTACTGCGGGTTGGACTTGTTCTCAACGGTGGTCTCCACGATCTTCGCCTTCTCCGCATCCGTGAAGGTCTTGTCGTAGAACTCGCCGTTCAGATACGCGCGGATCTCGCTGTCTTCCCAGGTGATGGCGCCGCCCGCGGAGTGGTAGGCTCTCGCCTCCAGGACCTTGGAGCTGAGCACCAGCATTTTGCCGTCCTGCTCGTCCAGCACGATCCAGTCGTAGCCGCCCATCTGGATGGTCTTCTTCACCTCGGTGCCGCCGGTCCCGGTTTCGGAGCCGCTGCCCGTATTGCCCTTGATCTCACCGGACTTGATGCCTTCCAGCAGTTCCGCGGCGGTCTCCACGAACTTCTCCGCACTGCCCTTGGCCGTGCCGGAGCGCTTGAACTCCCAGGTCTGCAGGTCGTGGGACTCGTCGTCGGGCATGTACTTCTGGTCGCCATCCAAAAAGCTCAGGATCATGGTGTACTTGTAGGGAGAGGCCTCCCACAGCTCCTGCTCGGTGATGGCGTTGACTTCGGGCTTGATGCCCACAAAAGCGATGTCATCACCGATGGTCAGGCCGCGCACGTCGATCTTCACGTCGCCGTCGCCGCTCTTGGAGGGCCAGGTAAAGGAGGTGTCCGCCATCACGATGGACTGCTTTTCATCGGTGTAGGTGATGCTCTTGGCGATGGAAATGGCGTCGCTGCCCATCTCGTCGCCCAGGCGCTCCACAATCTCAATACCGGCTTCCACGCCCAGGTCCTTCTCGACAGCCTTGCCGTCCTCGTCCTCCACATAGAACATGGCAGTCTCTCTGGGGATCTGATCGCCGGCGGCAGGCATGCAGAACATGGCGGGAACGCCGAATTCCTCTTCCATCAGCTGGCAGGCCACGCCGGGCACATCGGAGGAGAGCTTCCGGGTTCCGGCGGCCTTCTCCGAGTTGTCAATGGCGGTGGGCTTGACGCCGTAGCTGATGAAGAAACCGATGGGCGTGCCGTCCAGGCCCTTGAAGCTGACGATGGTCATCTCCTTGTTGGAGGGCATGTCGCTGTTCAGGCCGTAGTACCAGCTGTCGCCGATCTTGATGTCGCGGTTGGCGTTGACCTCGCAGGTGCCGGTGCCCACGCCCACGACCGCGGCCTGGAAGGTGCCGGCGGCCTGCTCGGCGGCCTCGGTGACCGCCTTGGTGACCGACTGGACGTACAGCTCACGCTTGGCGGAGTCATCGGGCGCGTGGGGCGTGGTGATGGCATGGGTCGCGTGGACCCAGACATTCTCCGCGGGCGTACCGGTCTTTTCGCTGACAATATTCTTGATGGACGCGATCACATCAGAGGGAACATTGACCAGCTCCAGGGACACGATGGCCGCCTTGGTCTCCTGTTCCAGCACCAGGACCCGGGCGTAGGGGTTCAGGTGAACCTCGCCGTTGAAGCCTTCCACAGGGAACATGGCGTCATCAAAGGTGATCTCGCTGGCACCCGCGCCCGCCTTCAGGGCGGAGTGCGCCGAGGCCTTCATATCCTCCAGCAGATCCACAGCGGTCTCCACGAACTTCTCCGCACTGCCCTTGGCCGTGCCGGAGCGCTTGAACTCCCAGGTCTGCAGGTCGTGGGACTCGTCGTCGGGCATGTACTTCTGGTCGCCATCCAAAAAGCTCAGGATCATGGTGTACTTGTAGGGAGAGGCCTCCCACAGCTCCTGCTCGGTGATAGCGTTGACCTCGGGCTTGATGCCCACAAAGGCGATGTCGTCACCGATGGTCAGGCCGCGCACGTCGATTTTCACCTCGCCGTCGCCGCTCTTGGAGGGCCAGGTGAAGGAGGTATCCTGCACGGCGATGGCCTGCTTTTCATCGGTGTAGGTGATGTTCTTGGCGATGGAGATGGCGTCGCTGCCCATCTCATCACCCAGGCGCTCCACAATCTCGATACCGGCTTCCACACCCAGGTCCTTCTCGACAGCCTTGCCATCCTCGCCCTCCACGTAGAACATGGCAGTCTCTCTGGGGATCTGGTCACCGGCGGCGGGCATGCAGAACATGGCGGGAACGCCGAATTCCTCTTCCATCATGCGGCAGGCCACGCCGGGCACGTCGGAGGAGAGCTTCCGGGTTCCGGCGGCCTTCTCCGAGTTGTCAATGGCGGTGGGCTTGACGCCGTAGCTGATGAAGAAACCGATGGGCGTGCCGTCCAGGCCCTTGAAGCTGACGATGGTCATCTCCTTGTTGGAGGGCATGTCGCTGTTCAGGCCGTAGTACCAGCTGTCGCCGATCTTGATGTCGCGGTTGGCGTTGACCTCGCAGGTGCCGGTGCCCACGCCCATGACCGCGGCCTGGAAGGTACCGGCGGCCTGCTCGGCGGCCTCAGTGACCGCCTTGGTGACCGACTGGACATACAGCTCGCGCTTGGCGGAGTCGTCGGGCGCGTGGGGCGTGGTGATGGCGTGGGTCGCATGGACCCAGATATTCTCCACGGGCGTGCCGGTCTTGGCGGCGACGATCTCCTTCAGGGCGGAAATGGTGTCGGACGGGACGTTGACCAGTTCCAGGGACACGATGGCCACCTTGATTCCCTGTTCCAGCACCAGGACCCGGGCATAGGGGTTCAGGTGGACCTCGCCGTTGAAGCCCTCCACGGGGAACATGGCGTCATCAAAGGTGATCTCGCTGGCGCCCGCGCCCGCCTTCAGGGCGCAATCCGGCTGCTCGGGTATACCGCGGTCCGCCGTCACGTTCTCCAGCATCTGGGCCGCTTCCGCGTAGGTGCAGCCGGCCTTCGGGTCAAAGCGGCTGCCGCCCTTTCCGTGCACGTAGCCCAGCTTCTGGAACGCGTTGACATACGGCTTATAAGCCGGGTCGATGGCGGCGTCATCGGCAAAGGACGTGGCGCCTTCCACCGGATCGATGCCGAAGGCGGCCGCGATGTACCGGATCGCCTGCTCGCGCGTCACGGCGGAAGATGCGTCCGCGCCGCCCGCCGCTTCGATCACGCTGGCCGCACTGCTGCCAAACAGCCGGGCCAGCGCACCGGCCAGCTCGCCGGCGGTCATCTCGTGCTCCGGGTCAAGGGTGCTATCGTCCGGGAGAACGCCGGAGTCGGACCATTTTACGATCACATCGTGCGCCCAGTGGTTCTCCGGCACACTGCCTCCCGCTGCGAATGCCGTCGGGACCGCGCTGACCAGGAGCGCGAGGGCAAGACACAGCGAGAGGATTCTTTTGGTACCTTTCATAACTTTTCATCCTTTCCTAAATTCTGAAAACAGTTTCCAATCGCTCTTCCTTTTGGATCTCCCCTTCCCGCTTTTATTTTTGGGTTGCTAAGTTAAAATAGCACATTTTTTCCGCCTTGTCAGCCAAAAAACCGGTCAATATCTATAAAAAATAAACGTCACAAAAATGTGAATGATGCATCTTTCCAACCAGAAAATACAAAGATATCACATTTCTGACACATTTTAAAATTTTTGGATGACAAAAGGGACCGTGCTTCGAAAGCACGGTCCCTCTCCGGTTTTATTTCAGTTTTTCAATGGCTGCCTTGGCGGCGTTCTGCTCGGCGGCTTTCTTGGTGCGGCCCTCGCCGGCGCCCACGGTTTTCCCGTTCAGCTCGACCTCCACCGAGAAGCGCTTGGCGTGGTCGGGACCTTCCTCCCCCACCAGGTGGTAGGTCAGTTTTTGCCCGCTCTCCCGCTGTATGAGCTCCTGCAGGGCAGTCTTGTAATCCCGGCTGGCGCTCATCTCTTCCTCATTGCCCAGGATCAGGGCGCGGATCAGCCGTCTGGCCTGGGCAATGCCGCCGTCCAGATAGACCGCGGCCAGTACGGCCTCGGTGGCGTCCGCCAGGATGGAGGGCCGCTCCCGGCCGCCGCCGGCGTCCTCCCCCTTGCCCAGGCGCAGGTAATCGCCCAGCTCCAGCGCCCGGGCCACCTCCACCAGGCTGCCCTCACACACCAGGGCCGCCCGGGTCCGGGTCAGTTCCCCTTCGGGCATTTGGGGGTGCTCCCGGAACAGGTGGTCGGCCACGACCATCCCCAGCACCGAGTCCCCCAGAAATTCCAGCCGCTCGTTGCTGGAAATGCCCGTCTCCCGGTGCTCGTTGGCGTAGGAGCTGTGGGTCAGGGCGTTCTCCAGCAGGCCGCGGTTTTTGAACTGGTAGCCCAACCGCTCTTCCAGTGTTTTCATCTTCGTGCCTCCGTGCGAAAAAGCCCCGCGCAAGCGGGGCTTCGCAGCTTCTTCTAAATTTAGTTATCTTCCAGACGGTCCTGCAGGTACCGGAGCAGGTCGCCCACAGTGTGGATGGAGGACACGTCTTCCTCGCTCATCTCATCCACCTCAAACTCTTCCTCCAGGGCCATGGACAGTTCCACGATATCCACGGAGTCAGCACCCAGGTCGTCTTCAAAGGACATATCAGTGGTAATGCTGCTCTCCTCCACCCCAAACTGCTCGGCAATGATGGTCTTGAGCTTCTCAAAAATCATGTCAGACACTCCTTTAATTCTTCGCGGGGGTAAATGCTTTTTTCCATACCCATAATAGGGGCTGAGGGGCAAAGTGTCAATAGGTTTTTTGGAAAATTTTACGGCTGTCTCCGCCTTACTCTGCCTCTCCAGTCTCCGCATTCTTGGGCGGCAGGCGCATGTAAGATATGTTTTCCTCAATATCTTCAATAATTCCCGAACCGGCAAATTGAATGGCCTGGCGGATGGCGTTCTTGACGGCGTAATCGCTGGAGGAGCCGTGGGCCTTGATCACGGGCTTGGAGATGCCCAGCAGCGGAGTGCCGCCGATCTCGTTGGCGTCCATGACCTTTTTCAGGTCCTTCATGCCGTCCTTGACCAGCAGGGCGGCCAGCTTGCCCTTGGTGCTGCCCATCAGCATGCTTTTCAGCTCACGCATGAGAAGCAGCCCGGTGCCCTCCATGGCCTTGAGCATGATGTTGCCCGCGTAGCCGTCGGACACGATCACGTCCACCGCGCCCGTGACCGCTTCCCGGGCCTCGACGTTGCCCACGAAATTGATGCGCCCTTCCTCGCCCGCTTTTTTCAGAAGAGCGTAGGTCTCGATCTGCAGGTCGGTCCCCTTGGACGGCTCAGCGCCGATGTTCAGCAGGCCCACCCGGGGCTCCGGCTTGCCCAGGACGTGTCCGGCGTAGTAGGAGCCCATAAAGGCGTACTGCAGCAGATATTCCGGCTTGCACTCCGCCGTGGCGCCGCAGTCGATGAGCACAGCGCCGCTGACGGGCAGCACCGGAGCCAGCGCGGCCCGGCGGATGCCCTTGATGCGCTTGGGGATCATCGTAGCCGCCGACAGTAAAGCGCCCGTGCTGCCGGCGGTGACAAAGGCGTCCCCCTTGCCGTCCCGGAGCATGGTCAGGCCCACGGTCAGGGAGGAGTTTTTCTTCTCCTTGAAGGCGGTGGCGGGGTTGTCCTCCATGTCCACGACCTGATCGGCGTGGGCGATCTCGATCCCTTTGGGCAGCTCGCCGATCCCGTCCGCGGACAGGACCTTGAGGATCTCCTCACCCTTGCCTACCAGAATGATCTCCGCTTTGTACTCCTGCGCTGCGGCCAGCGCGCCCCGGACGTTACTGCCCGGTGCGTTGTCGCCGCCCATGGCGTCCACGATGATCTTCATATGTTTCTCTCCTTCTATGTTTTCATGAGAAAGACAGGCTTACAGCTCCACGCTCTCCAAAACCTCCAGCGCACGTCTGGACAGCTCGGCGTTCTTATTCCGCTTGCCCCGGACCTTGTAGCCCAGAGGGGGGATGATGCCGAAGTTCACATTCATGGGCTGGAAGTCCACGACGCTCTCGTTGCTGATATACAGGGCCAGCGCGCCGATGGCGGTCTCCTGGGGGAAGTCCGCCGGGGGCTTGCCCTGGATGCGATGGGCCAGCTCCACCGCCGCCAGGAAGCCGGAGGCGGTGGACTCCACATAGCCCTCCACCCCGGTGATCTGCCCGGCAAAGCTGATGCGCGGCTCTTTTTTTACCCGGTAATAGCGGTCCAGCAGCCGGGGGGAATCCAGATAGGTGTTGCGGTGCATGACCCCGTAGCGGACAAACTGGGCGTCGTGCAGGGCGGGGATCATGGAAAACACCCGCTTCTGCTCCGGCCAGCGCAGGTGGGTCTGGAAGCCCACCAGATTGTAAATGGTGCCGTCCGTATTGTCCCGGCGCAGCTGCACCACAGCGTAGGGCTCCTTCCCCGTTTTGGGGTCGGGCAGGCCCTTGGGCTTCAGGGGGCCGTAGCGCAGGGTGTCCTCCCCCCGCCGGGCCATGACCTCCACGGGCATGCAGCCCTCAAACACGTTTTTGTCCTCAAAGCCGTGAACCTCGGCCTCCTGGGCCTGCGTCAGCTCCTTCCAGAAGGCGGTGTACTCCTCCTGGGTCAGGGCGCAGTTGATGTAGTCCGCCGTGCCCTTGTCATAGCGGGAGGCAAACCACGCCTTGTCCATGTCCACACTCTCAAAGGTGACCAGCGGGGCCGCCGCGTCAAAGAAGTTCAGGTACTTGCTCTCCGGGAACAGACCGGCGATGGCGTCGGTCAGGGCGTCGGAGGTCAGCGGGCCGGAGGCAATGATGACCTGCCCTTCACTCGGGATGGCCGTGACCTCCCCCTCCACCACGGTGATCAGCGGATGATTTCTGATTTTTTCGGTGATCAGCTCGGAAAAGCCCACCCGGTCCACCGCCAAAGCGCCGCCCGCCTCCACGCGCTTGGCGTCGGCGCAGGAGAGGATCAGCGAGCCGCAGCGGCGCAGCTCCTCCTTCAGCAATCCCACCGCGTTTTCCAGCTGGTCGGAGCGCAGAGAGTTGGAGCACACCAGCTCGGCAAAGAGCGGGCTGTGGTGAGCCGGGGTCATCTTCTCCGGCTTCATTTCATACAGTTGGACGGGGATCTCCCGCCGGGCCAGCTGCCAGGCGGCTTCACACCCGGCCAGGCCCGCCCCGATCACAATGACAGGTTCCATCAGTTTTCCTCCGCCGCCTTCTTCGCGGCGGTCTTTTTCGTTGTGGTCTTCTTTGCGGCCGTGGTTTTCTTGGCAGCCGCAGGCTTCTTCGCCGTGGTCTTCTTGGCGGCCGTGGTCTTCTTGGCGGGAGCCTTCTCCGCCGCCGGCTTGGCGGCGTCCTCCCCGGCTTTGGCGGTCTTTTTCGGATAGCCGCCCCGCTTTTCCTCCGGCACAAAGGCGGGACACTCGGGGTTGATACAGAAGGGCTTCTTGGCCCCCCGCCCGGCCTTCTTGAACATGGTCTTGCCGCACTCAGGGCAGTTGTCCTTCACGGGCACGTCCCAGGTCATAAAGCCGATGATCTCCTTGCCCTCGGCGTCGGTGCCGCGCCAGGGGCAGTCCCGGCCCTTTTCACAGCAGTAGTAGGTGTACTGCTTGCCCGTCTTCTTGCTCTTGCCGGTGCGCTTGAACAGGCGGCTGCCGCAGGCGGGGCACTTGCCGGGCATCTCCACCACCAGGGGCATGGTGAAGTCGCACTCCGGCCAGCCGGGGCAGGCCAGGAACCGGCCGAACCGGCCGGATTTGACCACCAGGTTCTTCCCGCACTGGGGGCAGACCTCCTCGGAAACCTCGTCGGGCACCTTGATCCGCTCGCCGTCCAGGTCCTTTTCCGCCTGGGCCAGCTCGCCGGAGAAGTCCTTGTAAAAGTCCTCCAGCAGCTTCTTCCAGTTGACTTTTCCGCTCTCCACCTCGTCCAGCTGCTCCTCCATGTGAGCGGTGAAGGAGAAGTCCACGATGTCCTTGAATTTGTCCTTCATCAGGCCGGTGACCACCTCGCCCAGCGGGGTGGTGCGCAGGTACTTGCCCTCCTTGACCACGTACTCCCGGTCCAGAATGGTGGAGATGGTGGGCGCGTAGGTGGAGGGGCGGCCGATCCCCTTCTCCTCCAGGGCCTTGATCAGAGTGGCCTCGGTATAGCGGACGGGGGGCTGGGTGAAGTGCTGCTCGGGTTTCAGTTCCCGCAGGTCCAGCTTCTCGCCCTCCGCCAGGTCGGGCAGAGGGGACTGGACGGGCTCATCATCGTCGTCCCGGCCCTCCTCGTACACCGCGGTAAAGCCGGAGAATTTGAGGGAGGAATGGCTGGCGCGGAAGGTATAACCCGCCGACTGGGCCTCAATAGACACGCTGTCGTACACGGCGGCGGCCATCTGGCAGGCCAGGAAACGGCTCCAGATCAGCTTGTACAGCCGGTACTGCTCGCTGGTCAGGTCCTTCTTGATGGACTCGGGGGTCAGATTCACGTCGGAGGGGCGGATGGCCTCGTGGGCGTCCTGGGCCCCCGATTTGGTTTTGAACACGCGGGTCTTGGCGGGGTAGTAGTCCGCGCCGTAGCGGCTGAGGATGAAGCGCTTGGCGGCGTCCAGGGCCTCATTGGACAGGCGCAGGGAGTCGGTACGCATATAGGTGATCAGACCCACGGTGCCCTCGCCGGCGATGTCCACGCCCTCATAGAGCTGCTGGGCGATGGACATGGTGCGCCGGGGCGTCATATTCAGCTTGCGGGACGCCTCCTGCTGGAGGGTGGAGGTGATGAACGGCGGCGCGGGGTTGCGGCTCTTGTCCTGACGCTTGACGCCGGTGACCGTGAAGGGGCTTTCCTGCACCGCCTGCATGACGGCGTTGACCTCCTGCTCGCTGTGCAGGTCCAGCTTCTTCTCCCGCCCGTAGAACTGGGCGGTAAAGCCGCCCCGGTTGGGAGCGACGCGCTCCAGAGAAGCGTCCAGGGACCAGTATTCCTCCGGCTGGAAGGCGCGGATCTCCTCCTCCCGGTCGCACACCAGCCGGGTGGCGACCGACTGGACACGCCCGGCGGACAGGCCCCGGCGGATCTTCTTCCACAGCAGCGGGGAGAGCTGGTAGCCCACGATGCGGTCCAGCACACGCCGGGCCTGCTGGGCGTCCACCAGATCCATATCGATGGAGCGGGGGGCGGCGATGGACTCGCTGACCACCCGCTTGGTGATCTCGTTAAAAGTGACCCGGCACGTCTTCTCATCCGGCAGCTCCAGGAGCTCCTTCAGGTGCCAGGAGATGGCTTCTCCCTCCCGGTCCGGGTCGGTGGCCAGGAATACTTTTTCGCTGCCTTTGGCAGCCTTTTTCAGATCGCTGATGATGTCTTCCTTGCCTTTGATGGGCTGGTAATCGGGGGTAAAGTCGTGCTCAATGTCCACGCCGATCTTGCTCTTGGGCAGATCGCGCACATGGCCCATGGACGCCTTCACCACATAGCCGGGACCCAGATACTTGCCGATGGTCTTGGCCTTGGCCGGAGATTCCACGATCACCAGATTGTTTTTACTTGCCATTCCATGCCTCCAAAGGTTATTTTTCCTCTTTGCTCAGCAGCGCCAGAGCAGCAAACCGCCTGCCCGGGCGCTCCTCCACATAGCCCCGCACCTGCAGGACCGTCAGCGCGGAGAGTACCCGCCGGGCGGGGATCTGAGTGGCCTCGATGATCTCGTCGGCCAGCTTTTCTTTTTCAGCCAGCGCCAGCAGGATGTCCCGCTCGTCGTCGGTAAACAACTCCCGGGCGCTCTTCCAGTCAATATATGCCCTGTTTTCGGTCTTGTCAACCACTTTTTTCGCTTCCGGCTCCCCGGAGGGGGCCGTTTCCCGGGCAGATCTCAGGGCGGTCTCCAGCCGCTGCTCCCCTTCCTCCGGCTCCATGGGCAGGGGACGGCGCAGGGGGCGGCGGCCCTCATATTCCGCCAAAACGTCGGCGGCGCAGGTCACCAGCTTGGCCCAGCCCAGCTTGATCAGCCGGTTGGTGCCCGCGCTCATGGGCGCGTCCGCCGGGCCGGGCACGGCGAAGGTGTCCCGGTTCTGCTCCAGGGCCAGGTCCATGGTGATCATGGTCCCGCTCTTCTCTTTCCCCTCCACGGCAATGACGCCGTCGGACAGGCCGCTGATGATGCGGTTGCGCACGGGAAAGTGCTTTCCCGCATAGGGTGTGCCCGGCGGATATTCCGACACCAGCGCCCCGGCCGCCGCCACATCCTCATAGAGGAAGCGGCTCTCCCAGGGGTATTTGATGTCAATGCCGCCCGCCAGCACGGACACCACGGTCCCGCCCCCGGCCAGTGCGCCCTTCAGAGCGTGGCTGTCAATGCCCTGGGCGATGCCGGAGATGACCACCGCGCCCGCCCGGGCCAGCTCCAGGCCCAGCCGCGCGGCCGTGGTCTTGCCGTACTCGGTGCACTCCCGGGCGCCCACCATGCCGATGGTCAGTTCCCGGTCGAAATCGGGCAGCTTACCTTTATAATACAGCACCGCCGGCGGGTCGGGGATATTTTTCAGACAGTCCGGGTAGTGGGCATCCTGAAAAGTCAGCAGGGAGATCCCCTGCCGGTCGCACTGTTCCAGGATGGTCTCCGCGTCCCGCAGAGACTTGTCTGCCAGAGACCGGCGCAGGCCGGCGGGCAGGTCCTCATACTCACCCGGATCGGCAAAATAGATATTCTCCGGAGAGCCGAACCGCTCCAGCATCTGTGTGATGCGCCCGGAGGACACGCCGGCGCGCCCGGTCAGCCAGAGCCAGTATTGCAGCGTCGCCATAGTCCGCTCACCTTCCTTATCTCCAGCTCTCCCAGAGCACGATTCCCGCCGCCATGGCCGCGTTCAGGGACTCGCACCGCTCCCGCATGGGGATCTTCAGGGTCAGTTCGCACGCCTCCAGCACCCGGCCGGACACGCCCCGGCCCTCGCTGCCGATGACCACGGCGGCCTTTTTCAGGTCGGCGGAGCGGATATCTTGGGTGTCCTCCCGCAGGGCGGTGGCATACAGGGGAATATTTTCCTCCCGGAGTTTCTCCGTCAGTTCATCCAGGGTGCAGCTCCAAATGGGCAGGCGGAAGCAGGCCCCCATGGTGGCGCGCACCACCTTGGGCGCCCAGGGATCGGCGCAGCCGGGCAGCAAAATCAGGCCATCCGCGCCGAAGGCGTCCGCCGTGCGCCAGATGGTGCCCACATTGCCCGGGTCCTGCACGCCGTCCAGCACCAGAAGCCGCTGTCCCGGCAGCTTTTCCGGCTCCTCCGGCAATTCGCAGGTGAACAGCAGCCCCTGAGGGGTCTCGGTGTCCGCCGCGTAGGAGAGCAGCTCGGGGCTGACCAGCACCGTCCGGGCGGCGCGGCCCTCCCAGGGCTGCAGCTCCGGTTCGGAGCAGGCCAGAATGGTCCGGGGGATGAACCCCCAACGCTCCGCCTCGGAGAGCATCTTGGGCCCCTCGCAGAGGAATTCCCCGCTGTTTCTGCGGTACTTCCGGTCGGCGGACAGCTTCTTCACGTGCCGGATGACGCTGTTCTGGCGGCTTGTGACCAGCTCCACTGCGCTCACCGCTCATTCAGGCGGTTGATGTCCTCATACCGCCCCAGCACCACCGCGGTCTCCCCCGGCTGAAACACGTAGTTTGCGCCGGGCGCCACGGTCAGCTCCTCCTCGCCCTTCCGGTGGACGGCGATGACCGTCACGTCGTACCGGGCGCGCACGTTCAGCTCCAGCAGGGTCTTGCCGCACCACGCTTCGGGCGGGTCCACCTCCACGATGCCGTAGTCCTCGCTGAGCTCGATGAAATTCAGCACATTGGACCGGGCCAGCCCCTGGGCCAGCTTGACGCCGGTCTCCTGCTCGGGGATGATGACCCGGTCGGCGCCGATGCGCTCCAGGACCCGCTTGTGGGTGGCGTCCTTGGCCTTGCACACCACCTTGGGGACCCCCAGTTCCTTCAGGGACAGGGTGATCAGGGCGCTCTCGCCCACATCCTGGGCAGCGGCCACGATGGCGCAGTCGTAATTGCGCACACCCAAGGCCTTGAGTACCGCCGGGTCGGCGGCGTCTCCGGCGGCGGCGTGGGTCACCTTGTCCGCGATGGCCTGGATGATGTTCTCGTTGATGTCGATGGCCAGCACCTCGTGGCCCAGCTTGCACAGCTCCACCGCCACAGCGGTGCCGAACCGCCCCAGTCCGATGACGACAAATGTTTTCATATCAGACACCTGCTTTAACCAATCATAATATTAAAGGTGGGATATTTGATCTTGGGCGCTCCGCCCCTCCGGCTCAAAAATGCCATGGCGAAGGACAGGATTCCCACGCGCCCCAGGAACATCAGGCAGATGACGATCAGCCGGGACGAGAGGGACAAACCGGGTGTGATGCCGGTGGTCAGGCCCACGGTGCCGATGGCCGAGGCGGTCTCAAAGGCGGCCTGCATCAGGGGAACACCGTCCACCGCGGACAGGGCGAACATGCCCACCAGGAACAGCGCGCCCGCCACGAACACCAGCGTCATGGCGTCAAACACCCGCCGGGGCGCGATGGATCGTTTCCGAAGGGTGACCTCCTCCCGGCCCGTCATGCCCGCCCGGACGGCCAGCAGCAGCACGCACACGGTGCCCACCTTGATGCCGCCCGCGGTGGAGCCGCTGCAGCCGCCGATCAGCATCAGCAGAATGGAGGCCAGCGTGGTCACCGGCGCCATGGCCCCCTGGTCGATGGCGTTGAAGCCCGCCGTGCGCAGGGTCACCGACTGGAACAGGGCGTTGAGCACCTTCTGCCACACGGGCATGCTCCCCAAGGTGGCGGGGTTGTTCCACTCCGCCGCCAGCACCACCGCGCCCCCGGTCAGGATCAGCACGGCGGTGGCCACAAGCACCATTTTGGTATACAGGGAAAGCCCTTTCCAGCGTTTATTTTTCCAAAGATCATACCACACAAAGAAGCCCAGGCCGCCGATGATGACCAGGGCCATGATGGTCAGCAGCACCACGGGGTTGTCGCTGTAGCCGGTCAGGCTGCTGAAGGCCCCGTCCGCCCCCATCAGGTCAAAGCCCGCGTTGCAGAAGGCGGAGACGGCGTGAAAGATCCCCCGCCAGATGCCGGCGGCCCCGAAGCGGGGAAGGAAGCAGAGGGACAGGATGACCGCCCCCACGCCCTCAAACAGGAAGGTACCCCGCAGGGCGTAGCGCACCACCCGGACCACACCATCCATGTCGTTGAGGTTGAAGGTGGAGGCCATCAGCATCCGCTGGGACAGGGAGATGCGCCGGTCCAGCGCCAGACAGAACAGCATGATGACCGTCATGAAGCCCAGGCCGCCCAGCTGGATCATCAGCAAAATGACGATCTGGCCGAACGCTGTCCAGCTCAGCCAGGTATCCACCAAAATCAGGCCGGTGACGCAGGTGGCGGAGGTGGCGGTGAACAGCGCCGTCAACAGCCCGGCGCTCTGCCCGTCCCGGCTGGCGATGGGCAGCATGAGCAGAAGGGTGCCCACCAGAATGATCACGCCGAAGGAGAGCACCACGATCCGGGTCGGGTTTATGTTTTTCCGGGAAATGCTGAATCTCAAGCGCACCGGCTCACCCTCCAAAAGAAAGCATACCGGCGGGGAAAAGTTTTCCATCCGGTATGCTTTTACTCCGCCCAAAGGCTTTTCCGCTTCTGATCTTCTCCACTTGCAGCCTTTGTCAATAAAGATAACCTTATAATAAGGGGAAGCTCCCCGAATTGTCAAGTCATAACTTTGCATGCCGGTTTGCCGGAAACGGACGAAGAGCGGCAAAAAGCCCCGGCTTTTTGCCAAGCCGGGGCTTTTCAAAAACAATCACTCCTGCCAGCGGACGGTCAGCGGGTCATAGCCGCGGCCGAGGCAGTCATAATTGCCGTTCTCATAATAGCTGCTGCCCATTTCCGCCCCCGTGTCCAGGCTGCTGCGGTATTCGCCGCAGTACAGAAGTCCGGACGCGTCATAGACAGCCAAGCGGAATCCGCAGGAATCCTGGGCCCAGCCCCACGTCTCATTCACCCTCTCCAGGGTCCCGGCAAAGGTGAGCCGCTCTCCGTCAAAGTCCCAGGCAACATCCTGATACCAGAACGCGGGGCCCCCGTCCGGTGTGACGTCACAGACAAACTGCAGCGCGTAATCGCCGCTGTCCGTCACGGAGATCACGGCCAGCTTTCCCGACAGCTGAGCCACCATAAAATCGCCCCCGTCGTACAGACCCCACCCGGAATTCTCCGGCCGGTCCGCGATCTTCAGCTTCTGCAGCGTGTCCATGGTCTCCAGGTCCATGACGGTCAGAACATACGCGCCGTCCTCCACAGCGTACAGCAGCAACCGGGTCTGCTCCCCGTTGACGGACAGGCCAAGCAGATCGATCTCCGGATCCAGGGGATAGACCATTTCCAGAGCATCCACGTCCACGCCGCAGACTTTCTGGCCGCTTTCGTCGCGGCGGTCCTCCTCATAGGGCAGGCGGTAAATGCCGTAGCCGCCGGGGATCTCGCCGGTGTCCACGACCCGTCCGTCCCTGCTGTGGGCGTCAAAGGCGAAATAGCAGGCGTCACCGGTCAGTACGCTGTACGTCTGCATACTGAAGAAGTCTCCCACCGAACTGCTGCCCCTGCCCCCGACCGTACCGTCTGTACGCTTGCCGATGTCGATGCTGCGCTGCTCACCCGCCAGAATGGGGATCTTGAAGTACTCCTGGAGTTTGGCCACGGCATAGAGTTCCGTGCCCGGCTCCGGTTCGGAAAGGTCGGTTTCCCCGTCCAGATCCGAGAAGTACCATGTGCCGGGAAAGTCCAGATCGACGGAAATGGGATAATAGTCCAGATAATCCTCCAGATTGATGACGGCGCTTTTCGCCTCCCCGGGTTCGATTGAGTTGAACAGCTCCAGGTAGGCAGCATCGAGCCCGGTCGGCGTTTCAGGAAGCTCGCCGCCGGCAAAGATACTGCCGCCCCCCGTATAAGCCAGCAGGGAAACGCCGCCGTATACCTGCTGCCACTCCTCCGACACGCCGGAAGCGGAGAACGCATAATCCGTTTCCGTCCTCTGCCCTGCGTCCAGGGTACAGGTCGTGTCCCAGAGCAGGTGGTCATTATACCCGGTTCTGCGCACCACCGTCAGCCCGTCCGCCGCCGCCCGGTCCCCGTAGACCACCGTTTCGGTCAGCGCCACCCGGTCGTGGGCCTCATACACGCCGGACGCGGCCACGCAGACCCCGCCCACGGACAAGGCCAGAAGCACCGCCAGTAAGATCGCCGCTTTGCGCACAGGTCATTCCTCCCCATCCGTCAATTCATTCAGCGCCTTGCTGACCCGGTCCGGGCGGTAGTGGTAGGTCTCCTTGATGTAGGCCATCAGGCTGCGCCCGGTGTCCTCCAGCTCCGCCGCCGTCACGTCCCCGACGATCTCCCCCTGCCGGATCAGGACGGCCCGGCCGATGAAGCCGGACACCTCCTCGATCAGGTGGGTGGACAGCAGCACCGTCTCGTTGGGCTCCAGGATACCCAGCAGCACCTTGTAAAAGTCCTCCCGGTTGAACACGTCGTTGCCCGCGAAGGGCTCATCCATCAGGATGTAGTCCGCCCCCTGGCTCAGGGCCAGGATGACCTCAAACTGGTTCTTCTGGCCGGTGGAGAAGCCCCGCAGCGTCTTGTGCAGGGGCAGCTCGAAAAACTCCATCAGGCCCTTGAACCGCTTGTCGGAGAACCGGGGGAAATGCCCGGCGTAGAACTCCCGGTGCCCCTGGGCCGTCAGGTTGGGGAAAAAGGAGTGCTCACTGGTGGCGAAGGACAGGCGCGCGATGTTGGCGCGGGTGATGGGCGCGCCGTCCAGGGTGATCTCCCCCTGGTACGAAATCAGGCCGAGGATGGATTTCATCAGGGTAGTCTTGCCCGCGCCGTTCTCGCCGAACAGACCCACGATCTCCCCCTGGGGCAGGCGCAGGTTCACATCCTTCAGCGCCTTTTTCCCGGCGTAGCGTTTGCTGACATTCTTCAATTCGATCATGGGATCACCCTCCAAATCTTTTGCCACTGATGGGGCGTCAGGCAGACTTTGGGAGTCGCCAGCATGTAAATCGCGTAATCGATCAGAAGCAGGACGAAGGCGGCCAGCAGGCAGGCCGCGAGGGCCAGCAGCGGCAGGGTCCAGCAGCGGCGGTGCCGCTCCCAGCGGTCGGGCAGGCGGCGCATCAGGTAGACGCTCTTGCTGCCCTGGTGGTGATAAGCATAGTGGAGCGGAATAAACGCCGCCAGGCAGAGCGCCAGAATCGCGAAGCCCAGCAGAGCTCCGCCCAGTACGTTCACGAAGTCCGGCATGACAGCGTCGGGCCGCAGGGTGCGCTCCATTCCATTTTTCCAATACAGCTGATCCAGCGCGCTGCAGAAGCAGCAGAGAAAATAGACCAGACCGATCAACGCGGCGAGTACCATTCCGAACCCGAAAATCTGCTTCTCCCGCCGCAGGTCCCACCCCGGCGGGGCAAAACGGGACAGATCAAGTTTCATGGGACGGTTCCCCCTCCCCTTCATAGAAGAAGATGTAATAGACCGTGAAGGCGGCCACGACCAGGACAGTGAACAGGCCTGCGGCGGCGTTGCCGATCCCCCGGAGGAAGAATCCCACCACCACGGCGGTCAGAACGATCTGTCCCCAGATGCCCCGGTCCGCCCGGCCCGGACGGCGGGCGGCGCAGATGCCCAGGGTCAGGGCGAAGACCGCGTTGCGCATCCAGAACACCGCGTCCTCAAAGGGCAGCAGCGAGTGGAGGAACTTGCTGCGGTAAAAAGCCAGAAACACCGTCTGGCCCGTGATGTACTCCGCCGGTGCTTTGGCCGTGTACACGCGGCAGAGGACAATGGCGATCAGAATCTGCACCGCCCAGAACAAGAGGTAACAAAACACGTTGTACACGCTCTGCCAGAAGGCCACCCATCCCCCGGAGACCGACAGGCGCATCGCGGTATAGCTCCCGCTGACCTGGCGGCACGCCCGGGAGAGAAGGGCCGTCAGCAGCAGGAAGCAGATTCCGAACACCCAGACCATCCGGCTGTTCTGCACCACGCGCTCCAGGCTGAAGCCGTTGTCCGTGGGGCCCCGGCTCATTGCCAACCAGAACAGAGCGCCCTCCACGGCGGCCATCAGCACGAACAGGCCAAGAATTTTGTAAATCGTGCTGCGCGCCATCAGCATAAACACAGAAAGATGCTTTTTCATTCCCTCCACCTCACTCCCAGTATGTTTCAATCAGGGCCAGGGCCTCCTCCTTGGAAAGGCCCATCTGCCGCATGGCGCTGACGATGCTTTTGGCGTCGTTTTCCAGCAGCTCCCCGCGGACCCGCTCGGTCTTCTCCCCGTCCAGCACCATATAGCTTTTTGCCCCGGAGTGAGACTGGACCAGCCCCTCCTCCTCCAGCAGGCGGTACGCCTTCTGCACGGTGTTGGGGTTGACGCCCAGCAGAGCGGACAGCACCCGCCGGGACGGCAGCTCGTCACCGTCCACGATGGTGCCCGCGATGATCCCCCGCTTCACAAATAGAAGGATCTGCAGGTAGATGGGCATCCCATCCTCCAACACAAAGCTGTCAAACGAGAGCACGCGGCTCCCCTCCTCTTTTCTTCGAACCGTGTTAGTCGAGTAATACAGTTCTTCTAACCGTATTATACAAGTAATACAGTTTTCTGTCAATCGGATTTTGCAAAAAAAGAAACCAGCCGCTCTGCAGAGCAGCTGGTTTCCAAAAAATCAAAGATTTCAATCCAACGGCTTCATGGTGGGGAAGAAAATGACCTCCCGGATGGTGTCGTTGTTGGTCAGCATCATGACGGCGCGGTCGATGCCGATGCCCAAGCCGCCCGTGGGGGGCAGGCCGTATTCCAGGGCGTTGATATAGTCCTCGTCCATCATGCCGGCCTCGCTGTCGCCCTTGGCGCGCAACTCCACCTGCTTCTGGAAGCGGGCCTTCTGGTCGATGGGGTCGTTCAGCTCGGAGAAGGCGTTGCCCATCTCGCTGCGGCAGATGAACAGCTCAAAGCGCTCGGTCAGGCGGGGGTCCTTGGGGGAGCGCTTGGCCAGGGGGGACACGTCCACCGGGTGCATGGTGATGAAGGTGGGCTGGATCAGCTGCTCCTCCACCTTCTGGTCGAAGACCTCGTACAGGGCATTGCCCCAGGTCTTGTCGGCGGTGGCGGGCAGTTCCACGCCGATGGCCTGGGCGGCGGCCACGGCCTCGGCGTCGTCCGTGATGGCCATGAAATCAACGCCCGCGTACTGCTTGACGGCCTCGGCCATGGTCAGGCGGGGCCAGCCGGGGGTCAGGTCGATGTCCTGGCCCTGCCACTGGATCTGATAGGTGCCCAGGATCTTCTGGGCCGCGGAGGAGAGCAGCTCCTCAAACAGGTCCATCATATCGTTAAAGTCGGCGTAGGCCTGGTACAGCTCCACGCTGGTGAACTCGGGGTTGTGCTTGGGGTCCATGCCCTCGTTGCGGAAGATGCGGCCCACCTCGTACACCCGCTCGATGCCGCCCACCACTAGGCGCTTCAGGTGCAGCTCGGTGGCGATACGCATGTACATGTCGATGTCCAGGGTGTTGTGGTGGGTGACGAAGGGCCGGGCGGTGGCGCCGCCGGAGATGGTGTTCAGAACGGGGGTCTCCACCTCCATGTAGCCCCGCGCGTCCAGGAAATCGCGCACGTGCTTGATAAACTTGGAGCGCACCTCGAAGGTCTTGCGCACCTCGGGGTTGACGATCAGGTCCACATAGCGCTGGCGGTAGCGGGTCTCCAGGTCGGTCAGGCCGTGAAACTTCTCGGGCAGGGGGCGCAGGGACTTGGACAGCAGGGTGATCTCAAAGGCCTTGACGGAGATCTCCCCCCGCTTGGTGCGGAAGGCCTCGCCCTGGACGCCCACGATGTCGCCGATATCGTATTTCTTGAAGCGGGCCAGGGTCTCCTCCCCCACGTCGTCAATGCGGACGTAGAGCTGGATGCGGCCCGCGCCGTCCTGTAGGTCGGCAAAGACAGCCTTACCCATGCCGCGCTTGCTCATCAGGCGGCCGGCCACGCTGACGCGCTGGCCTTCCAGGGCCTCAAAATTGTTCTTGATCTCCTCGCTGTGGTGGGTCACCTCATAGCGGGTGATGGTAAAGGGGTCGTTGCCGCTCTCCTGCAGCTCGGTCAGCTTATCCCGGCGGATCTGCAGCAGATCGGACAGGGAGGGCTCCTCCTGCTGGGGCTGATTCTGATTCTTTTCTTCCGACATGTCCATTCTCCTTTGTACTTCGATCCCTTACCGCTGGATATCGACGACCTGATAGTGGATGGTGCCTGCCGGGGCCTCCACCACCACGTCGTCCCCGACGGCCTTACCCAGCAGGGCCCTGCCGAAGGGAGATTCCTCCGAAATGCGGCCGTTCATGGGGTCGGCCTCCTGGGAGCCCACCACCTGGTAGGTCTCCTTCTCCTGGAACTCCACATCCAAGACCGTGATCGTCGCGCCCAGGCGGACGGTGTCATGGTCCTCCTTGTGTTCCTCGATGACCACATAGTTGGCCAGAATGTTCTCGATCTCGGCGATGCGGGAATAGAGCTTGCCCTGCTCGTTCTTGGCCTCATCGTACTCGCTGTTCTCGCTCAGGTCGCCAAAGGAACGGGCCTCCTTGATCTGGTCGGCCACCTCTTTTTCGCGCACGGTCTTCAGATAGGTCAGTTCGTTTTTCAGTTCTTCCAGGCGCTCGGCGCTGAGTTTGTATTCCTTCGCCATGATATTACTCCTTTTCCTATTATAGAAATGAGCCGCTCCGCGGCTCGATGATTTTTGTATTGATTTTGTCACTATTTAAGTTATTATATGTACTTTCAGCCAACCTGTCAAGCAAAATCAAATTTGAAGCGTGATCTGCTCCGTTTTCACGCGGCCGCATTCCCAAAGGGCACTGAGGAGGGGCAGCACCTCACAGTCCGGCGGCAAAACAGCGCCCGCCAGCGCATACCGGGCCCCTGCCAGGATCGGCCCGCCGTCGAAGCGCAGGATCAGGTCGGCCCGGGCCGACCGGGCGGGCAGAATGGGCAGGCCGTACTCCCGCCGCAGGCGGGCGGCGATTGTGCCGCCCCCCGGAACATCGATGACCAGGTTGCGCACCAGGGGGCACAGATCCCAGGCCACCCGCGCCATGTCGGGGCTCTCCCGCGCCCCCGTCAGCTGCAGCACCGCGTTCTGCGGCTGAATCCCCCGGGCCGCCAGCGCCGCCCGGACCCAGGCGGGGGCCAGCGCGCACTGCAAAGCCTGCGTATCCACCGGACGCAGGCCCTGCTCCCGCAGAAGCGGCCAGAGGGGGAAGACCGGCGGCGTCAGCACCCGGGTCACCCGCTGCTCGATCAGCAGGCGGACGCCCTTTTTCACGCGCCGCTCCTGTCCCCGCGTCCGCTCAGGCAGGGACAGGGTCAGCAGCGGCAGGTCCAGCAGCCGCTCGCTTTCCAGCCGTATTTTTCGCTCTCCGTTCCACCGTATTCGTCCCAGCATTGTCCGCCCCCCGCCTCTTCCCCATTCTATGCGGGAAACGGAAAAGCAGAACGGGAGCGCTGCGGAACGATCCTTCCGCGACGCTCCCGCTTGATTCACTTCAAACTCTCCACGGCGGCGGCAAGCTGGTTGTCCTCCGGGCCGGTCCGCTCCAGCTCGATGTCCGGGGTGATGCCCACCCCGATCAGGGAGACCCCCGAGCCGGTGTAGTAGGTCTTGGTGGAGATGTTCAGCGCCCGGCCGCCGGGCAGCGGCAGGGTCTGCTGGGAGTAGCCCTTGCCGCAGGTGGGCTCGCCCACGATGGTGGCCCCCACGCTCTCCCGCAGCTGGGCAGCGAACAGCTCGGCTGCGCTGTAGGTGTCGCCGTTGACCAGCACGGCCATGGGCACGTCCACGCAGTCGGCGTCGGATCTGATGGTCTTCCTGGGGCCCGCCCGGGTGCCGCTGCGGAAGATGTCCCCTTCGGGCAGCAGGTAGTCCAGCAGGTCGGTCAGCTCGTCCAGATAGCCGCCGGGGTTGTCCCTCATATCAAAGACGAAGGAGACCGCCCCCTGGTCCAGCAGGTCCTCCACCGCCGCCTTCACATGGTCGGCGGAGCCTTTGTAAAAATTGGCCAGAGCCACATAGCCCACGTTGTCCTCCAGCAGCTCATAGGTCACCGGGTCCTTCTCCAGGCGCGCACGGGTGACCGTGACTTCGCGGGCGGTCCCCTCCGCGTCCAGCACGGTCAGGACCACCTGGGTGCCCTCCTCGCCCTGGATCAGAGAGGTGCCGTTGTAAACATTGTCGCCGGTCAGGTCGTTTCCGTCCGCGGCGGTGATGATCTCCCCGGGCAGCAGACCGGCCGCCTCGGCGGGGCCGCCCTCTGTCACCTCCTGAATGTGCAGGCCGTCCACCTCGTAGGTGATCGTCACGCCGATTCCCACGTAGGCGTTGGCCCGGCGCAGCTTCGACGCGGCATAGCTCTCGGCGTCCATATAGTAGGACCAGCGGTCCCCCAGGGACTCCACCATGGCGTCCAGGGCGGCGTCCGCCATGGCGTCTTTATCGTACTCCCCCACGAACTGGGTGTTGATGTACGCCGCGCCGGCGGTGATGGCCAGGCCGGAAGAGCCCAGCACCAGCCAGGCAGTTAGGGCAACGGCCCCCAGGGTGACAAGCACCGAGAGGGCCGCGGTGAGAATGATCGCTTTTGTGCTAAAACGTTTTTTCATAATTTGATTCCTTTAATGTTCCAGCGGGATCACTTGTCCGTTATAAAGAAGCCACAGATTCAGATTGGGATAATAGCTGATGGCGTCTTGCCGCACATTGTTGACACGGACCTCAAAATGGAGGTGGTTGCCGTTGGAGGAACCGGTGGAGCCCACCTTGCCCAGCTCCTGGCCCTGGCTGACCGCCTGACCCGCCGATACGGAACGGCTGGACATATGGGCATAGAGGGTGGTCACGCCGTCATAGTGATCGACCACCACATAGTTTCCATAAGAGCTGTTGTACGCGGAAGTAATGACCGTACCCCCCCGGGCCGCCTTGATGGGGGTGCCGTAGGACGCCCGGATATCGGTTCCCAGGTGATTGCCCGGCTTTCCGGTGATGGGGTGAATGCGGGGGCCAAACAGCGAGGTTACCACATAGCAGCCGTCCAGCGGCCAGAGGTAGCCGGAGCCGGTATCGGCCTTCTGGATCTGCCCGGCGGCGATCTGGCGCCGCAGCTCTTCCTGCTTGGCGGCGATCTCGTCGTCCAGGGCGGTCATCTGGCTGTCCAGCTTGTCGAGTTTGCTCTCATACTGGTCCTGCTTGGCCTGCAGCTCAGCCAGCAACGTATTGATGGTGGCCTTCTTGGCATCCAGCTCCGCCTTCTGGGCGTCCAGCGCCGTCTTGGCGTCCACCTGCTCCGCCCGGGCGCTCTCCAATGCGGCCTTGGCGTTCTCCACGTCGATGCGGGCCTGCTCCAGGGCGTCCATGACCGCGTTGTCATACTCCGCCGTTTCATTGATCATCATGGCCCGGTCCAGCAGGTCGTTGAAGTCGGCGGCGCCGAACAGGATCTGCCAGTAGGTCACGGTGCCCTGTTCCTCCATCATCCGTACCCGCTGGCACGCCTCCTCATAGTGCTGCGCTTCCCGCTCCTGGGCCTCGGCCAGGTTGACCTCCTCCTGAGCGATCTGCTCGTCGTATTTGGCGATCAGGGCCGTCGTGGTGGCGATCTGCTCCTCCACCACGTTGATCTCCTGCTCCACCACCAGCTTTTTGGACAGGGCGCTGTTGATTTCACCCTCCAGCGCGGCAAGCTGGTTGTTCAGGTTCTTCTTCGTCTGGGCCAGGGCGGCGGCATCCTCCTTCAGGGCGTCGATCTCCTTCTGGGTGACGGCGCCGGCGCTGTTGCTCAGGATCATGGTGATCGTCGGCAGGATCATCAAAAGGGCCAGCAGAAGGGCCAGCACGGCAATGATTTTCTTTTGGTGTTTGCGGAAAAATTTCATACGCGTCTCCTTCCACACTCAGACCTGAAGGAACTTGCGGATGGCCAGCAAGGAGCCGCCCACGCCGACGACGAAGCCCGCGCCGGCGAAGATGCCCAGCACCCGCAGGGCCATCTGCCGGAACGGAACGATCACGATAAAGGACAGGATGCCGCTGCTGGCCGTCACGGAGTCGGCGATCAGCGTGTACACCCCCCACTGCAGCAGGAAGGCGATACCGGCGCCCAGAAGGCCGAGGATCATGCCCTCAAAGACAAAGGGCCAGCGGATAAAGGCGTTGGTGGCGCCGCACATCTTCATAATGGCGATCTCCTCCCTGCGGGAGAAGGTGGCCAGCTTGATGGTGTTGGCGATGATGAACAGGGAGATCAGGAACAGGATGGCGATCAGGATCATAGCGATGCCGCCGGCCACATTGCGGGCGGCGACCATGCCCTCCGCCACCTCGGGCGCGGCGTTATAGTCCGCGATCTGAGGCAGGGCGGCCACCTGTTTGATGGTATCCTCCAACTGCTCAATGTCCACCACATGGATGGAATAGCGATGGCGGTATGTACTCTCCGGGAAAACTTCAAATGCCTCCCGGTTCATTTTTTCCAGAAAGCTCTCCATCGCCTCTCCCCGGCTGATGAAGGTGGCGGAGGCCACGTTGGGGATGGCCTCGATTTTGGACTGGAGGGCCCGGGCCTCCTCCTCGCTCAGGCTTTCGTCAATGTAGGCCAGAAACTCGTTTTCGTCCTCCAGCTTGGTCAGGTTGTGCTCCAGGTTCACGGCCACCAGGGAGAAGGTCCCCATGATCAGCAGACAGGCCACGATCATGCACACCGCCGCGAAGGACATAAAGCCGTGGGTAAAGATGGCCCGGAAGCCCTCTTTGAGATAATATCCCGTGTTAATTCGTTTCATGGTCGTAATACCCGCCTGTTCCGTCACTGGTGATGCGGCCGTTCTCAATGGTGATGACCCGCTTGGCAAAGTGGTCCACCAGGCCCTTCTCGTGCGTTACCACCAGCATGGTCGTGCCCAATTGGTTGATCTTTTCCAGCAGCATCATAATCTCCAGAGAGCGCTCCGGGTCCAGGTTGCCGGTGGGCTCGTCCGCGATGATCATCTGGGGGTTGTTGACCAGCGCCCGGGCAATGGCCACCCGTTGCTGTTCGCCGCCGGAGAGCTGGGAGGGCAGGCGGTCCGCCTTTTCCTTCAGGTCCACCAGGTCCAGCACATAGGCCACCCGCTTGCGGATCTCCCGGGGCGAGGCTCCCACCGCGCGCATGGCGAACACCAGGTTCTCAGCGGCGGTCTTTTTTTCGATCAGGCGGAAGTCCTGAAAGATCACGCCCAGGGTCCGCCGCATCCCGGGCACCTGGCGGGGCCGGATGGTGTTCAGGTTATACCCATTGACCATAATGCGGCCCTCCGTCGGGGCCACTTCCGCGGTAATGAGCTTGATGATGGTGGACTTGCCGGAGCCGGACGGCCCCACCAGGAAGGCAAACTCTCCATCGTCGATGCGCATGGAGACCCCTTTCAGGGCCTTCGTCCCGTTGTCATATTCCTTCTTGATGTCGATCAGACGAATCATATCTTACCTCGCACGGGGACGCCGCATGGAAGGCGCTCCCCTCCCAGATACACGAAAGACGGGGCTGCGGACCGCCGCGCCGGGCGCGGCAGTCCGCCTTCCTCGTCTCTTAGTTTACATAACTTTCATGTCCGTGTCAAGAATCGATTCCCCGGGAGACCAGGTATTTTTTGACCATCAGCGCCACCTTGAAGGTGATGGCGTCGTCAAACTCCCGCAGATCCAGCCCGGTCAGCTTCTTGATCTTCTCCAGGCGGTAGACCAAGGTGTTGCGGTGGACGAAGAGCTTGCGGGCGGTCTCGGACACATTCAGGTTGTTTTCAAAGAATTTATTGATCGTAAACAGGGTCTCGCTGTCCAGGGAGCTGATGGGGTTCTTCTTGAACACTTCCTGCAGGAACATCTCGCACAGGGTGGTGGGCAGCTGATAGATCAGACGGCCGATACCCAGGTTCTCATAGTTGATGATGGCCTTTTCGGTGTCGAACACCTTGCCTACGTCGATGGCCACCTGGGCCTCCTTATAGGCCCGGGCCAGGTCGCGGATGTGGTTGACAATGGTGCCGATGCCGATGACTACCTTCAGGTTCAGCTCGCTGGCCAGGGTGTCTTCGATCTGCTTGGCAGTCTTGTACAGGTCGCGGGTCTCCGCCCCTTCGGGCAGCTGCTTGATGACCACAATGTCGGTCTCATTCACCGACAGGACAAAATCAGCCTGCTTGTCGGGGAACAGGCCCTGCACCGTGTCCAGGGCGGCCATCTCCACATTGCCAATCTGACGGACCAGCAGGACGGCGCGGGGCACCTCCAGCTGGAAGCGCAGCTCCTTGGCCCGGACATAGATGTCCCCCATGAGCACGTTGTCGGAAATCACGCTCTTGATAAAGGTGGCCCGGTCATACTTTTCCTCGTAATAGGCCTTCGCGCCGTTCAGCGCCACGGTAGCCATGGAGCACACCAGAGCGGCGCGGTCGTCATTGCCGCCGGCGAAGGCGGCGTAGTCGAACTGGGTGCCCGGGCCGGCCAGCGGCTTAAAGGTGCGCCCATCGCAGACGGTCAAGTCCCCCTCGCTGTCGCTGACGGCAGCGGCGGCGACCGGCCAGCGCTCACCAATCAGGGTCAGCTCATTGCACGCGATCACGGTTCCGTCGGCGTCGATAACACCCACATACCGGTCTGCACAATCCTTCATTTGAAGCACGATGCTTTGAAATACCCTGCTGGACATAGAAATGCCCCTTTCTTGTTACTAATTGTAAATAATTATACTGGGTTTTCGGTCGGATTTCAATAGGGAACGTAAATTTTTTTGTGAAATTTGCCGAATCGGATTTGAAGCGCGGAGACTACCTTCCCAACGCCCTGCGCTCCTGCTCCGTCAGCTCCCGCCACTGCCCCGGCTCCAGGGTCTCGTCCAGGGTCAGGGGTCCCATGGTCAGCCGCTTCAGATAGAGGACCGGCTTGCCCCGGGCCGCCAGCATCCGCTTGATCTGGTGGTACTTCCCCTCCCGCAGGGTCACAAGGGCCTCGTCCGGCCGCTCCAGGATCTCCAGCCCGGCGCTCCGGCAGACGGTGCCGTCCCCCAGCGTCATTCCGGCGGCAAAGGCGGCCACATCCTCTCCGTCCAGCGCCCCGTCCACCCGGACAAAATAGGTCTTGTCCACGTGTTTTTTCGGTGCGAGCAGCTCGTGGGCCAGAACGCCGTCGTTGGTCAGCAGCAGCAGCCCCTCTGTATCCTTGTCCAACCGCCCGGTGGGAAAGAGCCCCACCCGGCGCAGATGCTCGGGCAGCAGCTCCAGCACGGTCTTCTCTCGCGGGTCCTCCGTGGCGGACACGTAACCCGCCGGCTTGTGGAGCATCAGGTACAGGAAACCGCCGCAGGAGACGGATTCCCCGTCTACGGTCAGGACGGAGCCGGGCGGGCATTTCTCCTCCGGCCGGGCGGCCGTCTTCCCGTCCACCGTCACCCGTCCCGCCCGGATGAGCTCCTTCACCTCTTTGCGGGACCACCGCCCAGTGCCCGCCAACAGCTTGTCCAATCGCTCCATGGTTTTCCCTCCGCTATTTTTGTTCCAGTGTAACATATCCGCGCCGAAAAGAACATAGAGATAATGCAGAAAGCACTGATTTGATCAGGACTTCCTGAGAAAGGAGCGTGGCGCTGTGTTTATTTTGACCGCGCGGGTAAATCGAAGACGACTGGCTGCCGGTGCGGCCGCCCTGGTGCTGCTCTGCGGCACAGCCTTCGCCGTCGGCAGCCTGGGGGCCGAGCACAGTGTCGGAGCCGCGGCGTCCGCCGTTGCCCCGAAAAAAGTCAAAACCAATGAGGACAGAATCGCCTACCTGGAAAGCTGCGGCTGGCAGGTGAACCCGGAACCCGTGGCGGTGGAGGAGCTGCTGATCCCGGAGGAATTTGACGAGACCTATACGGAATACCTGGCTCTTCAGGAGTCCCAGGGCTTCGACCTGACGAAATACTGCGGCAAGCGGGTCAAGCGGTATGCCTACGAGATCGTCAACTATCCCACCGGGGAGAGCGGGGTGCAGGCGGCGCTGCTGGTCTATAAAAACGAAGTGGTGGGCGGTGAAGTGCTCTCCGCCCAGCTCAACGGCTTTCTCCACGGTCTGCAGAGACCCGGCTGAAACACAAAACGGGCGCCGTGCGTTGCTTTGATCCGCACGGCGCCCGTCCTTTCATTCATTTATTCCCGCATCAGCTCATGCATATCCCGGAGAAACAGCAGGTAGATCAGGCCGGCGACCAGGTTGACGACCGTGCCCATCATGCGCACGATCTCGGCCAGCACCCCGAGCCGGGACAGCGAACCCGCCAGGAAGCAGGCAATGGAGACCGCCGAGCAGATCAGATAGCACAGGCGCACGTGCGTGACCCGCCGGACACCGTTCGCATCCCGTCCCCGGAACAGCAGGTCGGCGCATGCGACACACACCCGGGCAGCCATCAGATAGTTGGTCACGGCGCAGGCTGCGTTCAAAAGCGCGGAATACCAGCCGTCCTCCACCCAATTGATGGTCGCCCACAGAATGACGCTGGCAACCAGAAAGATCAGCGCGCTCTGGTACCCCTCGTAGGCGCGGGCCGCCGTCACAAGGCCGAACAGGCTGAACAGGAACGAGACTCCCGCCAGCACCTTGGCCGCAACGGAGAGGACCGGCGCAAGGATATTCATCAGAGCACAAAGAATCGCCACCAGGAACAGAAGCTCACCCCAAAACATCAGCCGCAGCCCCCGGCCTGCTTCAACGGAACGCGTGTCCAAGGCCATTCCCCCTTAATGGTCTATCATATGCACATTCACGTGCGGATACGTCATCTCCACTCCGGCCTTGTCAAAGGCCGCCTTGACCTGTTCCATCAAATCATAATATACGGTCCAATAGTCCTCGGTCGCGCACCAGACCCGCATGGTATACTCGATGGAGGAATCGCCGTATTTGGAAACCCGCACAGAAGGCTCCGGCGTATACAGCGTCAGCGGGTGGCTCTCAATCACCTCAAGGGCCGCCTTTTTCACAGTATCCACGGGCGCGTCATACGAAACCGTAAACTTCATGTCCACCCGGCGCTCCGGCTCCGCCGTGTGATTGACGATCTTCTCGCTAGAGATCTGACTGTTGGGGATCTGGATCAGCTTGTTGTCCCAAGTGGTGATCCGGGTATACAGAATACCGATCTCGGTGACATGGCCCTCGATCCCGCCGGCCTCCACATAATCGCCGACCTTAAAGGGCTTTGAGGCCAGCACCTGGATCCCGCCGGCCACGTTGGACAGGCTGTTTTGGACCGCCAGGGAGACGGCCAGACCGGCGACCGAAAACAGTGCGATCAGGGAGCTCATGGGAATACCCAGGGAGTCGGCCACGATCAGCACGGTCAGAAAGAGCAGGAGCACTTTGACTGCGGTCTTGATAAACGTGTGCAGGCTGCGTTCGATCCCGGTGCGCTGCAGCATTTTGTCCACAGTCTTCATCAGGAGCTTCATCACGAGCAGGCAGACGACCAACAGCAGCAGAGCGGTCAGGATCTTGCCCACGGTCAGTCCGGCTAACCCGAAGCCCATCACACTGGAAAATATTTCGTTCAGGTCCACTATGCTTTCTCCTTTATCAGGGGCAGAATAAAACGATAAATCCATACAATTCTAACAAATTATTTCCTCTAATACGCGCCATTATACCAGCTTTTTCGACAAATGGCAAGAGTGCAGAACCGCCTCTTCCCATAAAAATGGAAAAAATGCCCGCTGCTTGCGCAGCGGGCATTTTCAAAAAGCGGATTAGTCCTCGTCGATCTCGATGACAACGCCGGAACCGACGGTACGGCCGCCCTCGCGGATAGCGAAGCGCAGGCCCTTCTCGATGGCGATGGGGGTGATCAGTTCGACCTTCATGTCGACGTTATCGCCAGGCATGCACATCTCAGTGCCCTCGGGCAGAGTGATGACGCCGGTCACGTCGGTGGTACGGAAGTAGAACTGAGGACGATAGTTGTTGAAGAAGGGGGTGTGACGGCCGCCCTCGTCCTTGGACAGGACGTAAACCTGGCCAACGAACTTGGTGTGGGGGTGAATGGAGCCGGGCTTGCACAGAACCTGGCCGCGCTCCACGTCGGTCTTGGCAATGCCGCGCAGCAGAGTGCCGATGTTGTCGCCGGCCTCAGCGTAATCCAGCAGCTTGCGGAACATCTCGATACCGGTGACGACGGTCTTGCGCTTCTCTTCCTGCAGGCCGACGATCTCGACTTCCTCGTTCATCTTGACGATACCACGCTCGACACGGCCGGTGGCGACGGTGCCGCGGCCGGTGATGGTGAACACGTCCTCGACGGGCATCAGGAAGGGCAGGTCGTCGTTACGGGCGGGAGTGGGGATATAGTTGTCGACAGCGTCCATCAGCTCCTTGATGCAGGCGAAGTCGGGATCGTTCACATCGCCGGACTCGCAGGTCAGAGCGTTCAGAGCGGAACCGCGGATGATGGGGATGTCGTCGCCGGGGAACTCGTAGTTGGTCAGGGTCTCGCGGACCTCCATGTCGACCAGCTCCAGCAGCTCCTCGTCGTCAACCTGATCGCACTTGTTCAGGAAGACCACGATGGCGGGCACGCCGACCTGACGGGCCAGCAGGATGTGCTCCTTGGTCTGAGCCATGGGGCCGTCGGTGGCAGCGATGACCAGGATGGCGCCGTCCATCTGAGCAGCGCCGGTGATCATGTTCTTGATATAGTCGGCGTGGCCCGGGCAGTCAACGTGGGCATAGTGACGGGCGTCGGTCTCGTACTCGACGTGAGCGGTGTTGATGGTGATGCCGCGCTCGCGCTCCTCGGGAGCCTTGTCGATGCTGGAGTAGTCCTCGTACTGGGCCTGACCCTTCAGAGCCAGATACTTGGTGATAGCGGCGGTCAGAGTGGTCTTGCCGTGGTCGACGTGACCGATGGTGCCGATGTTAACATGGGGCTTGGTGCGCTCAAATTTTGCCTTAGCCATTTTGAGTTATCCTCCTTATATACAATTATACATTGTCAGATTTTGTTCAGCGTCCATATTTTATCGTATCAACGCTGAAATTGCAATAGTTTTATCGTCAGTCGTTCTTCGCGCGGCCGGCGATGATCTTGTCGGCAATGCTCTTGGGGATCTCCACATAGCTGTGGGGCTCCATGGAGTACTGGCCGCGGCCCTGGGTGCTGGAACGCAGGTCGGTGGCGTAGCCGAACATGCTGGCCAGAGGCACCAGAGCGTCCACCTGGGTGGCGCCGGGGCGGCTCTCCTGGCCCTGGATCTGACCGCGGCGGCTGTTCAGGTCGCCGATGACGGTGCCCAGATAGTCGTCGGGAACGATGACGGAGACCTTCATCATGGGCTCCAGCAGAACGGGATCGGCCTTGCGGCAGGCCTCCTTGAAGGCCATGGAGCCGGCGATCTTAAAGGCCATTTCAGAGGAGTCGACCTCGTGGTAGGAGCCGAAGGTCAGGTGGACCTTGACGTCGACCACGGGATAGCCAGCCAGAACGCCGGACTGCATAGCGCCCTGAATACCAGCGTCGATGGCGGGGATATACTCCTTGGGAATCACGCCGCCGGTGATCTCGTTGATGAACTCGTAACCCTTGCCGGGCTCGTTGGGCTCCACGGTGATGCGGCAGTGACCGTACTGGCCCTTACCGCCGGACTGACGGGCATACTTGGTGTCCTGCTCGACAGACTTCTTGATGGTCTCCTTATAGGCGACCTGGGGAGCGCCCACGTTGGCCTCGACCTTGTACTCACGCAGCAGACGGTCGACGATGATCTCCAGATGGAGCTCGCCCATGCCGGCGATGATGGTCTGGCCGGTCTCCTCGTCGGTGTAGGTCTTGAAGGTGGGGTCCTCCTCGGCCAGCTTCATCAGGGCAACGCCCATCTTCTCCTGGCCGGCCTTGGTCTTGGGCTCGATAGCCACGCGGATAACGGGCTCGGGGAACTCCATGGACTCCAGAATGATGGGAGCCTTCTCGTCGCACAGGGTGTCGCCGGTGGTGGAGTTCTTCAGGCCGACCACGGCGGCGATGTCGCCGGAGTGGACCTCCTCGATGTCCTCACGGTGGTTGGCGTGCATCTGCAGGATCCGGCCGATACGCTCCTTCTGGTTCTTGGTGGAGTTGAGCACCGTGGAACCGGTGGTCAGCGTACCAGAGTAAACGCGGATGAAGGACAGACGGCCCACGTAGGGGTCGGTCATGATCTTGAACGCCAGAGCGGAGAAGGGGCCGTTGTCGTCGGCGGGACGCTCGTCCTCTTCCTCGGTCTCGGGGTTGACGCCCTTGATGGGAGGAATGTCCACGGGGGAGGGCATAAAGTCCACGATCGCGTCCAGCAGCTTCTGCACGCCCTTGTTCTTGTAAGAGGTGCCACAGGTCACGGGAACCAGCAGGTTCTCGATGGTGCCCTTGCGCAGAGCCTTGCGGAGCAGCTCGGCGGGAATCTCCAGCTCTTCCAGGGCCAGCTCCATGATCTCGTCGTCCAGATCGGCGCAGGCGTCGACCAGCTTGGTGCGGTACTCCTGGGCCAGCTCCATCATGTCGGCGGGGATGTCCTCCACGCGCATGTCCTTGCCCATTTCGTCGTAGTAGACGTCCGCCTTCATCTCCACCAGGTCGATGATGCCCTTGAAGGTATCCTCGGAGCCGATGGGCAGCTGGATGGGCACGGCGTTGCACTTCAGACGGTCATGGATCATGTGCAGCACGTTGTAGAAGTCGGCACCCATGATGTCCATCTTGTTGACGTAGATCATGCGGGGGACCTTGTAGTGGTCAGCCTGGCGCCACACAGTCTCGGACTGGGGCTCCACGCCGCCCTTGGCGCACATGACGGTCACAGAGCCGTCCAGCACGCGCAGGGAGCGCTCCACCTCGACGGTGAAGTCCACGTGGCCCGGGGTGTCGATGATGTTGATGCGGGGAGAATCGTACTGGTGCTTGGAGCCGTTCCAGAAGCAGGTGGTAGCAGCGGAGGTGATGGTGATACCACGCTCCTGCTCCTGAGCCATCCAGTCCATGGTGGCGGTACCCTCGTGGGTCTCGCCGATCTTGTAGTTGACGCCGGTGTAGTACAGAATACGCTCGGTGGTGGTCGTCTTACCGGCGTCGATGTGGGCCATAATGCCGATGTTTCTGGTATTTTCCAGAGAAACTTTTCTAGACATACCTTTCTCCTTCTCTTACCAGCGGTAGTGGGCAAAGGCCTTGTTGGATTCGGCCATCTTATGAGTATCTTCGCGCTTCTTGACCGCGGCGCCGGTGTTGTTGGCGGCGTCCATCAGCTCGCCGGCCAGACGCTCCTTCATGGTCTTTTCGCTGCGGTTGCGGCTGTAGGTGGTCAGCCAGCGCAGGCCGAGGGTCTGACGGCGCGCGGGCCGGACCTCGACAGGCACCTGGTAAGTGGCGCCGCCCACACGGCGGGCCTTGACTTCCAGGGAAGGCATGATGTTCTCCAGCGCCTGGGTGTAGACTTCCATGGGATCGTTGCCGGTCTTCTCCTTGATGATATCAAAGGCGCCGTACACGACCTTCTGGGCCACGCCCTTCTTGCCGTCGAGCATAATGCTGTTGATGAGCTTAGTGACTAAGACGGAATTATACAGCGGGTCGGGCAGAACCTCCCGCTTGGGTACGTTTCCTCTTCTGGGCACTTCGCTTCCCTCCTTCATATTAAAATGATTTCATAGGTACTCGAAGTGAAGTTGTTGCAACTTCTTCTCCGTGTAGGGACAAGCCGTGTGCTTGTCCTGTGCCTGTCAAGAAAACGCCTACCCGTTTATTGCTTCGTGCCGAAGTAATAATTTCCATGTTTTGCGGTTCCGCCATCAGGCGGGAGCAAAACGGCATAAATAAAAATTATTATTACGGCAGTAATATATAAGGTAAACGCAGTCCGACCAGGCGGTGCGTTGGATTCTTCTTACTTCTTGCCGGCCTTGGGACGCTTGGCGCCGTACTTGGAACGGCCCTGCATACGGCCATTCACGCCCTGAGCATCCAGAGTGCCGCGGATGATGTGGTAACGAACGCCGGGCAGGTCCTTGACACGGCCGCCGCGGATCATGACCACGGAGTGCTCCTGCAGGTTGTGACCGACACCGGGGATATAAGCGGTAACCTCGTACCCGTTGGTCAGCTTCACACGGGCGATCTTACGGAGAGCCGAGTTGGGCTTCTTGGGGGTAGCGGTACGAACAGAGGTGCACACACCGCGCTTCTGGGGAGAAGACAGGTCGGTCTCCTTGTTCTTCAGGGTGTTCAGGCCATGCTGCATAGCGGGGGAGGTGGACTTGTAGGTCACCTTCTCGCGGCCCTTGCGGACGAGCTGGTTAAACGTAGGCATAATCTTCCTCCTTTCCAGGTTGATAAAATATATTTTAACAGAATAAGGTTAAATTATTCTGTTAAAACCGAAATTAGTGAACCAGGGCGGCCACTGCCGCGCCCACGGCGATGCCGCAGGCCTGACCCAGCTCTTTCATGGCGGGCACATCGACCACGGGAACGCCGCATTCGCTGCAAAGCTCCCGGATGTCGTCGGTGACACGGGGATCGGCATCCTCCGCCAGATAGACGGTGACGGCTTTTCCGCCAGCCAGGGCCCGCTTGGTCTGCTTGGCGCCTACGACTTTCGGGGATTCAGACAGTTTGGAAAGCACCGCGCAAACCTCCTTTATGACATATCAACGCAATTGTGGATTATACCATGAAAGCCTTGCGCCGTCAAGCAAAATCCAGATTTTTTTACAGGATTTTTTCACACGGCAAAAGTACCGCCCGCCGGGGAACCGGCGGGCGGTACAGAACCGTGTTCTTGATTATTCCACAATGGTCTCTTCCGCGTCGGCGCTTTCCGCTTCGATCTCGGTCTCGGTTTCGGCGGCCACCTGAGCCACGGCCTCGTAGCCGGTGGCGGGCGCCTCGTCCTCGATCTTGTCGTACTTGCGGTAGCGGGCCAGGCCGGAACCGGCGGGGATCAGCTTGCCGATGATGACATTCTCCTTCAGGCCCAGCAGGTGGTCCACCTTGCCCTTGATGGCGGCCTCGGTCAGGACCTTGGTGGTCTCCTGGAAAGAGGCAGCGGACAGGAAGGAGTCGGTGGCCAAGCTGGCCTTGGTGATGCCCAGCAGGATCCGGGTGCAGGTGGGCAGGCGCAGCTCCAGGCCGTCGTTGGTCTCACCGGCGTCAATGCGCTCCTGGACGGCCTTCAGGGCATCCTCGTACTCGATCAGGTCGATGGTGGAGCCGGACAGCAGGGTGGAATCGCCCGCGTCCTCCACGCGCACCTTGCGCATCATCTGGCGGACAATGACCTCGATGTGCTTGTCGTTGATGTCAACGCCCTGCTGACGGTAGGGCTTCTGGACTTCCTGGATCAGGTAGTTGTGGACCGCGTCCACGCCGCGGATGCGCAGCACCTCGTGGGGAGACAGGGCGCCGTCGGTCATCATGTCGCCCTTGGTCACGGTGTCGCCGTCCTTCACGCGCAGACCGGCGTTGGTGGGAATGGCGTAGGTGACCACCTCGCCGTCGTCGGCGGTAATGGTGACGTTGAGGATGTTGGAGCGCTTGGAGTCCTCCACGGTGACCTTGCCGCTGATCTCGGCCAGCTGGGCCATCTTCTTGGGCTTGCGGGCCTCGAACAGCTCCTCAACACGGGGAAGACCCTGCGTGATATCGCCGCCGGCGACGCCGCCGGTGTGGAAGGTACGCATGGTCAGCTGGGTACCGGGCTCGCCGATGGACTGGGCGGCGATGATACCCACGGCTTCGCCCTCGCCCACGGGCTCGCCGATGGCCAGGTTGATGCCGTAGCACTTGGAGCACACGCCGTTGCGGGCCTTACAGGTCAGCACGGAGCGGATGCGCACCTCGTGGATATCGTGGGCCTCCAGCAGAGCGGCGTCGTCGCCGGTCATCATGCGCTCGTGGGAGACGAGCACCTCGCCGGTGGCGGGGTCCACCACGTCCTGGAGCGGATAGCGGCCCTTGATGCGCTCGGCAAAGGTCTCAATGACCTGGCCGTTCTCGGAAATCTCGGAGACGGTGATGCCATCGGTGGTGCCGCAGTCCTCCTCCCGGATGATGACGGAGGAGGAGACGTCCACCAGACGGCGGGTCAGGTAACCGGAGTCAGCGGTACGCAGAGCGGTGTCGGCCAGACCCTTACGGGCGCCTCGGGAGGAGATGAAGTACTCCAGCACGGACAGGCCCTCACGGAAGTTGGCCTTGATGGGGATCTCGATGGTGCGGCCGGAGGTGTCGGCCATCAGGCCGCGCATGCCGGCCAGCTGACGGATCTGGGCGGTGGAACCACGGGCGCCGGAGTCGGCCATCATCCAGATAGGATTGTAGCGGTCCAGGCCCTTCATCAGGGCGTCGGTCACGTCCTTTGTGGTCTTTTCCCAGGCCTCCACCACCAGACGGTAGCGTTCGTCGTTGGTCAGGAAGCCGCGCTTGTACTGGCGCTCGATCTTGACGATCTCCTGCTCGGTGTTGGCGATCAGGCTCTTCTTCTCCTCGGGCACCGTCATATCGCTGATGGAGACGGTCAGAGCGCCGCGGGTGGAGAACTTGTAGCCCTTGGCCTTGATGGTGTCCAGCACCTCGGCGGACATGGTGAAGCCGTGCTTGACAATGCACTTGTCGATGATCTTGCCCAGCTGCTTCTTGCCGGTGACGAAGTTGATCTCGGGCTCGAACATCTCCTCGGGGTCCGTGCGGCTGACAAAGCCCAGGTCCTGGGGGATGCCCTCGTTGAAGATCAGGCGGCCCACGGTGGTGCGCACCAGCTTGTGGCGCTGCTCGCCGTCCACCTCGGCATAGCGGCGAACCAGAATGGGGGTATGCAGGTCCAGCTCACCCTCGTCATAGGCCAGGCGGGCCTCGGTGTCGTCTGCGAAGACGTGCAGGCACTCCCGGGGCAGCTCGCCGTCGGGGGTCTCGGCGCAAATGCCGGCGTAGGTGGGGATGTCGTCCAGGCTGCCGGGGTTTTTAACCCAGATATAGGAGTTGGGCGCGATAGTCCCCGCGGCCAAAGCGGCCTTGACCGCGGCCACGTCGTCGTAGGTCTCCTCGGCGGTGTGGTCGGGATAGCGCTCGTAGGTCAGGTAGTAGGAGCCCAGGACCATGTCCTGAGTGGGCACGGTGACGGGGCCGCCGTCCTGGGGACGCAGCAGGTTGTTGGCCGACAGCATCAGGATGCGGGCCTCGGTCTGGGCCTCGGCGGACAGGGGCACGTGGACGGCCATCTGGTCGCCGTCGAAGTCGGCGTTGAAGGCGGTACACACCAGGGGGTGCAGCTTGATGGCGTGGCCCTCCACCAGCACCGGCTCAAAGGCCTGGATGCCCAGACGGTGCAGCGTGGGCGCACGGTTCAGCATGACGGGGTGGTCCTTGATGACGAAGTCCAGGGCGTCCCACACCTCGGTGCGGCCCTTATCCACCATCTTCTTGGCGGACTTGATGTTGTTGGCGTAGCCGTCCTCCACCAGCTTCTTCATGACGAAGGGGCGGAACAGCTCGATGGCCATCTCCTTGGGCAGGCCGCACTGGTAGATCTTCAGCTCGGGGCCGACCACGATAACGGAACGGCCGGAGTAGTCGACACGCTTGCCCAGCAGGTTCTGACGGAAGCGGCCCTGCTTGCCCTTGAGCATGTCGGACAGGGACTTCAGCGCGCGGTTGTTGGCGCCGGTGACGGCGCGGCCGCGGCGGCCGTTGTCGATCAGAGCGTCCACCGCCTCCTGCAGCATGCGCTTCTCGTTGCGCACGATGATGTCGGGGGCGTTGAGCTGGATCAGGCGCTTCAGGCGGTTGTTGCGGTTGATGACCCGGCGGTACAGGTCGTTCAGGTCGGAGGTGGCGAAACGGCCGCCGTCCAGCTGGACCATGGGACGGATCTCCGGCGGGATGACGGGCAGCACGTCGATGATCATCCACTCGGGCTTGTTGCCGGAAATGCGGAACGCGTCCACCACTTCCAGGCGCTTGACGATGCGGGCCTTCTTCTGGCCGGAGGCGTCCTTCAGCTCCGCGCGCAGCTGCTCGGAGAGCTCCTCCAGGTCGATGTCGGCCAGCAGCTTCTTGACCGCTTCGGCGCCCATACCGGCCTCGAAATCGTCCTCGTACTTCTCCCGCATGTCGCGGTACTCCTTCTCGGAGAGAATCTGATTCTTGGCCAGAGGGGTAAAGCCGGGGTCGGTCACGATATAGCTGGCGAAATAGAGCACTTTCTCCAGAATGCGGGGGCTGATATCCAGCAGCAGGCCCATGCGGGAGGGAATGCCCTTGAAATACCAGATGTGGGAAACGGGGGCGGCCAGCTCAATGTGGCCCATGCGCTCACGGCGCACCTTGGAACGGGTGACCTCGACGCCGCAGCGGTCGCAGATCTTACCCTTGTAGCGGATCTTCTTATACTTGCCGCAGTGGCACTCCCAGTCCTTGGTGGGGCCAAAGATCTTCTCGCAGAACAGGCCGTCGCGCTCGGGCTTCAGAGTGCGGTAGTTGATGGTTTCAGGCTTCTTGACCTCGCCGTAGGACCACTCACGGATCTGTTCCGGGGAGGCGATGCCGATCTTGATGGCGTCAAATTCAGCGTAACTCATCTTTGCATCCTCCCTTTCTTATTCGTCGTCCTCGATGGCCATCAGGTCATCCTCGTCCGGCTCCAACAGGTCGTCGTCATCGGCCGCCAGATCGTCGTCGTCGCTCTCCGCCTTGAAGGTGTAGCCCGCCTCGGAGAACTCGGAGTCGGAGGAATAGGAGCCGCCGTAGAAGTCGTCGTCCTCGCGGAAGCGGTTGGGCTGATAATCGTCGTCCTCGTCGTCCTTCAGCTCGATCTCGTTGCCCTCGCTGTCCAGCACCTTCATATCCAGGCACAGAGCCTGCAGCTCCTTGACCAGAACCTTGAAGGACTCGGGCACGCCGGGCTTGGGCACGTTGTGGCCCTTGACGATGGCCTCGTAGGTGCGCACACGGCCCGCCACGTCGTCGGACTTGACGGTCAGGATCTCCTGCAGGGTGTAGGCGGCGCCGTAGGCCTCCAGGGCCCAGACTTCCATCTCGCCGAAGCGCTGGCCGCCGAACTGGGCCTTGCCGCCCAGAGGCTGCTGGGTGACCAGGGAGTAGGGGCCGGTGGAACGGGCGTGGATCTTATCATCCACCAGGTGGTGCAGTTTCAGGAAGTAGACATAGCCCACGGTGACGCGGTTGTCGAACCGCTCGCCGGTGCGGCCGTCATACAGCCAGCTCTTGCCGTCCTCGGCCAGACCGGCCAGCTTCAGGGTATCGGCGATGTCCTGCTCGTTGGCGCCGTTGAAGATGGGGGTGGCCACCTTCCAGCCCAGAGCCTGGGCGGCGTAGCCCAGGTGGACCTCCAGCACCTGACCGATGTTCATACGGGAAGGCACGCCCAGGGGGTTCAGCACGATGTCCAGGGGGGTGCCGTCGGGCAGGAAGGGCATATCCTCCTGGGGCAGGATGCGGGAGACAACGCCCTTGTTGCCGTGGCGGCCGGCCATCTTGTCGCCCACGGAGATCTTACGCTTCTGGGCGATGTAGACGCGGACCACCTGGTTCACGCCCGGGCCCAGCTCGTCGCCCGCCTCGCGGGTGAAGACCTTCACATCCACCACAATGCCGTACGCGCCGTGGGGCACCTTCAGGGAGGTGTCGCGCACCTCGCGGGCCTTCTCGCCGAAGATGGCGCGCAGCAGGCGCTCCTCGGCGGTCAGATCGGTCTCGCCCTTGGGGGTGACCTTGCCCACCAGGATATCGCCGGCGCGGACCTCGGCGCCCACACGGATGATGCCGCGCTCGTCCAGATCCTTCAGGGCGTCCTCGCCCACGTTGGGAATGTCGCGGGTGATCTCCTCGGGACCCAGCTTGGTGTCCCGGGACTCGGTCTCAT
>JBJDYV010000108.1:0-5122 GCA_051867655.1 Oscillospiraceae bacterium
GCAAGAACATGGACGCCTATGACTGCTCGGCCTGCGCCATTCCCTGCCCGGACCTGTGCTCCACCCGGCGGCTGAACCAGAGCAAGTTTACCTTCTGCCTGTGCCACCAGCTCAACCACGAGAACGGCGTGCCCTCCGCCTGCAAGTATGACATCGCCGCGGCTCTGACCATGATGGCCGAGATCTGCCTGTCCAAACAGGTGCCCTATATGGCCAACACCCTGCCCATCATCAAATCCCGGGACGGCAAGGAGCAGTGGATCACCCAGATCCCCGAGGAGGACCGCAAGGCCATTGAGAACACCGACAACCTGTACTGCGTCAACATGTCCCCGCATATGCGCAAGACTCACGGCATCGACGAGCCCGCCGACCGGTTCAACATCCGCCACTTCGCCTACGACCAGCAGTTCGGCGCCGTGTTCCACCACGATTTCAACGACGACATCGGCCGGAAGATCACCCTGGCCCGCTTCTCCGGCGACTGCAAGCGCCTGCTGATCGTCAAGGGCGAGATCGTCAAGGGCTACGGCTACGAGCTGCACAACTGCAACGGCGGTTACATCTTCCGGGTCAGCGACGGTAGGAAGCTGTACAAGGAGCAGGCCCGCACCGGCCTGATGCTCCCCATGGTGTTCGGGGACATCAGCCACGAGCTGGAAAAGCTGGCTGAGGTCATGGGCCTGGAGGCCGTTGTCATCTGAGAAGCAAAGAAGTGTAGACCATGGATCGTATTCTGGAGCAGGAAAAGCTTCTAAATCTCGATATTGCCCGTGATATGGTCGATTCCTTTGTCTGCTCGACCGGGGTCAGCTGCCTTCTGACCGATGCGCAGGGTAACGAGCTTTACCGGCGGGAGCCAAAGAATCCGCTGTATGCCGAATGCTGTGATCTTATGGGCGATCAGGCCTGTCAGGAACTCCATATGTTCGGCGCAAATGAGTCTGAACGTTTGGGAGGCCGCTATTTTTACTTCTGCCCCATGGGAATGGGGTGCATCGCCTCGCCGATTATTCTGGGAGGGCAAATCGCCGGCGCTCTTGTGGCGGGGCCGGTGAGGATCATGGATCGGGAAGATCATATGGCGAGCACACCCCTTTTGCGGGACTTGCCCGCAGGAGAAAAACGGACTGCGGTGACAAAGCTGCTGCAGAAATTCCCGCACCGTGACCCGGGCGACCTGAGCCATTTGTCGGCACTGCTGCTTTCGGCGGCTTTGTACATCGGCGGAGAGAGCCGGTCCATTCTGGAACAATATAAGGACCATATACAGATTCAGACCGCCGAAGAATGTACGCGGCGTCCGGTGCTGGAGAGTGTGAAAACGGCATATCCGCTGGACGAGGAGCAGGCGCTGATCCGTGCTGTCAAGGAAGGGGATCGGAGCGAAGCGCGAAGTGTGCTCGGCGATCTGTTGGGCCACATGCGGTTTGCCTCTGGCGGCGATTTTTCTGCGATGCGGGCCCGCTCCCTGGAACTGATGGCGCTGGTGTCGCGTGCCGCTGCCGATGGCGGCGCCGATTTTGAGGTCGTGCTGGGGCTGAATCAGCAGTTTCTGAAGGAAAGCGATTATCTGCGCTCCACCGACGAGCTGACGGCATGGCTGCGCAAGGTCATTGAGCGGTACACCGCACTTGTGTTTGATGCAGTGGATGTGAAGCACAAAGAGATCATCTACAAAGCGATCAATTATATGAAACGCAATTTTAGCGGTAAGCTGACCCTGGAGGAAACAGCGCGCTATGTAGGGTTTTCTCCCACATATTTCTGTAAGGTTTTTCTGCAGGAAATGGGGATGTCGTTCAGCAAATACCTGGGAAATCTCCGCATGGAGCACAGTAAAAAACTGCTTATGTTCAGTGACCTCTCGGTCAATGAAATCTGTGAAGCTGTCGGTTTTGAGGACCCGAGCTATTTTATCAAGGTGTTTCGGCGGTATACCGGCGTGACGCCCGGGAAATATCGGAAGATGCAGGGCTGGCTGTACGGAGAAGCACTGAAGCCCACGGGAACGGCTCCTTTTGAGAAATAGACAATTTCACATCGCACAAACGCAGAAACTGAAAAGCGGCGGCACAATGCAAAAGCTCCTGTATTGTGCCGCCGTTTTTCTGCTGACATGGGAGTAAATTACTCCTTTCATGATCTCCAAACATTTCTGACGGGAAGACAAAAATCCCCTTGACACGCACGGTGGAGGGGAATATACTGAACTGGTACAAATTCATACGCTTCAAGTGCCCCTCGGTCTTTTCAAGGCCTTTGGGGAGGATAGACAACCGGGTGAAATTCCCGGACGGTACCGCCGCTGTAAGCGCTTAAGGCCAAAGCTCGTTGACGAAAGTCAGTCACTGGGAAACTGGGAAGGCAGAGCTTGACCGTACGGGGAAGCGTTCCCCGATCAGCGTAAGCCAGAAGACCTGCTTGAAGAAGAGTTGTTTTTTCTCGTCCACGAGTTATGGGCCGAGGAATATTTTTGTTGCGGAAAAACGGCCGCGGCAGCCCAAAGGGCTGCCGCGGTTTTTTGCTTTTTCGCAGCAGGAGAGAAGGTCCGAAAATGGGACATTCCCCAAGAAAAGTGAAGCAATCGACGGCCTATAAGCTGATGGTGATCATCGTCCTGGCCTGCTTATGTGTTGTTTCCACGCTGGTCTGTACTGCCATCGGCAGCGTGAAATACACCATACCTCAGGTGGCCCGCGCCCTTTTTGACAAGGAAGCCGAGGCCTGGCTGCTTGTGTGGAATGTGCGCCTGCCCCGAATCCTGTGCGGCGGGCTGGTCGGCATCTGCCTGTCCCTGGCCGGCTGTATTCTTCAGGGGGTCATGCGCAACCACCTGGCCTCGCCGTCCACCATCGGCGTCACCAGCGGCGCCAGCTTTGTGGGCTATTTGACTTTGGTGGCGTTTCCGCAGTTTTACTACCTGCTGCCCATCGGATCGATCATCGGTTCCTTTGCCACGACCATGCTTATTTACGTGCTTGCCTATGAAAAGGGGGTTAGCCCGGTCAAGATGATCCTTTCCGGTATGGCGGTTTCGGCGGTGTTCAGTGCGTTCAACGATGTGATCCGAACCTTTTTCTCCGAGCGCATTGCGGACGCGACGGGACATCTGGTGGGCAGTCTGAACGGAACCGTCTGGAGTGATCTGAAGCTGATCCTGCCCTATATGGTCGTCGGGATCTTCATCTGCTTTTTCCTCCCGTCCAAGATGAACATTCTGATGCTGGGCGATGAAATGGCGAATTCGCTGGGCCTGCGCACCGAGCGGTTCCGCCTGTTCCTGATCGCCGTCGCTTCGCTCCTTGCGGGCGCGTCTGTTGCTGTGGCCGGTCTGATCAGCTTTGTGGGCCTGATCATTCCCCATATCGCCCGGCTGATCATCGGCTCGGACTATAAGTATTTGTTTCCCGCGTCCATTTTCCTCGGCTATTCCTTTGTGGTGATCTGTGACACCATCGGCCGGGTGATCCTTCCGGTGGGCGAGCTGTCTGTCAGTATTGTACTTTCTTTTATCGGAGCACCTTTCTTTTTGTACCTTCTGCGGAAGAAGAACGTTACCTGATCGGGCGGGAGGGGCAAACCATGTATTTCGGATTTCAAAATATTACGATTACATACGGAAAACGGACGATCCTGGAGAATGTCTCCATGGATTTTGAAAAAGGGAAAGTCACCACGATCATCGGCCCCAACGGCTGCGGAAAGAGCAGCTTGCTCAAGACGGTTTCCCGTGTGGTCACGCCAGCGGCCGGAAAGGTCGTTTTCGAAGACCGGGCTCTCAGGGAATATGCACCGAAGGAACTGGCGAAACGGATCGCCTACCTGCCCCAGGTGCATATGTCACCGAAGGACATCGATATCCGCACGCTGGTCTCTTATGGGCGCTACCCCTACAAGAAGTTTGGAAAGGGCTTGACGGAGGAAGACCACAGGATCATTGACGAGACCCTGGAGCTGACTGGGCTGAGTCATATGGGGGACCGGATGCTCAACAACCTGTCCGGCGGTGAAAAACAGCGGGCCTGGATCGCCATGACTATCTGTCAGCAGCCCGAGATCCTGCTTCTGGATGAGCCGATCACCTATCTGGATGTGGGATATCAGGTCGAGGTGCTGGAGCTTGTCAAGGAACTGGGGGAGCGCTTGAAGATCACCATCGTTATGGTGCTCCATGATATGAACTTTACAGCCCGGTATTCCAATCGCATCTATGTGCTGAAAGATCAACGGGTTTTTAACTACGGAAAGCCGGAAGAGATCATCGAACGAGGAAATATGAAAGAGGTATTTCACATCGACTCGCAGATCCTTACGGATGAGAAGAACGGGTGTCCCTTTCTCATTCCCGAAAAAGTGCGGGAGCGGGCATAAAGTTTACCGCCCCTTTGTTTTCTGGTACGCATCGCTTTATGCGTAAAAATAACAACTTGTGAGAAAAGAGGTTCATTATGAAAAAACTGATCGCACTGCTTCTGGTACTGGTCATGGCACTGTCCCTTGCTGCCTGCGGCAACGGTGATTCCGCCAATGACCAGCCCGATGAAGTCACAAATTCCGCAAACGTACCCGCTGATGGTACCGAGTCTCCTGAGCCCTCTGAGGAGCTGAACAACAAGGTTGTCGAGTACTATATGCAGAAGGCTGACGAAGTGGTGGTCACCGACACGCACGTGACCTTTACCGACGACGGCAGCGGAAAAGAGGTTTCGATCGAAAAGGGTCCCAAGAATGTTGCCGTCCTGTACGGCAGCCTGGCTTGCCTGTGGTATGAGGCGGGCGGAACCATCCAGCTGGCTGTCGGCGGCAAGAGCGCGACCGACCTGTATGTAGAGCAGATCGGGCGTGATTTTACACAGGATGAAGGCGTGACCGTGGTCACGGAAAGCTCCTCCGGAACCAGCTGGGATGTGGAGACCATTATCGCGGCAAAGCCGGATCTGATCGTCACCTCCGTGGGTATGAAGGGTTATGAGACCATTTCCGGCCCCGCCGGGTCCGCAAACATTCCCGTGATCGGCATCAACTATGATGCGGTCCAGGACTATCTGAAGTGGTTCAAAGTGTTCTGTAACCTGAACAATCAGCCCGAGCTGTGGGATCAGATCGCCGAAGCGACCGC
>JBJDYV010000109.1:0-78647 GCA_051867655.1 Oscillospiraceae bacterium
TATTCTCTCATTTTCGTTGCCTCACTTCAATGCGCCGTTTGGTTTTACGCTTACGCCCTTCTAATCAGGACCTTTCCGGGGAGTGGCTAATAAATATAGAGAGAAAACGAAAAAGGAAAATATTGTATAATAAATTAAGAAGCGAAGTGTATGGAATTAAATAACAGTTAAAGTGCTTTTGAAGAGCAGGTCTGTCCAGTAGGGCAGCTTTGCTCTTTTTTAATTTCCCAAAATTAAGAAGGTAGGCAAATCAATATGGTTTCAAAAAATGTAATCGGTCCTGTCAAGAATTATGCGTAAACTGTTTGCAGGCTTTGGCTGAATGAGGTCAGCCGGCAATAGAGGCGTCTTCCAGAGCTCAGAGCTGTTTCTAAGTACTTCATGTTGTTGCCCCACTGGGTACCAGCCACATGGCGTAGTCGGACACAAACCAGCATCAGAGCAGAGTTGCAGTCAGTCGAGAAACTCGGTTGTGCATTCTCCGGTCTTCCTTGCATGAGATGCTTGCCAACTCGTACTTGACACATACCATGTATCCTGCGGTGTTGACTTTTGAAAATTGTTTTGTGATAATGATTTCAAAAATCCATTGAAAAGGGGCGGGCAGAGATGAAGTCCACGGAGGAGCTGGAGCATGAGATCCAGAGGAGTGAGACCCCAGCGGCGCTGGCGGGAGAGGAGTTTGACATGCCTCCCCTGGCCACACATCTGAACAGTCTGCTGCACAGCCGCGGCTTGACGGTGCAGGATGTCATTGTGGGCTGCAATTTGGACCGCAGCTACGGCTATCAGTTATTTAACGGTACCCGAAAGCCCACCCGGAACTTCCTGCTGAGACTGGCATTCCTGCTGCGGCTGTCAGAGGCGGAGGTCCAGCGTCTGCTGAAAATCGCCGAACGGCAGCCGCTGTACGCCCGCAACCGCCGGGACGCGGCAGTGCTGTACGGCCTGACTCACGACTTGACGGCGGAGCAAACGGACGCCCTGCTGCACAGCCTGGGTGAGGAGGGGCTTGTATGAGGGAAACGGAAAAGTTTCTCTCCTCCTTTGACCCGCTGCCCGACGGTTTCACACTTCCGACCCGCGTTCTGCCGGACTACGAACCGGATTCCTGTCTCTCGGACAAGGGAGAACGGTTCGTCTGGCGCCTGCGCCGCCGGACCGACGGCGCTCTCTTCGTTCTGAAGGCCTCCCCCGCGGAACTGGAGAACCTGATGGAGGAATTCCAGATCCTGTCCCGCTTAGCGCCGCTGCTGCCCGGCTCAGTGCCTGTCCCGATGGAATGCTTTCAGGAGGACGGGATGGTATATTTGCTGCGCTCTTACCTGCCGGGAGAGACGCTGGCGCAGTACCGGGAGCGGGAGGGCGGCTGTCCGGTGCAGATGTGCGTCCGGCTGGGTCAGAAACTTTGCGCTCTGCTGGAGACGCTGCACAGCCAGGATCCGCCTGTCATCCACCGGGACATCAAGCCGGAAAATTTGATCCTCCTGCCCGATGGTGAAGTCGGGCTGATCGATTTTGGCATCGCCCGGCAGTATAAAGCCGGACAGGATACGGACACCCGCCGCATGGGGACCCGTTCCACCGCCGCGCCGGAGCAGTACGGCTACGCCCAGACAGACTGCCGCACAGACCTGTACGCTCTGGGCATGACCCTGATCTGGCTCCTGACCGGGACCTACGACCGGGACGGACTGGCGCAGGCCGAGGAGCTTCCCGCGTATCTCCGCCGGACATTGGAAAAAGCCGTCTCCTTCGCACCGGAGGACCGCTATCAGGACGCCGCCGCTTTTTCGGCGGCACTGGCGAACCGGTCTCCCCGGCGCAAGCTTCGCGTACTGCTTCCGGCAGCGGTCCTGCTCTGCCTCCTGGCAGTGGGCGCGGGGCTTCTCTGGCCCAAAGACCGGAACGGGGAACTTGCTCCCGCGGGTATGGAAGACGGAGTGACGCTTTCGCCGGAACCGGACTTGCCGGCAGCGGAACCGGAAGTGGAATTCACCTCCGCGAGCATGGAGGCCGCTGTCCGGCAGGCGCTGCAGAAACCGGAGGGCTCCATTACCTATGACGAGCTGGCCGGGATCCAGCGGCTGGCGGTGGTGGGGGGCACAGCGTTCAGCGCGGAGCAGGCCTTTGACTACCGGATCGGCAGCTACATTGACAACCAATATCAGGCGGATCAGCCCTGGGGCGACATCACCGACGGCGACCTGGCCCTGCTGTCCTATATGCCGGATCTGAAAGAGCTGTACCTCTGCCGCCAGGAGATCAGGGACATCTCGGCCCTGACGGAGCTGCATCTGACCACCCTGGCCCTGTGCGAAAATAAAATCATGGACTTCTCTCCCCTGGCCTCCTTGACGGAGCTGGAAACGCTGTACCTGGGCGACAATCCCGCCACGGATTATAGTGTGCTGGCCGGGCTGACCCGGCTGCGTATTTTGACCGTGGAGGGCAGCGGCGTGAATGGCGTGGCCGCGGTGGACAGCCTGGATTTTCTGAATGGGCTGACCCTGCAGGAGCTGGGCCTCGGTCTGACAGTGCCCAAGGACGGAGATTGGAGCCCGCTCTCCACCCAGATCGCGCTGGAAAAGCTGCTCCTGTGGGATCCGCCGGAAGCGGCGGTGGAGGCCGCCAATACCCTGTCCGGATTGAAGACATTGTTTTTATGCGACTATTTCCGCGACGACCTGACCATGCTGTCCGGTCTCGCCAGTCTTGAGGTGCTGAACGTTCATAAAGGCAATGTGAAAAGCCTGGAGGGCGTGGGATCGCTGTCCAGGCTGATCACCCTGGCGGTGGGGCTCAACGGGGTGTCCGACCTGTCCCCCCTGGTCGGGCTGGAGCGGCTGAACTATGTTAAATTCGAGGGCCTTCCCATTTCGGATTTCTCCCCGCTCGCCGAGCTGCCCGCCTTAGGCTATGTCTATGTGGATCAGGAACAAGTGGCGGCGGTGGAGGCCGCTTGCCCGGGCTATACTTTCCAGCTGAGGACAGACTAAAGCCGCAAAAGTGTGCAGACCTGCACACCAAAAGAGGCCGGAATCATGGTATCATGACCATGGTTCCGGCCTCTTTTTATTGGGACAGGGTGGTCAGCTCCAGGACACGGTTGATGACCTCCTGCACGACCCGGAACTGATCCGGGGGAAGCTGCCGCAGGCGGGCCGAAATGGTTTCCACGTCATTGTCGCCCAGGTCGCCCATCAGCAGTGTGTCGCTGGACACGCGGAGGATCTCGCACATCCTCCGCAGCACCGTCAGCGATACGCCGGCCAGGCCCCGTTCCACACAGGAGACGTTCTGGGGCGAGATGCCGATCAGCTCGGCAAACCGCTCCTGGGTCAGGCCGGCGGCCTCCCGGGCCTTTCGGATCTGACGGCCCACCTGCACATTGATCTCTTTTTTCTCACGCATCGCCTCTTCATCACCTCTTGTCCATAGTGTAGCCAATTCGTGACTTGACTAAAACAATACCTAACATTATAATAATTAAACAAAATACATGATATAGTTCGAAAACCGATCAATGAAACGGAGGAAGCAAACATGAGCCGAACAAAAAGATGGCTGGCGGGGCTTTTGTGCGCGGCTCTGCTGCTGAGCCTGCTGCCCACGGCGGCGCTGGCGGAAGAAGGCCACTGGGCGGATGACGCCGTAAACACGCTGAACGGCATTTACGGAAGCGGTGTGTTTGAAGCCAGCGATGAGAATATGACCGAGGCAGATGCCGCTGCTGTTTTGAAGAAAATGGACAGCAGCACGAGCGTTTCTCTCGACACAACGACTGAACCCAGTCCCGACCTCAGCCGTGCTAAGGCATGTACGATTTTGGCCGATATTTTTGATCTCCCGGTGCCGGACGGGACCTCTGCGATTCAATATTTATATCAGCAGAACATCATCAACGGCTATGCGGACGGCAGCTTGGGCGAGACCGATTCCGTCACCAAGGCCCAGTTCGCGGTCATTACCTACCGGGTGCTGAACTTCGTGGGCGGCGGTGAAGAAAATGGGGAGCCGGTAGGCGTCGCCCAGATCGACGGCGAGGATCTGATCGTGGGCGAAGAGATCGTGGGTGATTTGCCTGACGGCGTCCAATATACCCCCGCAGCCGATGGCAGCCCCGGCATTTTGACTTTGAACGGGGCCGCGCTCTCCTCCGTCCATGTTTGGGAGCAGAGTCTCGTGATTGAGTTGCAGGGAGAAAACACCATCACCCTCTCCGACAGCTCGGACAGGGATACGGCCTTAAAGTTTGACAACTGCGACAATGTTACCATTCGAGGCGGCGGCAAGCTGACCGTCACCTCCCCCGTCAACGCAGTCGGCTTCGAGGGGGAAAGCGGCGGTGTGTTCGCCATTACCGGTGAGAACACCACCGTGATCGCCAACAACACCAGCGGCTATTGGAAAGACGAGCCGGAGGGCGAATATGGCTACAGCGGTCTCACCGGGCACATGAACCTGCAGGTCAACGACGGCGCTGCCCTGACCGCGGTGGGCGGCTTTATGGGCCTTCTCATCATCGGAAATACCGAACTGGAAAACTGCACCGTCAATTCCAACCGCATCCATCTCCACGGTATAGAAACGCAGAACGATTCCGTATGTGAACCCACGACGGCCACTGTGGGTACAGACGCTCTCGTCAATGTCACGGCCCGGTCGGTGGATGAGATCGACAGCTTCTTTGCCGTGCTGTCCAATGCTCAGCTTGTGCTGGACGGCGGAACCATCAAGATTGATATCACCGCCAAAGACGCAGATCATGTTCAGGCGCTCCATACCCAGGAAGCCGGAAGCTCCATCCTTATCAAGAGCGGAGCTTTGAATATCACCACGCTCAGCGGCCGGGGGATCGACGTGGACAACGGCACCTTCTTTACACAAAGCGGCGGCGCCATCACCATCCAGCATGACGATTCCACGCGGGATGATGCGGACCGGTATGCTTCCGCCGGCATGGAGGTCCATACCGGCGGACAGGCCGTCATCAGCGGCGGCACATTTACCACAAAAGATATGGACTGCGGCATCCAGCTGGAGGACGCACTGGCCATCACCAGCGGTACGATCACGCTGAATGGGCGGAACGCCGGCCTCGCACTGTCTCCGATGGGCAGCCTGACTGTCCTCGGCGGAACACTGAATGTGACGGCCACAGGGACCCAATATGGCCGCTTCGCGCTGTTCAGCCAGGGAGGACTGTTCCGGTTCCTGGGCGGCACCACGACGCTGAACAGTTCAGATCTTGCGCTTCTGGCCGAGACGGACAACGAGAATATCGTTACACTGGGTTCCGGTATGTATGCGGTAGACGACACCGGCAAGGAAGTCCAACTGGAAGTCAGCTCCTCCGGGATCACCCACTATTCCTCTCCCCAGGTTACAATCAGCAGCACGCCGGGCTCCAGCACGTACGCCGCCCTCATGGAGCTGGTGAACGGCGGACAGGTGACGGCGGGCAGCTCCTTCACCGTGCGCATGGTGCTGTCCCTGGACGCTCCCGGAGGCTCCGTTGCATTTGCTCTTCCGGAGGGCATTACGCTGCTGGAGAACAGCGTGACCGTCAACGGGCAGGCGGGCAATGCCAATGTAAATGGGCAGCAGGTGTTCGTAGATGTTAAAAACTCCGACATCATCCGTTTCAGCGCCACCGCGGTACAGGAGGGCAGCTATACAATCGAAGCAGCTGTGACGGCGGACAGCAAGACCCGTACTGAGACCCTTTCCCTCGATGTCAACGCTTTTACCCTCTCCCTGCCCTCCCAGGTGAACCGCACCACCATTCCGGTCTCGGGCACCGCCGCGCCGGGGAGCACGGTGACCTTCTATGAAGGTGATCAGGTCATTGGCCGCGTGAAGGCCAACGCGCTGGGCAGCTGGAGCACCCGTATTACCATCGGCAGCGATGTGGGCGCGCACTCTGTTTCGGCGACAATCGTATTGGATAGCTTCACCGCAACCAGCGAAACGTTTTCTCTGAATTACGACCCCAACAGCGCTGTGGTCAGCACACTGACCGTCAGCAATCTGATCCACGGCAAGACGGACGCCGATCCCCCGGTGCAGACTAAGCTGGTGATCGACTACCTGAACGGTACCCGCAGCAGCAACTACTACACCTATTGGCCCGATCTCCCCACCTTCACTTTCGCGGTGGCCTTTGCCGACGGCACCGGCACTCCGGACAAAGTGGAGGATGTGACCGTGGTGACCACCGACTGGCGCGGAGTGGAGACCACGATCCCGCTGTCCTACGAATCTTCCTCCGGCACCTGGACCGGCACCCATGATTTCGACGGGGAGCAGGTCCCGGTCCCGGAAATGTTCCGGGTGGAGTGGGAAGCCGTGGGCACCTCTGACCCCGAGGAGCCGGACGAGATCCCGCCTGTGGAAGAGCTGGAAGAGATTATCGAGGACAATAGTGACGGCGCTTTTGCCACGGGCAGTACAGACTTCACTTTTGCAGTGATTTCTTCCGCTGGACTGACTCTGACAGACAGTGCCGGCGAAAAAATTGACTTTGCCAACACCGACGGAACCATCTCCAGCACCAGCTATCAGCCCGGAGAACTGTACATTGCTACACTTTCCGCCGGTTATTTCCCGGACTATCGCGGTCACGATACCCTGTACATCCTGATCGACGGGGAGCGGGATGGAAATGACACTTACAAATATGCCGACAACGTCGTTTCCGATGTTTCCTCTGCCAGCCTTTCCGACTGGACGGACAGCACGTTCACCGCACCGGGCGCATCCTATTCTGTGGGCGATGTCCTCATTGTGGACGACAGCACAGCGATCTGCATTACAGGTCAGAATGGCAGCACCTACACCTATACGCAGGCCGGTCTGGAGGATATCTACCAGGAGCTTCAGGTCAGCCGGATCGACGACACTGCGGAGCTGATTTTAGAGGGCTATGATCAGGAGGAGATCGCCCAGGCGTTCCTCCAGACCCAGACTTTCGCCGCCTACCGCAGCGCGGTCGCGCAGTATGCCGACACCCATCAAGCGTCCCTGTCCTATGAAGGCGACGACTTCTCGGTAGGGGTCGAGCTGGAGTACGGCCTGGGCGGGACAGCTTCCAACCCGCAGCTGCTGATCAAGCCGACCATCACCGTAGAGACCACCATGAAAACGAGGCTCCCCGCTGTCGGGGAGGTGGAGACCAAGGTCACCGGAAAATTTTCTTACACCCTGGAACAGGATCTGGACTTCCAGATCCTGCTGACCGACGGCAGCTTCCAGTCTATTTTCCTCACCCGGGATCAAACCCAGACCTTTAATCTTGACATTGCGGTCTCCGTGGGCGAGGAATCAGACGAGGAGGGCGCAGCCGAGCTCGAAATGTATTTCGGGCAAAAGGCCGTTGAGCAGTACCTGGAGGAGCTGGAAAACGGCACTGATACGCGGCCGAAGCTCTCCCTGGGCAAAATCAGAATCCCCACCCAGGTGCCCTTCGTGTTCGCCTACGTTGCCTTGGATTTGGAGACGGAGCTCTCCTTCTTCGGCGAGCTGGGGATGAGCGGAACGCTGGTATGCAGCCAGACAGACGGATTCCTCTGCACAAGCGAGGGCAAATTCCAGACCTTCTCGCAGCCGAAGGCTCCGGAAATCTCCGCCTCTGTTGACCTCCACCTGAAGGCCTCCGCCGGAATCGCCCTCACCGCGTCCGCCGGTCTGGAGCTGTTGGACGTGGTGAACACGTCCGTGTATGCCCAGGCTGGGCCGACCTTCGGCATCAACGGCCACGGCACAGCTACATACAGCTCCGGCAGCTCGGCCGGTTGGGAGGCGGAGATCCTGGTAACGGGTACCTTTGACATCGAGATCGGCCTTCGCGCGTCGCTGAAAATCGCAAAAGTCTTTGCGGTCAGCCAGGAATTCCCGTTTTATGAGGCGTCCATTCCCATCTTTACCATCGGCGCCAACGCCATGCCCACCCACTTCCAAACCATTGAGCAAAACCCCGTTTATGTCAAGAAGAACAGCGATCTGAAGCAGCTTCTGGATCTGACCCTGGACTATCAGGCCTTCTCTGTCAGTACGGGTAACGGGACGATTTATGAAAGCAGCAAGGTCTTTGACCTGGACCGGTATTCCTTTGACTTGCTTGACCCTGTGGATGCCCGCGTCAGCCTGACAAAAGACGGTCAGTTGACGGTATTCGCGGATTGGGAATTTGACTTCGACGTCAAGGTCACCTACCAGGGCTCTACCGATTCCTATAAAATCTGGAAGATCGTCACGCTGCGCTATACCCCCAACAGCTTTACCATCCTCAAAGAGACGCAGGACGGCGGTTCTCGGGTTGCCCTGTTCTCCGTCTGGGATCTGACGGACAGGTCTTACACAGGGGAGTTTACCACCAGCCCCGACGGCATCGCCATCGTCCCGGCGGTTACGGGACATACCTATCAGGTGACCGAGCTCCAGTGCGCCTCCGGTTATTACCCGCTGACGCCTGTCCAGACGATTTCGGTCACAGGGGACGAGGACGAGGATTTGCTGACCTTCATCAATGTGAGAAATCTCCGGGAGCACACCCCGAATGTTGTTGTCCCCGGAGCAGGCGATCCCTCCGGCTACGTATATGAGGGGATTGAGAGCAACCGCATGCCCGGCGTCACTGTCTCGCTGTATCAGGCGGAAGACGCCGACGGCACAAACGCCGCCCTTTGGAACGCGGAGGATTTCGACCAGTCCAATATGCTGACCACCGACCTTTTGGGGCAGTACCTGTGGATGGTCCCCAACGGCAGCTATTGGCAGGTGGTCTGTACCGCGGAGGGGTATGAATATGAAGAAGTAAGCAGCGACTGGCTGCCCGTGCCCCCGGTCCAGACCGGCGTCAACCTGGGGCTGGTCTCCAAGCAAGCGGCTTCTATGACCCTGTCGGTCTCCCAGGAGGACAACCTTCTGACGCTGCGGTTTGACCGGCCGGTGACCCTCTCCTCTCTGGCGGATCTGACGGTCACCGTCAACGGCCAGGAGGTTTACGGAAGCCTGGTGCCGGTGGATGCCGGCTGGTCTGTGACAGACGTTCCCGCGGACAGCACGCCCTGCGCCACCACCTTCTACTTCTGCCTTGAACCGGAGCAGCCCCTGTCCGTCGGCGACACGGTTCAGGCCGCCGCCCCCGGCGTTACCACCTATGCCGGAACAACCGGCGAGATTCAAGAAGCCACAGTGGTGCAGGATCCCGAAGACACCCCGAACCCCGGAGATACCCCGGACCCCGGAAATAAACCGCATCCCGGCAGCGGCAACGGCGGCGCCGTGACCTCCTATTCCATCACCGTGCCCGCCAGCGTGCCCAATGGCTCGGTCAGCGCAAGCCCCAATCAAGCGAAAGCCGGGGATACGGTCACGATCACGGTCAAGCCGGACACGGGCTATGAGCTGGAATCCTTAACGGTCACGGATCGCAAAGGCGCTCCGGTCATGCTCACCGAGCTGGGCGGCGGCAAGTACACCTTCGTTATGCCTGCCGGTAATGTCACCGTTAAGGCAACCTTCACCGTGATCAAGCAGCCTGTGGAGAACCCCTTCGCGGATGTGAAAGAGAGTGACTTCTTCTATGACGGGGTGCTGTGGGCCGTGGAGAACGGCATCACCGTGGGTACAAACGCAGAAGGAACCCTGTTCAGTCCGGACACAGCCTGCACCCGCGCCCAGGTCGTGACCTTCCTGTGGCGGGCCAACGGCTGCCCGGAGCCCAGGAGCAGTGTGAACCCCTTCACCGATGTGGCGGAAGATTCCTATTACTACAAGGCCGTTCTGTGGGCCGTGGAGAATAACATCACCACGGGCACCGGAGACGGCACCACCTTCAGCCCGGATCTCACCTGCACCCGCGATCAGGCCGTGACCTTCCTGTGGCGTTCCGCCGGAAAGCCCGCCGCAAGCTCCGGCAGGTCGTTCACGGATGTCTCCGCCTCCGCCTACTATGCCTCCGCCGTCCAGTGGGCCGTGGCGAACGGCGTCACCAAAGGTACGGGCGACGGCAGCACCTTCAGCCCCGCCGACACCTGCACCCGCGCCCAGATCGTGACCTTCCTCTATCGCGCCTGCGCGGATTGATCAATCCAACAAACAACAGAGGAATGGCATCTCAAATTTAACCACGCGTAAAGTACCGCGTCTGGAGCAAACCAGGCGCGGTATTTTACTGCACGCATGTCGAAGGGGCCGAGGATAGGCATACTGTGTGTGCCTGCCGCATGTTTCAGAGCTCCTCGATGTGGGAAACGAGTTTCTCGTGGGTGCGAATATTCAAATCGTTCAGAAGTTTGCGAGTGTTAAAAGCCTTGTTGGCAAGCAAACTTTTGTATTCTTTGTGTCAAATTGAAATATTATCGTACCGTTTAAGAAACGGCGGTAAACTCCATCCGGGAGCCGGTCAATAAGTGCGGAGCTGAACCTGGTGCATATTCAGGACCTTCCGGCCAGGGGCCGCGTCCACCTTTCAAAAACAGGATCGATGTGGTATACTTATTTCAATATTGAAGGAAAGCAGGACATTCCATGAAGGTCATTGCCCGCATCCACAGCGCGTTCCCTGAAAAATTCGGCATTCCCCGGCAGAGCGGCCTGGTGGAGGACCTGGCGGCCCAGGTCGTTTTTGAGCCGGAGTACCGCAGCCCGGAGGCGGTGCGGGGGCTGGAGGAGTTCAGCCATGTGTGGCTGATCTGGGAGTTCTCCGAGACGGCCCGGGATACCTGGTCCCCCACGGTGCGCCCGCCGCGGCTGGGCGGAAACCAGCGGCTGGGGGTGTTCGCTACCCGTTCCCCGTACCGGCCCAACCCCATCGGTCTGTCCTGTGTCAAGCTGGAGCGGGTGGAGCTCAGCGCGGCCCTGGGGCCGGTGCTCCACGTCCGGGGCGCTGACCTGATGGACGGCACGCCCATCTATGACATCAAGCCCTATCTGCCCTATGCCGACTGCCACCCGGAGGCGGTGGGAGGCTTCGCCGCCCAGCGCCCGGAGGGCGGCCTGACGGTGGAGATCCCCGAGCCCTGGCTGACCCAGATCCCCGAGGCGGAGCGGGCAGGTCTTGCGGGCGTGCTGGCCCAGGACCCCCGCCCGGCTTATCAACGGGACCCGGAACGCGTGTACGGCCTCTCCTTCGCGGGGCTGGAGGTGCGCTTCCGGGTGGATGGAGAGCGCCTGACCGTCTGTCAGGTTGAAAAGAAAACGAATTGAAAATCAGGACCCGGATCTGCGCCGCGTTTCAGCGTGCAGGATCCGGGTCCTGTGTCTTTAATAGTTGTGCTGAAAAAAAGCCGTGATCTGATCGGGCAGCTCGTTTCGGTTGTCCGGCGTCACCGGGAGAAGGAGAACCTTGGGGTGGCGGCGCAGGTCGTCCAGCCAGCCGTGAAAGCCCTGGCGCACCACGCCCAGGACGGGGATGGTCCCGTCCAGCGCGGCGAAGATCTCCGCCTGAAAGGCAGCGGCCTGTCCCTCGAACCGCCCGCATTCGTCCATCAGGATCAGACCGTCCTGCCGTTGGCGGGCCCGGCGGAGAATCTCCACGCCCAGGGTATCAAAGCGGTCGGTCAGGACCTCGGGGCCGTGGTGGGTAAAGCGTACCACCACATGGTCTTCGTCATATACGGGCTCACCGCCTGCGTCCCAGAGATAGACCCGGCTGTCTGGCCGGCCCCGGTACGGGCCAAAGCCGCTGCGGAAGCCTCCGATGGAAAGACCCAGAGCGGAGATCGTTTTTTGAAGGATGGTGCTTTTCCCCACCTGCACATCCCCGGTCAGAAAGATATGCATCAGACGTTAAAGCGGAACAGGACGATGTCGCCGTCCTTCATGACATATTCCTTGCCCTCGGAGCGCACCAGCCCTTTTTCCCGGGCGGCGGCCATGGAGCCGCAGGCCATCAGGTCATCGTAGGCCACCACCTCGGCCCGGATGAAGCCGCGCTCAAAGTCCGTGTGGATCTTGCCGGCGGCCTGGGGGGCCTTGGTGCCGTTGACGATGGTCCAGGCGCGGCACTCGTCCTCGCCGCTGGTCAGGAAGGAGATCAGGCCCAGCAGGGCGTAGCTGGCCTTGATGAGCCGGTCCAGACCGGACTCGGCAATGCCCAGCTCCTCCAGGAACAGGGCCTTTTCCTCGCTGTCCAGCTCGGCGATCTCCGCCTCCAGCTTGGCGCACACGGGAATGACCTGGGCACCCTCCTTGGCGGCCAGGTCGGCCACCTGGTTGTAGTAGGCGTTGTCCCGCCAGCCGGCGAAGCCGTCCTCATCCAGGTTGGCGGCGTAGATGACGGGCTTCAGGGACAGAAGCTCGCTGGTGGCAATGATCTCCTGATCCTCCTCATCGCACGGGAAGGAGCGGGCAGAGTTTCCGTCGTTGAGCCAGTCCTTCAGGGCGGTGAACACCTCCACCTCGTGGAGGAATTTTTTGTCGGCCTTGGCGGCCTTCTGGGCCTTGTCGATGCGGCGCTCCACCATCTCCACGTCGGCCATGATCAGCTCGATGTCGATGATGCCGATGTCCCGCAGGGGGTCGGTGGAACCCTCCACATGGATCACGTTTTCGTCGTCAAAGCAGCGCACCACATGGACGATGGCGGCGCACTCGCGGATGTTGGCCAAAAACTTGTTGCCCAGGCCCTCACCCTTGCTGGCGCCCTTCACCAGACCGGCGATGTCCACGAACTCCACCACGGCGGGGGTGGTCTTCTTGGGGTGGTACATCTCGCTGAGCTTGTCCAGGCGGGCGTCGGGCACGGCCACCACGCCCACGTTGGGGTCGATGGTGCAGAAGGGGTAGTTGGCGCTCTCGGCGCCGGCGTTGGTAATGGCGTTGAACAGGGTGCTCTTGCCCACGTTGGGCAGACCCACAATGCCTAACTTCATCGGAAAACCTTCTTTCGGTGTATATCTTCCATATTATATCGAATTTGCCCGGAAAAAACAAGCCCGGAGGTTGGTTGTTCCGTACGAAGAAGGGAGAGACCCGCGCAGGGCCTCTCCCGTTCTGCCTTATTGAAACCGATACCCGCGTACCTGCAGGCTTTGGAGGAAACTGATAAAATATCCCCGGTCGTGGAAATCGTACCGCCGGTATCCGTCCACCGGGTGGAAGGAGGCGATCAAGGCCTGTTCGTCCAGCCAGACGATATGGCGGTCTCCATGGTTGTTTTTTTCCATCATCGAAGTGCCTCACTCAATGGGCACACATAGGAAAAGACACCGTTATCATAGCTGTAAATATCGCCGCCGCTGTCGTTCCATGCCAGTATCATATTGCTGTACTCCCTTTGGATATTGGCGATCAGTCCGGTGTAATCCGATGCGGTGCAGTCCAGGGCCTCGTTGACATCGATACGGTGGAGTTCAAAACCGTAGACCTCATAAATAACAAGGGACTTGTTGTTTTGGTTCAGCCAGACAAGCCCCTCCCAAAGGCCATTTCCGTCCAGATCGTGCAGTTCCACACTTCCGTTTTCCGCACTGGCGGTCAGGAAAAGGTACAGATCGAAGCAATCCAAAACAACGGCGGACTCGTTGATCCCGTCTCCCACGTACCGGAGCAGCACGCTGCCTAACGTGTCACCTGCATAAAAGCTGATGTGTCGGTCTCCGGCTCCCGAAAGGCCCAAAATGACGCCGCCCGCACCGGAGAAGGGGAAGGTGTCCGGCTGATCGAATGGATAAAGGGTTTCGGCCGCCGTGTGAAGCATGTCGATGATTTCGCCGCTTACCGCGATCCCGCGCGTTTCAGTGCCTTTATCCCATGTCAAAGAGGCAATGTCCTCTGCGGTGAGCTCCGCTAAAACTGCCTGCATTGCAGGAGGCTCCTCGGTAACAGGAGACCAGCTGATGCGTTTGTCGATGGTAAAGCTGGCCGCCATTGCGTGCAGGACCGGCAGTTCTTCCTCTCTCAGCTTGCTCTTGACCCAGACACAGGTGATCATATAGCTGGACTGTTCCGTATCCGGTACAAAGAATAACTCGGTTTGGGCATCGCCGCCGAGCGGGTTGAGCAGATAATAGTAGTCGAAGGGACTGTCCATGTCGGTCTCGTAAGGCCATGCGCCGACCTCGCCGTAATGTGCTTTAATGTCCTCCATGCGATCCGTACAGAACTGAACCGACAAATGCGCACCCGTACCATATAGAGAGTTCCACTGATCCCAAACGTTGGCTTTGCTCCACCCCGAAACGGGAATATAGAGATACCAGCCGTCGCCGTCATAGCGGTGGGCGGGGTGGTTGCCCAGCTCGTCGTGGGGCAGCAGGTCAATGACGTACAAAGGCAGGTCAAGGCCGTATTCCTTCACATACCAGTCGTAGATGGCTTCTTCATAGCTGTGGTGATAGCTGTAGAATTCCATGCCAATGATAGCGTCGGAGACAGAGCGGTCGTAGAGAATGTCATAGCTGCCGTCCTCATAGCGCAGAGCCACCAAAACATGTCCGCCTGCCCCCTCCGGGTCGTACCAGCCGTCCTCAAACATCCCATCCACCAGCGCGACATCGTCCGGGTCCGCGTCTGTTTTGACAAAACACTGGAATTCCCACGATTCCAGCGTTCCTTCCGAAGCCAGGCCCGCCAGTTCACCTGTCTTCTCCAACTGTGCGACTTTTGCGTCCAATACCCGGGCGGCTGCCGTGGTATTTTCCGCACCGCTTTCCGCCAGAGAATAAGAAGAGTAGGTTAATTCACGGCCGATCGTGCTCTGCAGCACTTCGTTTGCGAAGTCCTCCATGCTGGCATACTGGCCGGTCTTCACTCCGTCGGACACGGGGACGGGATCCGGCTCGGAATCTGCCTGCTGTTCCGGATTGGCGGCGCAGGCCAACACGGCCAGAACGCAGAGAAGAACGGCCAGAAGCGTCACCCAGGTCTTCGGCTTTTTCCAGTTCAGCACGTTTTTGATTCGGCTTTTCACGCTGGTCTCACCGAAGGCCAGCGGACTGGGAGCTGGGAAATGGGGACTGACCGCAAAGGACAGCAGGGTCGTGCTGTACGCCTTGACCCTGTTTGCACCCCCGGCGATCACCTTTTCGTCGCAGCTCATCTCCATGTCCCGGCCCATCAGGTGGAAGGACAGCCAGCACAGGGGGTTGAACCAGTGGACGGTCAGCAGCAGGAACGCAAAGGGCTTGACGAGATAGTCCCTGCGCCTGATGTGGTACCGTTCATGCTCCAGCACATAGTTCAGGGTGTCTCCATCGAGACCGAAGGGAATGTAGATCTTCGGATGGATCAGACCCAGCAGGAAGGGGGAGCGGATACAGTCGGACTGGTAGATATTGTCCCGGAGCAGCACGGCGGTGCGCATCTGCCGGCACATTTTCACATAGCAGATGACGCTGTAGATCAGCAGTGCCGCCATGCCGGCGCACCAGACCACCGTGCCCACGGTAATCCAAAACTGCAAAGGATCGGCACTGGCCGCCGCCGGCAGGGAGCCGCTGACGACCTCTCCGGGGTTCACCGGGACGGCGGCGCCCGCCCCGGCCTGCGGCTGCACGGCTGCCGTGACTGTGTTGGGAATGTGGTCAAGCTGGGCGGCTCCGCCCGCCGTGACCTGCACGGTGGCGGTGCGGGGGGCCAGGCTGAACAGGCTGAAAACCGACTGCCAGGAGATGGGACAGCAGAGCCGGAAGGCCACCACGCTCCAGAGCAGATAGGAGATCTTTTTCGGCATCTTCCGCAGAAAAAGACGCAAAAGCAGCACCGCCGCGATCACATAGCTGGCGGTCATGCTCATGTTCAGGACCTTCAGAAAGACAGCTTCCATGTCACTCCTCCTTGTGTTCGTCGATCAGACGCTTCAGCTCGGCGGCCTCCTGTTGGGAAATGGTTTTGCCGTCTAAAAAGGAGACAAGGAAATTCGGGAGGGAGCCCCCGAAGGTCTGTTCCACAAACAGCTCACTTTCGGACGCCTGAACCTCCCCCCGGGGGATCAGGGCGGTGACAACGGCGTTTTCATTTTGGGCAAAGCCCTTTTCGCAGAGCTTTTTCAGCATGGTATAGGTCGTGGATTTTTTCCACCCGAGCTTTTCCCGGCACAGCTCCACCAGCTTTGTGGAATTGACCGGCTCGTTGTCCCAGATCACATCCATAAAGCGGTAGTCGCTTTCACACAATCTTCTGCGCTCCATTCAGATACCTCCTTAGGTCTATCTATATAAACCTCTCTGTAAAAAGACTATAACAATAGACCTCGTTTGTCAAGAGGAAAATTTTCTTTTTTGCTCCTTGCGTTTCCCGGGGAAAGCGAGTAGAATAGCGGGGCAAAATGATCAGAACGGACGGGATCGGCCATGGGCGCTGCGCGGCAGGGGCGTGTGGACGCGACCGAGGGGGTCATCTGGAAGCAGCTTCTGGCGTTTTTCTTCCCCCTTTGGTTCGGCACGTTTTTTCAACAACTGTATAACACGGTGGACACCGTTGTGGTGGGCCGGTTCGTGGGCAAGGCGGCGCTGGCGGCGGTGGGCTGCACCGGCACGGTGGTCAGCCTGACCGTGGGCATTTTCAACGGGATCGCCAGCGGCGCGGTGGTGGTCATCGCCCAGCAGTACGGCGCACGCCGGCCCGAGCGGGTGCACCGGGGCGTCCACACCGCCATGCTCCTGGGCGTCCTTCTGGGCGCGCTTTTTATGGCGACCGGCTTTCTGGCGGCGCCGTGGATCCTGCGGGTCATGGGCACCACCCCCGACACCCTGGCCGACGCGCAGCTCTATCTGCGGGTCTATTTCCTGGGAATGATCCCGAACGTGGTGTACAACATGGGAACCGGCGTGCTCCGGGCCATCGGGGACTCCCGGCGGCCCCTCTATTTCCTCATGGCGGCCTCCCTGTTTAACATCGTGCTGGATCTGGTGCTGGTGCTGGGCTTTCAAATGGGTGTCCTCGGCGTCGCCCTGGCCACCGTGGCCTCCCAGCTTTTCTCCGCTGTGTTGGTGGTGCTCTCTCTGATGCGCTCCCATGGGCAGCCCTATCAGCTGTTCCCCCGGCAGGTCTGTCTGGAGGGGCAGTCCCTGAAGGCCATCCTGCGGCTGGGGGTACCCGCCGCCCTGCAGTCGGTCATGTACAGCCTGTCCAACATCGTCATCCAGGCGGCCATCAACTCCTTCGGCACGGACACCGTGGCGGCCTGGACCGCCTACGGAAAGATGGACGTGATCTACTGGATGTCCATCAGCTCCATGGGCCTGGCCATCACCACCTTCGCCGGGCAGAATTTCGGCGCGGGCAGGATCGACCGGCTGAAGCAGGGCGTGCGGGTGTCGGTATGGATGAGCACGGTGTTTACCATCGTTCTCAGCGCCGCGATGACCGTATTCGCCCGCCCCATCCTGAGCATTTTCACGCCGGACGGCGACGTGCTGACCATCGGCGTGGAGATGGTGCGCTTTCTCACCCCGTGCTTTATCACCTATGTCCCGGTGGAGCTGCTGGCGGGGGCCATCCGCGGGGCGGGCAAGTCTCTGGCACCCACGCTGATCACGGTGTTCGGCGTGTGTGTGCTGCGGCTGGTCTGGCTGCTGGCCGTGGTGCCCTTCCACAGCACGGTCCCCATGGTGGAGCTGAGCTATCCCATCACCTGGACCGTGACATCGGTGGCCCTGACCATCTACTACTGCCGCGGCCGCTGGCTGGAACCGGAAGCAAAGCTGCGGTAACAGATTCTAAAACAAAAACACTCCGTATTTTCCATTTGGAAAATACGGAGTGTTTTGCTTGATCGGGAAATTACTGCTTTTTCTTGGACGCCTCGCGCATACGGGCGGCGTGATCCAGCAGACGCTTGCGCAGACGCAGGCTCTCGGGGGTGACCTCCAACAGCTCGTCGTCGGCCAGGAATTCCAGACACTGCTCCAGGCTCATCTGGCGCGGCGGGGTCAGGCGCAGGGCCTCGTCGGAGCCGGAGGCGCGCATGTTGGTCAGCTGCTTCTTCTTGCAGACATTGACGCTGATGTCCTCGCTCTTGGGGGTCTCGCCCACCACCATGCCGCCGTAGACGGGCACGCCCGGGCCGATGAACAGCACGCCGCGCTCCTGGGCGTTGAACAGGCCGTAGGTGACGCTCTCGCCGGTCTCGAAGGATACCAGGCTGCCGCTGCTGCGGCGGGTCAGCTCACCCTTATAGGGGGCGTAGCACTCAAAGACGGAGGCCATGATACCCTCGCCCTTGGTATCGGTCAAAAACTCGTTGCGGTAGCCAAACAGGCCCCGGGCGGGCACCAGGAACTCCACCTTCATGCGGTTGCCCACGGGGGTCATCTCCAGCATCTCGCCCTTGCGGGAGCCGATCTTCTCGATGACCGCGCCCACCGCGTCGGAGGGCACGTCCACCACCAGGCGCTCGATGGGCTCGCACTTCTTGCCGTCGATCTCCTGATACAGCACGCGGGGGGGAGAGACCTGGAACTCGTAGCCCTCGCGGCGCATGGTCTCGATCAGAATGGACAGGGACATCTCGCCGCGGCCGGCCACGTTGAAGGCCTCGGTGGAGTCGGTCTCGGTGACCCGCAGGGACACGTCCTTCATGGTCTCGCGGAACAGGCGCTCCCGGATCTGACGGGAGGTAACAAACTTGCCCTCGCGCCCGGCAAAGGGGGAGTCGTTGACCGAGAAGGTCATCTCGATGGTGGGGGCGGAGATCTTGACGAACTCCATGGGCTCCACCGCGTCGGGGGCGCAGATGGTGTCGCCGATGGTGACGTCGCCGATGCCGCTCATGGCGATGATCTCGCCGGCTGCGGCCTCGGTCACCGGGACGCGGCCCAGGCCGTCAAAGGTGTACAGGGCCGTGGCCTTGGCCTTCTGGGCGGGAGCGTCGGGGGAGTGGTAGTTGCACACGGCGATCTCCTGGTTCTGCTTCACGCAGCCCCGCTCAATGCGGCCGATGGCGATGCGGCCCACAAAGTCGTTGTAGTCGATGGAGGAGACCAGCATCTGGAAGGGAGCCTCCACGTCGGCCTCGGGGGCAGGAATATAGTCCAGAATGGTCTCGAACAGAGGAACCAGGTCGGTGCCGGGCGCGTCAGGGGAGTAGGAGGCGGTGCCCTGGCGGCCGGAGCAGAACAGGGTGGGGGACTCAAACTGCTCCTCGGTGGCGTTCAGGTCCAGCAGCAGCTCCAGCACCTCGTCCATGACCTCGTGGATGCGCTGGTCGGGGCGGTCGATCTTGTTGACCACCACGATGACCCGGTGGCCCAGCTCCAGGGCCTTGGACAGCACGAAGCGGGTCTGGGGCATGGGGCCCTCGGCGGCGTCCACCAGCAGGATGACGCCGTTGACCATCTTCAGAATGCGCTCCACCTCGCCGCCGAAGTCGGCGTGGCCCGGGGTGTCCACGATGTTGATCTTGACATCTTTATAGTGGACGGCGGTGTTCTTGGCCAGAATGGTGATGCCGCGCTCCCGCTCCAGGTCGTTGGAGTCCATGACGCGCTCCACCGTGGCCTGGTTTTCACGGTAAATGCCGCCCTGCTTCAGCATCTCGTCCACCAGGGTGGTCTTGCCGTGGTCGACGTGGGCGATGATGGCGACGTTTCTCAGTTTCGTGTTCTGCACGTTCCGCACCTCTTTATATAAATGCTTGCTTGTTTCATAAAAATTTGACCATTTATTATACAGCCATATATGAAAAAATGCAACTGTTTTATTCTTCCGTTGTTACCGGGACAAATTCCGCCCGCACCAGAGCGGCCAGATCAGCGGGAGCGAGCTCCACCTGGGCGCCGATTTTTCCGGCGCTGACCAGCATCCGGGGCAGTTCCCGGGCGCTGTCGTCAAGGACGGTTTTGAACTGCTTTTTCATGCCCACGGGGGAGCAGCCGCCATGGATGTATCCGGTCAGGGGCAGCAGCTCGGCCTGGCGGATCATGGCGATGGACTTCTCGCCCACGGCCTTGGCGGCCTTTTTCAGGTCCAGCTCCCGGCACACGGGGATGACGAACACATAGTTGCGCTTGGATGCGCCCACGGTCACCAGGGTCTTGAAGACCGTGGCAGGGTCGGAGCCGGTCAGGGCGGCCACGGACATGCCGTCCGTGGCGCCGGTATCATAGTGGTGGGGGGTGTAGGAGACCTTTTTCTGGTCCAAAATCCGCATCACATTGGTTTTTTCCATGCTGAAATGCCTCCGCAAAGTTTGGAATAGGAACAGTATACCACATTGACAACCGCCCTTCAATCGGCTAAAATAAATGGGCATGCTCCCTATGCGCCTGTAGCTCAGCAGGATAGAGCGACCGCCTCCTAAGCGGTAGGTCGGAGGTTCGAATCCCCTCAGGCGTGCCAAAAACCAGCCGAAAACATAGCGTTTTCGGCTGGTTTTCTTTACTGCGCTCTGAGTTCCTGCTCGTGGCTTTGCTTCCGGTACTGCCGGGGTGTCATCCCCACCACGCTTTTGAACTTCTTTGAAAAATAGCTCTGGTTTTCAAAGCCGACCGCCACGGAGATATCAATGATGGACATGCTGCTGTTTTTCAGGAGCAGCTTCGCCTGTGTCAGGCGGTACTCCGTGAGATAAGCCAGAAAGCCCATTGACATTTGCCGCTTAAAGGCGGCAGAGAAATAGGCGGGATTCAGGCCCACATGGCGGGCCACGCTTTCCAGGCTCAGCGGTTCGTAATAGTTTTCATTGATGTACCGCACGGCCTTCTGGATCGCGGGCGAGTCCGGGGCTTTTTGCCTGGGAAATGTCGCCTCGACAAATACATCCAGGATCTCCAGCAGGGTGTAGGACAGGTCGGTCAGATCCTTGGCGGAAAGAATGCTGTGCAGGGCGTCGTCCGTCATCTGGTAAGCGGAGTTGGTGTCTCCGCCGTTTTCAATGAGGGCCCGGGATAAAATGGCGATCAGCTCGATGGTCCGCACCCGGATGATCTCAAAATTATTGCTGGAGACGAAGTAAATTTGTCCGAGGATCTTATTCAGCGTCGCTTTTGCGTGCTCCTTGTTACTTACAAGCACGTCGGAGACAAGCTGCTTTTCCAGCTCAAACTGGGAGGAGGGGACGTCCTCGTCATTGTGCTTGATGAACTGGATGTACTCGCCGATCCGGGCCTGCTGCACGTTTTGCTCAATCTGCCGCTGGCGGAACACATTGTCCGCCGTGGGGAGCACGTTGGAGGTCAGCTCTGCCAACAGCTTGGAGAGGTAGCGGGCGCGGCGGGGGTCCACGAGCGGCGCTCCGGAATACGCGCCGTACAGCCTGCTGCGGTAGCGCAGGTCGATGTTATACTTTTGGATGATGCCGTCGATCAGGTCCAGATCCGGGTAATCCAGCATGATCGGCCCCGCGAGGATATTGGCCCGGAGAGCTCCGTTGATAAACACAGGAACCGCAAAATTCACGCAGCCGGCGGGGCAGGAAAACACATAGCCCTCCTGCAGCCGGGCTGCCTCTTTGCAGGCGTTCAGATGGGCCGCGTGGCAGGGGCAATCGGAGCCGCTCGCCTCTTTAAATAAGCTGCAGTAGGAGCATTCCGTCCCAAAGGTTTCCGCCGGCTCGCCGCTTTCGGACAGCAGAGAGACCGCGATCCCGGTGGCCTCGTAGTACATTTCCAGATTCTCTGACAGCTTTTTCATCCAGTCCATCGAATCACCTCCGTTTCGTCTGCTCTTATTGTATGAGATTTTTTGAAAAAGTAAAGAATTTTATAAAAATTGTTCTGTTTTTTAGCTTGCCGAGAGAATAAACCACAAAAACAGGCAAAAACGGCCGTGAAAAAGATAAAAATTATGATAAATCTGATAAAAATCAAAAAATATTCTCCGCCGCGTTCGGTCTATACTGAAAACAGTCAAAAACCGAAAAAGTGACAGGAGGATTTGAACATGGAACTGAACGAACTGGCCCAGGCAGTGGAAAACGGAAAAGTAAAGAATGTCAAGCAGCTGACCAGCCTGGCGCTGGAGGAGGGCTACAGTGTCGAGGAGATCCTGAACACCGGCCTGATCGCCCCCATGGGGATCGTGGGCGACAAATTCAAGCGCAACGAGATCTTTATTCCCGAGATGCTGCTGGCGGCCCGGGCCATGTCCGCCGGCGTGGCGATCCTGGAGCCGCTGATGGCCGACACCGGTGTCAAGCCCATGGGCAAGGTGGTCATTGGCACCGTCAAGGGCGACCTGCACGACATCGGCAAGAACCTGGTCGCCATGATGATGAAGGGTATCGGCGCCACGGTGTACGACATCGGCGTGGACACGCCGGACGAGAAATTTGTGGAAAAGGCGGAGGAGGTCGGCGCGGACATCGTCTGCATCTCCGCGCTGCTGACCACCACCATGCCGGCGATCCAGGACGTGATCCAGGCGTTTGAAAAGTCCGGTGTCCGCGACAAGTATTACATCATGATCGGCGGTGCGCCTGTCACCCAGCAGTTTGCCGATGAGATCGGGGCCGACGCGTACACATCCAACGCGGGCGACGCCGCCACCGTGGCAAAGCAGTACCTGGAATCCCATGCTTGAGGGGAGGGTGATGAAATGAGCGTTCAATTTACAAAGTTAGCCTATGATTCGGTCGATGATTTCGTCTATGGCCTCTGCCCCCATCCGGTCACCTGTAAAAACGGCTTGGTCATCGGCGGCGGCGAAGTCTACCCGGAGGTCAACTTCACCCTTCCCGCCATGCCCGCCACCGAGGAGACCTTCCCCGAGGCCAAGCGGATCTATCAGGAAATCATCACGGGCGTGCTGGAAAAGGCGCGGCAGCTCTACGCCCCGGGCGTGTTCATTGAATTTGAGACGCTGCCCCAGTTTACCGAGCACCCGGAATGGGGCATCGAGATCCACAAGATCCTGCGGGACACCATGTACGACTATGAGGCCAAGTACGGCCTGAAAAGCGCACTCCGGATGACCCCCAACGACCTGCGGGAAATGGTGCGCCCGCCGGTCATGCGCGGCAATCAGTACTGGGACGCCATGGTCCGCGTCTTTGAGCAGACCGCCCGGGACGGCGCAGATATTCTGGCCATCGAGTCCACCGGCGGCAAGGAGGTCAACGACCAGGCCATCGTAAATGCGGACCTGCGCACCTCCGTCTTTGCCCTGGGCTGCCTGGCTCCCCGGGATATGAAGTGGCTGTGGACCAACATTGTCAAGATCGCCGATGAGAACGGCGCGATCCCCGGCGGCGACTCCGCCTGCGGCTTCGCCAACACCGCCATGGTCCTGGCGGAGCAGGGCTTTATTCCCAAGGTGTACGCCGCCGTCCTGCGCGCCATGGTCACCCCCCGGGCCCTGGTCGCCCTGGAGTGCGGCGCCACCGGCCCCAGCAAGGACTGTGCCTATGAAAACGTCTATCTGAAGGCCATCACCGGCACCCCCATCGCCCTGGAGGGCAAGAGCGCCGCGTGTGCCCACTTCAGTCCCATCGGCAACATCGCTGCCTATGCGGCGGACCTCTGGAGCAATGAGTCCGTCCAGCAGGTCAAGCTGCTCAGCGGCTTCGCCCCCGTTGTGTCCACGGAGCAGCTGATCTATGACTGCCGCCTGATGAACAAGGCGGCCGAAAAGGGACACAGAAAGCTGATGCGGGATCTGCTGGTGGAGTCCGACTGCTATCTGGACCCCCAGGCCTACATTCTGAAGCCGGAAAGCGTGTTAGAGATCGCGGGCGAGATCGTCAAGACCCAGGACCCGTTCCTGCGCACGCTGAACACCGCGCGGGTGTCTCTGGAGATCATCCAGCGGGGTGTGGACAAGGGTGAGCTGACCCTGGAAAGCCGGGAAGCCCACTGGGTGGACGTCCTGCGCGGCCAGCTGGACGAGATCCCGGAGGACGAGGCGGAGTTCATCGCGGAGATGAAGGACGAGCTGGACGAGGAGCACTATACACCCTCCGAGTATGGGATCTGAGGTCAAACTCGACCTGATTTCCGGCTTCCGCGGCTCCGGCAAGACGACGCTGCTGGGCCAAATGGCGCGCGGGCTGTGGTCGGACGAGCGGGTGGTTCTGCTTCAGAATGAACAGGGAAAGAGAAAGCTTGCGCGGGAGACCCTGCCGGAGAACTGCGCTGCGGTGGAGTGGCAGGGGGGATGCCTCTGCTGCACGGCCGCCGCGCTGCTGGAGCAGGCCCTGTGGGAGCTGGCGGAGCAGTACCGGCCCGGCCGTATCGTGATCGAGCTGGCGGAGACATCCCGGCTGGCCGACCTGAAGGCATCTCTTGGAATGGCCGGACATCAAATTGAGCACATCATCTATGTGCTCCGTGCGGATACCTTCGCGCAGAGGTGGGACCTGTCCGGAGACTTTGCCGCCCGGCAGCTCCGGGAGAGCCCGGCCGTGTGGCTGACCCATGGGGAGGAGGCGGACACGGCGGCGCTGGACCGGATCCGCGCTGCGGTATCAGAAAGCAACCCGCGGTGCGCAGTGGTCGATTCCGCACACGGGGTGGAGGAGCTGTACCGCAAAAGCAGAGTCTATAAAAGAATTGGGCTTCGTTCTGCCCTCAAATAACGGGAAAAGCAGCCGAAACATCGGGTTTCGGCTGCTTTTTATACTTTATGCCCGGCGGAATACATGGATGCGGAAGGACGCGGTCACGTCCAGCCCCTCCAGGGCGGCCAGGCGCTCCGCCCCCTCCTTTGGGGTCTTCCAGTAGTAGGGGGTCATGCGGAACAGGTCGGCCAGAGCGGGCGCGTCCAGGGCCATGGAGAACTCCACCGGCACGATGTTCTCGTAGACGAACCCCTCATAGGGGGTCTCCTCTTCCGGGTTTTCGTAAGGGGAATCGTAGAGCACCTGCTTCAGTTCCCACAGGTGCCTGGCCCCGGGCACCACGTACAGGTACGCGCCCCCGGGGCGCAGGACCCGCCGGAACTCGTCCAGGGCCAGCGGGGAAAAGCAGTTCAGCAGCAGATCCACCGACCGGTCGGCCACCGGCAGGTGATAGACCGAGGCCACGGCGAATTCGGCGGTTTTATCCCGCCGGGCCGCTTTTTTCAGGGCCGGGCGGGACAGATCCACCCCTGCCGCCCGCATGTCAGGGTTTTGCTCCCGCAGAGCGGCGCACACGCCGGCCGTGTAATACCCTTCGCCGCAGCCGGAATCCAGCAGGACAGCGGGCGCGCGTTCCGTGATCAGCCTGCAGAGAACGTCCCGCAGGGGGGCGTAGTGTCCACCGTCCAGAAAACGGGTGCGGGCGGCGGCCATCTCCCTGTCATCGCCGGGGTCCTTGGCGTGCTTGCGGTTGGCCACCAGCAGGTTGACATAGCCCTCTTTGGCGATGTCGTAGCAGTGCCTGTTGGGGCAGGTATAGGCCCGTTCGCCCCGTTCCAGGGGAGCGGAGCAGATGGGGCAGCAGAACAAGCTCACGGCCAGCGCCTCCTTTTTCCTTCATTATATCGATTTGCGGCCTTCTTGTCCAATTTTTCTCTATGAATTCTATAAAATGTGTGATATAATACCTTGTTACATGACTGAAAAAGGAGTTTATCATGATCACTGTTTCCGACCTGAGCCTGAATTACAGCGGCCAGCCGCTCTTTTCCCATGTGGATCTGCAGTTCGTCAAGGGCAACTGCTACGGCATCATCGGCGCCAACGGCGCGGGCAAATCCACCTTTCTGAAGATCCTCTCCGGCGAGCTGGAGCCCACCTCCGGCGAGGTGTCCATCCTGCCCAACACCCGCATGTCCATCCTGAAGCAGGACCAGAACGCCTACAACGCCTACACCGTCATGGATACGGTCATCATGGGCAACCAGCGCCTGTACGATATCGGCAAGGAGAAAGAAGCCCTCTACGCCAAGGAGGAGATGACCGAGGAGGACGGCCTGCGCGCCTGCGAGCTGGAGGAGGAGTACGCCGAGCTGGGCGGCTGGGAGGCCGAGTCCGACGCTTCCCGTATCCTTCAAGGTCTGGGCATCCCCGTGTCCATGCACGGCGACGTCATGGAGAACGTGGACGGCCGCCTGAAGGTGAAGGTGCTGCTGGCCCAGGCCCTGTTCGGCAATCCCGACATCCTGATGATGGACGAGCCCACCAACAACCTGGACATCAACGCCATCAACTGGCTGGAGGACTTCCTGCTGGACTTTGAGGGCACCGTCATCGTGGTCAGCCACGACCGCCACTTCCTGAACACCATCTGCACCCACATCGTGGACATTGACTACAACAAGATCAAGATGTATGTGGGCAACTACGACTTCTGGTACGACGCCTCTCAGCTGATGCAGAACCTGATGAAGGCCCAGAACAAGAAGAATTCGGAGAAGATCAAGGAACTGCAGGACTTTATCTCCCGCTTCTCCGCCAACAAGTCCAAGTCCAAGCAGGCCACCGCCCGGCGCAAGCTGCTGGAGAAGATCTCCCTGGAGGAGATCCCCGCCTCCTCCCGCCGCTACCCCTGGGTGAGCTTCAACCCCGACAGGGAGGTGGGCAAGGACATCCTGTTTGTCACCGACGTGTCCAAGACTGTGGACGGCGTGAAGCTGCTGGACAAGGTGTCCTTCATCGTGGAGCACGGGGACAAGATCGCCTTCGTGGGCGACAATGAGAACGCCCACACCGCCCTGTTCAAGATCCTGACCGGCGAGTGGGAGCCCGACGAGGGCACCGTGAAGTGGGGCCAGACGGCCACCTTCTCCTATTTTCCCAAGGACAACACCGAGTTCTTCCAGGACTGCGACCTGAACCTGGTGGAGTGGCTGCGGCAGTATTCCCCCGACCCCATGGAGAGCTATCTGCGGGGCTTTTTGGGCCGGATGCTTTTCTCCGGCGACGAGGTCTACAAGCCTGTCAAGGTCCTGTCCGGCGGCGAGAAGGTGCGCTGCATGCTCTCCCGCATGATGCTGTCCGGGGCCAATGTGCTGCTGCTGGACCAGCCCACCAACCACCTGGATCTGGAGTCCATCGCCGCTGTCAACAACGGCCTGGAGGCCGTCAAGTGCAACGTGCTGGTGTCCTCCCACGACCACCAGCTGGTGCAGACCGTGTGCAACCGTATCTTTGATTTCACCGAGGACGGCAAGCTCATCGACAAGCGCATGAGCTACGACGAGTATCTGGAGAGCATTGCCGGTCAGGAGTAAGGCATGCTGATCTGGTACCTGATCGCCGTCAACGTTCTGGCCTTCGCCCTGATGGGCATTGACAAGGCCAAGGCCCGCCGGGGCGCCTGGCGCATCCCGGAAAAGTTCCTGTTCCTGACTGCCGTCATCGGCGGCAGCGTGGGCGCCCTTTTGGGCATGTACACCTTCCGCCACAAGACCAGACACCGCTCCTTTGTGATCGGTATGCCGGTCATTCTGCTGCTTCAATTGGCGGCGGCCGTCTGGCTGACGCGCTGAACCTTTGATCTCACTTTATCGGAAAGAAGGATGCTTATGCTTCGTGTGCTCCTGCTGCCCCTGCTGGCTGTAGCCGGCGGTGTGGGGGGCTTCTTCCTGCGCCGCTGGGAGCTGTCCACCGCTTTTGAGGCCAGCGGCCTGGCGATCCCCGGCGCCCCGGCGACGGTGGTCCTGATCGTGTGGAGCGTTGTGTTTGCCCTGGCGTTCGCGCTGCTGTGCCGGGGGGCCAAAAATGAACTGAAGGACTACGGCAGCTCCTTTTCCGCCCGCGGAAACTGGTTCTATCTGATAGTCACCGCGCTGGCGGCTGCTTGCCTGCTGGTGGCCGGCTTCTTCGGCCTGACGGACGAGTTGGGCGGCTTGGACGCGCCCCATCTGCTGCGCATGCTGCTCTGGGTCATGTGCATCCTGTCCTTCTTCTGCGTGCTGACCGTCATTCTCAACAATTTCCGCGGCGGGGGCCGCAAGTACAGCCTGGCCCTGCTGGTGCCCGCCTATACCTGCTGCCTGTGGCTGGTGGCCGCGTATCAGCAGCGCTCCGCCGACCCGGTGGTTCTGGATTATGTGTACGGGTTGTTTGCCATCATCTGCACGCTGCTGGGGCTCTATTTCACGGCTGGCTTTTCCTTTGAGCGCGCCAAGGTCTGGCGCTGCGCCTTCTTCTGCCTGCTGAGCGTGTATTTCAGCATCGTCACCCTGGCCGACGGCCACGACCGGAGCACCCGGCTTTTGTTCGTGTTCTCCATTCTGTATCAGCTCGCCACCGTCACCGTGCTGCTGTACCACGCCTTTGCCCACATCCCCCGGCGCCTGCCGGATGAATCGAACGAATCGAACGAATCGCAGGAGGTAACCCCCGATGAGTAAGAAATTTTATATCACCACCCCCATTTACTACCCCTCTGACAAGCTCCACATTGGCCACACCTACTGCACCGTGGCCACCGACGCCATGGCCCGCTACAAGCGCCTGTGCGGCTATGACGTTATGTTCCTGACCGGCACCGACGAACACGGCCAGAAGATCGAGGACAAGGCCCGCGAGGCGGGCGTTACTCCCCAGCAGTTCGTGGACAATATCGTGGAGGGCCCCCGGGGCGTCAAGGACCTGTGGCGGCTGATGAATATCTCCAACGACCGCTTCATCCGCACCACCGACGACTACCATGTGGAGGCCATTCAGAAGATCTTTAAGAAGATGTACGAGAAGGGCGACATCTACAAGGGCACCTACAAGGGCAAATACTGCAAGCCCTGCGAGTCCTTCTGGACCGACTCCCAGCTGGTGGACGGCAAGTGTCCCGACTGCGGCCGGGAGGTGGTGGATGCCGAGGAGGAGGCCTATTTCTTCCGCCTGAGCAAATATGCCGACCGTGTGCGCGACCTGCTGGTCAACACCGATTTCCTGGAGCCCCGCAGCCGGGTCAACGAGATGGTCAACAATTTTATTGATCCCGGCCTGGAGGACCTGTGCGTCTCCCGCACCAGCTTCACCTGGGGCATCCCCGTGGACTTCGACCCCGGCCATGTGGTCTATGTGTGGGTGGACGCCCTGTTCAACTACACCACCGCCCTGGGCTTCATGAACGACAAATACGATGACTACGACCAGTTCTGGCCCGCCGACGTCCACTTCGTGGGCAAGGAGATCGTCCGGTTCCACTCCATCATCTGGCCCGCCATGCTCATGAGCATGGGTATGCCCCTGCCCAAGAAGGTCTTCGGCCACGGCTGGCTGCTGCTGGACGGCGGCAAGATGTCCAAGTCCAAGGGCAACGTGGTGGACCCCTACGTCCTGGCGGAGAAGTTCGGCGTGGACGCCCTGCGCTTCTTCCTGCTGCGCACCTTCCCCTTCGGCTCCGACGGCAATTTCTCCAACGAGGCCCTGATCCAGACCATCAACGTGGACCTGGCCAACGACCTGGGCAACCTGCTCTCCCGCACCACTGCCATGGTGGGCAAGTACTTCGGCGGCACCCTGCCCGAAGAGCGTCAGGCCGACCCTCTGGACGATGAGCTGGTGGGTATGGCCTCCGCGCTGCGCACACGCTACGAGGAGCAGATGGAGAAATTCGCCTTCCAGAACGCCCTGAGCGAGGTGTTCAAGGTCATCCAGCGGGCCAACAAGTATATCGACGAGACCATGCCCTGGGCTCTGGCCAAGGACATGGACGCCAACGGCGGCCGTCTGGCCTCCGTCCTGTACAATCTGCTGGAGACCACCCGCATCTGCGGCGTGCTCCTGATCCCCTTTATGCCTGAGTCCATGGACAAGCTCTTTGCCCAGCTGGGCGCCTGCGAGGGCTGCCGCACCTGGGAGTCCGCCGGTACCTGGGGCAGCCTGAACCCCACCGTCACCGTGACCAAGGGCGAGGCCCTGTTCCCCCGCATCGACATGGACAAAGCCCTGGCCGAGCTGGAGGAGGCCCACCGGGCCGCCCAGGCTCCCGCCAAGCCTGCTGTGGAGCTGGAGCCCTACACCGAGGAACCGGTCGATTTTGACACCTTCTGCAAGTCCGATTTCCGCGTGGTCAAGGTCAAGGCCTGCGAGGCGGTGAAGAAGTCCAAGAAGCTGCTCTGCTTCACCCTGGACGACGGCTCCGGCACGGACCGCCAGATCCTGTCCGGCATCGCCATGTACTACAAGCCCGAGGACCTGGTTGGCAAGACCCTGGTGGCCATCCTGAACCTGCCCCCGCGCAAGATGATGGGCCTGGACTCCTGCGGCATGCTGATCTCCGCCGTCCATAAGGTGGACGGGGAGGAGCGCCTGAACCTGCTGATGCTGGACGACGCCATCCCCGCGGGTGCGAAGCTCTGCTGATATGAGTATTTTCGACACCCACGCCCACTACTACGACGAGGCTTTTGACCCGGACCGGGACGCGCTGCTGTCCGCCCTGCCCTCCAAGGGGGTGGAGCTGGTGGTGTGTCCGGGGTGCGACCTGGAATCCTCTCAGGCCTGTATCGACCTGGCCGCAAAATACGATTATCTCTACGCCGCCGCCGGGTTCCACCCGGAGAACCTGGAGGGTGTGGCCCTGGGTGACGTGGACAAGATCAAGAACCTCTGCGCCGCGCCCAAGGTGGTGGCGGTGGGGGAGATCGGCCTGGACTACTACTGGGTCAAGACCCCGGAAGCCCGCGCCTTTTCCCGGGACATGTTTGACGCCCAGCTGTCTCTCAGCGAGGAGCTGGACCTGCCTGCCATCGTTCACGACCGGGACGCCCACAAGGACTGTATGGACCTGGTGCGCGCCCACCCCCACGCCCGGGGCGTGTTCCACTGCTATGCCGGCAGCCTGGAGGACGCCAAGGTGCTGGTGGACAAGGGCTGGATGCTGTCCTTCACCGGGAACATTACCTTTCATAACGCCCGCCGGGCGCCGGAGATCCTGGCCTGGCTGCCCCTGGAGCGCCTGATGCTGGAGACTGACGCGCCCTATATGGCCCCCGAGCCCTACCGGGGACAGCGGTGCGACTCCTCCCTGATCCCCCTGATGGCGGCCAAGGTGGCCGCCTGTAAGGGAAACATCAGCGCCGAAGAGGTGCTGGACATCACCTGCGAAAACGGCAAACGATTTTTCCGCATTGGAGTATAAGCCATGGAAACCATTTCGTATGAATACGGGGATTCCCTGTATGTGAACCTGACCAACCGCTGCGACTGTGCCTGCGTGTTCTGCCTGCGGCAGAACGGCCACAAGGGCAGCATCTACGCCGACGACCTGTGGCTGGACCACGAGCCCTCCCGGCAGGAGGCCCTGGACGACCTGCTGAAGCGGGATCTGGCCGCCTATCCCGAGATCGTGTTCTGCGGCTTCGGCGAGCCTACCTTCCGCATTGACGACATCCTGTGGCTGGTAGATGAGATGAAAAAGGCGGTGCCCGAGCTGCCCCCCATCCGCATCAACACCAACGGCCACGCCAACCTGATCCACGGCCGGGACGTGACGCCGGAGCTGAAGGGCCGCATCGACGTGCTGTCCATCTCCCTGAACGGCTCCACCTGTGAGGAGTACGTCAGGGTCACCCGCCCCCGGGACGGGGACAGAGCGTGGGAATCCATGCTGGACTTTACCCGGAAGGCCGCCCAGGTGGTCCCCAAGGTGGTCATGACCATCGTGAACAAGGACAAGACCCCCGAGGAGATCGAGGCCTGCCGCGCCATGTGCGAGGAATTGGGCGCTGCCCTGCGGGTCAGAGAGTATATCCCGGACTGACCGGAAAACGCAAAAAGCCTGCCGCGCAGCCGCGCGGCAGGCTTTTCAATTTATTTCGGTTTACTCCACCTTCATGGTCCAGCCATAGGGATCGGGCTGCTTGCCCCACTGGATGCCGGTCAGAGTGTCGTACAGGCGCTGGGTCAGCTCGCCGGTCTTGCCGCCGTTGATGACCACGTGGCGGTCCTCCCAGCCCATCTCGCCGATGGGGGAGATGACGGCGGCGGTGCCGGAGCCCCAGGCCTCTTCCAGTTTGCCGGCGTCGGCGGCGTCGAACAGCTCCTGAGCGGAGATCAGGCGCTCCTCCACATCGTAGCCCCAGCTGCGCAGCAGCTCCAGGCAGGAGCGGCGGGTGATGCCGGGCAGCACAGAGCCGGTCAGCTTGGGGGTGACCACCTTGCCGTCGATCTTGAACAGAACGTTCATGGAGCCGACTTCCTCGATGTACTTGCGCTCCACGCCGTCCAGCCAGAGCACCTGGGCGTAGCCGTTCTGCTCGGCCCGCTCACCGGCGCGGATGGAGGCGGCGTAGTTGCCGCCGCACTTGGTGTAGCCGGTGCCGCCCTTGACGGCGCGGACATCCTGGCTCTCCACGTAGATCTTGACGGGGTTCATGCCCTCGGCATAGTAAGCGCCCACGGGGCAGCAGATGACGCAGAACAGATAGGTGTGGGAGGCGTGGACGCCCAGACCGGCGTCCGTGGCGAAGACAAAGGGACGGATATACAGGGAGGTGTCCGGCTCGGTGGGGACCCAGTCGGCTTCCACCTTCACCAGAGTCTTGACGCCCTCCACAAACAGATCCTCGGGTACCGGGGGGATGCACAGACGCTCACAGGAGTCGATCATACGGCGGGCGTTGTCGTAGGGGCGGAACAGCTGCACGCCGCCGTCGGGGGTGCGGTAGGCCTTCATGCCCTCAAAGACCTCCTGGGCATAGTGGAACACCATGCAGGACGGCTCCAGCTGCAGGGGGGCGTAGGGGACGATGCGGGGATCGTGCCAGCCCTTGCCCGTCTCGTAGTTGAGCAGGAACATGTGGTCGGTGAAAACCTTGCCGAATTTCAGGGTCTTGGGGTCGGGCTTGGCCTTGAGCTCAGCCGCTTTGGTGATTTGGATGCTTTCCATGGCAAATGCCTCCTGCGTATAAATTGCATATCGCGCGCTTCGCACGTATAAATTTAGTTGTAATTATAGCAGTGTCACCGCCAATCTGCAATGGTGAATCTGCCGTTTTTTGTGTATGTATTTGCGTAAAAAGTATCGATACAGGCCGGGGCTGCCTTGCGTTGGGAGGAAAACTATGCTATACTGAAGTGCAATTTATACAGAAGGAACGATAATATGGAGATCAACGGCGAGATCGTCAACGAAACCGTCCTCTATGACCAGCTGGGCCTGTCCGAGCCCATCATGAAGGCGCTGGCCAAGAAGGGCTATACCCAGGCCACCCCGGTGCAGGGGGGCGCCATCCCGTATTTCATGGACTGGAAGGACGTCATTGCCAAGGCCCCCACGGGCACGGGCAAGACCTATGCCTTCGGCATCCCCATGGTGGAGCATATTGACCCGGAGTCCACCGATGTGCTGGGCCTGGTGCTGGCCCCCACCCGGGAGCTGGCGCTCCAGATCCAGGATGAGCTGCGCGACCTGTGCCAGTTCAAGGAGGGCGTGCGTACCGTGTGCCTGTACGGCGGCGCGCCCATCGACAAGCAGATCAACGCCCTGAAAAAGAAGCCCCAGATCGTGGTGGCCACCCCGGGCCGGCTGATGGACCACATGAAGCGGCACACCGTCCGTCTGGACAAGGTGGAGACCGTGGTGCTGGACGAGGCCGACCGCATGCTGGACATGGGCTTCGTCCGGGACGTGACCCACATCCTGGACAAAATGCCCCACCGCAAAAACCTGGGCATGTTTTCCGCCACCATCTCCCGGGAGGTCATGGATATCTCCTGGGTGTACCAGCGCGACCCGGTGGAGATCACCGTCCGGGCCGATGAGCAGAACAAGCCGGACATCAAGCAGTACCGCATCCAGCTGCCCGGCCGGAACGAGAAGCTGGACGCCATGGAACGCATCCTGATCGCCGAGGGCTATGACCGCTGCATCGTCTTCTGCAACACCAAGAACATGACCGACCGGCTGTCCGGCCTGCTGCAGATGCGGGGCTTCTCCGCCCAGTGCATCCACGGTGACATCCAGCAGCGGGTGCGGGAGAAGACCCTGCAGTCTTTCCGGGACGGCAAGCTGAAGATCCTGGTGGCCACCGACGTGGCCGCCCGGGGCCTGGACATTGACGATGTGGACGCGGTGTTCAACTACGATGTGCCCGACGAGATCGAGTATTATATCCACCGCATCGGTCGCACCGGGCGGGCCAAGCGCCACGGCGTGGCCTATTCCCTGGTGTCCACCGTCACCGAAGGGGTGCGGCTGGACGAGATCGCCAAGATCACCGGCGCCGACATCGAAGCCCTGAAGTTCGACGAAGACGGCTGCCTGGTTCCGGTGAACGAGGCGGACTGAAATTTCATTTATTTTTAAGTTTTCCGTCATAATTTCTGAAGGTTTTTGTGCTATGCTCAAAACAGATTGGAAGTATTGAAGGAGGAACGCTGTTATGAACGGACCGAAGAAACTGTATCGTCTGGATAAGGGCGCCATGCTGGCCGGCGTGTGCGGAGGTATCGCGGAATATTTCAACATCGACCCCAGCATCGTGCGCATCATCGCCGCTATCCTGTTTTTTGCCGGCGGCCTGAGCCTCTGGGTCTATGTGATCGCCGCCATCATCCTGCCCAAGAAAAGCGACGTGTACCCCGGCTATTAAGCCGGATTGACCCTTGCCCCCGTCCGTTGGACGGGGGCAGAATTGTTCCGGGAGGAAAAACCATGATCGAAATGCGCAAATCCAAGCCGGAGGAAGTGCCGGAGCTGCAGGAGCTGTTCCGGCTCTGCTTCGGGGACGGCCCGGAGTGCTCCGGCCTGTATTTTAATAAATTCTACCGCCCGGAGGAGTTTCTTGTCCTGCGGGAGGAGGACGAGCTGCGGGCCATGGCCGGTCTGCTGAATCTGACCCTGACCGAGCCGGGCGGCAAGACCGTCAAGGCGGCCTATCTCTACGGCATGGGCACCCACCCGGAGCACCAGGGCAAGGGCTTTGCCGGGCAACTGCTGAACTACGCCGACTTTTATCTGCACGGCAAGCGGGACTGCCTGGTCACCATGCCTGCCGAACCCTCTCTGCACGCCTTTTACCGCAAATTCGGCTTCTGTGAGTGCTTCCCCCTGCTGGAGGGGGAGGTGACGCCCCGGGCGGTGCGGGAAGGGGAGACCTCCCTGCCCCTGGACGCCGCCGGGTATGACGCGCTGCGGGAGCGGCTGCTGGCGGAATACTACCATGTGTCCTACGGGGGGCTGACCGGGCTGCAGGAGAGCCTGTGCACCTTTTCCGGCGGCAGTCTGCTGTCCCTGAACGTGAACGGCGTCCCCGGCTGCGCCGCCGTGGAGCAGTGGGGGGATACGGCTGTGTGCAAGGAGCTTTTGATCGCCCCCGAGGCGCTGGAGGGCGCGCTCGCCCTGGTGGCCCAGGCGGTCTACGCCAGGCGCTTTATCCTGCGCCGCCCCGCCTTTTGGCCCGGTGAGGGCCTGACCAGGCGGGATTTCGGCATGATCAAGTGGTACGACCCCATCGCCGCCAGGCGCTGGCAGGGGGCGGACGAGCCCTATCTGGGCCTGGCCTTTGACTGAAGATAGAGATAAAAGGGCACTCCTTTTTCCTTCGCTCGATGCGGAAGGGAAAAGGAGCGCCCTTTCTGATTTCATTGGAGCCGGTGAATGCCGGTTTACCAGGTGCGGGAGTTCATCTGCCGGAACTGGGCGACGGTGGAAACATGAGCGTTCAGGCCGCCGTCCACATTGAAGATCTGGCCGGTCACATAGCTGCTCTCGTCCGAGGCGAGGTAGACGCACAGATGGCCGATATCCTCCGGGCAGCCATAGCGATTGACCATAATGTTGCTCATAAAGATGTCCTTTAAGGCCTGGGGGACACGCTCTTCATTGTCCGGGGTCACGATCAGGCCGGGGCGTACACAGTTGCAGCGGATGTTCTGCTTTCCGTACTGCAGCGCGGTGTACTGCGTCAGCATGTTGATGCCGGCCTTGGCGCAGGCGTACGCGGTGGAGCCCAGATCGCCGCCGCAGGAGGCCATGGAGCCGGTGTTGATGATAGAGCCGCCGTTCTCATTCTTCTGCATATAGGGGAGCACGCACTTGATCGCGTAGAAAACACTGTCCAGATCGGTCTTGAAAATGTGGTCCCACATCTCCAGGGTCAGCTCGTCCACACGGCCGTCCTTCAGACCCACGCCCGCCGCGTTGTTCACCAGCACGTCGATCTTTCCATACTTTTCGGCGGTGTCCGCGCAGAGACGCTCAATGCTGTCCGTGTCCGTGACGTCCATGTAGTGATAGGAGGCGTCGCCGCCCTCGGCCAGGATCTGGTTTACCACCGTCATTCCCTTTTCTTCCCGGCGTCCGCAGATCACCACTTTGGCGCCCTCCGCCGCGTACAGCCGGGCGATACCCGTTCCGATCCCGCCGGTGGAGCCGGTCACGATTGCTACTTTTCCTTGCAAACGGTTCATGGATGTTCCTTCCTTTCAATCGGTGTTTCGTTTCGTTGATATATCCATGCTAACACCGTTTTTTCCCATTGGCAAGGAAAGTCAAAAATTGAACGAACTTTTCGGAGAAGTGTTGCTTTCTTTCCCAAAATGGCAAAAAAGTTCGTCTAAATTGTTGATATGTTAAGAATTTGTCAATTTTCAGCGGAACTTGCGCGCTCTTTTACCACCACCACGCTGAAGTAGCTGGAGGTCTCGTCCAGGGTGTCCAGGCTGCGGTGGATCTTTTCCTGCTCCATCCCGCAGCACTCCACCGCCATGGCGTCGAAGCGGCCCGGGTCGATCTGCTCCCTGACCTTCTTCATGCTCTTGCCGGACTTCATCAGCACCTTGTTCCCGGGGGCGTTCAGAGCCTCCTGCGCGTCCGGGTAGGAGGCGGGGATGATCTGAAGGATCTCGCCGCCCTCGCAGAGGGAAATGTCCAGCGCCGCGGCTGCGGCGCAGAAGGAGGGCACTCCGGGGACCATGCGGGTCTCATAGCCCTGTTGGCGGAGGATGTGGTGCAGATACATAGGGGTGGCGTAGATGGACGGGTCGCCCAGGGTCAGGAATGCCACGTCCCGGCCTTGATCCAGTTTTTCACGGATCAGCTGTGCGCAAGCCCTGTGGGCTTCCGCCAGCTTTTCCTTGTCCCGGATCATGGGCATGTCGCAGTACAGAAGCTCCTTGCCTTCGAGAAATTCCGCGGCGATTTTCTGCGCGGCGTTTTCCGCGGCCCCGCTGCTGGGCAGCGCGGCCACGTCGCAGCTCCGGATGGTCTCCGCCGCCCGGAAGGTCATCAGCTTCGGGTCCCCCGGGCCGACGCCCACACAGGTAAAAGTCCCTTTTTTCATGTCGTTCAGCATTCCTTTCATGGAATTGGAATATTGCTATTAACTTTATCAGTTCGCGGCCGGGCTGTCAACGGCGCAAAAAATCCGGGGCTCCCTGAGCGGGAGACCCCGGATTCGGTTTACCGGTTCTTGATGGGGACATAGTCGTGGTGATTGCCCACGTAGACGTAGGCGGGGCGGATGATCTTGCCCATGTTGATCAGCTCCTCCATGCGGTGGGCGCTCCAGCCCGCGATGCGGGCCACGGCGAAAATGGGCGTGTACAGCTCCAGGGGCAGGTCCAGCATGTGGTAGACGAAGCCGGAGTAGAAGTCCACGTTGGCGGCCACGCCCTTGTAGATCTTCCGCTCGTCCCCGATGACCTGGGGGGCCAGCCGCTCCACCCGGGAGTACAGGTCGTACTCGTCGGTGCGCCCCTTTTCTTTGGACAGGTTCGCCACAAAGCGGCGGAGGATCTCGGCGCGGGGGTCGGACAGGGAGTAGACCGCGTGGCCCATGCCGTAGATCAGCCCCGCTCCGTCAAAGGCCTCCCCGCGCAGCAGGGCGCGCAGGTAGCGGGTGATCTCCTCGTCGTCGGTCCAGTCCTTCACGTTCTTCTTCATGTCCTCAAACATCTGGATGACCTTGATGTTGGCGCCACCGTGCCTGGGGCCCTTCAGGGAGGCCAGGGCGGCCGCCATGCAGGAATAGGTGTCGGTGCCCGAGGAGGTGACCACGTGGGTGGTGAAGGTGGAGTTGTTGCCGCCGCCGTGCTCGGCGTGGAGCATCAGGCAGATGTCCAGCAGGTGGGCCTCCCAGAAGGAGTAGGAGGAGTCGGCGCGCAGCAGGGAGAGAATGTTCTCCGCCGTGGACAGCTCGGGACGGGGGGCGTGGATGAACAGGGAATTGCCCTCCTTGTAGGTGTAGGCCTGGTAGGAGTACACCGAGAACAGGGGGAAGGTGGCGATGAGCTGCATGCACTGGCGCACCACGTTGGGCAGGGAGATGTCGTCCGCCTTGTCGTCGTAAGAGGCCATGGTCAGGACGCACTTGGCCAGGGAGTTCATCATGTCGGAACTGGGGGCCTTCAGGATCACGTCCCGCACAAAGTTGTTGGGCAGCGTGCGGTAATAGGACAGCTGGGCGGTAAAATCGTCCAGCTCCTGCTGGGTGGGAAGCTGCCCGAACATCAGCAGATAGGCGGTCTCCTCAAAGCCGAACCGCTTTTCGGCCAGGGAGCAGCGCACCAGATCCTCAATGTCGTAGCCCCGGAAAAAGAGTTTGCCCTCGCAGGGGACCTTTTTCCCGTCCACCAGCTTGTTGGACCGGATCTCGGAGATCTCAGTCAGGCCTGCCACCACGCCGTTGCCGTTCACGTCGCGCAGGCCGCGCTTCACGTCGTACTTGCCGTAGTCCGCCGCGTCGATACAGCTGTTTTCCACGCTTAAGGCGGCCAGGGCTTCGATGGCAGGGGTCACGTCGGAATAGTTGGGGTTGCTTGCCATAGATCGCTCCTTTCTGACAGGGACAGCCGGACGGAAGACCCGTTCGGCTGTCGGATTATATACTCATAGCGCTATGGTAGCATACAATTGTTGCGAATTTGTGAAGATTTGATAAATTATAATTGGAATAAAACGCCAAATACGGCCGAAATTGCGATGAAAACGATGGGATGGAGTTTTTTCAGCGGGGTAAATTTCAGCAGCAGGAAGATCGCCACCGCCAAAAGGATCGCGGGCCAATTGAACAGAGAAAGGCTGAAACTGACATCCTCGTGGAGCAGGGCGATCCTGGCCACCTGAAGCAGGGCCGCGGTGATGAGGGCCACCGACGCGGCGCGCAGACCGTAAAACACGCCGTCCACCACCTTGGACCGGCGAAATTTCTGAAGAAATTTCGCGATGATCAGAATGATGATGATGGACGGGAAGACCAGACCCAGCGTAGCAATCACGCCGCCGGGCAGCCCGCCGGTGGCAAAGCCCACGTAGGTGGCCATGTTGACCCCCATGGGGCCCGGGGTGGATTCGGAGATGGCGATCATATCAGCCAGCTGGCCGGGGGTAAACCATCCGGTGCGCTCGCCCAGGTCGGTCAGAAAAGGGATGGTCGCCAGTCCTCCGCCCACCGAGAACAGGCCTACTTTGCAGAACTCAAAAAACAAACGCAGGTAGAGCATTATTTCAGCCCTCCCTTTGCGGCGCGGATGCACAGCCCCGCCGCTCCGGCTACGATGACCAGCACCACCGGGGAGAACAGGTAGCCCAGGATTACGCCCAGTACGCCGCCGGGCAGGGGCAGAAACGCGCCCAACGCGGCCAGGACAAGCACCACCCAGTACAGAACGCGGGTAGGCCAGTCGACAACGGAGGTTTTATACAGCTTGAGAACGCTGGACAGAATGAGCGCCACCACCCCGGCCCGAATGCCGTTGAAGGCGTGGACGACCCACTGGATGTGCATGAAGTTTTGCAGGAAAGCGGCAATGGCCAGGATGATGACAAGGGAGGGAAACACCAACCCCAGAGTGGCCACCACACCTCCGGCAACCCCGGCGCGGCTGGAGCCCACAAAGGTGGCGGTGTTGACCGCGATGACGCCCGGCGTACACTGGCCCACGGCGTAGTAGTCGGCCAGGTCCTCCTCGGTGGCCCACCCCTTTTTCTCCACCACCTCCCGCTGGAGGATGGGAAGCATGGCATAGCCGCCGCCGAAGGTGCACACGCCCACGCGGGCGAAGGTCAGAAATAGGTCGAGATAGAGATTCATGCTGTCAAAACCCTCCTGCCTTGTCGGCGTGTGCACCGGGGCCCCGCACGGCGGGGCGCGGCCACTGCCGCGAAGGGGCATGGGATTCACTTCCAGGCCCCGCAATTGAAATCATGAAATGGGGCCCCCGGCGCGCCAGAGGCGCGTTGGGGAGACAGACGCCCACGCGGGCGAAGGTAAAGAACAAATCCAAATACAGATTCATAGCTTACTCCAGCCCCTCCAGTTCGTCCAGCCATAAAGTGGCTGCGGCATCGGAGGGCATGCGCCTCGTCGGCACAAGCTCCATATGCCTCGCTTCCGGCCAGGGCCGAAAGCTCGTCCATTCCGCTGTGCCTCCTCTCCCCAGAAAAACGCTTTGCGTTTTTCCGGGGGCCCCGTGGGGGCGACTGGCTTCCCGGATCATACTCATTCCAGTCCCTCCAGTTCGTCCATCCATAGGGTCACAGCAGCATCGCTGGGCATCCGCCAGTCGCCCCGGGGGGAGAGTGTGACCGAACCCACCTTGGGCCCGTCGGGCAGGCAGGAGCGCTTGAACTGCTGGGCGAAGAAGCGGCGGTAGAAATTCTTTTCCCACTTCAGGATGGTGGCGCGGTCGTAGGTCCGGCCGAAGGCGTGCTCCGCCAGCCGCAGCACTTTTTTGGGCGGGAAGCCCCAGCGGATGGCGTAATACAGGAAGAAGTCGTGCAGCTCGTAGGGGCCCACCAGGTCCTCGGTCTTCTGGCTGATCCGCCCGTCCACGGCGGGCAGCAGCTCGGGGGAGACAGGGGTGTCCAGAATGTCGGCCAGCACGTGGGAGAGCTCCGGTTCGGTCTGGGCTTTGTCCCCGCAGATGTGACTGACCAGATGGCGCACCAGGGTCTTGGGGATGGAGGCGTTGACGCCGTACATGCTCATGTGGTCGCCGTTGTAGGTGGCCCAGCCCAGGGCCAGCTCGGACAGGTCGCCGGTGCCGATGACCAGCCCGCCGTTCTGGTTGGCAATGTCCATCAGCACTTGGGTGCGCTCCCGGGCCTGGGCGTTTTCAAAGGTCACGTCGTGGTTGTCCATGGACTGCCCGATGTCGCGGAAGTGCTGCTTAACGGCGGCGCCGATGTCGATGCGCTTCAGGGTGCAGCCCAGTTGGGTGGCCAGTTCCACGGCGTTGTCCCGGGTGCGGTCTGTGGTGCCGAAGCAGGGCATGGTCACGGCGACGATGTCGCTGGACGGCCGGTCCAGCAGCTTCATGGCCAGCGTGGTGATCAGAATAGCCAGGGTAGAGTCCAGCCCGCCGGACAGGCCCACAACGGCCGTCTTTGCTCCGGTGTGCTCCAGGCGCTTTTTCAGGCCCAGGGCAGCGATTTTCAGGATCTCCTCGCAGCGCTCCGCCCGGTCCTCCGCGCCGGCGGGGACAAAGGGAGTGGGGGAGACGGGGCGGGTCAGGGTGGTGGTGGAGCTCTCCAGAGAGAAGCTGCTGCCGTTCACGAGCCCGGCGTTTCCCGGGAAGGTGTTCATGCGCCGCCGCTCAAAGGCCAGCTTATCCACGTCGATCTCACTGACAGTCAGACCGGTGGAAAAGCGGCGTTCCTTCAAAAGAATGCCGTTTTCCGCGATCAGGTTGTGTCCGGCGAACACCATATCGGTGGTGGATTCGCCCTCCCCCGCGTCGGCGTACACGTAGCCGCACACCAGCCGGGCGGACTGGCCGGTGACCAGGGCGCGGCGGTACTCCGCCTTGCCCACCACCTCGTCGGAGGCGGACAGGTTCAGGATCAACGTGGCGCCCCGCGCGGCCAGCTCCGAGGAGGGCGGCGTCACGGCCCAAAGGTCTTCGCAGATCTCCACGCCGACGGTCAGGTGGGGCATCGTCTCGCAGGAGAACAGCTGGCGGGCGGAGAGAAGAGTCTGCTGCCCCGCCACGGTGACTGCCATGCCGCCGTCCCCGGCCGGGGCGGCGGTGAACCAGCGCACCTCGTAGAACTCGCCATAGTTGGGGATGTAGGTCTTGGGTACCAGGCCCAGGAGCTTCCCCCTGTGGATCACCGCAGCGCAGTTGTACAGCTTGCCCTGAACACGCACGGGCAGGCCCAAAGCGGTGAGCATATCCAAATTCTTGGTGGCCTCCAAAATGGTAGTCAGTCCCTCCTCGGCCCCCTTGAGCAGGGTGTCCTGCAAAAACAGGTCGCCGCAGGTGTACCCCGTCAGGCACAGCTCGGGCAGAACCAGCACCCGCACTCCCTGGCGGTCTGCCTCCCGCATCAGGGTAAAAATCTGTTCCGCGTTGTGCCGGCAGTCGGCTACCTTGATCTCGGGGGTGCCCGCCGCGACCTTTACAAAACCGTCACGCATGAGAATCACCTTCATGTAAAAGTTGATATTGTATCTGTATCATACCCCTTTTTTCCCGAAAACGCAACAAGTCCCGGCCGCGCAGCCGGGACTTGTTGCTGTGTGTGTTGTTTGCGAAAGGAATGGAGAGGGAATTGAAAGGGGAATGGAAATGTTGGTTCGTGTTTCATGCCTGTTCCGATGATTAAGATACAGGATAATTGCGGCTAAATCATGACCTCATTGTGAATAAATTGTAAACCCTGAGCCCTTCCTTAGCTCCGCTGATCCAATGGTATGAAAGGCTTGCTGGGGGCCACAGCCTTGTAGGCGGGACGGATGATCCGGTTGCCGGGATTGTAGACCTCTTCCACGCGGTGAGCGCACCAGCCCACCATGCGGGCGATGGCAAACAGGGGGGTGTACAGCTCCGGGGGAATGCCCATCATTTTATACACCAGGCCAGAGTACATATCCACGTTGGCGCAGACCACCTTGCTCTCCCCCTTCTCCTGGGCGAAGACCTCGGGGGTCAGCCGCTCCACCGTCTCGAACAGCTCAAATTCCTCCAGCATGCCCTTCTTGGCGGCCACGTTCTTGGCAAACTTCTTCAGGATGACGGCACGGGGGTCGGACAGGGTGTAGATGGCGTGGCCCATGCCGTAGATCAGGCCGGAGCCGTCGCCCGCATCCTTGCGGATGAGCTTGGTCAGATAGGCGCGGACCTCGTCGTCGTCCTTCCAGTCCCGCACGTCCTGCTCGATGTAGCCGAACATCTCCATGACCTTCTTGTTGGCACCGCCGTGGCGGGGGCCCTTCAGCGAGCCGACAGCGGCCGCGATGGAGGAGTAGATGTCGGTGCCAGTGGAGGAGAGAACACGGCAGGCGAAGGCGGAGTTGTTGCCGCCGCCGTGCTCCATGTGCAAAACCAGGCACAGGTCCAGCAGCTTGGCCTCGTCCTCGGTGTACTTGTTGTCGTGGCGCAGGGAGTACAGGAAGTTCTCCGCCACGCTCAGGCCGGGCTGGGGGCGGTGCAGATACAGGGAATCATTGTCGAAATAGTGTTGCTTGACCGCAAAGGCATGTGCTACGATAGTGGGGCAGCGGGCGATCAGCCGCATGGACTGGTCCAGCTGATTGGCCAGACTGTTGTTGTCCGGGTCGGGGTCATAGGAGTACAGCGCCAGCACCGAGCGGGCCAGCTTGTTCATGACGTCCCGGCTGGGGGCCTTGATGATCATGTCCTCGGTGAACATGGGCGGCAGGGTGTGGTAATAGCACAAAATCTCCTTGAACTCCTCCAACTGCGCCCGGGTGGGCAGCGCGCCGAACAGTAGCAGGAAGGCGGTCTCCTCAAAGCCGAAGCGGTTCTCGCTCATAAAGCCGCCGATCAGGTCGTTGACGTCGATGCCACGGTAGATCAGACGGCCCTGGTCGGGGATCTTTTCGCCGTCCTGCATGTAGTAGCCCTGGACGTTGCCGATCTGGGTCACGCCGGCCATGACGCCGGTGCCGTCGGCATTGCGCAGGCCGCGCTTCACATCCCATTTTTGATAGTAGGATGCGTCGATATAGTTATTACGCTGGAATTCTCCGCATAGATTGGTGATAAAGTCCCGGGAAGCGGAAATCGTGTGGTCGCTCTGGTACCCCTCGGGACAGGCGTTCGGCCCGCCAGCAAATCCGATTTGCATGATTTGTGTCTCCTTTGCCCATTTTCAAATTTGATTTATTGTACGCCCTTTTTGCGGCTGAGTCAACTAAAACGCCAAAAACACGAAAAATTTTCCTCCGGATTCCGGGGACGAACGCATGGAAAAATTGAAATATATGAGCTGGAAACTTGCAAAAACACAAAGGAGGAACGTGATGAAACGAGTCGTGGCCGCGGCGGCGGGGCTGGTATTGATTCTATTTCTGCTGCCCATCCTGTTGGTAGAGGGACCCGCCGGAACGAAAGCGGAGGAGACTCCGCTGGTTCTGCCGGCAACCCCGACCCCCGCCCGGGCGCAGGGGGAGACGGGGACGGAAAAGGACGCTCAGACCACGGTGCGGGTGGCCATGGAGGGCGGCGAGGTGGCGGAGATGACCATGGAGGACTACCTCTGGTCCGTGGTGGCCGCCGAGATGCCCGCGTCCTTTGAGGTGGAGGCCCTGAAGGCCCAGGCGGTCACCGCCCGGACCTATACCACCTGGAAGATGGCGGCGGGGGAGCAGAACCACCCGGAAGCCGACGTCTGCACGGACATCAACTGCTGTCAGGCCTTCCTGAGCCGGGAGCAGGCCGCCGCCAACTGGGGCGCGTCGGCGGCGGAGTACATAGAGAAAATCAGCGCCGCCGTGGCGGCCACCGACGGGCAGATCATGACCTATGAGGGACAGCCCATCCAGGCGGTGTTTTTCTCCTCCTCCGCCGGGCGCACGGAGGACGCCGTGGCGGTGTGGGGCAATTCGGTGCCCTACCTGGTGGGTGTGGACAGCCCCGAGGGGGAAAATGTGCCCAATTATCACACCGAGGTCACCCTGACGGCGGAGGAATTCCGGGCGATTTTTCTGGCGGAGTACCCCGGGGCCGATCTCAGCGGTAAGCCGGATACCTGGTTCCGCAATCAGACCTTCACCGCGTCCGGCCGGGTGGCAGCCATGGACGTGGGGGGTGTGAACGTGAAGGGCACCCAGCTGCGCAGCCTGTTCTCCCTGCGCTCCACCAGCTTCACGGTGGAGGCCGGGGCGGACTGCGTGACGTTCCGGGTCACCGGGTACGGCCACGGCGTGGGCATGAGCCAGTACGGAGCCAACACCCTGGCCCAGCAGGGCAAGACCTGGGAGGAAATCCTGGCGTGGTACTACACGGGTATAGAAATCGGCTGATACGGGTAAAAAAGTATTGCAATTCCTTATAATGTGTGGTATACTACACACAGTATAATCGGAAGTATTGGTAAGAGTGGGGTTCGCCCCGCTCTTTCTTATTGAAAAATCCGAGATTGTAAAAGATTGACATTTTCTCCGGGAGGCGGCTGAAACATGGCAAAAGTGACCGAACTGACCGCGGCGTTGGCCGCCCCGATCGCCCAGGAGCAGGGCTGTACCCTTTGGGACGTGGAATACGTCAAGGAGGCGGGCACCTGGATCCTGCGGGTGTATATCGACAAGGAGGGCGGCGTGTCCATCAACGACTGCGAAGCGGTGTCCCGCCCCCTGTCTGACAAGCTGGACGAGGTGGACCCCATCGAGGGCTCCTACACCCTGGAGGTCGCCTCCGCCGGAGCCGAGCGGGTGCTGAAAAAGCCCGAGCATTTCGCGGCCTTCCTGGGCAGCGAGGTGGACGTGCGCCTCTACCGCCCCATCAACGGCAAAAAAGAGTTCGTCGGAGTGTTGGCGGGCTATGAGAACGGAAACGTATTGCTGGAGGGAGACCTCCGCTTTGAGAAAAAGGACGTTGCGCAGGTGCGCCTGCATGTGACGTTTTAAGTGTTAAAGGAGAGTATACGACATGGCTAAGAAGGCTTCCGCCCCCAAGAGCAATGAGCTGGACGGCAAGGAATTTTTTGCTGCCATCGAGCTGATCGAAAAGGAGAAGGGGATTCCCAAGTCCTACATGATCGAGAAGATCACCCAGGCCCTGCTGTCCGCCTACAAGCGCGACCACGAAGGAGTGGGCGACAACGTGGTGGTCGAGTGCAACGAACAGGCCGGCGAGGTGCGCATGTACGTCAAGAAGGACGTGGTGGAGACTGTGGACAACCCCGCCACCGAGATGAGCCTGACCGAGGCGCGGGAGAAGCTGCCCCGGGCTGAGCTGGGCGACGTGATCCGCATCGAGATCAAGCCCCGCAACTTCGGGCGCATCGCCGCCCAGACCGCCCGCCAGGTCATCATCCAGGGCATGCGCGAGGCCGAGCGGGGCATGATCTATGACGAGTTCTCCGCCAAGGAGCATGAGATCCTGACCGGCGTGGTCACCCGGATCGACCCCCGCAGCGGCGCCGCGTCCATCCGCATTACCAGCGGCGGCGAGTTCACCGACGCCTTCCTGGCCGCCGGCGAGCAGGTCAAGGGCGAGACCATCACCGAGGGCGACCGCCTGAAGGTCTATGTGGTGGAGGTCCGCCGTTCCACCCGCGGGCCCCAGGTCATGATCTCCCGTACCCATCCCGGCCTGGTCCGCCGCCTGTTTGAGCTGGAGGTGCCCGAGATCTACGACGGCACCGTGGAGGTCAAGTCCATCGCCCGCGAGGCGGGCAGCCGCACCAAGATCGCCGTGTGGTCCGACGACGAGAACGTGGATCCCATCGGCGCCTGCGTCGGCCCCCGCGGCCAGCGCGTCAACAACATCGTGGAGGAGCTCCACGGGGAGAAGATGGACATCATCAAGTACAGCGATGACCCCGCCGCGTATGTGGCCGCTTCCTTGGCCCCCGCCGACGTGGTCAGCGTGACCATCCTGGAGGACGGCAAGAGCTGCCGCGTGGTGGTGCCCGACGACCAGCTGTCCCTGGCCATCGGCAAGGAGGGCCAGAATGCCCGCCTGGCCGCCCGGCTGACGGGCTGGAAGATCGACATTAAGCCGGAGAGCGCCCCCGATGAGGAGCCCGAGCTTGCGACGGAGGAACCGGCGGCGGAGACCGAGGCCGAATGCGCCGAGGGCGCGGAGGAATAAGGTCTGGCTGGCCCTCCGGGGCCCCGCAAAGCGGGGCGGCGCGATAAGCGCCGTAAATCCGGAGCGGAAGCGGAGGATTTGCGCAGGGAGGATTCATTCCGACCGAGCATTGAAATCATCGGGGTCCCCACGGAAGGCGCAGCCTTTCGCGGGGCGGGCCAGAACGCCCGCCTGGCCGCCCGGCTGACGGGCTGGAAGATCGACATCAAGCCGGAGAGCGCCCCCGATGAGGAGCCCGAGCTTGCGGCAGAAGAACCGGCGGCGGAGACCGGGGAAGCCGCCGGGGAGCTGTAAGAAGTTAAAATATAAGTTCGGAAAGGGGTGGCAGCGGTGCCCAAGAAAATTCCCATGCGGCAGTGCGTCGGCTGCCGGGAGATGAAGGAAAAGCGGCAGCTGATCCGGGTGGTCAAAAGCCCGGAGGGCGAGGTTTCCCTGGATTTCAAGGGAAAGAAGCCCGGCCGGGGCGCTTACCTCTGCCCCGATCCGGAATGCCTGAAGCGTGCCCGCAAGGCCCGGGCCCTGGAGCGGGCCTTTGAGACCGCCCTGCCCCCCGAGGTGTACGAGGCGCTGGAGGAGCAGATGAAAGCGGGTGAGGGCGATGAGTGACGCGGCCCTGCACCTGCTGGGCCTGGCCCGCAAGGCCGGGCGCATTGAGGTGGGCGAGGAGCCGGTGGGCGCCGCCTGCCGCGCCCGGAAGGCCAAGCTGCTGCTCCTGGCCTGCGACGCCGCCGACAACACCGCCCGCCGGGCGGAGCACTTTGCCCAGGCGGGAAATACACTTTGCGTCCGCGTCCCCTTCACCAAGGAGCAGATGGGGGGCACGGTCGGCCGCGGAAGCTGCGCCATGGCAGCTCTGACCGATGCCGGAATGGCGGCCAGCTTTCTGAACAAGCTGGCGCAGACCGACCCGGAGCAGTACGGCGAAGCGGCAGCCGCGCTGGACACCAAGGCGCAGAAGGTCCTGCAGCGCCAGCGCGAACAGCGTCAGCATGAAAAGAATCTGGCAAAAGGGAAGCAAAAGCCATGGTGTGCGCCTCCCAAGTCCGGTAAGTAAAAGAACTGTTTATCCTTTCTATGGAGGTGGCCCATTTGAGTCTCATCAAATATCGTGTCCACGAGGTGGCCAAGGATTTCGGCGTCAATTCCAAGGTGATCGCGGAGATCCTGACGAAATACGCCACGAAGCCCGCGACCCATCAGAAGGTGCTGGAGGATGACGAGCTCTCTATCATTTTCGAGTACATGACCCAGCACAATCAGGTGGAGAGCATCGAAAGCATTTTTGCCGACGTCTACCACGAGCCCAAGCCCGTGGCCCCCAAGGAGAGTCCGAAGAGCGCTCCCGCGCCCAAGGAGGCTCCCAAGCAGCAGCCCAAGGCCGCGCCCCAGCAGCAGAGCGTTCCCAAGGCCGATAAGGGCCCGGCTCCCGCCGCCCCCGCCGCGCCGCAGCAGCAGGGCCAGAACCGGCCCGCCAGCCGTGTGCCGGAGAAGAAGGTGGTGGACACCCGCAAGGGCGGCAACGTCAACCTGGACAAGTACGACGAGAAGCTGGAGAACCTGGCCGCCGGCAAGACCAACCAGATGCAGGGCGGCAAGCAGAAGTTCCAGGGCCGCAACAGTAAGAACAAGAACAGCTTCCAGGGCAATAAGCGCCGCCAGGAGGAGCAGGAGAAGATGCGCCGCCTGCAGGCGGAAATCGCCAAGAAGCACCCCACCGTGGTCAAGATCCCCGACGAGATCAACGTGGGCGAGCTGGCCTCCCGTATGAAGAAGACCGCCGCCGAGGTGGTCAAGACCCTGATCAAGAACGGCGTCATGGCCTCCGTCTCCGACGTCATCGACTTCGACACCGCCGCCATCATCGCCGAAGAGCTGGGCTGCAAGGTGGAGAAGGAAGTCATCGTCACCATCGAGGAGCGCCTGATCGACACCGCTGAGGACAAGGAAGAGGATCTGGTGCCCCGCGCCCCCGTGGTGGTGGTCATGGGCCACGTGGACCACGGCAAGACCTCCCTGCTGGACTATATCCGCCACGCCAACGTGGCCTCCGGCGAGGCCGGCGGCATCACCCAGCACATCGGCGCCTACCAGGTGCAGGTGAACGGCAAGCCCATCACCTTCCTGGACACCCCCGGCCATGAGGCGTTCACCGCCATGCGCGCCCGCGGCGCCATGGTCACCGACGTGGCTATCCTGGTGGTGGCCGCCGACGACGGCATCATGCCCCAGACCGTGGAGTCCATCAACCACGCCAAGGCCGCCAATATTCCCATCATCGTCGCCATCAACAAGATGGATAAGCCCGAGGCCAACCCCGACCGCATCAAGCAGCAGCTGACCGAGTACGAGCTGGTGCCCGAGGAGTGGGGCGGCGAGACCATCATCTGCCCCATCTCCGCCAAGACCGGCATGGGCATCGACAACCTGCTGGAGATGGTCACCCTGACCGCCGAGATGCAGGAGCTGAAGGCCAACCCCAACCGCAGCGCCCACGGCGTGGTCATCGAGGCCAAGCTGGACAAGGGCCGCGGCCCCGTGGCCACCCTGCTGGTGCAGAACGGCACCCTGAAGCAGGGCGACGTCATCATCGCCGGCACCGCCGTGGGCCGTGTCCGCGCCATGACCAACGCCAAGGGCGAGAAGGTGGACTCTGCCGGCCCCTCCGTGCCCGTGGAGATCATCGGCATGAGCGAGGTGCCCGGCGCGGGCGACGACTTCCACGCCGTGGATGACGAGCGCATGGCCCGTGAGCTGGTGGAGCAGCGTAAGCATGAGCAGAAGATGGCTGCGGCCGGCCCTGTGGGCAAGGTCAGCCTGGAGGATCTGTTCAGCCAGATCCAGGCAGGCGAGATGAAGAAGCTGAACATCATCGTCAAGGCCGACGTGCAGGGCTCCGCCGAGGCGGTCAAGGCCAGCCTGGAGAAGATCTCCAACGAGGAGGTGGCCGTGCGCGTGATCCACTGCGCCGTCGGCGCCATCAACGAGTCCGACGTGACTCTGGCCGCCACCTCCGACGCCATCATCGTGGGCTTCAACGTCCGTCCCGACAACAATGCCCGGGACACCGCCAGCCGCTTGGGCGTGGATATGCGCATGTACCGGGTCATCTACGATGCCATCGACGAGATCGAGACCGCCATGAAGGGCATGCTGACGCCCAAGTTCAAGGAAGTGGAGCTGGGCCAGGCCGAGGTGCGCGAGGTCTTCCGCATCACCAACGTGGGCATGGTCGCCGGTTGCTACGTTACCAACGGCAAGATGCAGCGCGGAGCCCAGATGCGCCTGCTACGCGACAATATCGTCATTTACGACGGCACCATCGCCTCTCTCCAGCGCTTCAAGGACAGCGTGAAAGAGGTCGCGGCCGGCTACGAGTGCGGTATCACCTTTGAGAAGTTCCAGGATATCAAGGTGGGCGACGTGATCGAAGCGTTCTTGATGGAACAGATTGAGGTGTGATCCTACCCCTATCCAGCCGACACCGTCCCGGCATAGCCGGGCCGCTTCCGCTAAAAATATGCCACCGGCATATTTTCTTAACGCTGCAGTGGAGCAGATTGAGGTATAATACCCGAGGTTATAATATTCAACCCAGAGGGGCGGGCGGTACGCCCGCCCCTTGTCGCTTATAGGAGAAGAAAAGTATGGCAAGCAATCGAATCGGACGCATCAATGAGGAAATCCAGCGGGAGCTGTCCGCCCTGATCCGCGCGGTGAAGGACCCCCGGGTGACCGGCATGGTGTCGGTCACGGCGGTGGAGACCACCCCTGACCTGCGGTACGCCAAGGTATTTATCAGTGTGCTGGACAAGAGCGACAGCACCCAGGTGCTCAAGGGCCTGAAGTCGGCTTCCGGCTGGCTGCGCCGGGAGCTGGGGCGCGCCCTGCAGCTGCGCTATACCCCCGAGCTGCAGTTTGAGCGGGACGACTCCATCGACAAGGGCGCGCATATCCTGGATATGCTCCGCAATCCGGAGGTCGTCAAGCCCGCCAATCCGGCCAACGCGCACATCAATCTGGACGACGAGGAGTGAGGGACATGACTGCGAAGGAAGCCGCCGCCCTGCTGATGGAGCGGGACAACATGCTCATTCTGACCCACCGCCGTCCCGACGGGGACACCGTGGGCTGCGCCGCCGCTCTGTGCCTCGCCCTGCGGCAGGCGGGCAAAACGGCCTATGTACTGCCCAACGAGGACGCCACCGCCCTGATCGGCCCCTACATCGAGGGCCTGGAGCCCCCAGAAGGGTGGGAGCCGGGCTTTGTGGTGTCGGTGGATATCGCCGGAGTGGGCCTGTTCCCGGAAAGCGCGAAAAAATGGGCGGACCAGGTGGGCCTGGCCATCGACCACCACCCCTCCAACGAAGGATTCGGGGCGGCCAACTGCGTGGACGACACCTGTGCCGCCTGCGGAGAGCTGATCTACGACATCTGCCGCGAGCTGGGCGAGGTGACGCCGGAGGTCGCCCTGCCCCTGTACGTGGCGGTTTCCACCGACACGGGGTGCTTTGTGTACGGCAACACCACCGCGCGCACCCACCGGGTGGCCGCCGACCTGATCGAGATCGGCATCCCCTACCGGGACGCCAACAAGCGCCACTTCCGCACCAAGAGCGCCAAGCGCCTGAAGCTGGAAGCCGTGCTCATGCAGGGCCTGGAGCTGCTGCAGGAGGGGACTCTGGCAATCGGGGCCATCTCCCTGGCAGATATGGCTGCCATCGGGGCCACGGAGGAGGACGCGGAGGATATCGCCGCCTTCATCGGACAGGTGGAGGGCGTGTACAACTCCGTGACCATCCGGGAGCTGAAGCCCGGGGAGTGCAAGCTCAGCGTGCGCACTAACCCGGCCAAACTCAACGCCACGAAGGTGTGCGCCCTGCTGGGGGGCGGCGGACACGCCGCCGCTGCCGGCTGCACCGTGTTCGGCACCGTGCAGGAGGCCCGGGACGCCATCCTCAAAGCCATCGAAACCATCCAAGTACAATAAAAGAATAACCCCCATGACAGCGTCATGGGGGTTGATTTTTTCGGTTTATTTTTGGGGTAAATGCTCCTCCAGCCAGGCGAGAATGTCGTCGAAGACCTCGTCCCGGTTCAGTTCGTTCATGATCTCGTGCCGCCCGTCGGGGTAGAGGCGGACGGTCAGGTCCTCCGTGCCGGCCTGACGGAAGAAGTCGGCCACCCTGGTCACGCCCTTTCCGTTCTGGCCCACCGGGTCCTTGTCGCCGGAGATGAACAGCACCGGGGTGGCGGGGTCCATCTTTTTAAGGTTGCTCTTGCGGGCGATATACTGCAGACCCTCCATCATATCCCGGAACATGCCCGCCGTGGGAAGGAAGTCGCAGAGGGGATCGGCGATATAGGCGTCCACAATGGCCTCGTCCCGGCTGATCCAGTCCGCCCGGGTGCGGGTGGGGGCGAACTGCTTGTTGTAGGCCCCGAAGGAGAGCTGCTCCACCAGCTTGCTGTGGGTGCGGGGGCCGGAGGTCCTGCAGACCGCGTTGGACATGTGCCAGCCCGCGGAGACCAGGGCGGGGGGTTCCTGCCCGGTGCCGGAGAGGATGGCACCCGTCACCGTGCCGGGCCAGTCGATCAGGTAGGTGCGGGTCAGGAAGGAGCCCATGGAGTGGCCCAGAATGAAATAGGGCAGTTCGGGGTACTTCTGCCCCATGAGCACCCGCAGGCGGCGCACGTCGGCGCTGACCGTGTGCCAGCCGTCCTTCTCCAGGAAGAAGCCGTACTCCTCGGGGCCGGATGCGGTGCGGCCATGGCCCAGATGGTCATTTCCCACCACCGCGAAGCCGTGCTCGTTCAGAAAGCGGGCCACGGGGGTGTAGCGGTCGATGTATTCGGACACGCCGTGGACGATCTGTACCACCCCTCGGGGCTGGCCTGATTCCGGCAGCCACTGGCGGGCGAAGATCTGATGCTGTCCGTCGCAGGAGGGAAAACGGAAGGTATTTGCATTTGCCATGGTAAAACCACTCCTTTTGTGCTACACTCATATTATAATGCGGAACGGGCAAAGCCGCAAGTACGGAAATCGAATCTGTTTTGCCCCAAAACCAGGAAAGCATACCGGACGAACAAAAGAAAAAAGGGAGAGGATCTGCGATGCGACAGAAAACACGCCTGACGGCAGTGCTGCTGGCCCTGCTGCTTCTGGCCGGATGCGCAGGCACCGGAGAACAGCCCCAGGAGACCCCCAGCGCCGCGCCCACCCCGGAGTCGGTCCCCACAGCAACTCCTGAGCCTGCCCCCACGCCCACCCCGGAATCGTCTCCGGAACCCACCCCGGAGCCCACGCCGGAGATCGAGTACGAGCTATATTACGGCCAGGTGCCCCACATCTTCACCCACTGCCTGATCGCCTACCCCGAGCTGAAGGACGGCAGCGGGAAAATGCGCTACGACACCGACTGCATCAACGTGACGGAATTCAAGAACCTGCTCAACGAGCTGTACGCCAACGGCTACTCCCTGGTGGATATCTATGATATTTTCGAGGAGGACGAGAACGGGCGGCTGAGCATGAAGGAGGCGGTGGAGGTGCCGGTGGGGCGTAAGCCCCTGGTGTTCTCCATCGACGACGTGGTGTACGACTACGACAAGCGGGGCAACGGCATGGTGGACCTGCTGACCCTGGACGAGGAGGGCAACCTGGTCTCGGGCACCTATTTGGCCGACGGCACCATCGATTACTCCTACGACCGGGAGGTGTTCCCCATCCTGGAGGCTTTCATCGCCGAGCACCCGGACTTCTCCTCCCACGGGGCGCGCCTGACCCTCTGCATGACGGGCTTCGCGGGGGTGTTCGGCTTCCGCACCGAGGTCAGCGACCGCCCGGGCGACCGCCAGGCGGAGATCGAAAAGGCCACCGCCGTGGCCGACCGCCTGAAGGAGCTGGGCTACTCCTTTGCCAGCCATAGCTACGGGCACTATAACCACGAAAAGCACTCGGAGGCCAGCCTGCGGAAAGACCTGCAAGCCTTCCAGGACGAGGTGGTGCCCATCATCGGCGAGGTGTCGGTGTACGTCTACCCCTACGGCAAGCTGCTGGTTCCCGGCGACCCCCGGTACACCGCCATGCAGGAGTACGGCTTCGACCTGTTCTGCTCGGTGTCCCACTTTTTCTACAGCCGCAACTACGACAGCGGCGACACCCTCTATATGACCCGGGTGGCCATCGACGGCTACTCCCTGCGGGAGTACCACGACGTGCTCGCCCCGCTCTTTGACACCAACAAGGTCATCGACCTGGCCAACCGGCCTTAAGGCAGCGGGAGTCGAACCCGCACCGCATTCCGGCGGCCCTGTTCGGCGCTTTTTGCCTTGTTGTCCTTGCCTTGCGTCAGCAAGGCTACGTCCGCCGTGCCAAAAATCCCTCGAACATTGCTCGCCGGAATGTGCGAAGCAGTTTTTTCGGAGCGGATTTTTGTCCGGGCAAGGAAGTGGCCGCAGGGATTCCTTGAGGTGTTTCTAAGGCCGATGACGCAACATGGGCGGAAATCCGCCCGAAAAACCGGCACGGGTTCGACTCCCGTTGCCTTTAGAAAAGAGAGTGACAGCGCTATGATTCCCACACTTTATCTTTACAATCTGGACAACCCCCGGGGGGCCAAGATGCGGCGCGCCTGCCTGCCCCTGGGTGTGCGTACCCATCTGGTCCCGCCCCAGGCCCACACCCTGACCCTGGAGGAGCTGGTCGCCGGGGCCGAGCCCCCGGCGGACGGGGAGAGCGGCTTCTCCGACGAGATGCTGCTCCTGGTGGGCTTCTCCTCCGCCCAGGTGGACGCCCTGTTCCAGGCCTTCCGCCGGGCCAAGATCCCCTCCGTGGCCCTGAAGGCGGTGCTGACCCCCACCAACCGGAGCTGGACCTCCGTGCAGCTCCGCCAGGAGCTGCAGCGGGAGCACGAGGCCGTGCAGCAGGGCCGCCGGGCCGAGCACGGCGAAAAATCATAAAAATGAACGCGCCGCGGAGATTTTCCGCGGCGCGTTCATTTTTGTTATTGAATGGCCTTTTCATAACAGACCAAATTTTCCAGGATAAATTTTTCGAAGAAAAACTCCGCCAGCCCCGCGTAGTGGTAGCCCAGCTTGGGGTAAAAGGCTTTGGCGGGCTCATTTCCCTCGTAGGTGTCCAGGCGGATGACCTTGCAGCCCTGCTCCTTCGCCAGAGCCTCGGCAAAAGCCACGAAGCGCCGTCCCCGTCCGCCGCCGGTGCGGGTGGGACGAAACACCAGCGTGTGAATGACCAGCACTTCATCCCCCTCGGCGGGGATGCTCCAGGGGATATTGGCGTATTCCGCGGGCTGGATGTGGTTCAGGTTGGCACAGCCCACGATGACGCCGTCCTCCTCGTCCACGTAGAGGGTTCCGGCGGCCAGAGCTTTTTCCGCCGTGGCCCGGGTGGGGTAAGCCCCTTTCAGCCAGTTGGTGTAGTTGACCGTGGCCGCTTCGTGGTTCAGGTGCTCCTCGTACACCTGCGCGCAGCCGTCCAGGTCGGCGGCGGTTCCTTTGCGAATCATCATATTCCTCCGTTCTCAGGTGAAAAGTCCCCGGCTCAGTTTCAGTTCCAGAATGCGCTGCACGCTCTCGTCCAGACGCGCTGCGGGGATCGTACCCGTCTCCACCGCTTCCTCCAGGGCCGTTATGGCAGATTCCAGGTCCAGAGGGCAGAGCAGGATGTCCACGCCCGCCTGAACGGCCTTCACGGCGATCTCACCGCTGCTGTAGGAATCCGTTATGGCCTTCATTTCCAGGGCGTCGGTCATGACCACCCCAGTAAAGCCCAGCTCCTCCCGCAGCAGTTCGGTGACGATCCTGTAAGAGAAGGGGGCGGGGGCGCTGTCCAGGGCGGGGACGGTCAGGTGGCCGATCATGACCGCGTCCGCACCGGCGGCGATGCCGGAGCGGAAGGGGAGTAGCTCGTTCTCCCGCAGCTCGTCCAGGGTCTTATCCACATAGGCCGCGCCGTCGTGGGAGTCGGTGGAGGTGTCCCCGTGGCCGGGAAAATGCTTCAGGGTACAGGCCGTACCCCCGGCGTGGAAGCCCTCCACCGCCGCAGCCACCAGCCCGGCGGCCTGGTCGAAGTCATCGCTGTAGGCCCGGTCGCCGATGACCCTGTTGTCCGGGTTGGACCACACGTCGGCCACCGGGGCCAGATCCAGGTTGAAGCCGCAGGAGACCAGGTCGGCGGCGATGGTTTGGGCGTTGGCAAAGGACGTCTCCGTCCCCGCGTCCTTGTAGTCCAGCATGGGACCCACCCAGGTGGTGCCCACGGTGCTCATCAGCCGGTTGACCCGGCCGCCCTCTTCGTCGCAGGTCAGGATCAGGGGGATCGCGCTCATATCCTGCACCGTGGTCAGCAGGCCGGTGAGCTGTTGGCGGTCCTGCATGTTGCTTTTATCCAAGAGAAAGCCGCCCACGGGCCAGTCGGCCAGGGCCTGTCCCAGAGCATCGTCGGCGGACAGGACGGGGGAGGTCCCGGTCAGGGCCTCCGGGTGGACAATAAACAGCTGGCAGATCTTTTCGTGAAGAGTCATGCTGTCCAGAATTTCCGATGCCCGGGCGGCGCGCAGTTCCTCCTCCGTGGGGGTGGGCGCGCTCGTGGGAGAGGGCGCGGGCTCCGACGCGGAAGTCGGGGCGGGGGAGGGAGTCTCGCTTGCGGTCTCCCGGGGCTGCTCCCCGGTGTCCGCGCACCCGGCCAGAAGGGCCAGCACGGCCAAAAGCCAGAGCGCCCGGGAGAGCCGTCCCCGCTTCATCGGGCGTCTCCTTCACGCACGACGATCAGGCCGTACCCGGCGTCCTCCTGCCCGGCCTCATAGGAAAAGCCGCCGGGCTGCTCCGTTTCCAGGGTTTTCAGACAGGCGAAGAAGAAGTCGGCGGGGACCTCATAGATCCGTGCCCCGTCCTCGCCTTCCGTATATTCATAGCTTTCCAGCTCTTCGGGGAGAAGCTCTCCGGTCAGGGTGAGCACGCCGCAGAAGACAGCGGGGGAGTCGGAGGAAGAGGGCAGGGAGGCAGTCTGCATGGAGACGGACTGATCCGGGGTGGAATCCCCATCGACCTGCACGTTGTTTTCCATGGCCTCGGCAGGCTGGTCGGCGGGGGCGCTTTCCGGTTCCGCCGCACCGCCGCTGCGGCCCCCGCCGTTGTCGTTGGCGGACGTCGTGGAAAAGGATTCCGGTTTCTCCGCCGCGCGATCCTCGACCGGAGCGGCGCAGTCGGCGCTGGCGCCGGTCAAGGATTTGCTGCCCATTCCCAGCTGGCCGGGCAGGGCGACCGCGCCCAGCACCACCACGGCCACCACGGCGGCGGTAGCCGCCCAGCCCTTCCAGGGGGTGCGGGAGCGCTTCTTTACGGGGAAGGGCACCACGTTGTCGGATTGCTCCTGGGCGGGGTCGGCGGCGATGGCGTCCATGACCCGGCCGGCAAAGCCGGCGGGGGCGGGGACGTCCTCCAGCTCGGCGGAGACCTCCCGCAGGCTTTTCAGTTCGTCAAAAAGAGCGCTGCACGCGGGGCAGCGGGACAGGTGCTCATCCAGCGCAGTCTGTTCGTCGGCGGTCAGCGCGCCGTCCAGGGCGGCGCTGATCAGCTCCAGGGTTTCCTCACAGGACCGCATGCAGTTCACTCCTTTCTGTTTGGTTTCGTATCAATAGACGATCCGGGGAAAGAAAAGTTCCCGTCCGCGAGCAAAATATTTCGCAGGGCCAGCCGGGCCCGGGCGATGCGGGATTTGACCGTCCCTTCCTCCAGAGCAAGCCGGGCGGCGATCTCCCCGTAGGACAGCCCCTCCAGCTCCCGCAGGACGAGCACCTGCCGGTGCTCATGGGACAGCTGCAGAAGAGCCTGTCCCACGGTGGCGCGCAGCTCCTTGCGCTCCAACTCGCCTTCCGGGGTGGGACGGTGGTCGGGCACTTCCGCCGGGGCGGCGCTGTCCTCGTCATCCAGAGAGGTGACCGGGACCGCCGCTTTCCGCCGCTTTTCCCGTCGCAGAAAGTCGATGCACAGGTTACTGGTCAGCCGGTACAGCCAGGTGGAGAAGCTGCTCTCCCCCTGGAAGGAGGGCAGACTGCGCCAGGCCCGCAGAAAGGCCTCCTGAGCCAGGTCGGCGCCGTCCTCCGGATTTCCTGTCATCCGCAGCGCCAGCGTGTAGATTTTGTTTTGGTTTGCCTCCACCAGTTGGGCAAAGGCATCCTGGTCGCCCTGCCGGGCGCGGGCGACCAGCTTCTGTTCGGTCATGACCTCACCTCAAATCCCGTTTGATCCCTTGGGTGATGCGGTAGATGTCCTCCATGGTCTCGATCTTGCAAATTTGTTCCTTATAATAGCCCGAGTAGGGTACCCCCTTCAGGTACCAGGCGTAGTGGCGGCGGGCCTCCAGACAGGCGATCTTCTCACCCTTGTGGGCGGCGGACAGCTCGAACTGCCGTACGGCCGTGTCGCACCGTTGGGCCAGCGGAGGCAGGGGCGGGATCTCTTCCCCGTTCAGGGCGGCGGCGCACTGCTGGAAGATCCAGGGGTTGCCGAAGACAGCCCGGCCGATCATGGCCATGTCGGCCCCGGTATAGTTCAGGATGCGCACCGCCTCCCTGGGGCCGAACACGTCCCCGTTGGCGATGACCGGGATGGAGACCGCCTGCTTGACGTCCCGGATGCAGTCCCAGTCGGCCACGCCGGAGTACATCTGCACCCGGGTGCGGCCGTGGACGGCCACGGCGGAGGCACCGGCGGCCTCCATCAATTGGGCGAACTCCACGCAGTTCACGTGGCCCTTGTCCCAGCCCTTGCGGAATTTCACGGTGACGGGCACGCCGCCCCCCTTGACCACGGCCTCCACGACTTTCGCGGCCAGGTCGGGGGTGCGCATCAGGCCGGAGCCGTCTCCGCTGTTGGCCACCTTGGGGACGGGACAGCCCATGTTGATGTCCAGAATGTCCGCCCCCGAGACCTGCACGGCGATGGCCGCCGCCTCGCCCATGCAGACCGGGTCGCTGCCGAACAGCTGGGCGGCGGCGGGGTGCTCCCCCTCGCCCAGCTCCAGCAGGGGAATGGTTTTTTTGTCCTGGTAGCACAGGGCCTTGGAGGAGACCATCTCGGTGACGGTATAGCCCGCCCCCAGTTCACGGCAGATGGTGCGGAACGCCACATCTGTGACCCCCGCCATGGGGGCGAGAGCCAGTTTGCCGGGGATGTCGATATTGCCGATTTTCATGAAAAGCTCCTTGCTTTGAAAGGTTTCTACTATCTTACCATAAAGAAAATGGCCGGACAAGGGGAAATGACGCAAGGGGCAGACGGGTTCCGACGATGTTTTTCCAATATATGGTATATCATGATACTAATTGGAGAAACACGGGAGGAATCAGTATGTCCACAAAAGAAGAAATCAAGGCAAAGGCCCGGCGGGCGCGGGAGACGGGGCAGGTGATCCTGCACTGGCCCTCCCTGGTGCGTACGGCGGAGTACCTGATCCGGATGCTGCTGGGCGGAATGCTGGCGGGAGCGGAGATCTTCGGCGGCTACGCCCCCTTCGGCCTGGGGATGGTGGCGGCTTCGGGCGCGGGGCTGGAGGGCTTTTCCGCCCTGGTGGGAGCCTGCTTTGGATACCTGGCCTTCCGGGGATTTGTGGATGCGCTGCCCTATGTGGCGGCGTGTATCCTGACCTTTTCAGTGTCCTTCGCCTTTTATGACGTAAAGCTGTACCGGCAGGGATGGTTCATGCCGGTGGTGGCCGCCCTGCTGGACGGCGTGACCGGGTTCGTGTACTTATCGGACACCCTGACCGGGGTGTCCCAGGCGGTGTTTTTTGCCACGGAGCTACTGTTGGTGGCGGCCTCCGCCTACTTTTACCGTCTGGCGCTGTCTCCCTGGGCGCGGAAGCGGGAGGACACCGAGCTGACCACGCGGCAGATGGTCAGCCTGTTCATCCTGGGCTGTACCCTGCTGATCGCTCTGGCGGAGGTGCGTCTGCCGGGAGGGATCTCCCTGGGGTGTCTGGCGGGGGCGCTGTGTACCATGCTGGCCGCCTGGAAGGGCGGGGCGGGATTCGGCGCCGCGGCGGGAGTATGCACCGGCCTGGCCATGGATCTGGCTGTGGGACAGGCTCCCCAGTACGCGATGGCCTACGCCTTCGCCGGGCTGCTGACTGGGGTGTTCTGGAAGCAGGGCAAGCTCTTTGCCGCCCTGACCTACGTGCTGGCCAACGGGGTCATGGTGCTCTGGCGCTGGGAGAGCGGACCGTCCCTTGGCATTCTCTATGAGGTGTTCGCCGCGTCGGTGATCTTCATGGTGCTGCCCGACAGCCTGACCCGCCGGGTGGCCGCTCTGCTGTCCCGGGAGCGCTCTGCCGCTGCGGGGGCCCAGGAGCGCTCGCGGACCTACACAAAGGAACGGCTCATATACACCGCCGACGCCTTCCGGGAGCTGTACGACGGCCTGCGCACTTCCTTCCGCCGGGTGGCCCCCAACGACGCCGACGGCAGCGGTATTTTCCACCGGGCGGCCAACAAGGTGTGCGTTCTGTGCGCCCTGCGGGACCACTGCTGGCAGCGGGAGTACCCCGCCACCATGAACGCCCTGAACGACGGCCTGCCCGCCATGATGAAGCGGGGGCGGGGAGAGGCGGAGGACTTCCCCCTGCATTTCCGCACCCGGTGCCTGAATTTCCCCCTGCTGCTGGCCACGGCCAATGAGGAGCTGACCGCCCTGCGCTACCGCAGGCAGTTCCAGAGCCGGGCCCGGGAGAGCCGGGAGGCAGTCTGCCGCCAGTACGCCCTGTTTGCCCGCTCCCTGGACGAGGCGGCGCGGCAGCTGGAAGAGGAGCCGGTGCGCGACCCCGGACGGGAAAAACGGGTGGGTCAGCGGCTGGCCGCCCTGAGTGTGGAAGGAGACGGCAGCGTCTGGTACGACCCGGCGGGGCACCTGATTTTGGAAGTGTCCGGCCCGGAGCTGGACGCGCTGAAAAAGGACGAGGAAAAGCAGCGCCTGTCCCGCCTGGTGGGAGTGCCCCTGGGCGAGCCGGAGAAGCAGCGCGAGAATGGCGTGACCCGGCTGCGCTGGCGGCAGGCGGAGCCGCTGATGGCGGTGGCGGGCGTGGCGGCCCGGAAGAAGGACGGACAGACGGTCAGCGGGGACGCGGGGGCCTGGTTCAAGACGGAGGAGGGCGGCCTGTTCGTGCTGCTCTGCGACGGCATGGGCAGCGGCCCCGACGCCCACCGGGAGAGCACCCTGGCCATCCGCCTGCTGGAAAAGTTCCTGCGCACGGGCATGGAGCCGGAGGAGGCCCTGAACACCCTGAACTCCGCCCTGGCCCTGCGCTGCGAGGAGGAGGGCGGCTTCACCACCATCGACCTGTTCCGCCTGGACCTGTACACCGGGGAGGCGGGCTTCTACAAGCTGGGGGCCGCCCCCACCTACGTGCGGCGGAAGGGGGCGGTGACCCGGGTGACCGGCTCGGCCCTGCCGGCGGGACTGGCCGCCGCGGAGGGCGGCCCCGATGTCAGCAAGATGCGCCTGGAGGCGGGAGACAGCGTGGTGCTGATCAGCGACGGGGTGGCCTCGGCGGAGGAGGACGGCTGGGTCAAGGAGGCCCTGGCCGCCTACGACGGCAGCGACCCCAAGGCCTTGGCGGCGGCCCTGATGGAGGGCAGCGCAAAGCGCCAGGGGGCCACCGACGACCGCACGGCGGTGGTGCTGACGGTCAAAGAGCGCTCATAACAGAAAAACGGCCCCTCTGCCGTGGAAAACCCACGGCGGAGGGGCCGTTTGCGCTGTATTACTCTTCCAGCGCCATGACCTTGTCGATCCGGCGCTGGTGGCGGCCGCCCTCGAACTCGGTGTTCAGAAAGGCGTCCACGATGCGCTCGGCCAGGTTGGGACCGGTCACGCCGGCGCCGATGGACAGCATGTTGGCATCGTTATGCCGCCGGGTCATCTCGGCGGACCAGGCCTCGTGGCAGAGGGCGCAGCGGATACCCTTGACTTTGTTGGCGGCCATGGAGGCGCCGATGCCGGTTGTGCAGAGCACGATGCCTTTTTCACATTCCCCGGCGGCCACCGCCTTGGCAGCGGGGCCTACAAAATCGGGGTAATCACAGCTTTCGGCGGTAAAGGTGCCGAAATCCTTGCAGGGAATTCCCTTGCCCTCCAGGTAAGCCTTAAGGTGTTCCTTCAAAGTCAGTGCTCCGTGGTCACAGGCCAGTGCGATCATATTGTTTTCCTCCTAAAGAATTGAATTAAATGGTTTTGAATTCCGGTTTTCTGTGGGCGTAGACCGCGATGCGGTCAAAGCCGCATTCCCGCAGCAGGGCGCAGGATTCCCGGATGCCCTTGCCCACGTGGTTGGGGAAGTGGGCGTCGGAACCGGTGGTGACGATGGTGCCGCCCAGGTCCCGGTAAAGCTCCAGAATGTCCCGCCAGTCCTCCACGGTGTTGCCCCGGCAGGTGTTGACCTCGATGGCGTGGCCGGTCTCAATGACCGTGCGCAGGATTGCGGCGATCCGGTCCCGGTAGGGGGCCAGGGAGATCTCCTGCCCGTCCCGGTGCATATAGCGCAGGGGATAGATGATGTGCCCCAGCACGTCGTAGCAGTCGGGCAGGGCGGCCAGCTCCTCCATGCTGGTGAAGTAGTCGTCCAGAACGGCGTGGCAGACCTCCGGGGTGTCGAAGCGGACGTAGTAGTATTCCCCGCCGCCGTGTTCCTCCCGGTAGTTGTGGATGGAGCCGATGACCATGTCCAAAGCGTTTCCTGCCTGGGCCAGGACGGCCCGGGCGTGCTCCGGGGAGACGTGGACTTCGCCCAGCTCGATCCCCAGGTGCAGGTCCAGGCGGCCCTCAAACTGGGAGACGGTTTCAGCGAACTGGGCCAGCCCCGGGGCCCAGTCGTAGGTCAGGTTGCGCTTGCCGTCCTCGGTCAGCATATCGTAGTGGTCGGTGACGGTCAGGGCGGAAAGTCCGGCGTCCACCGCTGCCTGGGCCATCTCCGACAGGGGGACGTGTCCGTCCATGGATAAAATCGAGTGGGTGTGCAGATCAGTCAGGTACATAACAGAAACTCCTTAGAACGGCCAGCTGGGGAACCATTTGATAAACGTTTTCATGAACCAGACGGGCACCCGGATGCCCACCAGGGCCGGGTAGAACAGGGCGTACAGCCCCACGGCGCTGCCCGTCAGGCCGTAGACCGCCGGTTTCCACCTCCTGCCCGATTCCACCAGGTCGTTGATGACGTAGGACAGGGCCAGGCACAAAAACAGGATGGAGGGGAAGTAGTGGTAGGCGAAGGTGATGCGGGTAATGAGAATCCAGGGGACGAGCTGGGCCAGGAAGCCGACGACGATGAACAAACCCTTGCCGCAGCGGCGGCGGACGGTCTGCACGGCGGTGACGATCAGCGCGGCCAGTCCGCCCCAGGAGACCAGGGGATTGTTGAAGGCGGCAAAGCGGGTGGTGAAGCCGGCGGCGTCCTCGTTGACCATATAGTACAGGATGGGCCGGATGTCCAGCAGCCACTGGTACCACCGGGAGGAGTAGGGGTGGGGCGTGTCCACGCCCTTGTGGTAGGTGAACATGAACACCTGGTTGTCCCACACCAGCTCCAGCAGGCCCTTCCAGTCGGTCACCTTTTCGGCGTGGGCGGTGGGCAGGTAGGAGGCGATATAGATGATCAGGGGGATGATCACGAAACAAAGGATGGAGAACAGGACGGTCTTGCACACCCACGCGCCCCGGTGGGGAGCGTCTTCCGTCTGGGGCCAGTCCCGGCACTTCCAGTACAGACCCAGGAAGTAGAGAATGGCCATGCCCACGCCGCCGTAGACCACGATCCACTTGCTGGCTACGCCGATGCCGAACATCAGCCCGGACAGGAACAGGGGCAGCGCGCACTTGCGGAAGGGCGTGCCCGCGGGCAGGGCCAGATAGCGGTACAGGAAGAAGAACATGGCCAGGATGAAGAACACCCCGTAGCTGTCGATGGTGGCGATGCGGGTCTGGGTCAGGTGCATGAAATCAAAGGTGAACAGGGCTGTGCCGCACAGGGCGACCACCGTCTTGCCGAACAGGTTTTTCAGGAACACATACAGCAGCGGCACCATCAGCACGCCGAACAGAGTGCCCATGAACCGCCAGCCGAAGGGGGTCATGCCGAACAGGGCGATGCCCAGGCTGATGATCAGCTTGCCCAGCGGGGGATGGGAATCCTCGTAGGGGGAGATGTCCCGCAGGTGCTCAAAGGCCGTGCGGGCGTGGTAGATCTCGTCAAAGTAGGCGCTGTTGGTCCAGTGGCGGGCGGCCGGGATAAGGTCCTGCTCGTCAAACAGGGCTTCGGCCCCCTCCTGGCTCTGGACGGAGACCAGATTGTCCTGCGTATCAAAGATTGCCAATTCTCCGATCTCGATCTGTTCAGAGCAGGTTGCGGTCAGGCGGAAATAGCGGGCGGTCAGCTCGCCCTCGGGCAGCTCCGGCTCCAGCCAGTAAAACAGGTGGGCATAATCCTGCTTCAGCTCCACGCTCTCCCAGTTGACCCCGTCGGAGGAGAACTCCAGCTCGTAGGAGCCGGTCCACAGGCCGGTGTAGTACTCCACCCGACCCAGGGAGACGGTCTCCTGCGTGGAGAAGGTGACGGTCTCGCCGGACTTCAGGTTCAGAAAGCTCTGGGGCGCGGAGGTGTCGCCCAGGCTCCAGAAGGCGGTGACGGCGTACACAGCGGTCAGCAGCAGGAGCGGAAGGGCATCCTTCTTTTCCATCCGGTGCAGGGGGGCGGAAAAGGTGAAGCGCCGGGGCTTTTCCTCCTGGGCCCGGGCGATCCACTCCAGGGTCCCCTTCCGGGGGGCCATGGCGTACACATAATAGGCAAAAAAACAGAGCAGCCCGGCCACCGCGAGCACGGGGAACAGAAGGGCGACAGAAAAACTCATAGTACCGCTCCTGACAAAAAAATAGGGGGTGGGCGTAAGCCCATCCCCTATTCTATTTCTTTTTCTTTTTCTTGTCAAAAAAACTTTTTGACGAATCCTTGTCAGCGTCCTTGCCGTCTTTGAGATCCTCGCCCATGGCCGCGCCGAAAGCCTTCAAAGCCTCCTGCTGCTCCTGAGTCAGGCCGGTGGGGACCTGCACCGTCACGGTGACGTACTGGTCGCCACGGCCCCTGCCGTTCAGGCTGGGGATGCCCTTGCCACGCAGGCGGAAGGTGGTGCCGGTCTGGGTACCTGCGGGCAGGGTGTATTTGACCGGGCCGTCGATGGTGTCGATGGTCAGCTCGGCGCCTAAGGTGGCCTGCAGGAAGGAAATGGGCTGCTCCAGCAGGACGGTGCTGCCGTCCCGGCGGAACTTGGCATGGGGGCGGACCGCGACGGACACGATCAGGTCGCCGGCGGGGCCTCCGTTGGTGCCCGCGCTGCCCTGACCGTGCAGGGAGATGGCCTGGCCGTTGTCGATGCCCGCGGGGATCTTGACCGTGATCCGGCGCTGGCGGCGGACCGTGCCCTCGCCATGACAGGTGGAGCAGGGCTGGTGGATGATCTTACCGGTGCCGCGGCACTTGTCGCAGGGGACGGTGCTGGAGAAGAACACACTGCCGCCGCCGCGCTGCATGCGCACCTGACCGGTACCCCGGCACTGGGGGCAGACCTCCGCGGTGGTACCGGCGGCACAGCCGCTGCCGTGACAGTCCTCACAGGTCTCGCTGCGGGTCAGATTGATCTCTTTCTCACAGCCGAAAGCGGCCTCCTCAAAGGTAATGGTCAGGTTGACACGGAGAGAATCGCCCTGGCGCGCGCTGCTTCGGGTCTGCTGCCGGCCGCCGCCGCCGAAGCCGCCGCCGAAGAAGGAGCCGAACAGATCGCCCAGGTCGATGTCCCCAAAGTCGCCGCCGAAGCCGCCGCCAGGATTGAAGTTGGGGTCCACGCCCGCGTGGCCGAACTGGTCGTAGCGGCTGCGCTTATCCTTGTCGGACAGAACCTCGTACGCCTCGTTGACCTCCTTGAACTTGGCCTCGGCCTCCTTGTCGCCGGGGTTCAGGTCCGGGTGGTACTGCTTGGCCAGCTTGCGGTATGCCTTTTTCAGCTCGTCGTCCGAGACTCCCTTGGAGACGCCCAGGACTTCGTAATAATCTCTTTTCTGTTCTGCCATAAAGGTTCACCTCGCTTCACACCACAAGGGGACAGGTCGATCCTGCCCCCTTGCGGTTGGAGTCAATAGGATTACTTGTTGTTGTCGTCATCCACAACGGTGTAGTCAGCGTCCACCACGTTGGGGTCGGAGTTGCAGGAGCCGCAGTCACCGCCGCCGGCGCAGCCGCCCATGTTGGGATCGCCTTGGGGATTGGCCTGGGCGTACATCTTCTCGGCGATGGGATAGAAGGCCTTGGTGGCCTCCTCGGTGGCGGCCTTGATGGCCTCCACGTCGGTGCCCTTCATGGCGTCCTTCAGTTTGTTGATGGCGCCCTCCACGGTGGCCTTGTCACCGGCGTCGATCTTGTCGCCGGCCTCCTCCAGAGCCTTCTCGGTCTGATAGACCACCTGGTCGGCCTGGTTGCGGATATCGACCTCTTCCTTGCGCTTGGCGTCCTCGGCGGCGAACTGCTCGGCCTCCTTGACGGCCTTCTCCACGTCCTCCTTGGACATGTTGGTGGAGGAGGTGATGGTGATGTGCTGCTCCTTGCCGGTGCCCAGGTCCTTGGCGGAGACGTTCACGATGCCGTTGGCGTCGATGTCGAAGGTGACCTCGATCTGGGGCACGCCGCGGCGGGCGGGAGCGATGCCGTCCAGGTTGAAGCGGCCCAGGGTCTTGTTGTACTGCGCCATCTCACGCTCGCCCTGCAGCACGTGGACCTCCACGGAGGTCTGGTTGTCGGCGGCGGTGGTGAACACCTGGGACTTCTTGGCGGGGATGGTGGTGTTGCGCTCGATCAGCTTGGTCATGACGCCGCCCATGGTCTCAATGCCCAGGGACAGGGGGGTGACGTCCAGCAGCAGCAGGCCCTTGACATCGCCCACCAGAACGCCGCCCTGGATGGCGGCGCCGATGGCCACGCACTCGTCGGGGTTGATGCCCTTGAAGCCTTCCTGGCCGGTCAGCTTCTTGACCATGTCCTGCACGGCGGGGATGCGGCTGGAGCCGCCCACCAGCAGGACCTTGGCGATGTCGCCGGAGGACAGGCCGGCGTCGTTCATGGCCTGACGGACGGGGCCGGCGGTGGCCTCCACCAGGTGAGCGGTCAGCTGGTCGAACTTGGCGCGGGTCAGAGTCAGATCCAGGTGCTTGGGGCCGGTGGCGTCGGCGGTGATATAGGGCAGGTTGATGTTGGTGGAGGTCACGCCGGACAGCTCGATCTTGGCCTTCTCAGCGGCTTCCTTCAGGCGCTGCATGGCGACCTTGTCGCCGGTCAGGTCGATGCCGGTGTCCTTCTTGAACTCGGCGGCCATCCAGTCCATGACGCACTTGTCGAAGTCGTCGCCGCCCAGACGGTTGTTGCCCGCGGTGGCCAGAACCTCGATGACGCCGTCGCCGACCTCCAGGACGGACACATCGAAGGTGCCGCCGCCCAGGTCGTAGACCATGATCTTCTGGTCGGTCTCCTTATCCACACCGTAAGCCAGAGCGGCGGCGGTGGGCTCGTTGATGATGCGCTTGACGTCCAGACCGGCGATCTTGCCGGCGTCCTTGGTGGCCTGACGCTGGGCGTCGGTGAAGTAGGCGGGGACGGTGATGACCGCCTCGGTGACGGTCTGGCCCAGATAGGCCTCGGCGTCCGCCTTCAGCTTCTGCAGCACCATGGCGGAGATCTCCTGCGGGGTGTACTTCTTGCCGTCGATGGTCACCTTGTAGTCGGAGCCCATCTCACGCTTGATGGAAGCGATGGTGCGGTCGGGGTTGGTGATGGCCTGACGCTTGGCCACCTGGCCCACCATGCGCTCGCCGTCCTTGGAGAACGCCACGACGGACGGAGTGGTGCGGTTGCCTTCCGCGTTGGGGATGACGACGGCTTCGCCGCCCTCCATAACAGAAACACAAGAGTTGGTTGTACCCAGGTCGATACCGATGATCTTAGACATAATTTTGTTCCTCCTAAATATATGAAAGATTGTTTTTTAACAGGTTTAATTCGCCACTTTGACCATAGCGAAGCGGATCACTTTGTCGCCGGTTTTGAAGCCGGTCTGGAACACCTCTACCACGGTGTTCTCCTCCGCACTGTCGTCGTCCACATGCATGACGGCGTTGTGGAGGTTGGCGTCGAATTTCTCGCCCAGCGCGGGGATCTCCTCGATGCCCAGCTTGGTCAGCACTTCCTTCATCTGGTTCATGGTCATTTCCACGCCCTTCAGGAAGGCCTCGTCGGAGCAGGGGGCTTTCAGCGCGCGCTCCAGGTTGTCGTACACCGGCAGAAACGCGGCGGCGGTGTTCGCCTTGGCGTCGGTCCAGGCGGATTCCTTTTCCTTGGCGCTGCGCTTGCGGTAGTTGTCGTACTCAGCGGCCAGACGCAGGTACTTTTCCTCGGCGGCGGCCAGAAGCTGGCCGCTTTGATCCGCGGCGTCCTGAGGCTGCTCTTCCGGGGCCTCCGGGGTTTCAGGAGCCTCCGGAGTCTCCTGCGTCCCGGGAGTATCGGTCGTCTCCTCCGCCTGCTCGGCTTCGGGGGCGGTATGTTCGTTTTCGTTCTTCGGTGCCATGGAAAATTACTCCTCCTTTTCGGACTTTTCAGAAATGGCGGGGGGCAGCTCGTTCTGCCCGAACAGCTTGGAAAGGCCGTCCGCCACGTAGGACAGCTTGGCGGCCACCTTGCCGTAGTCCATACGGGTGGGGCCCACCACGCCGATGACGCCCTTCAAGCCGTCGCCGATGTCGTAGCTGGCCAGCACCACGCTGGTGTCTTTCAGTTCTTCGGCCACGTTTTCCGGGCCGATCAGGATCTTGGTGTTGTCGTCTCCCATGGCGGGCAGCGCCAGGGACTGCATCACGGACTGGTCCTCCGAGAGGTAAGTCATCAGCTTCTGGGCTTTGTCCACATCCCGGTATTCGGGGTGCTCCAGAAGGTGGTTGGTTCCGGTGGTGTACACCTGGCTGTTTTCCAGATCCTCCAGCACCTCCATGGCGAAGGAGACCACCAGGGAGATCAGCCCGTAGGAGTTGCCGGCGGCGTGCTCCGCCACCCGCATCAGCTCGGGGGTCAGCTCATCCAGCGTCTTGCCCACAAAGGAGCTGTTCAGCAGCGTGGTCAGCAGCTGCAGCTGCGGCTCGGACAGGTCGGCGGGCAGCCGGATCAGTTTATTTTTGACCACATTGTTGTCCGTCATGACCACGACGATGAAGGAATTTTCATCCACCAGAATCAGGTCAAACCGGCGGATGGTCACCTTCCGGGCGTTGCCCGTCAGGGCAAAGGCCGGATAGTTGGTCAGCTGGGACACCATGCGTCCCGCCTGGTCGATGACCTTGTCCAGCTCCTTCATCTTCAGGTGGAGCGCGTCGTTGATCTGGCGGGTCTCCTCCAGACTCAGTCGCTGCTCCTCCATCAGCTCGTTGACGTACAGACGGTAGCCCTTGGGGGAAGGGATCCGGCCCGCGGAGGTGTGGGGCTGTTCCAGATAGCCCTTTTCCGTCAGGTCGGCCAGGTCATTTCGGATGGTGGCGGAGGACACGTTCAGGTCAGCCAGTTCCAGGATGGCCTTGGAGCCCACCGGCTCCGCCGTGCGGACATAGCTTTCCACAACGGCCCGCAAAATTTTCTTTTTGCGCTCGCTGAGTTCCATGTGTCATCCCCCTCTCTGCATTTAGCACTCATGATCCAGGAGTGCTAAAGATAATGTACCACCAGACCGCAAAAATGTCAATAGGAATGGTTGTAAATTAAATGTGAACGAAAAAAAGGACGTTCTGGTTTGCAGAACGTCCTTTTAAATGCTAAAACGATTTCGATTACACGAGGCTGGCGGACAGGAGCGCCAGGACCAGGGAGATGACCAGAAAAGCGATGGCGACCCACTTGGTGGCCTTGGCCAGCTTGGCGTCCCAGGACTTGGCCTTGTTCTTGGACAGGAAAGTGTCCGCGCCGCCGGCGATGGCGCCGGACAGGCCGGCGGTCTTACCGGACTGCAGCAGAACCACGGCGATCAGGAACAGGGCCAGCAGAACCATGATAATGGAGATGATAAGCATCGCAATATTCATAAAACGAATCGTTCCTTTCTGTTAAGTGCATATCATCATACCACATTAAAAAATAAAAAACAAGTCCTAAAATATTTTTTCATGGGCGTCATGGGGGAAAGAAGTCCGGCAGGTTCTTGCGGGAGGGTGTTTCCGTGTGGTATACTTGCATACAAATGAATCCAAAACAGGGAGGAAGTCAGGTATGGATACGCTGACGCAGCTTTTATCGCAGATCAAACCGCTGGACGAGGCCGCCGGGGCGGCTGCCGCCCGCCATTGGGACGCCATCGCGCACCCCTTGGGCAGCCTGGGCCTGCTGGAGGAGAGCCTTATTCGTATCGCCGGGATCACCGGCAGCGCTGATGTTGATCTGTCCCGCCGGGCGGTGGTGGTCATGTGCGCCGACAACGGCGTGGTGGAGGAAGGGGTCACCCAGACCGGCCAGGACGTGACCGCCATCGTGACGGAGAACATGGCCGTGGGTGACGCCAGCGTGTGCGCCATCGCCCGGACGGCGAAGGCGGACGTGGTGCCCGTGGACGTGGGCGTGGCCCGGCCGGTGACGGGTACGGGCATCCGCCAGAAAAACGTCCGCCGGGGCACCGCCAACATGACCAAAGGCCCGGCCATGACCCGGGAGGAGGCCGAGCGGGCCATCCTGACGGGCATCGACATGGTCCGGGAGCTGAAGGAGGAGGGCTACCGCCTGCTGGCCACCGGCGAGATGGGCATCGGAAACACCACCACCTCCAGCGCCGTGGTGGCGGTGCTGATGGGCCTTCCCCCCGCCGAGGTGACCGGCCGGGGCGCGGGGCTGTCCTCGGAGGGGCTGGCGCGGAAGATCCGGGCCATCGAGACGGCCATCGCGGTCAACAGGCCCGACCCCGCCGATCCCATCGACGTGCTGGCCAAGGTGGGCGGACTGGACATCTGCGGTCTGGCCGGCGTGTTTCTGGGCGGCGGAATTTACCGTGTCCCCGTGCTGGTGGACGGCTTCATCTCCTCCGCCGCGGCCCTTGCGGCGGTCCGGATCTGCCCCGCCGCAAGGGAGTACATCATGGCCAGCCACGCCTCCGGGGAGCCCGCCGGGAGCTTGGTCCTGGACGAGCTGGGCCTGCGGCCCTTCCTGTACGCCGGGATGCGCCTGGGAGAGGGCACCGGCGCGGTGGCGGTCATGCCCCTGCTGGACGCGGGAGCGGCGGTGTACCGGGACATGTGTACCTTTGAGGCCACCGACATTGAGGCGTATCAGCCGCTGACCTGATACTAATCTCTGATAAAAAGTACAACTTTTTATCAGAGAGGCACCGCATAAATGCGTTGCCCTTTTGCAAGCATACATGCTTGCAAAAGCCGTCTCATAAATTTCATACGCGCTTCGCGCTAAAAAAAGTAAACATTTATGAAATGTATACTTTTTTAATGAAATTATTATAAACTTATATTAAATGGAGAGCGCCGCGGAAATCTTCCGCGGCGCTCTTGCTCTCTTTAATTTTCCGCGTACCGGGACAGGAACTGGCGGGTGCGCTCCTCTTGCGGATTGTCGATGACCTGGCGGGCGTCGCCCTGCTCCACGATCACGCCGCCGTCCATGAAGATGACCCGGTCGGCCACGTCCCGGGCGAAGGCCATCTCGTGGGTGACGATGATCATGGTGGTCTTCTGCTCGGCCAGGCCCCGGATGACCTTCAGCACCTCCCCGGTCAGCTCCGGGTCCAGGGCGGAGGTGGGCTCGTCAAAGCAGAGAATGTCCGGCTTCAGGGCCAGGGCCCGGGCGATGGCCACCCGCTGCTGCTGGCCGCCGGAGAGCTGATGGGGGTAGTGGCTTGCCCGGTCACTGAGCCCCATCTGGGCCAACAGGGCCTTGCCCTGCTCCTCAATCTGGGCGAAAATCTGCTTCTTGTTGGCCTTGTAGTCCTCCCGCTCCTTGGCCAGCAGCCTGCCCGCCAGGGTCACGTTTTCCAGGGCGGTGTACTGGGGAAACAGGTTGAAGGACTGAAACACCAGGCCGAAGTGCAGGCGCTTTTTGCGCACCTCGCTCTCCTTCTGGGTGGCGGGGTCGGCGGCGTCGAAGATGACCGAACCGTTGACGGCGATGGAACCCTGGTCCGGGGTCTCCAGAAAGTTCAGGCAGCGCAGCAGGGTGGTCTTGCCCGAGCCGGAGGAGCCGATGATGGCCAGAGCCTGGCCCTGCTCCAGATCGAAGCTGATGTCCTCCAGCACGCGGGTGGCGCCGAAATGCTTTTCAATGTTGTGTACTTCCAGAACCGACATATGGACGCCCCCTTATCTGAAGTAGTTGAGCTTGCGCTCAATCCAGCCGAACAGCAGTGTCAGGATGCCCACAAAGGCCAGATAGTACACGCCGGTGAAGAACAGCGGCCACAGCAGGCCGGAATAGCCGTGGGAGCCCTTCAGGAATGCGTAGCCCGCCCAGATGACCTCCTGGAGGGAGATGATGCGGGCGATGGAGGTGTCCTTGACTAGGGTGATGATCTCGTTGGACATAGGGGGGACGATGCGCTTGATCATCTGCATCAGGGTGACCTTGAAGAAGATCTGGCCCTTGGTCATGCCCAGAACCAGGCCGGCCTCCTGCTGGCCCGCGGGGACGCCCTGAATACCGCCCCGGTAGATCTCCGAGAAGTAGCAGGCGTAGTTGATGATGAACGCGATGGCGGAGGCCACGAACCGTCCGCTCTCACCGCTGCCCCAGGGACTGGTCGCCATAATACGTCCGGGAATGAAGTAGATGATGATCAGCTGCAGCATCAGCGGGGTGCCCCGGATGATCCACACTAAAAGCCGGGTCACCAGGGAAACCGGGCGAAATCCGATCAAAAACTTTGCAAAACGCTTTACGCACCTTCGCTGTTTCTTCAGCATCCATTGGCCCGGGCGGCTCAACGGAGTCCAGCGGCTCATGGAACCGAAGGAGATCACGAGCCCCAGGGGGAGGGCGCCGATCAGCGTCACCGCAAACAGCTTCAGCGTTTGCAGGAAGCCCTCGTTCAGCGCGCCGATGACAGTTGCGAACATCGTTTCGACCTGCCTTTCTCTCTTATTCGGTCAAACCGGCCAAACGCAGAGGAGAGAGCTCCTCTGCGTTTGGGAAATGTCTGTATCTGGATAAAAATTCTTACTTCTGCTCGATCAGCTTGTCAGCAATGTGGTAGGTCTCAGCGATCTCCTGCATGGTGCCGTCCGCATAGCTGCTCTTGAAGAAGTCGTTCAGAGCGGCGGCCAGGTCGGAACCCTTACGGAAGCCCACGCCGTACTCCTCGCTGTTGAGCTCCACGGTGTAGGTCAGGTCGGCGTAGCTGGTGCCCTCGCCCACCATGGCGGCGGCCATCAGATAGTCGATGACGGCGGCGTCGGAGGTGCCGGAGCTGACCTCCAGCAGAGTGGTGGCCTGATCCTGAACGGGCGTGTAGCTGTAGCCCAGACCGTCCAGAACTTCCTGACCGGCGGAGCCGTTCTCCACGGCGAACTGCAGGTCAGCCAGGCTCTCCACCGTCTGATACTGGCCAGCCTTGGCGGCGGGCACGATGGCTACCTGAGCGTTGTTAAAATAGGGATTGGAGCACTCCATGGCGCTCTTGACCTCGTCGGTCAGGGTCATACCGTTCCAGACCACGTCGATGGTCTTGCCGTCCAGCTCCATGACCTTGTTGTCCCAGTCGATGATCTGGAACTCCACCTTCACACCCAGGCTCTCGGCAAAAGCAACGGCCATATCGGCGTCAAAGCCGATCCAGTTGCCGTCGGCGTCCTGATAGTCCATGGGCTCGAACTCGGTGATACCAACCACCAGGGTGCCCTTGTCCTTGACATATTCCAGATCGCTTTCGGTCTTGTCCTTGCTGCCGGAGCAGGCGGCCAGAGCAAAGCACATGCACAGGGCCAGCAACAGAGCCAGCAAATTCTTCTTTTTCATCTTATGTATCCTCCAAAATCAAGATTGTATTGACACTGAATTACCGCGCTGCCGCAGTAATACTTTAGCATTTTATCACAATAAAGCATAAAGTCAAGAGAAACGTGAAAAATCAAAGCGGGAAAGAAGTACACCGGTTTTTACTTGACATCCGCAGGGAAATTCCGTATAATAGTTAAGCTCAATCCGGGTGTAGCGCAGTTGGTAGCGCGCTTGGTTCGGGACCAAGAGGCCGTGGGTTCAAATCCCGTCACTCGGACCATGCGGAGTGTCCTTATAGGATCTGAGTATCCTGTAACGGGCACTCCGCATTTTTTATTTGTGAAAATCTTATACCGCGATTTGTGCCGGGGCGTAGCTGACTGCTACGCCTTTTCTCGTTTCCATGATGATGTCAGCCTCCGGGATCTTCTTGCGGTCTGGAACTTCAAAGGCCCCGATGCAGTTATAGTGGATGACAATCCGTTGATTGGTGACACCGTCCTGCTTTTCCGCATGGTACACGTCGATATGGTCAATCAGCTCGGACACCATACGCCGGGTGATTTTTGTGACATGGGTGTACCGCCGTACCATTTGCAGAAAGTCCTCCATATCCATTCGCTGCCCCTCGGCCTTTTTCAGTTCCAGCTTTAGGACTTTGATTTTTCCTGCATTCTCGCCCTGCTCCTGCTCATACCGTTTTGACATCCTGGCAAACCGGGCATCGTCAATCTTTCCAGCCACGTTATCCTCATACAGCCGCTCAAAGAGCATATCCAGTTCCTTGTCGCGGGTTAGCAGCGCATTTAATTCTCGTTGTTTCCGCGCCCGGTCATTTTCAGCGACCTTTGCGGAACGGCCCAGCATGGCTTTTACGAAGTCGTGTTCGTACTCGTTGGCAAAGGCGGCCAGACGGTTGACCTCATACAGCACCACCTGCTCCAGAAAATCCAGACGGATGTAATGTGTTGCCGAGCATTTCCGCAAACCAGAATTGTGGTTTTGACAGCTGAAATACTTGATGTCGTGGTTTTTCTGGTTGAAGTGGAAGTTGAGATTACCGCCGCACTCGGGGCATTTCAGCCGCCCAGAGAACACGCTCGGCTCTTGGGTAACAGTAGGCTTCTTACGGCGTGTACCTTTTTGCATGGCCTGCACCTTTTCCCATGTGGTCCGGTCAATGATCGGCTCATGGACATTGAGAAAGATAGCTCGGTTTTCCTCGGAATTTTCAATGCGCCGTTTCATTTTGTAGGATTTGGAATAGCTCTTGAAGTTAATGACATCGCCGCAGTATTCCTGCAAGGTGAGAATTTTCTTGATGGTGGTATGTCCCCATTTGGTAGGCTCCAGCGTGCTTTTGGAGCCACTGCGGTTGATGCCCTTGCTCCGCCAATAGTAGGTGGGATTGACGATGCCATCAGATCCCAAAGCGTTTGCAATTTCCGCCAGTCCATACCCCTCCAAGGCCATATCATAGATACGCCGCACTACATCAGCGGCTTCCGGGTCAATCACCCAAAACCGGGGATCGTCTGGGTTTTTGATATACCCGTAAGGCGGTTGGGACAGCGGGATGCCCGCGGTTCCTTTCATCTTATTGACGATTTTCCGCTTTTTCGAGATGTCTTTCGCATACCACTCGTTCATGATATTGCGGAATGGGGTAAATTCGTTGTCACCCTCGTCACTGTCCACACCGTCAGATACGGCGATTAACCGCACGTCATGCGCCGGGAAAAATTCCTCAGTGAGCTTGCCGACCTCTATGTAGTTACGGCCCAGCCGGGACAGGTCTTTGACAAACACAGCGGAGATATACCCGGCTTCAATAGCGGTTATCATTTTCTGAAATCCGGGCCGCTTCATAGTAGTGCCCGTGATCCCATCATCCACGAAAAACAAGGTGTCTGTATAACCTTTTTCTTTCGCTGCCTTTTGGAGTATTTTCTTCTGAGAGCTAATATGTAGAGGGTGGTTTCTACCATCTAATACATATGACTGCGGCTCATTTGTGGTGAATTGAAAAGCAGTTATAGGAAAGGAGCGGAAAAAGCCTCATAACCGCTACAAATTCAACGCAGAAAGGAGCTGTTGTTTATGAAATCTCTATTTGAGGAAATGGGCGGTACATACCGTCAAGTGGGCGATTATTTCATCCCTAACCTTGTTTTGCCGGATGACGGCGAATATCAGATAGGCAAATACGGGCGTATGCGCCGCAGCTATCTGAAAGAACATCGGAAGATCCTCTACAACAACTATGTGTTGGAGGGAACGCTATTCGAGCACTTAGCCGAAATCGACCAAGCCTGCAACGAGCGTATGGAAATCATCGTATCCGCTATGTCGGAGCAGGAGGGCGTGACCGAAGAGCTCAAAGCGGCTGACCAAATGGAATGGGTGCGCCGAAAAAACAGCATCCGCAACCGTGCGGAGGAAATCGTCTTGACCGAACTTGTATATTCTTAATCGAATGCCCGTTATCGGCTATGTTGGCTGATAACGGGCATTATCTTTTTCTGTTACCTTTTCTATAACCCGATCTGTCACCTTGCAAGGTGACAGAAAACAGCATTATTCTGTTGGTGCAACAAACTTATATTTACCCCGACCTTTTGCGCTTTCAATCAGTTTGGCTTCCTTCATTTTTCGCATCAATTCTGTTGCCGGAGTTGCTGTGATTCCTGCCACCTGCATAACATCGGCTCTTGCAAAAGCACTATCGAAGCCAAAACGCTGAAACAGTTTTAGCATATTTTCTCTTGTCGGCGCGCTGACACCAAGACCCGCCAACAGGCTTTCAAAGGCCTGTTTTTTGTCTTGAAGGCCTGTTTTTTTATCGTCGAAGGCCTGTTTTTTATTCGCAAGACCTGCTTTAACTTCCGTCTGACCGAAATTCAAGTTATACAGTGTGACTTGGAACGAGCTGGCATCAGAATAGAATTTCGGCTCCAATTCGTCACGGTAATTGTGGGCGGCACGGTAAGCTTCTGTGATCTTCTTAAATCCGCTGCCTTGACGCTCCATATAACCCAATCTGCCGAAAATGTCAGCAAGAACGGGATTGCGGCGAGTAGAAGAAATGTTGGAAATATCTCTTTCCTGTATCCGTGTACCGTCTGCCATACCGCCGGGAGAAGTGATGGTAAGACGGTCATCGTAAATGTCGATATGGACTTCGCCGCCCAAAATCAGATAGTCACGGTGGATCAGCGCATTGACGAGTGCTTCAAAAACGCTTCGCTCACAGTAATCGGGCATTTCAATACGGGAGTTGGAGGTTTTCTTCCAACTGGTTTTCATATTCCGCTTTACAAAGCCTACACCCTCGTTGAGCAGAATGATTAAGCTGCCGGAATACTCTGCGCTGTCGAGGGCATCCACCATACCTCCGCTTTTATCAAGACCGTTCCATCGGGTACAGAACAAACGGGAGTGCTTGATGGGAGCATCGTCTGCAAGCAATGCGCCTGCATTGGTCAGCTTGCCGTGGTCATCCCGCATTTCAAAGGAATCAAACAGCTTTTCCTCCATGCTGTTGCCCGTCCAAGCCTTGTAGCGTTCACGCAGCTTGGAAAAGGCGTAGTCCTTGAAATCGTACTCGGAATCCAGCGCATCATAGGTGCGGTTCATACCTTTGAGAAGAAGCTGATTCAATACATACGACGGAGCAATCACGCTTTCGTTACCGATACGGATATAAGCTTCCGTAATACCGTCTGCTTTGTAATAATACGGCGTTGAGCGTCCTGCGGTAACGGACAGCACAAGGAGGTCTTTGCCGTTCTCCCGTTCGGGTGCAAGGATAAAGTTCGGATATGGTGTAATGCGTTCCTTAATCAAGCGGCTGATCGTCTCCGCATCGGCCTGTGCGTCAGTCAAGCCGATTACATTCCTGTCATTATCAATGCCGAAAAAGAGTGTACCGCCGATACCGTTGGCAAAGGCGCTGACACTTTTAAGCCAGCTTTTCGGCTTCTTTACTTCCAAAGCAACCTTGAAATCACATTCCGTTGCTTCTGCAATCCATCTGTCTATCATAAAATCGTTTCCTTTCCCATCATTCCTTCTTTTCCTTCGTTCTGCTCTTATAAACATTATACTTATTCTTACACTGCGGGCTGCAGAAGATCGCACTCGGTCTGCTTGCCACAAAGGTCTGCAAACAATGTTTGCAAATACGGATCGGCTTTTCCGTATCGGTCAGCATAAAACTGAACATCATCTGTATTCCAAGCATAAGGGAGTGGAAATCCCATACAATCGTCGGCTTGTCAAGCAGAGCGATGCGGTAGGTCGGTGCAATGCCGCCAAAGGCTTCCATCCCCTCCTGCATCAAAAGCCGCTGTTCGGGAGTCATGGTATCGTAGTCCTCATAGAACAGCACAGAGGTCAGATAGGTAAAGGCAATATCAATAAACTGCTGCTTCATCCACTCATAGCGTTCGGCATACTCACGCTGAAAACTCATATTGACTGCCATTGGCTTGTCTGTCATCGTCATGGCAAGCGCCATCATCACACGGTCATTGCTGATATTCCACATGGATTCCACGCCACGCTTGACCACATCCGGTTTATCAAAGGGAAAGAACAGATTCAGATACTCCATCGTGGACATGGATTCCTCACGGATGAAATGATTCTTCGGCAGATACACCGCTTCATAGTCCATAAAGCTCGGTGTGGTGGGCAGAGCTGTCATAAGACCAAGCAGACCGTATTTCACCGCAAACTGCTGAATTGCCTTTTGTATCTCCTGCGGCGTCTTTTTCTGAGATTCCATTCGCCCGATGTTGA
>JBJDYV010000110.1:0-5059 GCA_051867655.1 Oscillospiraceae bacterium
GGCGCTCTGAAGGATTACCGTCCCGAGAAGCTGGGCGGTATGGTCGTCAAGGAAGCTCTGAAGCGCGGCAAGGTTGACCCCAATATGGTCGACGAGTGCATCTTCTGCTGCTGCGACAACGAGGACATCAAGATCTCCGGCCGTGTCATCGCCCTGGAGGGCGGTCTGCCCATCAACGTTCCCGGCTACCAGATCCAGCGTGGCTGCGGTTCCTCCCTGACTGCTGTCTGGGACGCCGCCATGATGATCCAGACCGGTTTCGCTGAGTGCATCGTCTGCGGCGGCACCGAGTCCACCACCTTCGCTCCCTATCTGATGAACAAGCCCACCCGCGCTTATTCTCAGATGCCCATGCCCTGGTGCGAGCCCATCTTCAGCCCCAAGGAGTACGGCAACCTGCCCAACGGCCCCACGGCCGACAACATCGGCAAGCGCTTCAACATCACCCGCGAGGACTGCGACGCTTTTGCTGTCGAAAGCCACCGCAAGGGTGCTGAGGCCTACAAGAACCACCGCTTCGACGAGCAGATCCTGCCCATCGAGGTCAAGCTGAAGGGCGGCAAGACCATGATCTTCGACCGCGACGAGCCCCTGCGCGACGACTGCAGCATGGAGTCTCTGGCCAAGCTGCGTCCCTCCTTCGCTCCCGACGGCGTCTGCACCGCCGGTAACAGCTCCCCCCTGGTCGACGGCGCTTCCTGCGTCATCGTCATGGAGCGTGAGAAGGCTGAGAAGCTGGGCCTGGACATCATGGCCAAGGTCTCCAACTTCGCCGACGCCGGCTGCGAGCCCGCCATCATGGGCGAGGGCCCTGTCCACGCCTGCCGCAAGCTGTTCCAGAAGACCGGCCTGACCTGGGACGACATCGACCTGATCGAGATGAACGAGGCCTTTGCCGCTCAGTCCGTCCACTGCCTGCGCGAGTCCAAGATGCCCGTCGAGAAGCTGAACGTCAACGGCGGCGCCATCGCTTTGGGCCATCCCTTCGCTGCCACCGGCACCATCCTGGTCACCAAGATGGTCTACGAGATGCGCCGCACCGACGCTCAGCGCGGCGTGGTCACCTTCTGCATCGGCGGCGGCCAGGGCGTTGCTCTGCTGCTGGAGAAGCCCTGATTTTCTTCCGTCGTAATACAGCTTGAAGGCCTTGAAAGCCTTGCTTTCAAGGCCTAAGGCTTATTTAAACAGCTTAAAAATTAAAATAAAAGGAGTTTTTCATCATGGCTAAGACTATCATTACTGCCGCTCTGTGCGGTGCTGTGACCCCCAAGGCCAAGTGCCCCGCTCTGCCCATCACCCCCAAGGAGATCGCCGAGGACGGCATCCGCGCCTGGAAGGCCGGCGCTTCCATCCTGCACCTGCATATGCGTGACGACGAGGGCCGCGGCACCATGGACGTCAACAAGTTCCGCGAGACCGTCAACATCCTGCGCGGCGAGTGCGACGCCGTTCTGAACCTGACCACCTCCGGCGAGCTGGGCGTCACTGACGAGCGCCGCATGGAGCACGTCATCGAGCTGAAGCCCGAGCTGGCTACCTTTGACTGCGGCTCTCTGAACACCGGCGACGGCATCTTCGAGAACAGCCATGACTTCCTGGTCAAGCTGGCCGGGGTCATGAAGGAGAACGGCGTCAAGCCCGAGGTTGAGATCATGGACTTCGGCATGCTGAATGCCTGCAAGTGGATGGCCAGCAAGGGCATCCTGGCAGAGCCTGTTCACTATCAGTTCGTGCTGGGCTTCGGTCTGTACGGCTCTCCCGCTACTCCCAAGGTCCTGTGCGACCTGGTCGATCAGATGCCCGCAGGCTCCACCTGGTCCGCTTTCGGCACCGGCACCGGCCACCTGCCCATCCTGCACACCGCCATCGCTCTGGGCGGTAACGTCCGCGTCGGTCTGGAAGACAACATCTGGTACGCCAAGGGTGTTCCCGCTACCAACGAGATGCTGGTTGCCCGCGCTGCCCGCGTGATCAAGGAGTACGGCAACGACGTCGCCACTCCCGACGACGCCCGCGAGATCCTCGGCCTGACCAAGTAAGGAGGACATCTCAATGGCTAACCATGTCGCATTTGTCGGCGCCGGTCTGATCGGCACCGGCCTGGCTCTGAACTGCGTCACCCACGGCGTGCCCGTGGTGCTGCAGACCCGCAGCCAGACTGAGCGCGTGAAGAAGGCTATGGCTGACGGCCTGGACTTCTATGTTGAGCACAACATCATCACCGCTGAGGAGAAGGAGAAGGCTGCTTCTCTGATCACCATCACCACCTCCGTGGAAGAGGCTGTCACCGGTGCCCGCTTCATCCAGGAGTCCGGCCCCGATTCCGTCGAACTGAAGCATCAGATCATCGCTCAGATCGAAGCTGCTGCTCCCGTTGACGCCATCATCGCCTCCTCCACCTCCAGCCTGTCCATCACCAAGGTGTTTGAGGAAGCTCAGCACCCCGAGCGCTGCATGGGCGGTCACCCCTACAACCCCGCCAACCTGATCCCCCTGGTGGAGATCACTCGCGGCCAGAAGACTGCCGATGAGTATGTCGTCAAGGCCAAGGAGTTCTACACCGAGATCGGCAAGGAGCCCGTGGTCCTGAACAAGGAAGTCATCGGCTTCATCGCCAACCGTTACCAGAGCGCTATCCACCGCGAGGCTGTCGACCTGGTGGAGAACGGCGTTTGCTCTGTCGAGGACGCGGACAAGGCTCTGATGTACTCCGTCGGCCTGCGTTGGAGCGTGATCGGTCAGTACCTGACCATGCACCTGGGTGCTGCTCCCGAGGGCATCGGCAACTTCAACACCAAGTATCATGTTGACGTGACCAAGCCCGACGGCCGTCTGAGCAACATGCCCACCTGGACCACCTTCCCCGCCGACTGGACTGAAAAGGCTGCCGAGGGTCTGGAAGAGGCGATTGCTCACCGTGCTCCTGAGACCGGCCGCGACATTGAGTCCATCGCCAAGTGGCGTGACAAGATGCTGGTCGAGACCCTGCGTCTGCACGGCAAGCTGTAATTTCAAGCATTCATCCGGCGGCCGGCGCGCACCGCGCGCGCCGGCCCCATTTGTACGAACACCCCACCCATTTCGATTGACGAAAGGATGGTTTTACCATGAAAATTCTGGTGCTGAATCCCGGCTCCACCTCCACCAAGGTGGCCATCTTTGAGGACGACAAGGAAATCACCCGCAAGTCCCTGAGCCACTCCAAGGAAGAGCTGAGCCAGTTTGACACCCTGATGGACCAGTTTGAGTTCCGCTACAATCTGGTCATCGACTTCCTGCACGAAGTCGGCTGCGCGCCCAGCACGCTGGACTGCGTGGTCTCCCGCGGCGGCTCTCCCCCGGACGTGGCCTCCGGCGCCACCATCATCGGCGACGCTCTGGTGACCGCTCTGCGTGAGCGTCCCAAGGAGCCCCATCCCGCTTCCCTGGGCCCCATCATTGCCGACCGCATTGCAAAGGCTGAGGGAATCCCCGCTTACATCTACGACCCCATCACCGCCGACGAGATGAACCCCCTGGCCAAGGTCTTCGGCGTGAAGGGCATCGAGCATGACAGCATGTGCCATGTGCTCAACACCCACGCCATGGGCATCCTGGTGGCCAAGGAGCTGAACAAGCCCTTTGAGGAACTGAACCTGATCGTGGCCCACCTGGGCGGCGGCTGCTCCATGGCCTTCTGGGTCAAGGGTCACCCCATCGACGTCATCCCCGGCGACGAGTGCACCTTCTCCTCCGAGCGCTGCGGCCCCATCCGCGGCGAGAAGCTGCTGCAGCTGACCAAGCAGTACGATTACAAGACCATGGAGAAGTGGTTCCACGGCAAGGGCGGCTTTGTCTCCCTGCTGGGCACCAATGATCTGCGTGAGGTCGAGAAGATGATCGTGGACGGCGACGAGTACGCACTGCAGTGTGAGCAGGCCATGGCCTATCAGCTGGCCAAGAAGATCGCCAGCCTGTACCCCGTCACCAACGGCGAGGTGGACGGCATCATTCTGACCGGCGGCGGCTCCTACTGGGAGCGCCTGACCAACGACATCCAAGCCCGTCTGGCCTGGACCGGCACCCCCGTCTACGTGCGTCCCGGTGAGAACGAGATGCAGGCCCTGGCCGAAGGCGCTTTGCGCGTCATGCGGGGCGAGGAGCAGGCCCACGTATACGAGGGTTAAGAAAGGAGCATAACGACTATGGAACTTCATTCTTTGGACGAAATTCTGGAGATGTCCAAGAGCGCCGAGGTCAAGCAGACCGTGGCCGTGGCCGGCGCCGCGAAGGACGCCGTGATCGATGCCGTTCTGGAAGCGGTCGATCATGACCTGGTCACCCCCATCCTGGTGGGCGAGACCGCCAAGATCCGCGAGATGCTCAGCGCCCGCGGCCGCAATCCCGACGACTTTGAGATTGTGGAGACCTACGAGGGCCAGACCCCCGCGGATACCGCCGTGGAGCTGATCAAGGACGGCAAGGCCGGCTTCCTGATGAAGGGCAGCGTGGAGACTTCCGAGCTGCTCCACCCCGTGGTCAAGCGTGAGAACGGCCTGCGCACCGGCCGTACCATCTCCCACGTCGCTTTCTATCAGCTCCCCTTCTATCACAAGCTTCTGGTCACCACCGACTGCGGCATCACCGCTTATCCCGATGTGAACAAGAAGAAGGACATCATCCTGAACGCTGTGGAGGCCCTGCACCTGCTGGGCTACGAGGAGCCCAAGGTGGCCGTCCTGTGCTGCAAGGAGACCCCCGACAAGGGTCTGCCCGAGACCCTGGAGGCCCGCGAGCTGCAGGAGATGTGCGAGCGCGGCGAGCTGGGCAAGTGCAAGGTCGTCGGCCCCATCTCCTACGACCTGGCCATGAGCGCCAAGCGCGCCGAGCTGAAGCACTATGACTGCCCCTACTCCGGTGACTTCGACGTGCTGGTGGTTCCCAACATCCACGCCGGCAACATCCTGGGCAAGTGCCTGGAGCTGCTGCCCGACGCCATCATGTGCAGCTACGTCTCCGGCGCCCGGATCCCCATCGTGCTGACCTCCCGTGCGGCCCCCGCCAAGGAGCGTCTGACCTG
>JBJDYV010000111.1:0-5050 GCA_051867655.1 Oscillospiraceae bacterium
TTCGTCATCATGGGAGAAGTCTTCTTCCAATCGGGCATCATTACCCGCACCATGGACGCCCTGTCCAAGCTGGTGCGCAAGGTGCCCGGCCGCCTGTCCGTGGTCACTCTGCTGGGCGGCGGCATCTTCGCCGCCCTGTCCGGCTCCTCCCTGGGCAACACCGCCATGTTCGGCTCCCTGATGGCCCCTGAGATGACCCGCCGGGGCTACAACAAGGCCTTGACCACCGGCTCCATCATCGCCTCCGGCGCGCTGGCCATGATCATCCCCCCCAGCAACCAGGCGGTTATGCTGGGCGGCATCGCCTCCATCTCGGTCAACAAGATCCTGCTGGGCGCGGTGGGACCGGGCATCCTGCTGGTCGTGCTGTACATCGCCTACGTCATCATCTCCTGCATCCGCAAGCCCTCCCTGGCCCCCGTGGAGAACGACGAGGTGGAGAACATCTCCTTCAAGGAAAAGGCCCTGTCCATTCTGACCAACATCGTGCCCCTGGTGTTCATCTTCGCCGTGGTCATCGGCATCATCTTCACCGGCATCGGCACCGCCACCGAGGCGGCCGCCCTGGGCGCTCTGGCCGCCTATATTCTGGCCATGTTCTACGGGAAGTTTTCCCTGAAGCTGGTGGTCAACACCCTGATCGGCTCCCTGAAGACCAGCACCATGCTGATGCTCATCATCGCGGGCTCCGCCGGCTTCAGCCAGGTCCTGTCCCTGACCGGCGCCAGCCGCCAGGCGGTCATCGCCATCACCGGGGCCATCAGCTCCCCCGCCCTGGTCCTGTTCGCCATGCTGGCCATCGCCTTCCTCATGGGCCTGTTCATTGAGCAGTCCGCCATCATGATGATCTGCCTGCCCCTGTTCATGCCCCTGGTGTCCGCCTACGGCATCAACGAGATCTGGTTCGCCGTGCTGTTCCTGATCCTGCTGCAGATCGGCCAGTTCACGCCCCCCGTCGGCCTGTCCCTGTTCGTCATGAAGGGCGTCTCGCCCCCGGAGGTCACCATGAACGACATCATCAAAGGCGCGATCCCCTTCCTGCTAATCGATATTCTGGCGGTCCTGATCATCATCGCATTCCCGCCCATCGTCACCGCGATCCCCGGTCTTTCGACCTGATTCAAATAAAATTATGGAGGTAACAACGATGAAAAAGCGTACTCTGGCCCTGCTCCTCGCTCTGGCAATGTGCCTGGCTCTGACCGCCTGCGGCGGCAGCAAGGACACCAAGCCCTCCGACTCCGGTTCCAACAAGCCCTCTGACTCCCAGACCCAGACCAGCGACTCCGCTCCCGAATCCAAGCCCATCACCATCAAGCTCCAGGGCGCCTTCGCCGAGGGCACCGAGCACTACTACTACTTTGAGCAGTTCTGCGAATCCGTGTACGAGCGCTCCAACGGCACCGTGACCGTGGTCTGGGGCAGCGGCCCCGAGGCCATTCCCTCCGACCAGCTGGCCGAGGCCATGCAGAACGGCATCGTGGAGCTGGTCTACTCCCCCTGCACCTACCTGGTCTCCCACTCCGCCGGCCTGCGGGGCGTCAAGCTGACCGACCCCTCCGAAATGCGGGAAAACGGCGGCGTGGAGTACATCAACTCCATCGTCAACGAAACCCTGAACTGCCAGTTCCTGGCCCGCGTGGCCGACGCTAGCCCCTATGTGCTCACCTCCACCAAGGAGATCAAGACCCTGGACGACTTCAAGGGCATGGTCTTCCGCGGCACCGCCGCCCATAAGCCCATCCTGACCTCCGTGGGTGCGGAGATGACCACCATGCCCTGGGGCGACGTGTACTCCGCTCTGGAGCGCAAGGTCATCGACGGCGCCGGCGGCACCATCAAGGACTTCGTGGACAACTCCCTGGGCGACAAGATCGGCTATCTGATCGATCCCGGCCTGTACTGCTCCGACGCCTCCCTGTTCATCGCCAACCATGTGTGGGAGAAGCTGGACGACGTTCAGAAGCAGGCCATCGTGGACAGCGCCATCGACTGGGAAAAGGACTCCAAGGTCCACAACGAGACCAACAACGGCAACAACATCGCCGAACTGGAAGCCGCCGGCACCGTGGTGCTGACGTTCGAGGGCGAGATGCGCGAGCAGTTCATCAAGGGCGCGTATGACGCCGCCTGGGCCGAGGTCGAGCAGGCCGCGCCCGAGATCGCCAAGGAGATGCGCTCCTACACCAGCAACTGACCGCTCTCAACGCACGCGCGCTGACTCTTGCGCAAATCCTGATGTAAGGAGGCTTCCCTGATGCATCCCCAGTTTCCCAACCTGTATTCTCCCATCCAGATCGGTTCCCTGACCCTGAAAAACCGCGTCATTGCCTCGCCCTCCTCCCAGGCGGACATTGAGCCCGACGGCACCCTGGGCAAGTACAACATCGCCTATTACGGCCGCAAGGCCAAGGGCGGCGCGGCGCTGGTCACCGTGGGTGACGGCATCGTGCACCCCACCGGCAAGGACCACCCCACCCAGGTGCTCCTGTACACCGACAACTGTCTGGCGTCCCTGACCCGCTGCGCCGAGGAGATCCACAAGTACGGCGCTCTGGCGTCCTACGAGCTGTCCCACGGCGGCATCGTGTGCGACCCGGCCTTCATCGGCGGCCAGCGGCCCTACGGCCCCTCCGAGGTGCCCGTGACCATCGGCTTCCAGACCAACAATCCCGTACACATCATGAGCCAGGAGATGCCCGAGGAGATGATCGTCGAGATCGCCGAGGCCTACGCGCAGGCCGCTCTGCGGTGCAAGAAGGCGGGCTTCGACATGGTCATGGTTCACGGCGCCCACGGCTGGCTGTTCAGCCAGTTCTTCTCCCCCTACTACAATAAGCGCACCGACCAGTACGGCGGCAGCGTGGAGAACCGCGCCCGCTTCGCCATCATGACTCTGAAGCGCATCCGCGAGGTCTGCGGGCCCCGGTTCCCCATCGACTTCCGCATCAACGGCCGGGACGGCGAGCCGGAGGGCGCGCTGGAGCTGGACGAGTCCATCCAGATCTGCAAGCTGCTGGAGCCCTATGTGGATTCCTTCCACGTGTCCGCCAGCCTGCACGGCATCCCCGCCCACCAGGACATCATGCAGTCCCCCATCTTCACGCCCCACGGCCATCTGCTGGAGCTGGCCGCCGGGCTGAAGGCCGCGGGCATTCAGAAGCCCGTGTGCACCGTGGGCGGCTTCAACACCGTGGAGATGATGGAGCAGGCCATCGCCGAGGGCAAGGCCGACATGGTGGCCCTGGGCCGCCAGTTCCTGGCCGACCCCGACCTGGCCATCAAGGGAAGAATGGGCCGCGCCGACGAGGTGCGCCCCTGCCAGCGCTGCGCCACCTGCCAGTCCGGCCGCTTCACCGTGGGCGCGGCCCGCTGCGCCGTCAACCCGGAGATCGGCCGCGAGTATGAGCTGCAGTTCGTGCTCCCCGCCGCCGAGCGCCGCACGGTGCTGGTGGCCGGCGGCGGCCCCGGCGGCATGCAGGCCGCCATCACCGCCGCCAAGCGCGGCCATGACGTGACTCTGTACGAGAAGTCCGATGTACTGGGCGGCGCGCTGAACTTTGCCGAGCACGTGCCCTTCAAATACGACCTGTTCCGGCTCATCGGCGCCATGGAGGCCGAGCTGAAGCGTCTGCCCGTGCGCATCGTCATGAACACGGCGCTGACCCCCGAACTGGCCGAAATGGAGCACCCCGACGCCATCCTCTGCGCCCTGGGCGCGGAGGAGATCCGCCCGCCCTTCCCGGGCATCGACGATCCCAAGGTGCTCATGGCCCGGGATGTGGACAAGGGCGCCGAAGTGGGCGACGATGTGGTTGTCATCGGCGGCGGCCTGGTGGGCGTGGAGACCGCCCTTCACCTGGCCATGCAGGGCAAGAAGGTCTCCATCGTGGAGGCCCTGCCCTCCATCGCCAACGACGCCAACTTCCGCTACGCCCGCACCTATAAGTGGGAGATCGAAAAGTGGAAGATCGCCGTGTACACCTCCACCAAGTGCAGCGCCATTACCGGCGCGGGGGTGCAGGCGGTGGACAAGGACGGCAAGGAGATTCTGATCCCCGCCGACAACGTGGTCATCTCTGTGGGCATGCGCCCCCTGAGCGCGGCCGCCGAGGCGCTGCGGGACTGCGCGCCCGTGTTCATCCCCATCGGCAACTGCGTCCGCCCCGGCGTCGTGAAGGACGCCATCCGCGCCGGCTTCGACGCGGCCATGTTCCAGATCTGACCGGAGGAGGGAAAGTATGCCCAAGATCGCCATTCTGTATCAGAGCTGCCCGGCCACCCCCATGGTGCTGGAGCAGCGGCACATCGACCTGATCCGCGCCCACAATCCGGGCGGCGAGGTCCTGGTCTGCGAGACCGAACAGGAACTGCTGGACTCCGGCTTTGACGCCGAGGTCATGTTCGCCTGGGGCCGCCTGACCCCGACGGAATACTGTAAGAGCTGCACCAGCCTGAAATGGATCCAGTCCCTTTCCGCCGGGGCCGAGGGCCTGCTGCGGATGGACTGCGCCCGGGAGCCCCTGGTCATCAGCAAGATGAACGGCGTCCACGGCGTGCCCATGTCGGAGAGCTGCATCGCGTACATACTCAGCTTCCTGCGGTGCCTGCCCCGCCTGCGGGACCAGCAGAAGGCCCATGTGTGGAAGAAGCCGGAGGGCCCCGGCCCCGACGAGTGCCGCGCCAAGACCGTGGCCATCGTCGGCATCGGCGACATCGGCCGGGAGGTGGCCCGCAAGTGCAAGTTCTTCGGCATGAAGGTCATCGGCTGCCGCCGCACCCCCCGCCCCATGGAGTTCGTGGATGAGATGTACCCCGTCACCGACCTGGAGAAGGTGCTGGGTATGGCCGACTTTGTGGTCTGCCTGGTGCCCGACAGCCCCGAAGCGGCGCACATGTTCGGCCCCGCGCAGTTCGCCGCCATGAAAAAGACCGGCGTGTTTATCAACATCGGCCGGGGCAGCGTGGTGGACACCAACGCCCTGATCGACGCCCTGCGCAGCGGCACCATCGGCGGCGCGGCGCTGGACGCCCTGGAGGAGGAGCCCCT
>JBJDYV010000112.1:0-5022 GCA_051867655.1 Oscillospiraceae bacterium
GCGTCAGCGTTCGTAACGCATTAGCCGCGGGCCTTGCCCGCATAAACGATCATTTACAGTCTCCACATGTCAAAAAAATAAGAGGAAGCGGAAAATCCGCTTCCTCTTAACTTTTGGCTAATTATCTGCCACAGGAACGAATCGAGCGGTACCCGGGAGGCCTTCGTCACCTGCCCAGGTACGTCACGAATTGCCTGCGGGCGCTGCTTGCATTACATGTCGAAGGGCTCCATGCTCAGGACGGGATGGCCCACCTCGGACAGGTAGTTCAGCAGCTCCTCGGGATCCTCGGTGCAGATGGTCTCGTCGGCGATCATGTCGGTGAAGTTCTCCACGCCGTACATCTCCAGAGCGGTGGCGTCCAGACGCTCCCGCATCTGATCCTTCAGGATCTTGGGCAGCCAGACGATACGGCCGGGGCCGCCTTCGGCAGCGATGAACTTCTTGGAGGCGATGAAGTGCTTGCCGTGGCCCATGAAGCCGGGGGTCTGCACGCCGCCGCCGGTCATGGAGGCCATTTCGGAGAAGGTCATGCCCAGGGGGGTCATGCCGGCATGCTCCCGGCAGGTGATGACCACGCCCATGGAGACAGGCTCCACGCCGCAGATGCATTCGAAGCAGCCGCAGCTCGTCATGGGATCCTGGAACAGGGAGTACAGGGTCACATGCTCCAGAGCGCCGTGGGAGTACTTGTTGACAGCCTCGTCCACGTCCTCGTAGCGGCCCAGGTTCTCGTCGATGCAGCGGTCCTTGGGGACGATCTGGCAGGGGCCGGTGGGATCCAGCTCGTTGGTAGCCTTGGCGTCCAGCCAGGACACGGCGCCGCACAGGCCCAGACGCTCGGGGGTGACGATACACACGTGGCTGGGGGAGAAGGCCTGGCACATGATGCAGGTGTAGAACTGATCCACGGACTCGTCGGTCATGCTCTTCAGACGGTCGTCACGCTTGTTGAAGATCTCGTTGGCGTGAGCGCGCAGCTCGGCGTTCTTTTCGGGACCGACAACGATCCGGACCTGGCACTTGTCCACAACGGCGTCGAACTCGCTCTTGATCTTGGCGTACAGGACCTCGCCGATGTGCTTGAACTTGAAGCCCGCCTCGAAGTCCGCCTTGGAGATACGGATGCGGATCATGTCACGCTGACCGGTGTGCATAACGCCCTCGATGCAGTTTAAGTAGGAGTGGATCTTCCGCTCCATGACGGACTCGAAGTCGGGCTGCATGGACTTGCCGGCGACCTCTACGGTGTAGCTCAGGGAGATCTTGGAGCCCACGGGGATCTCGTCGATCTCGGGGCCGTCCACGATGATCTTGTGGTCCTCCACCTCGCTGGCTTCCTTGGTCTGGACCAGCTCGAAGCAGTCCACACGGGAGCCGTCCACTTCCACCTGCATGTCGCCCCGGCGGATGATCTCGCCCTCGAAGGCGGTGGCGAAGGACACGGGGATGTCGATGTTGGTGATCTTCAGCTTGATGTCCCGGGCCTCCAGAGAGGTGGCGTTCCACTTGGAGGTATCCAGCTGCTGGATCAGGGACTTGGGAACCCGGAACATGTTCTCGGTCTCGTTGGAGACGACGGGGAAGCCCAGGCAGATGGCGCCGGCGCCGTAGGAGACGATCTCGTCGGACAGGGGCTTGTAGGCGTTGACGAAGGCCCGGACGCGGTCCATGGTGTACTTGGACAGGGCGGGGAAATCGCCGGGGGTGATGTTGCCGAAGATCAGGGCAGCCCGCAGCGCCACGGAGACGATGTGGACGACGGACTGCATCTCGTAGCCCAGAGGCACCACGCGGACGTTCTCGCCCATCTTGTAGCCCGCGTCGGCGCACTGCTTGATGCACTCGCCGGTGAGGCTGACCAGAATGCCCTGGCCCTGGTAGGACTTGACCAGAGCCACGGTCTCAGCGGGATCCTCCGCGCCGCCGATGATAACGGCCACGCCGGGGATATCGCCGGTGACCAGGGGAACGCCCAGGTTCCGGACGAAGGCGTCGGTCAGGTGGCCCAGCTCCGGCTCGGTGTAAGGCTCCGCGCCATGGAGGTACTTCAGGGCCTCCAGGAACTCGGCGCACAGGGCGGAAGCGATGCCGGACTCGAAGGCGTCATGCAGACGGTTGTTCCGGGTCATCTTGGCCTTGATGGTATCCATGGCGGCCTTCATTTCGCCCAGGTTGGTGATCTTGACGCCGGTCACCGCGTAGTAGCAGGGCAGGCTATAGGCAGTGCCGGGGAAGGACACAGGCTCACTCTCGCCGTAGGTGGCGATGGCCTCATCAATGGCGGCTACGGTACGGGCGTAGTTGTAGTCGTTACCGCCAAAAACTCTTTCAAAAAGTGTCACGGTTTTTCCTCCTATATTTGTTTCGATGAATCCGTATCATTCATCACGGTCTAGAATCGCTTTGATTTTCCGAATTTCTTCGATTGCCGTGGGGCTGAAGTCGTAGGGAGATTTTCCCTGCCGGTCGGCGTCCATGACCTCCAGGTTGTAGTGGATGAAGCCCAGCAGGTCCTCTTCGGGAATGGAATCCCGGATGAACTGCTCATCCCGGTCATCCCGGACCTTGTTGGCCACCACCCGGACCTGCTTCACGCCCAGGTCGGAGGCCAGGCGCTTGACGTTGCGGTAGGTCTGCACGGACCGTGCGCCGGGCTCGATGACCACGATAAACTGGTCCATATTGGCCGCGGTACCTCGGCCCAGGTGCTCCAGGCCCGCCTCCATGTCCATAATGACCACATCGTTCTTGCGGTAGGTCAGGGCAGACAGGATGGCTTTCAGCATCACATGCTCGGGACAGACGCAGCCGCTGCCCCCAACGTCCACGGTGCCCATGACCAGCAGCTTCACGCCGTTAATGTCCTTGGAGAAGGTGTCGGGGATATCCGCCACGTAGGGATTCAGCTTGAAGAACTTGTTGGCGGCGTTGGCCCCGGTGCGTTCCTCCACCAGGGTGCGCATTTTGGAGATGGGGACGATGGCGTCCACTTCCTCCTGGCTCAGGCCCAGGGCCAGTCCCAGGTTGGCGTCGGGATCCACGTCGGCGGCCAGAACGGTCCGGCCTTCGTCGGCGTAGAGCCGGGCCAGGGTAGAGGCCAGGGTGGTTTTTCCCACGCCGCCCTTACCGGTAATCGCTACTTTCATTGGAAAGACCTCAATATTGTGAAATTATCCGAAAACAGCCAATCCTATTAAGATATAAGATATTAGATATTAGATATGAGATATAAGATAGGGTAACATATCTTATATCTTGTATCTTATATCTTGTATCTTATACCTTATATCTCTATATCTCTATATCTCATATTCTGGCTTACGGAACAGACGGCTCAGATGCCCAGGGCGGCGCGCTTGGCTTCGATGCAGTCGATCATCTTGTCGCCCAGCTTCTCGATGTCGGTCTCCACCACGAACCGGGCCTCGACCCAATCCTTGATGCCGTGGTCACCCTGCAGCAGGGCGGTGACTTCCTCGGAGCCCTTGGAGTAGGGATCCACGCCCAGGAAGGTCTCGATACCGGTAGCCACAACGTAGTTGCCGATGGAGACGGCCTTCTCGGACATCCATTCGGGAGCGCAGCCCACCACGGGAACCTGGGAGATGTTGATGCCCCAGTCCTTGGCGATGTCGGAGGCCAGGATCATCATACGGGAGATATCCACGCAGGAGCCCATGTGCAGGACAGGAGGAATGCCTGCCAGCTCACACACCCGCTTCAGACCCGCGCCGCAGTATTCCTTGGCCTTGTCGGGATCCATCAGACCGGCCTTGGCGGCAGCCTGAGCGGCACAGCCGGAGGCAATGACGATGATGTCGTTCTCCAGCATCTTCTTCATCAGACCGATGTGGGCGGAGTCGGGACGGACCTTGGGGTTGTTGCAGCCGACCATGGCCACAGCGCCGCGAAGGACGCCGGAGTGGACGCACTCGACCAGGGGCTTGGTGGTGCCGAACTCGTCCAGCTGAGAGTTGGCCACGCCGTCCAGAACCTTCTTGATGGCTTCCACAGAGTAGCCCACACGGGCGTTCTGCTTGAGGTTGGGGATGTTCACCAGATCGTTGTTCCGGTTCTTGAAGTTCTCGATAGCCAGCTTTACGATGGCCTTGGCGTTCTCACCGGCGGTGGCGGCGGAGAAGCGGATGAACTCAGAGTCGGGCATCCGGGCGATGGGAGAGGTGGTGATGAACTTGGTATGGAAGCACTTGCTCAGGGGGCCCAGTGCGGGGAAGATGCACTGCACGTCCACCACGATGGCTTCGCAGGCGCCGGTGAGAACCACGTTCTCCTGGTTCAGGTAGTTGCCCGCCATGGGGACGCCGTGACGCATGGCAACCTCGTTGGAGGTGCAGCAGACGCCGGAAATGGTGATGCCCTTGGCGCCCATGCTCTTGGCGTAGGCGATCATCTCGGGATCGTTGGCGTAATAGACGATCATTTCGGACAGGCTCGGGTCATGGCCGTGGACTACGATGTTGACGTTGTCCTTCTCCATAACGCCCAGGTTGGCGGTGGTGTCCACGGGCTTGGGGGTGCCGAACATAACGTCGGAGAACTCGGTGCCCATCATGGAGCCGCCCCAGCCGTCGGACAGACCGGCCCGCAGGGACTGACGGATCAGGGCTTCGGGCAGAGAGGAGCAGCCCATATGGGTCATGTGCATGGACTGGGAGACCTCCCGGTCGATGGCCCGGGGCTCGATCTCGGCCGCATGCCACAGCTGCTGGGTGTGCTCGGGAGCCCGCTTCAGGAAGCGCTGGGTGCCGAAGGGCTTGCCGTACTCCAGCAGGCCGATCTCGGCCATTTCGTGGGCCAGGTCGTAGATGTCCTTGCCCTCGGTCTCCACGCCCCACTCCTTGGCGATGCGGATCAGCTTCTCCGGGTCCTTGACCTGGTAGTTGCCGCCTTCCTTGGTCTGGTACAGGGTGTGCATGATCTCACGGCCATGGTCGGAGTGTGTGGCGGCGCCGCCGGCGGTGAAGCGCAGGTAGTTACGGCCCACGATGCCGTGAACGT
>JBJDYV010000113.1:0-76177 GCA_051867655.1 Oscillospiraceae bacterium
CATCAGGCCCTTTTAGGGCCTATTCAAGCCTCCGGCTTAGCCGGAGGTTTTGACTTTATCCCAGGCCCAGAATAAACAGATTGTTGTCGCTGGCAAAGTTGGCGGCGCTGTAGAGCACCAGGGCCTGGTCAATGCCGTTTTCCGCAATGTAGGTGCTCGGGGCGATCTTGCAGTAGCGCAGGTCCATCAGGTGGATCTCCGCAAAGTCCTGGGCCAGGAAGGGGGCCAGACTGTCGGTGTAGGAGTCCCGGACGATCAGCAGCTTTTTGTCCGTGGCCGCGTTCTCGTTGCGGAGGATGCACAGGGGCTGGTTGCCCCCCAGGAACATGGAGTACTTGTCCTTCTTGTCCAGGAAGCTCTCGTCGTACAGCTCACCCTCGATGGGCATGCCCTCAGGGTAGCGCTCCACCTCGATGCCCTCCTCGGCTACCCAGGTGTAGATGCTGTCCGGCTCCACCCAGCCCGCGCCGCAGGCGGAGTACGTGGTGCCCAGGAAGGAGTCAGACACCTGCGTGGGTTCTCCCTCCGGGGTGGTATAGGAGCCGTTCAGGGCCTGGGCGATGGCCTGATAGCCCTGGTACGCGCCGAAGGTGCTCCAGTGGTGGTCGGTGCGGTAGAACACGTCGTCCCCGGACAGCGCCACGTCGATCCAGGTCACGTTATCGGCGCAGAGGGCCTCGGCTTCGGCCAGGGTGGAGCCGTCGTCCACGTTGGGGGCGTGGGCGGGCAGACGGTCCGCCCACACAAAGCTCTTGTCGGGGATCAGACCGAAATACACGGGTACGTCCGTCTTGGAGGCCAGTTTGTTCACGTACTCCACCCGCTTTTCCAGGTCGTCCGGGGCGGTGAAGTGGGCGAACAAGGTCTGGCCGTCGGTGCCGAAGTAGACAGCATTGTTCTCCTGCTTGCCGATGGCCTTCTCACTGGCGGCCTTCAGCTGGATCCACTGATCCCGCAGGGGGAACTGGTCCACCACGTAGTCCTCGAAGTCCTCCATGAACTTGCCGTTTTTCAGCGTCTCCAGGGTGGGGGCCTTGAACTGGCTCAGATAGCGGTTCTCCTGCTCGGAGAAGTCCTTGTCGGGCAGGACGAAAAAGGCGATGCCGAACCCGAAAATGAAGACGCAGAACAGGGCGGTGATGAAAATGGAATATTTTTTCGACATGGGACACCTCCGGAAAAAACCGTAGGGGAGGGGCTTGCCCCTCCCGTGGCGGGCCGCAGAACGTGGGGGCGGGAGGCCCAAGGGCCTCCCCTACAATTAAAATCTGAAATACAGGAACGGGTTGTAGGTCCCGTCCACCAGGTAGGCGGTGGACAGCACCAGGCCCAGGGCGATCAGAACGGGGAACAGGACCTTCCGGGCCTTTTCCGGCAGCTTGTGCCAGAGCTTGGCTGCGGCGGGGGTGGAGGCCACGGCGGCGATGAGCAGGATGGGCAGGTAGTTGCGCAGCTCGTACAGGAAATTGCTGTTTGCCAGCCCCGCGCCGAAGCCGAACATGGCTTTCAGGTACACGCCCAAAGCCCCCAGGTCCTCCACGGCAAAGATGGCCCAGCCCACCAGAATCAGCGCCAGGGCGTATACATGGCCCACCCAGTGGGGGGCTTTGTCCAGCACCTTGCCAAACCAGAACTTTTCAAAGACCAGGAACGCGAAATAGAACAGGCCCCAGAGCAGGAAGTTCCAGCTGGCCCCGTGCCAGATGCCGGTGGCGGCCCAGACGATCAGCAGGTTGAAGATCAGCCGGGCGGGCTTGACCCGGTTGCCCCCCAGGGGGATGTACAGGTACTCCCGGAACCAGGTGCCCAGGGAGATGTGCCAGCGCCGCCAGAACTCAGTGGCCGAGCGGGCCAGATAGGGGTAGTTGAAGTTCTCCAGGAACTCGAAGCCCAGCATCCGCCCCAGGCCGATGGCCATGTCGGAGTAGCCGGAGAAGTCGAAGTAGATCTGGAAGGCGAAGGCGATGACGCCCAGCCAGGCCCCCAGGGTGGTCAGCTCCCCGGCGGGGGTGGCCAGCATCGTGTCCCAGAGCTGGCCGATGGCGTTGGCCAGCAGCACCTTTTTGGCCAGACCGATGACGAAGCGCTGCACGCCGGAGGCGAATTTGTCAAAGGTGTGCCTGCGCGCTTCCAGCTGGTCCCCCAGGTCCTTGTACTTGATGATGGGGCCGGCAATCAGCTGGGGGAACAGGGTGACGAAGGTGCCAAAGGTGATGATGTTCTTCTGGGCCTTGGCGTCCCCCCGGTAGACGTCGATGGTGTAGCTCATGGTCTGGAAGGTGTAGAAGGAGATGCCGATGGGCAGCTCCAGCCCCAGCTTGGGCATGAAGTTCAGACCGACAGTGGCCAGGGAGCCCGCAATGAAGTCCCAGTATTTAAAGACGCACAAAAGGGCCAGGTTGAAGATGACCGACGAGGCCACAGCGATCTTGGCCCCCCGGATATTGTCCTTTGCTTTGCAGCGGGTGACCAGCATGCCGTGGGTGTAGTCGATCAGGATGGAGGCGAACATGATCAGGATGTACACCGGCTCGCCCCAGCCGTAGAACACCAGGTTGACGATCAGCAGCGTCAGGTTGCGGATCTTTAACGGGGAGATATAGTACAGCAGCAGGACGATGGGCAGGTACAGAAACAGAAAGTAGGGGGTGGAGAAGACCATGCTTTCACCTCAATCGGTCATGGGAATGTTGAAAACGGAATGTAGGGGAGGGGCAAGCCCCTCCCGCCGGTGCTGTACGGGGGGTGGGAGGGGCCGCGAGCGGCATTCCCGTTGGTCACAAGCCCCTCCCCTACAAAGGAAAGCGAGAAGAGGTACGCGCTCAGAACAGGGCGTTGAAGGAATCCACGATTTCGCTGTACTGGTCGTGGACGATCATCATGACGCAGTTGCCCTTGGTCACCACGGCGGAGCACTCGCTCCAGCGGCGGGTGGGCTCGGGATACCAGGCACCGCCGTTGGCCATCTGGTCAATACGCGCCTGGAAGACGGCGGCCGCGGCCGCGGCGTCAGAGGCGTTCTGGGCCTCCACCAGGGCGAACTCGCCGTTGTTCATGGACATCATGCAGATGTACACCACGGTCTGCTTCAGGTTCAGATCGGTCAGCCCGGTGTAGTAGTTGTCCAGCATAGCGGTGCCGTCTTCGGTGGAGGGGTCCACCAGCTGCAGGAAGCCGAACTCATAGCTGCCCATGACGGTCTCGGAAAAGGCCTTCAGGTCCACACCGGCGGGCTCAGGGGTCGGAGTGGGAGTGGGCGTCGGAGTGGGAGTAGGAGTCGGAGTGGGCGTGGGAGCGGGGGTCGGCGCGGGAGACGCGGAGGGCTTCTCAGAAGGCGCCTCGGAGGGCTCCGCGCTGGGCTCGACAATAATCTCTTCGGGCAGGTCCACGTCCATGTCCTCCTTGCCGTCCCCGCCGTTCTCCGCGATGGCCCAGGCGGGCACGTCGGAGCCGGTGCGGAAGGCCTCAATCAGCACATCCTTGTCGGAGGTCACGAACAGGCAGACATAGTTGTCAATGGTGACGATCTCGGAGTTCTTCTCCCACTGTTCGATGGTGGCGGGGTACCAGGCGCCGCCGTCCACCTGGGCGTCGATCCGGGCCTGGAAGATGTCCTGCACCGCAGCCACGTCGGCGGCGTCGGTCACCTCCGCAAAGGCGAACTCCATGGCCACGGCGGAGATGACGGGGGCGTAGACCAAAAGCTGCTTGGTCTCAATGGCGGACAGACCCTCATAGGAGGCGTCCAGCATCTCGCCCTCCATGGGCATCATCATGGGGGCCTCCTGGGCGGCGGCCATCATCTTCTCGTAAAATGCGGTCAGGTCGCAGCTGAAGGCGGGGTCCTGCTCCACGGGCGCGGAGGGGGATTCGGAAGGCTCGTCGCCGCTGCTTTTGCCGCAGGCGGCCAGCAGGGTGAAGCTCATCGCGGCAAGCAGAAGCAGGGCGAGAATACGTTTTTTCATGTCGGGCAAGCTCCTTTTCATTTTGTTTCAAATTTCAATTTTTCTTTCTTTTTTGTCACCGTCTCGCGGTCACTGTCCCTTTAGACGGCGGCGCGGGAAAAAGGTTCCCGGAAAATAAAAAGTTTTTTGAAAAAATTATTCGGTGTCGATGTGGCGGCGGATGCGCTCCACGATCATGTCCAGAGCCACCAGATTGTGGCCGCCCTCGGGCACCACGATGTCGGCGTACTGCCGGGAGGGCTGCACGAACTGCTCGTGCATGGGCTTCACCGTGGTCAGGTACTGGCTGACCACCGAGTCCAGGCTGCGCCCGCGCTCCTTCACGTCCCGCAGGATGCGGCGGAGAATGCGCACGTCGGCGTCGGTGTCCACGAAAATTTTGATGTCCATCAGGTCCCGCAGAGCCTTGTTTTCAAAGATCAGAATGCCCTCCACCAGAATGACCTTGGTGGGGCGCACCTCCACGGTCTGCTCCGAGCGGTTGTGGATGGAATAGTCGTACACCGGGCACTGGATGGTCTCCCCCCGGCGCAGGGCCTGCAGGTGACGGATCATCAGTTCGGTGTCAAAGGCGTCCGGGTGGTCGTAGTTCAGAGCGGCGCGCTCCTCGTAGGACATCCCCACGTGCTTTTTATAATAGTTGTCGTGGTAGACCACGGAAACGTCGCCCCCGAAGCGCTCCGTCAGCTTGCGGGTCAGGGTGGTCTTGCCCGAGCCGGTGCCCCCGGCGATGCCGATGATCAAAGTTTCCAAATCCAAACGCCTCCGTTCGATCGGTTTCGCTCCTATTCTATCAGAAACGGGCGGAATTGCAAGAGGATGACCTCTTGCGGGAAATAATATTATATGGTATAATACCATTCCTGAACAAATGGGGCCCCCGGAAAAGCCGAAGGCTTTGTTGGGGAGAGGAGGAACGAGGGAGCGGCCTTACGGGATTTGCTTTGCAAATTCCGTCGGCCGCGGACTCCGTGACGACGAGGAGGGAGGGACAATTCCGTGGCCGAGCAATCCATCAAAGTGGTGGCCAACAACAAAAAAGCCTACCACGACTATTTTGTGGAAGACAAATTTGAAGCGGGCATCGAGCTGGCCGGCACCGAGGTCAAATCCATCCGCAGGGGCAACGTGAATCTGAAGGACTCCTACTGCATCGTCAAGGACGGGGAGATCCGCGTCCACGGGATGCATATTTCCCCCTACGAGCAGGGCAACATCTTCAACAAAGACCCCCTGCGCCCCCGCCGTCTGCTGATGCACAAGCGGGAGATCATGCGCCTGTTCGGCAAAATGAAGCAGGACGGCTACGCCATCGTGCCCCTGTCCCTGTACTTCAAGGGCCCCCGGGTCAAGCTGGAGATCGGCCTGTGCAAGGGCAAAAAGCTCTACGACAAGCGGGACGCCGCCGCCGCCAAGGACGCCAAGCGGGAGATGGACCGGGCCATGAAGACCCGAAACCGCTGACGCGGCAGAATCTGGCGTTGACAAACGAAAATTTTTGTGGTACCCTGCAAGACTCCGTGCAGAAAATATAGATTTACCAAGGAGGTCATTCCCATGGCTCAGAATCCTATCGTCACCATCGAGATGGAGGACGGCGGCATCATCAAGGCCGAGCTCTACCCCGAGGTGGCTCCAAACACGGTCAACAACTTCATCAGCCTGGTCCAGTCCGGCTTCTATGACGGCCTGATCTTCCACCGGGTCATCCCCGGCTTCATGATCCAGGGCGGCTGCCCCCAGGGCACCGGCACCGGCGGCCCCGGCTACACCATCAAGGGCGAGTTCACCCGCAACGGCTTCCAGAACGATCTGAAGCACGACCGCGGCGTGCTGTCCATGGCCCGCGCCATGCATCCCAACTCCGCCGGCAGCCAGTTCTTCATCATGGTGGAGAAGGCTCCCCACCTGGACGGCGAGTACGCCTCCTTCGGCAAGGTGACCGAGGGCATGGACGTGGCCGACCGCATCGTGAACGCGCCCCGCGATATGCGCATGGACCGTCCCCACGAGGACCAGCGCATGAAGAAGGTCACCGTGGAGACCTTCGGCGTGGACTATCCCGCGCCGGAGAAGGTCTGATTTGTCTTTGACTTAACCCCCGCATACGCGGAGGCAAGGGGTTCTTGCTTCTCAGCGCCCCAAATGGGGCCCCCGGCAAAGCCGAAAGGCTTTGCTGGGGAGAGGAGGAGCGAGGGAGCGGCCTTACGGGATTTGCTTCGCAAATTCCGTCGGCCGCGGACTCCGCGACGACGAGGGGGCGTACCGGTTTCGACGGGGGTACAGAAGCAGGAATAGCGAGCGAGTGCGCCCAGCACTCTGAAAATGGGCACTTTATAAATTAAAGAACAACGATAACGTAGTTCTCGCCGCTGCTTAAAGCGGCCGTCCTGCCCGGAAGGACCACGAGCCGGGTTTGGGCGTGACCTGAGTGGTGCCCGTGAGTACGGAAAGAGTTGACCGTGCCACGCATCATGACTCTACTGATCGCAGGAGTGTGACGGTTCACGCCTGCGTGAGGGAATGCAATCAATCGTCTGCGCTCGGAGAAGTTCCTGTGGAAGGACTTTCGGACAGGGGTTCAACTCCCCTCGCCTCCACCATAAAATCACCAGAAACAAGCTTGTTTCTGGTGATTTTTCTTTTATTTCGCAACTTTTTGGACAAAAATAAAATTTGGTAGATATACTGGTAGATAATTTTGAAAGCTTGTGGTATACTCAAAGTACGAAAGGCGGGGTGAGTCATGGAACAAAACGATCAGATTCAGCTTTTTGAAGACAAGCGTATCCGTACCGCGTGGGACGCGGAGAAAGAGGAATGGTACTTCTCTATTGTTGATGTGGTGGGCGTTCTGACGGACAGTCCGGACTACAACACCGGAAGAAAGTACTGGAACAAGCTGAAGCAGCGGCTGAAAGAAGAGGGCAGCGAACTGGTGACGAATTGTCACCAGTTGAAAATGACCGCAGCCGACGGCAAACGCCGCCTGACCGATGTAGCCGACACCGAACAGCTTCTCCGCATCATCCAGTCCATTCCTTCGCCCAAGGCGGAGCCGTTTAAGATGTGGCTGGCCCAGGTCGGCCGGGAGCGGATCGAAGAGACCATCGACCCGGAGCTGACCATCGAGCGGGCTTTGGAGACGTACTTAAAGAAGGGCTATACCCGGGAGTGGATCAATCAGCGGCTCCAGGCTATCCAGGTGCGCAAGGAACTGACCGACGAGTGGGACAACCGGGGAGTGAAGAAGGGCGTGGAGTATGCCATTCTGACCGACGAGATCTCCCGCGCCTGGTCCGGCATGAGCACCCGGCAGTATAAGGACTTCAAGGGACTGAAAAAGGAAAACCTCCGGGACAACATGACCACCCTGGAACTGGTGCTGAACATGCTGGCCGAGGCCACGACCACCGAGATCTCCAAGCAGAAAGGGCCCGAGACTTTTGCAGAAAATGTGGAAGTCGCCCGCGCCGGCGGAAAGGTGGCGGGTGACGCCCGCAAGGCCGTGGAAGCGCAGACGGGTGTGCCTGTGATTACATCCAGGAACGCGGCCCAACTCAATCAGGTGGTCACAAATCTGATCGAAGGTGTGACAAAGGAGCAGGGGTGATTTGCCATGGCCCGCAAAAAGGTGGAACGAAACATCTCTTATGATGACGTTCGGAAGAAATACTATGTCAATCTGGACTTCGGCATTGACCCGGAGACCGGGAAACAGATCAAGAAGTCCCAGACCTTCGATAAGCTGACGCAGGCCCGCGCGGCACTCCGGAAGCATGAGGCCGCCCGCGACGCGGGGCAGACCGTTCTCCCCAAGGAGATCACCGTCACGCAATGGCTGAACACCTGGATGAACGACGTGATTAAGCTCAGCCGGGCCACCACGACGGTCTATTCCTATCAGAAAATGATCGACAACCACATCACCCCGGCGATCGGCAGCGTGCCCCTTCAAAAGCTGACGCCCACCATGCTCCAGCAGTACTACGCCGCGAAGATCCGGGAGGGCAAGATCAGCAGCAACACAGTGCGCAAGCATCACGATCTGATGAACTCCGCCTTCCAGATGGCCGTCAAGCAGGGCTTGCTCCTGAGCAACCCCGCCGCCCATGTGGAAGCACCCGCCACCAAACGGCCGGACATCAAGTATTACTCCCTGGAGCAGTTACAGACGCTGCTCAAACTCTCCGAGGGTACGCGGCTGGAGGTGCTGATCAAGCTGGCGGGACTGCTGGGCCTGCGCCGGGAGGAGATCATGGGCCTTACCTGGGACTGCGTGGATTTCGAGGGAAAAAAGATTAAAATCACCGAGGTGCGCACCATGGCGGGCAACACGGTGGTGACCAAGGACCCCAAGACCTCCACCTCGGTCCGCACCCTGTACATGACCGAGGACATTGAAGACCTGCTGAAACGGGAAAAGGAAAAGCAGGAGAGCTACAAGCAGGCCCTTGGAGACGGCTACCAGGACAGCGGCTATGTGTTCACCCACGAGGACGGCCGCCCTGTCCGCCCCAACTACGCCTCGGACCTGTTCAAGAAGTTTATTGAGGACAACGACCTCCCGCCTCTGACCCTCCACGGCCTGCGCCACAGCTTCGCCAGCATCGCCAACTCCAAGGGTATCCCCATGTACGACATCGGCAAGGCCCTGGGCCACAGCTCGCCGTCTACGACGAGCGAGATTTATATGCATCTGATGGACCAGGACCATAAGGGGATGTTAAATAAGATGTGGAGTAAAAAATAGCCCCCAGAGCGTATCGCTCCGGGGGCCACATTCTCAGGCACATGACTCGCTTGTCTGGCTCAGGTACTCGTCCACAGCCTTCCGCGGAATGCGGTAGACCCGCCCCACGCGGACACTCTTGATCGTGCCGTCGTGGACGAGCCGGTAGGCGTTGTTGATGCCCACGCGGAGCAGCTCGGCTAACTCCTTGACGGTAATAATTTCCATGTTTTCATCTCCTTTATTCATTGCGCGGCAGCTTACTGCCGGTGTACACTTGACCCATGGTCAGGTGCTCAGGGATCGCCCGGTCGAGCGGAGCAATGTCCCAGAGATGGTCGATTGCGGCCTCCTCAGCCCGTGCTTCAATGTCGAATTTCTTGATCATGCAGGGGGAAAAGAAATAGTGATCCCGGCAGAAAACGGCCTGGCTGTAGTTGCGCGTGATCATAGTTCCGTTGGAAGCGAATACTGCATATGTGCGTCCTTTCCGCATTGTCTTTACCTCTCTTCAACGAGGGTGATACCCTCAATGTAACTGGTGGGATTGGACGTGCCGTCCCGCCGTATCCGGCGCTTGATCGTGCCGTAGAGCTGCTGCGCGGCTTGCGCAAAAAGATGGGAAAAAAGGTTGAGAGGGATCTCGAAATAGGACTGTTGAAAGAGCTTGTGTGCGTCAGCAGTGAAGATCCCCTTCGCCGGGTCACACCGGAAGCTGGTGCGCACGAAAGCAAAGATGCAGGAGGCGGGATCCATTTCAGTATTGCAGCCAAGGCCTGTTGTAACCACCTCGTTCAGCGGGAAATCTCCGGAGAACTTATAATGGCGATTGACGAGTCTGAAGTAGGCTTGGATGCCGTAGTAGGCGATGGCGTCCAATTCCAACTTGAAACAGTCCATTAGATGGGGGTCCCGCTGCTCTTTCGGGACAGAGAAGCGGAAGGGAATGACGACCAGACGGTCGGTGAGCGCATCATCCTGATGCTTGGTGATGAGCGGATGGTTGGAAGCAAGAATGAACTTGGCCGTACAACGAAATTTTGCCCGCCTTTGGTACTTCACGTCGGCCGAGACAAGATCGTTACCGGACAACTGTTTGAGCACACTGGTAGATTTTGTATCTAAAGGACCAGAAGGAAGGTCAGGAGAGATACAAAGGGCCTTTCCAACCAGCTCAGAGGCGGCAAACTTGTCGCCCAGCACATGAACATCAAGCGCAGCTACCGCGTCAAGTGGAAAGAAGTTTTCAATGAGGGAGGACAGCAATGACTTTCCAGAATTTGGAACTCCCTGAAGAGGAAAAATCACTTTTCCCCCCAGATCCGGTACAAGGCAATACCCTATCATCTCCCAAATCCTTTGAGCCAGGAGAGAATCGCCGCCGGTTACCTGTGCCAGAAAAGCCGAAAAGACAGGGCAGTCGAGGGCATCGCTCCTGTAGGAGCAGCACAGGCTGTACGTCGTAAAGAAAGCGGGGGAGTGAGGGTGCAGCTGCCGCGTTGCCAAGCTCAAAACGCCGTTTTGAAAAGAGACGATGCTTTGAGAGACGTCTTCAACTGTGCGCAGAATACGCGGCTCCAGAAGGAGCAGGTCATAAACTGCCCGAAGATGTCCAGGGGTGCCCACACACTCTACCGCGTCACGACAATGGCTGACGATCAACCTTTGAGCCTCTTCGGGGGACAGAAGCTGGTAGCGAGCTCCCTGGTAAATGTACAGATTACAATCTACAACGCAGAGCGTTAGCAGCTGCAAAACCTCGGACATCGTTTCGTACGGCGTAGGCTTCTGTCCGCCACTCCAAACAGGTTTTAAACCAGGCTTCGGATTAGGCCCGGGCGGTTTGTCCTGCAAGGGCAGCGGGGGCGCTCTTAAGATGTCGAGAGAGGCCTCGTGTTCAGCCGGAGTGACCGGAGGACTGCCGCCAACACTCGCCTCCGGATCAATATCCGGGAAAGCCAGGGTGTTGATGAAGGACGGGAGGATCCGGGCAAGTCCATCTTTAGTGGGTGGAACTTCATCCGGAGGGATCTCCTCAAAAAACTCCATCGGATCAATTGTTCCGTCCGGGGGCGGCGGCATCTTGAGCGGACGGAAAAAGATCATGGGATCGATCAGCTTCTCACCTCCAGTGTTGATGGTGTTTTTGGACTCATTGGGATCTTCGTGAGTTTTGTACAATTTGCTCACCTCCTAATGCCACTGTACACCAAATCTGCGCTGAAACATAGGACGTAAAAATCCAGGAGGCGGTTGAAAGAGAAAAGCGCCCGTCAAAATAGATATGACGGGCGCTTCAATAATGTTGCTGAATCAAGACCTTCTTTATTCTCCTTGATTGCGTTTTTTCGGGCAGTCGCTACAACGCGGCGGAGATAGGCCAATGGCAATGTATCGTGTGCGGCCAAAGGAGTGTATAAGTCGAGGATATAATTACAACATGAGTTTGCGTTATTGAAATCTGGCTCAATATTAAGAGGTAAGAGGCTTTCGATAATGGGATAGTCGTTTTTAAAAAAGCCCGCGGCGGCAGAAAAATCGGTGTCTGTCCATGACGGCTGATCTTTTGGGTTTTTAAGATTATCTAAAAGACAAAGTATCTCTTCGAGAGTTTCTCGCCACAAGGCGTTTTTTCGATGTGACCAATTGAAAACATTTGCATCTTGGCTAAACAAGCATTTTATTGTACTGTCATAGTCGAGAATATCAAAGTTTTCAACTGTGATGGGGTCATTGCTGCAGGAACTTGGTGCTGTGTATCGGCCCCAATAGGAGACAGCTTCCAATGGTATTTTGGTACCTCTTGGTATGTTGTGAAATTTCATGTATTGAGCAAGTTTGGCGTTAAGATAAAAATGATAGGCTGTTTCATACTTGTAAAGTTGTATGCATGCAGCTACATACTCCCGGTCATTAGTTATTCAACTGCTTCTGGATCGCTCGCTCTGTCAACGGGAAGATAGCTGCATCGGCAGCAATCCCATGATCAAGGCAATAGCACCGGATGAACTGGTACAGTGCCAGCGGTACGGTAAAAACACGGGACTTTCCCGTTTTCTGCTCGGTAATCGCCAGGCGGTACCGCTCACCATCCCGGACGATGTCGGACAGGCGCAGGCGGATGATATCGGAGATCCGCAATCCAAGATTGGCCTCCAGCATCAGCGCCGTCGCCACGCGCTCGTTGGGGCGGCATCCGGTAAAGCCCCGTTTCATTGTTGTGATGATCTCTTTGTACTGCTCCGTGGTCAGGGCGACCGTGCGCTTATTCAACGGTGTTTCACCTCTTTCCGCAGGTCAAAATTACGAACTTTAAGAGAGGAAATAACGAACTTTTGCCCGGTTCTCTCCCAAAACCTTGGAAATACTCGGTTTTTATGTTCGTATTTCTTTCCTTATCCGAACTTTTGATTTTTTCTCATATCTGGTGTCACGATTACAAACGATAAATACGCTCGAACTTGACAGTCGCATATAATTGTAGTACTATTGTACTACAAGGAGGTCGTTACTATGGCTATGGATTCCACGATGCAGATCAGAATGAACAGTGATCTCAAAGCACAGGTCGAAGAGCTTTACCGCAGCCTTGGGACTTCGTTTGCAGAGGCGGTCCGAATCTTCGCCCAGCAAAGCCTCCGGGAGGGCGGTATGCCTTTCCGCCCCACGCTGAAAACCTGGGATGAGATGACCGCCGAAGACATCGACCGCAAGCTGACGAAAAGTGAAGCAGATCTGGCCGCAGGCCGTGTGTATTCCCAGGCAGAACTGGATACTCGAATGAGAGCGAGGTTTGCCCATGGAACAGATACAGCGGTATAACATCGCTTACACCGAAACAGCCATCCTGGATATGGAGGAAAAGGCGGATTATATTGCATACGAGCTTCGCGATATTTCCCTTGCCGAAACATGGTATCTGCGGTTGAGAGATGCCATTCAACAGGAGCTGTCTACCTTCCCGTTCAAGTATGGGTTATACAACAGAGCACCTTGGGATGAGAAGGGAATTCGTCTGATGCTGTTTCGCAACGATGTGATCCTGTACAGCGTTGATGAACACAAAACTCTCCGTGGAGTTCTTCCATTTCCGCAATGGCCTGTGCTATAATGGGCAGGAAGCCATTGCTTTGAATTCCTTTCATATTGCTCCTTTCTACTGGGTTGTTTGGTCGCTATTCAGTATAAAGGATTTGAAAGGTTTCGGTAATGGCTTTTTCTATTGAGCTAACTTTGGCTTTTTCTGCTGGACTCCCTGAGGTTGTTTCAGCTGGGCCCGAACACATTGGACGAACATCTACTTTTTCAAGGGCGGCTTTGCCGTCCGGGTTCCGCTCTGATGTCAAAACAGAAAATGAGAGTCAAGGTCATCAAAAACCTTGGCTCTCATTTTTTGTTGCCTTAATCGGCCTCCTGCTGGTTCAGCCACGCCTCGAATACCGCCTGGTCTTCCTCGCTGTCATAATACTTGCGGATTTCGAAAAGCAAATGCCTTGCAAAGGAATTAATGATCGACTGCGGCAGTTCAGTGTCAAACTTAGAGGCGATGGAGGGGACGGCATTTGATACAGACCTGGGCCAAATATTTTGCCATGTTATGGACGTGAAATGATACACAATGGAATAACAGCCAAAGGTGATTCATTTGGCGCATGAGCCTATGTTTTATTGTAATTTTACAAGTTTGTTGTTTGTCTGTAGAATGAAATTTGCAGAGGGAACGCCTGCCCGGGAGCCTGATGTGCTGCGAACGGGAGGAAACGCGTTTCGGTGAGTACATCAAGGCCGCTGAAGAAGAAAAATGCGTCCGGGCCGGACGGCCCGGACGGAGGACCGGGTTAGTTCGGAGACTTGTAAACACTGGAAAAGAACTCCTCGGCCAGGTCCACGAAGGGAAGGGTCAGGGCGTTGCTGGGATTTTTGCGCCAGACCAGCGCGATGCCGTCCGATGTATCTTTCAGAGGGAAAAACTTAATGTTGGTTTGGTCAGGAACCAAAAGAAATTCATTTGCCATGATCACGCCGTTCCCTTGGTGCAAGGCAAAGGACAAGGAGGCATTGTTGCTGACATAGGAGTGGATCTTGGGCTGGATACCATGCTGCTGAAACAGAGAGATGACCGTGGAGGAATAGCTGCTGCTGGCCACCGTGGACAGAAGGATAAGAGGCTCGTCCTTCAGATCTTCAATGGTGAGAGAGGTGCGGTGGAACAGGGGATTGGACTTATGGATGTAGGCACCCCAGGCGGTGTCGTAGACGATTCGCCAATCCAGAAGGCTGTTGTCCAGCCCGCTGATCTCATGGGCCATGATAAAAGCCAGATCCACCGCGTCCCGGTAAATGCTGTTGATGGCCCAGGCCGCGTCGGTCTGCTCAATATTCAGGGTGACATCCGGATATAACTGGCTGAACCGGTCCATGATGGGGAAGAGATAGCGGGTCTTATCCGCACCCCTGTCGTCGCAGATGGTAAGAGTATTTTCCCGGTGATCGTGGATATCCTGGGCGTTTCGGATCGATTCCTCGATCTGCTCCGTCAGGTTTGACCAGGACGAGGCCAACGCACTCCCGGCGGCGGTGAGCATGACCCGCTGCTTTTCACGGGTGAACAGACTGATGCCCAGTTGGTTCTCCAGCAGGGCGATGGTCCGACTGACCATGGGCTGTGTTGTGTTCAGGTACTTGGCGGCTACAGAAAAGTTTTCAAAACGGGCGGCCGCCTGAAACGTCATGATTTGAGAAAGTGTCAGGTTCATCAGATTTACATATTTCATCTTGCACTCCCCCTGCTGTCTTTTAAATTCAGTATAACACACAATAAAATCCCGTGCAATCTTACTGCTGCGGAAAATGGAGGAATTGACATGAGAGCTTTTTGTACATCCCACATTACGGACGAATACCTTGACCTCCTGCAGGAGCATATGGAGGTGCGCTGCGGCGGGAATCCGGCTCAGCGGATCTATCTGACGAAGGAGGAACTGATTGAGGCATTGCAGGGCGTCGATATTCTGATTGTCTCCTACGAAAAGATCGATGAGGAAGTGATCCGCCGCTGCCCCGATTTGAAGCTGATCGCCAGCGAGCGGGACGGCCCCGAGGAAAATGTGGACATTGCGGCGGCCACCCGGGCAGGCATTCCGGTTGTGCACAGCCTGGGGAGGTGTATCAAGCCGGTGGCGGAGCACACATTTATGCTGATGCTTGCCCTCAATCGTCGGTTGCTGTTCAGTTCCAGGTGTGTCCGTGAGGGCTGGTGGGACACCCAAAAGCCGGAACAGTTTAAGAAACTGCTCATGGTAACAGAGCATGGGCTGGGCCTTCTGGATGGAAAGACCCTGGGAATTGCGGGGCTCGGCCGGAACGGACGGGAGATCGCCCGGAGGGCGCTGGCCTTCGGAATGAAGGTGGTGGGTTATGATCCCTATGTCGACCCGAAGGCGATGGCGGAGATGGGGATCGAGACAGCGGGCTTGGACGAAGTCATGGCTGCCGCTGACTTCTTCTGCGTCATGGCCCGGGTCACGCCGGAAACGGTAGGGATGATCGGAGCCCGTGAAATTTCTCTGATGAAGCCGACCGCCTGTTTTATTAACACGGCGCGCTCGGCCCTGGTGGATGAAGACGCGCTCTTCAACGCCCTGAAGGAAAACCGCATTCGCGCCGCGGCGCTGGACGTGTATTCCGAAGAGCCTTTGCCTCAGGACAGCCGCTGGTTTGAAATCGAAGAGGACCGGCTGATCCTGACGCCCCATCAGGGCGGACTCTGTGTGGAGCGGGACGCGATCCACTCCGAGGAGCTTACACGGTACATCTTGCAGTACCTGGAAGGGGAAATCCCGGCGAGCGTCATGGACCGCAGCGTAGTTCAGAGCCCGGGCTTTCAGGACCGGGGCGGAAAACTGCTGGGGATCGAAAGAACATGAGGAGGGGAAATATGAAAGCCGTTGTTTTGACCGGACCGGCCAAGCTGGAGTGGCTGGACGTACCGGAGCCGGAGATCGGTCCGGAGGACATCCTCCTGCAGGTGAAGGCTGCGGGGATCTGCGGGGGGGATCTGCATTTTTATACTGGGGCCATCGGGGCGCCTCACGGGTACCCGCTGATCATTGGACACGAATTTGCCGGCGTAATCGCCGCAAAGGGGGAGCGGGTCGATCCTTATTGGAAGGTAGGCGATCGGGTGGTCTCGGAGAATACGGGACACGCCTGCGGCCGCTGCCCCTCCTGCGCCCAGGGAGACTTTGTCAACTGCCCGGAGCGGGAAATTTTGGGCTGCTCCTATGACGGGGGATTTACCGATTATGTAAAGGTTCCGGGTAAAGTGCTCAGACTGTACCCCAACACGCTGATGCGGCTGCCGGACAATATCCCGTTCCCGGAGGCGACCGTGCTGGAACCGGCGGCGAACGCCTACAAGGCGGTCATTCAGGAATCCGCGCTTCATGCGGGCGAGACCGTTGTGGTGTTCGGACCGGGACCGCTGGGCCTGATGTCGGTCCAGATGGCCAAGATCGCGGGAGCCGGGACCATCATTCTGGTGGGGACGAGCTCCAACCGGGGCGTGCGCCGGGAGATCGGGCTCAAGTACGGAGCCACCCATTGGCTGGAGAGCGACAGCGGCGAGGACATCCCCGCACGGATTCGTGAGATCGCCGGGCCTGCCGGAGTGGCCGTGGTAATCGACGCGGTGGGGCACCCGTCGGTGCTGCCGTCCGCGCTCCAGTGTGTGCGCAACGAGGGGATCATCGTGCGCGTCGGATTAAATGATATGCCGGTGAATTGCAGCATCAATGCGCTGACGGAGAAATCCGTGACCCTCCGGGGACATATGGGCTACAATTCGGAGTCCTGGCGTAATTGTATTTCTCTGGCGGAGAAAGGGATCCTGGACTTGTCCGAGATCATTACGAGCAGGCTGCCCATGCACGAATACGAGACCGGGTTCCAAAACAGCATGAAGGGGCTGGACGCCAAGGTGATTCTGATCCCTGAGGGGGCGGACCGGTGATCTGCGGAGCAAAACGGGGGGTGCTGGTGTTTGACTTCGGCACCTCAAAGGTCCGTGCGGTCCTGATCGATCTGGACGATGGAATGACTCTGGTGCGGGAGAGTATGGATTACCCCCCCATGTCCAGGGAAGGAGAACTGCCGGGGGAGAAGATCTGGGCGGCGGCCCAGACGGTGGCCGCCCGGGCAGTGGAACAGGCCGGGCGCGCGGGAAATGAGATCGCGGCAGTCTCCTTTTCCTGGTTCGGGGCCAACCTGCTTCCCATGGATGAGACGGGCGAGGCGCTCTATCCCATTCTGGTCAGCTATGATGCCCGGGCGGAGGCCCAGGGCAAAGAACTGGCGCGGACGGTACCGGCCGAAACGGCCGCCAAGGTGCTGCGGGGCGGACTCAACGCCCAGTCCATACCGGCCAAGATCTTGTGGTTCAAGCAGTACGAGCCCGATGTGTTTGCCCGGGCGAAAAGCTTCGGGAGTATCCAGCAATATATTCTGGGAAAGCTGGGCTTTCCCGCGGTCTGGGACCGGACCATGGCGGCGACCAGCCAGTATTACGACGTGAAGCAGGACTGCTGGATGCCCGATTTGGCTCGGGCCACCGGGTTGGAGCGCCTGGATGGCCGGGTGTGCGAGAGCACGGAAATCTTGGGCGAGATCGGGACATTCGGAAGCGTGACGCTGCCCCGGAAGGTCCCCCTGGTCATCGGCGGGCATGACTGTGTGATCGCCCAGCTGGGGCAGGGAGTTTCGCCCTACGGAAACGGCCTGCTGGCCGATATGGCGGGCACCTATGATCTGATGGGCTTTTACCGCAGAGGATTTCTGAATGCGGAGGGCGCCGACTGTATCACGGCTCCCGGGCGGGAGAACTTTTCTGTCATGGCGGGCAACCCGTCCGGGGCTGTCCTGACCCGGTTTATGGGGCGCTTTTTCGGCCGGGCCGGAGACCCGGATCTGGGGGACCTGTTTGAAAGAGCGGTCTTTGACGGTACGCGCGGCCTGCGCCTGACCCGGGCGGCTCTCGAGGCGGGGCAGTGGCCGGGGGACGCGGCGCGGGAAGACCTTTTCGCGGCTTTGGTGGAGACCGTTACCCTGGAGCAGCGGACCTGCTTCCGAAACCTGGCCGCGGTCCACGGCGGGCCCTTTTCCGCGATGAGGATCGGCGGCGGGGGAGCGAGATCCGAGCAGTGGCTGCAGCTGAAGGCCGATCTGTTCGGCCTGCCAGTGGAGCGGTGCCGGAATCCTGAATCCTCCTGCGTGGGGGTGGCGATGCTCGCCGGGATCAAAATCGGAGCCTATGAGAACTGCTCCCAGGCGGCGGAGGCAATGTGTGTGATCGACAGAGTCTTTGAGCCGCGGGAAGAAATTTCCGCGCGCTATGCCGCATGGTGAAAATCAATTCTAAACAGAACAGGAGGAAGTAAGCATGAATGAACAGCGAAAGGCGGAACTGACTGCAATATCGAAGGAAATACGCCTCTGGACATTGGATATGTTGGCAGACCTGGGCAAGGGCCATGTGGGCGGCAGCATGTCCATCGTGGATATCCTTGCCGTGCTTTATTATGATAAAATGAAGGTGGATCCCAAGGACCCCCGTTGGGACGGGCGCGACCGGCTGATCCTGTCCAAGGGCCACGCGGGCCCGGCCCTGTATGCCACCCTGGCGCACAAGGGCTATTTTCCCCGGGAGATGCTTTACACGCTCAACCGGCCGCACACCCGTCTGCCCAGCCACTGTGACATGAAGCTGACGCCGGGGATCGACCAGACCACCGGCTCCCTGGCCCAGGGGCTGTCCTGCTCCGTCGGCCGGGCGCTGGGCCTGAAGCTGGCCGGAAAACCCAACCGGGTATACTGCATTGTGGGCGACGGCGAGCTCCAGGAGGGCCAGTGCTGGGAGGCGTTTATGCTGGCGGGGAACCGCGGTCTGGACAACCTGACTGTGTTCTGCGACCGCAATCACGGCCAAGTGGATGGAACGGTGGAAGAGATCGGTGATATCGAGCCCCTGGCCGACAAGCTGCGGGCGTTCAAGTTCAAAGTGTACGACATTGATGGACATGATGTGGAAGCGATTTCCGATGCGATCGACGAGGCCAACGGCGACGGCGCGCCCAGCTTTATCATCTGCAACACCATCAAGGCCCGGGGCGTGCCCATGATGGAGCGGGACGTAGCCTCGCACAACACTTCGTTTACCCGGGAGCAGTACGAGGCGTCGGCCGCGTACATTGCGTCCCTTTGAGGAGGTGGAAAGCATGCTGGATCTGAAATCTATGACGGAAACATACAACGACCTGCTGATAGAGTATGCGCAGAAGGACCCCAGAGTTGTGGTGGTGGAGAACGACCTGAGCCACGCCAACGGCACGCATATTTTCGGAGAGCGTTTTCCGGAGCGCTATTTCAACGTCGGCGTGGCGGAGGCCAACTCCATCTGCGTCAGCGCCGGATTGGCGGCGGAAGGATATGTGCCCTTTGTGGCGTCGCTGGTCACGTTTATTACCCGGCGCTGTTATGACCAGATCGTTCTGTCGGTGGCGTACAGCGGCCTGAATGTCAAGGTGGTGGGGACCCGGCCCGGCGTCGTGTGCGAGCAGAACGGAGGAACTCACTTCGGCATCGAAGACGTGGGCATTATGCGCAATATTCCGACGTTCACGATCGTGGACGCCACCGATGCCACAGCCATGAGAAAGCTCTTTCCCCAGGTGCTGGATCTGCCCACGCCGGTCTATTTCCGCTTCTGCGCGGGGAAAAATCCCAAAATCTACAACGACGAGGACGAGATCGTGCTCGGCAAGGCAAATCTGATCCGGGAGGGCCGGGACGTTACGGTGATCGCCAACGACGTGATGGTGGACTACGCATTGCAGGCGGCGGATCTGCTGGAGCCGGAGGGGATCAGCGTGGAAGTGGTGGACATGCACACCATCAAGCCCATCGACGAAGAAGCGATCCTCCGGGCTGCGGCCAAGGGCCCGATCCTGGCGGCGGAGAACCACTCCATTATCAACGGCCTGGGCAGCGCCGTATCCGAGGTGCTGGCCGAGCACGTCTGCGCGGTCCCCTTCAAACGCTTCGGCATCCGGGACCGCTTCGGCGTCGTGGGCTGGCAGCGGGATATCTCCGAGGCGCTGGAAGTGACTCCGGAGGATATGGCGCAGGCCCTGAGAGAGCTGGTCGGCCGGTAAAAGGGGGGACACGGGTTGAAGTTTTCCATTGCCATCAACATGACTTTGACGAACTATCCCATTGAGGACAGGATCAAGATCGCCGCTGAGTGCGGATACGACGGCGTGGACGTATACATGGACCACGATAGTTATGATCCGGAAAAGCTGCGGAAGACGGCGGAGGAATGCGGGATCCCCATCGTATCCTCGGGAGTCAACAACTGCTTTTGCAATACCTTTGACAAAAGCTGGTCGGAGCTGAAGCCGGTGTGGCAGGAGGCGTTCACCTTTGCCAAGGCCTGCGGTTCCTCGGCCATCGCGGGGCTGGGCGGCTTCAAGACGGGGGACTTTTATGACCCGAAGTGTCTGATCATCGAAAATGTCAGACGCCTGTCGGAACTGGCCCGGGAATACGGGATCACGGTCATGGTGGAGCCGATCAACAACGTGCTGGAGCACCGGACGGCCTATCTGCACACGTCGGCGATGGGACTGGAGATCGTGAAGACGGTGGACTCCCCCTACGTGAAGCTGCTCTACGACTTCATCCACATGGAGTCCTCCGAGGGAAACGTGCTGCTCAACAGTACGCAGAACACGGATCTGATCCAGATGTTCCACGTCGTGGGCATTCCCCGGCACGATGAGCCCTTCCACTCTCCGCTGGACTATCCGTACCTGCTTCAGAAAATCGAGGAGGCCGGGTATGACGGCTTTGTGTGTGCGGAGTACGCCGCCAGCTACGACCCGGTGCGCTCTGCCCGGGATGTTCTGGCCTACCTGCGCTCCTACCGGGAGCGAAACGGAAAATATGAAACGAGGTAATGAAAATGTCTGACAGGATGAAAGCCCTCTATACCGTCTCTCTGGGCGAGCCCGAGACCCATACGCTGGGCCGGGTGGAGCTGCGGGAGATCCCAATCCCGGAGCCCGGTGAAAATGAAGTGCGCATCAAAGTGGCCTACGCCACCATCTGCGGCTCCGACGCCCGTTTCCTCAAAGGGGGGCTGGGCTCGGACGACGCCTTTATCCGCTCCGGTCTGCCCCGCCGCATGGGACATGAGATCTCCGGCGTGATCGACAAGGTCGGCCCGGGCGCCGAGAGCTTCGGCTGGAAGCGCGGGGACCGAGTCACCGGGAACTTTATGCACTTCTGCAACGCCTGCCACTACTGCCGCAGTGGGAACGAGGCCTTCTGCACCCACGCCGTGATGCACATGGACGCCATGAGCGAGTATGTGGTCTGGAACGTATCCCAGCTTTACAGGCTGCCTGACGCGGTAAGCCTGATGGACGGCGTGCTCACGGAGCCGCTGTCGGTCTCGCTCCACGCGGTGGAGATGGCCCAGGTGAAGTTCGGCTCCCGCGTGGCCGTTTTTGGCGGCGGCGGCATCGGCATGCTGGCGATCGCTCTGGCCAACCACAAGGGAGCCTCCCACATCACCCTGTTCGAGCCGGTGGAGGCCAAGCGGGAGCTGGGTCTCCAGTTTGGGGCGGACGCCGCCCTCGACCCCACCGCCCCGGGCGCGGTGGAGGAGGCAATGAAGTACACCGACGGGCTGGGGTACGACGCGATCCTGGAGTGCTCGGGCGCGGCTTCCGCCGCCAAAATGGCGCTGAATATCCTGGGGATCGACAGCCACGCGGTGTTTTTCGCCATGTACCCGGAGAAGTTCGAGCTGGGTGTGAATCTGTTTGAGACCATGTACCGCCGTCAGGCCCATCTGCACGGCATGTTCAACTCCTCCGACCTGTTCTACAAGGCGGTGCGTATGCTGCCGCTGATCAACGTGCGCCCCTTGATTCAGAAGGTGTACGCCATGGAGGAGTATGAGAAGGCCTTTGAGGACCAGCTCAGTGGGCGGTTTGCCAAAATCGCCTTCCGCATCCACCCGGAGGGACTGGAAGAATGAGCAGGACGATGAAGGCCGTGGTATACGACGCGCCCGGACGGGAGCACGCTTCCCTGCGTCAGGTGCCCTACCCGGTGTGTGCCGCGGATGAGGCCATTGTGAAGGTGGCAGTTTCCGGCATTTGCAAGGGGGCGGACGGCGACCATGACACCACCGGAACCCCGCAGTCGTCCTATCCGGTGACGCCGGGCCATGAGTTCGGCGGCGTGATCGCCGAGCTGGGCAGTGCCGTAACGGGCTGGAAGGTGGGGGAGCGGGTGACCGCCGACCCGGCCAACTTCTGCGGCCAGTGCGACTCCTGCCGGGAGGGAAAAAACGCGTACTGTACCGACGCTCATTATATGGGGCACAACTTAAACGGGAGCTTTGCGGAATATGTGCGGGTAAAGGCCGCCAAGCTCTATCGGGTGCCGGAAAATCTGAGCTTCGATGAGATCAGCTTTGCCGAGCCCGTTTCCTGTTGCGTCCACTGCATCCGCCGGCTGGACGTGAAATATGGGGAGACGGTGGCGGTGCTGGGCTCCGGGTGCAGCGGCATCATTCTGGCCCAACTGCTCCGGCACGCGGGAGCGGGCAGGGTGATCGCCATTGCCGGGACCCAGGAAAAGCTGGACATTCTGGCCCGCTATGGGGTCGAGACCATCCGGATGGACCGAAATGACTACTCCTTCCACGAGTCGGCCCTGCGCAGCCTCTGCCCCCGGGGCGTGGACGCGGTGGTAGAGGCCACCGGCAGCCCGGCCATGGTGAGCAGCGGCTTCCGTATGCTCAAGCCCGGCGGGCGGCTGATCCAGTATGCTCTGCTGCGTGAACCCCTGACTCTGGACATGATGCCCATCTGGGGCGGAGAGAAGTCCTATTTGACCTCCTGCTGTGAGGCCAACGACTTCCCCATGGCGATCCAGGCCCTGGCGCAGGGATGGGTGGACGTGAAGCCGCTGATCACCTCGCGCTATCCGCTGGACCGCTATTTTGAGGGACTGGACGAGGCCCTTCACAATCATCGAAATCTGAAAACCCTGATCGTACCCTAAGAAGAAATGGGAGGAATACTCATATGGCGCTTGTGACATTGAAACAAATTTTGTCGGAATCGGTCCAGCGGCGCTATGCCGTCGGTGCGTTTGACATGATGGGCCCGCTGCCCCTGTATGCCGAAGCGATCCTGGAAGCGGCGGAGAAGCGGAATGTGCCGGTGATTCTGATGACGCTGGAGTGGGAACTGGAGAATGAAAGCTACTTTACTTATCTGATCGACCGGTGCATCAGAAGTCCCATCCCCGTGGCCCTCCATTTGGACCACGGCAGCAGCTTCTCCTCGGTCATGAAGGCCATCCACCTGGGGTTCACCTCGGTCATGCTGGACGCCTCCGCCAAACCCCTGGCGGAGAATATCGAGATGACCCGGAAGGTGGTGGAGGCGGCCCACGCCTGCGGCGTCTCTGTGGAGGCGGAAATCGGACATGTGGGCGGCCTGGAAGGCGGAGATAATCTGTCGGGCAATGTGGCCGATGAAAGCGGATTTACCACGCCGGAGATGGCGGAATATTTTTGCCGCGAGGCCGGGCCGGACGCGCTGGCGGTGGCCTTTGGTACGGTCCACGGCGTCTATAAGGGAACGCCCCACCTGGATCTGGACCGCCTTTCGGCGATCCGCCGCGCGGTGGATGTTCCGCTGGTGATGCACGGGGGCTCCGGCCTGACGGCGGACATGTTCCGTGACGCGGTGCGCTGCGGGATCAATAAGGTCAACTTTTTCACGGGTATGACACTGGCCGCTTCGGCCAGCGCCCGGGCATTGCTGGAGGAAAAGGACGGAAAGGTGGGCTTTGAGGCCGTCTGCCGGACAGCCCAGGACACGATGCGCAGCGTGGTGGAGGAGCACATCGGGATCTTCGGGACGCAGCCGCTTACGGTGGGCTGACACGAAGAGACGGTGAGAGCGCCGTTAATTCAGCTTGTATTTCGCAAGAAAGAGGTGTAAAGAATGGATTATCCAAAGAAGTACGGCTCTATTATCAATGGGGCGTATGTATACGGCCCGGAGGCCAACGACGTGCCGGATGTAAACCCGGCTAACGGGGAGGTGCTGACTACCATCTCCGGCGCGGACGAGGTCATTGTGGACCGGGCTGTGGCCGCGGCCCGGGAGGCCTTTCCAGTTTGGAGCGGCATGAAGCGCGCCCAGCGTGCGGATACCCTGCGGGCGATGGCCGCCCGGATCGAGGAGCATCGGGACCGGCTGGCCGAGCTGGAGAGCCGGGACACGGGCAAGACCTTCGGGGAGTGCCACACGCAGTTGGGGTTCTGCGTGGACATGTACCGCTACTTTGCCGCCGCCATCGAGTCCCAGGAGGGGGCGCTGGTCAGCCATGACAGCGGAAGCTTTTCCTGTGTGGTGCGGGAACCCCTGGGCGTGGCGGGCCTGATCCTGGCGTGGAACGCGCCCTCCATGCTGATGTCCTGGAAGCTGGCGCCCGCTCTTGCGGCGGGGAATACCGTGGTCATCAAGCCGGCGACGGGGGCCGCGGTGCCCGTCCTGGAGGCGGTCATGCTCTGGAAGGACCTACTGCCGGCGGGAACCATCAATGTGGTGGTGGGCGGCGGAAGCACAGTGGGAAATATGCTGGTGGGCCACCCGGGGATCAACAAGATATCCTTTACGGGGTCCTACGAAGTGGGCCGTGGGATCGGCTCCACCACGGGAGGAAATATCGTCCCCTGTACCCTGGAACTGGGCGGAAAGTCGGCCAGTGTGATCTTTGAGGATGCCAATCTGGAGCGCGCTCTGCAGATGTCCATTCTGGGCATGCTGTCCAGCAGCGGGGAGGTATGCGTGGCAAATTCCCGCATCCTGGTGCAGGACACAGTGTACGACAAATTCCTGGCCATGCTGAAGGAAAAGTACGAGGGGATCAAGGTGGGCGATCCCATGGATCCCAGTGTGCAGATGGGCCCGGTGGTGGACGCCAGGCAGATGGAAAAGGTGCTGGAGTACATCGAGTGCGGAAAGGCGGAGGGGGCGAAGCTGGTATGCGGCGGATGCCGCCTGACGGGACCGGAATACGACAAGGGATTCTATATCGCACCCACCATCTTTGAAGCGGAGAACCACATGCGCATCGCCCGGGAGGAGATATTCGGACCGGTACAGTGCGTGATGAAATTTCATACAGAGGAAGAGGCACTGGCCATGGCCAACGACTCGGAATACGGCCTTGGGGCGGCGGTGTGGACAAAGGATATTTACCGCGCCATCCGGTTCGGCCGCGGGCTGAAGGCGGGGACGGTGTGGGTCAACGACTACCTGGACTCGTCGGCGGGCAACCCCTTCGGCGGATACAAAAAATCGGGTCTGGGGAGAGAGATCAACAAAATGGCGCTGGACTATTACTCTCAGGTCAAGAACATCTGTGTTTCCGATTCCGACTTCGTGCCGCCGATTTTTTGAGCGTAAACGAAGAGCAGCCTCCTCCGTTTCCTAGGAGGAGACTGCTCTCGGCATATCGGCAAAACATTTTTCAGCTTCTTGTAACTTCGTAGTGGTGGCGCAAATCCACCTGTGCGATGCGGGCTATCTTCACGGCGGAGATGGGCTCCGGCTGCTGCAGCCAGTATTTCATCAGCCCGATAAACACCTGGACGCTCGCCTCCCGGTGGTAGAGACAGCGGTCGTCCCGGGGGTGCGGGATTTCCATGCCCTGAAACATATGCTCGTCGATGTTGTCCCGAACCTGACGCTCCAGCTTGTAGGCGAAGTAGGGGTCCCCCGTTGGGCCGAGCAGGGCGAGCAGGGCGTCCCGGTGTGCCGCGCAGTACTCGAACCAACGCACACAGGCAAAGGTCGGAAAGTGGTCGGGAAACGCGTCGTTGACCGGGTCGCTGGGATCATAGGAGCAGGGACCCATCTGCTCTAAAAGCTCATTTTCGACGGCCTCCATCAAATCAAAAATATCGTTGAAATAGGAGTAGAAGGTGCCGCGGGAGACATCCGCGTTTGCGATGATTTCCTGGACGGTAATGCGGTTGACGTCCTTGACGAGAAGCAGCTGAATCAGGGCGGTTTTCATCCTTTGCAGAGTCAACTGCTTGCGCTGTTCCATGTTCATGGAAATCCGGCCCTCCTTTGTGACATTCGTTCTGAAAAGAATTGTACAAAAGACGAAAAAATGTATATTTGTGAACAAAAATATCCAATATGTCATGTTATGAACGGTCAAAATATTCTACCATATTTGTAAGGCATAATCAACAAAATCAAGAAGAAAAAGAACCGGAAATTTGAGGACGACTTGTCTTGGAAGGGAGTGGAAAACATTGAAGAAATCAAGTGAGGGAGGAAACCAAATGGAGAAAAGGAGCCTGGATCTGGAGGCCGGCTTCGACTTTGACGAGTATGACGTTGCGAAGCTTCCGGAGCTGCCGGAAGAAGAGAAGAAAAAGTGGTACGCAAAATTCTACTACAGAGGGCGTTCAGAGGTCCCCGAGGAGGAACGACGGCTTTTCGCACGGGGAAACACCATGGACCCGGAGCAGGCGCTGATCCCCGGGAAAAACATGAATTCCATCCTGGAGCCGGGATACAGGGAGGGAGATCTGGGCTATTGCCTTCTGGAAGACGGCGTGGGCTACGGTTCGTCCCGCACGGTATTGGAGACAGTTCCTTTTGAAATGTTCAACTGGTATAAGAAGCTGAAGGTTGTGGACGATCTGGCCTATAAGGTCTGGTATCCCGGATCCCATTTGTCTGAATTGGGTGGGATCAGCATTGAGGACGTGGGCTTTGGCCTGGAGCGCATTGACCCGGACAGCCCCTGCAACCCCCAAAACCTGGGCTTGCGCTGCAGTCCGGAACAGGCCGATCCGGAATTTGCGGCGCTGATCGGAGGAAACGCCTGGATGAGCCCGGTGGAAAACGCCGCCGGCGTGCCGCCCAGAGCTCTGTCCCTGTTCCACTATGTCCGCAATCTGCCGGGGGGCGGCTGTGAATTCCGGACGCACTTTTATGTGGGCGCCTTCTGTAAAAACGGCGCGCTGGTCAAAATGGAGTCCTATGAACCGGAGACGGCGCTGGAGATCGCGCGGCGGATGCTTTCACACTGTATTTATGAAAGAAACAACCTGCCCGCGTTTCTTCCGGAGATGTATGAAAAGATGAAAGAGATGCCTTTGTAAAAATTTTAAAACGGTTTTTGGAGGAAACCTAAATTACTTGGAGGGGAGCATTTATGACACAGAGTAAATACAGCACTTCGTATCTGGTGAAAATCGGCGTGACCGTACTGATTCCCGTGCTGATCATGCTGATTCCTCTCTCAGATGTCTTTACATCCAATATACGGATTTTCTTTGCCATTACTGTATTTGGGCTCTTATCCCTTGCCTTTGAGCTGCTGCCGATGATGATGGTGTCGTGCCTCTTGCCCGCATCGTATCTGTTTTTAGGCCTTGCGGAGGCGGGCAGGATCTTCGGTATGTGGACAACCGTAAACCCTTTGATGCTGGTGGGCGCGTTCCTGCTGGCAAACATCCTGGATGAGATCGGTCTGCTGAAACGGATCGCCTACTGGCTGGCGATCCGGTGCGGTGGGAGCTACGCCGGAATCATCGTCGTGTCCATCCTGGTCGGCGTGATCTCCCGTTTCCTCGGCTCGGCCGTGGTGGGCGCGGTCTTCTGCTACGGCATCTGCAAGTCGCTGAATCTGAAGGGCCGGCCGGCGGCGGCCGGCATCATGCTCAGCGGTGCGGTCGCGTGCGGCACGGCGGCATTCTTCATCTATACGCCCATGGACATGAGCATTATCCTGGGCTATTTGCAGGGCATTGATCCCGAGTTCACCATCACCTATTCCAGTTTCCTGCTGCAGAATCTGCCCGCCGTTTTGTTCCTGGTGGCATACGGGTTCCTGGCGTACAAAATGTTCAAGGATGACGGAGGCATCAGCGGCAAGGCTTATTTCCAGGAGGAGTACGCGAAGCTGGGAAAGATGAAGCGCAACGAGAAGATCGCCGGTGTTTTGACGATCCTCCTGGTTATCTTCCTCTTTACCACCAGCCTGCACCATATCGACGCGGCCTGGGGCTTCATCGTGATCCCGTGGCTGATGTTCCTGCCCGGCGTCAATATTGATGCGCCCAACGCCATCAAAAACATCAATATCCATGTGATTTTCTTCGCGGTCTGCTGTATTGCCATCGGGAACGTGGCCATGGCGGTCGGCGTGGGAGATCTGATCTCCGCGACGGTGGTTCCCATTTTCGAAGCGCTCCAGAATGTTGGCAATTATCTGGTTTATCTGGTCACGTGGATTTTCGGATTCCTGCTGAACTTTATCCTCACCCCCATGGCGATGCTGGGCGTCGGTACGATGCCTGTCGCGGAGATTGCCGCGAACCTGGGCATCGGCGTAAAGGGCATGCTGTATCTGTTCTATTTGACCACCGATGCCATTGTCATGCCCTATGAGAGTATGGTTTACGTCATTCCCTTTGCCTTCGGAATGATCAAAATGAAGGATTTTATCAAGTTTGGCGCTGTCAGAGTGATTATCGCCCTGCTGATCGCCCTGTTTATCATGGTGCCTTATTGGACGCTGATCGGGATACTGTAAGGAGCGTCAAGCGTGTTTGCCTAGGAGGAAAAATATGAGTGTTCAACCGTATTTGGATCAATACCCGCAGCTGTTTTCCCCGCTCTCTGTGGGAAAAAACAAAGTAATTTATAAGAACCGGCTATTTACCGCGCCCATGCATTTTCATGCACAGGTCGATGAGAACAAAATCCTGAACGAATATGGCATCAGCTTCTACGGAGAGGCCGCCAGGGGCGGTTTTGGATTGGTCGGCATGGGCGAGGCGCAGATGGATAATCTGAACAGCGTCGGCCACAATGTTCAGATTGACCTGACCCAGGAGGCGCAGCTGCAGCAGCTGCTCAGATTCAACGATTACGCCCACGTTTTCGGAGCCCGTACCTCGATCGAGTTCAATCACAACGGTCAGCACGCGCTGCCGAGATTCTGCAACGGGATGCAGCCCATGTGCGCGTCTGAGATCAAAATGGCAAACGGAAATGTTGCCCGTGAAATGAACGAAGAGGACATGGAGACGGTGGCGGAATCCCACGCACAGGCGGCACTGATGGCAATGCGCGGCGGGTTCGACCAGATCCTGATGCATTTTGGACACGGGTGGCTGTTTGCAAGCTTCCTCTCTCCCATGCTGAACCACCGGACCGATCGATACGGCGGCAGCCTGGAAAATCGCGTCCGCTTTCCCAGAATGGTGCTGGAGAGGATCCGGCAGAAGGTCGGGGCCAATCTGAACATTGAACTGCGCATGAGCGGGACGGAGATCGTGCCGGGCGGATTGGAGATCGAGGAGGTAACGGAATTCATCAAGATGCTGGAAGATCTTGTTGATCTGGTACATATCTCCAGCGGAACCCGCATGGTCTCGGAGACCCGGGGGGATCAGAGCCCCACCCAGTACCTTCCCAACGCCCACACGGCCCCTCTGGCGAAGTATGTCAAGGACGCGGGCGTAAAAATCCCCGTGGGCTGCGTGGGGAAGGTCTGCGATCCGGAGCAGTGCGAGCAGCTTCTGGAAGAGGGGTATGTGGACTACTTTGTCTTGGGCCGCTCCATGATCGCCGATCCCATGTGGGCCAAAAAAGTGCGGCAGGGGAGAGAAGAGGACATCCGTCCCTGCCTGCGCTGCAACCACTGTATGGATTTCGCCCGGGTGGCGACATCGAAAAATGTCATCGACAATTTCTCCTCCAGCAATCGCTCGGAATGCGCGGTCAATCCGCTGCACGGAAACGCGAATTATAAAAAGAATATCCCGACCGCCCCGGTAACACGGAAAGTCGTGGTCATCGGCGGCGGACCGGCCGGAATGCAGGCTGCCATCTTTGCGGCGGACCGGGGACACCAGGTCACTCTGTTTGAAAAAGAAGACTGCCTCGGCGGGATCATCAAGTATGCCGATCATATTGCATTTAAAAAACCGCTGGCGGATTTCAAAAAATACCTCATCACACAGGTCGGCAAACGCGAGATCGACGTGAGACTCGGTGTGGAGGCCACGGCGGAGCTGGTGGAACAGGAGCGCCCGGATGTGGTCCTGGTGGCAGTTGGGTCGGAAGCGATCACTCCCCCGATCCCCGGAATCGAAAAACCGATCGTAAAACAGGTGCTGGATGTAATCGGAAACGAGAAAGTGCTGGGGAACAAAGTGGTCCTCATCGGCGGCGGCATGGCCGGCTGTGAGGTGTCCATCCATCTGGCCAGAATGGGACATGAGTGTACCGTAGTAGAGATGCGGGACGATTTGTGTGTCGATGCGCTGCTCAGCGAGCGGAGCCATACGCTGCGGTATATGAAGGAAGCCCAGGTCAGAGCGGAGACCGCGACGGCCTGCGTGGAGATCCTGGACAACGGCGTTCGGTGCAGAGATTCCAGCGGGAAAGAACGGGTTTTGGAGGCGGATTCCATCGTGCTCTGCACGGGAATGAAGAGCAAAGCTCAGCTGAGAGACAGCTTCGCTCACTGCGCGTTTGACGTGATCAATATCGGAGACTGCAAAAAGGTGGGCATTGTGGCCGGTGCGGTCCGGGACGCTTTTGACGCAAGCATTGCAATCAGCCAGGAATGACGAAGCGGAGGTTCCCGATCCCTGCCCGGAATAAAAACCGATAAGGGCTTGCTGAAAAGCAAGCGGAGAAAGAGCAACGAGGTCAGGACCCTGAAGGGCTCCTGACCTCGTTGTGTGCTTGAGCAGTGAGTGCAGGAAAGTTCTTGCGCTGACCGGCGGGCTCCGCCATTTCAATGTATCCAACCAAACAGAGAGGGCAAAGAAAAGGGGTTCAAGGCCAGACAATTGGCCCTCATCAGTCTGGCCGGAGTAAACTGATGAGGGCCGGGATCTTAAACAGTTCTATTGATTTGTAAGTTCTTTCAGAGGAACAGCAGTACATAGCTCAATGTGGAAGCTGCGATCGCCAGCCAGGTGCAGCCGCCGAGAAGGACAGGCTTGGCGCCTTTCGTGAACAGTTCCTTGAACTTGATTTTGAAGCCCACACCAACCAGAGCGCAACTGATAAAATATTTACTTGCCTTGGCACAGAGGGCTTTCAGCGTCAAAGCGCCGAGGGAAACGCTGCCAAAGTCAATGACGGTATTGAGTACGGCGGTCAGCAGGAAGCCGAGAACGAACAGCGGGAACGCCTTGAGCGCGCGCCGGGCAAAGGAACCGTTCTGCACTTCGGTTTCGTTCTTTCCGGAGCGGAACATCTCGGCCAGCATGACCGCGATGGCGACAAACACCAGCATCACGGTGCGGGTCAGCTTAACGACAACAGCCATATCCCCGCCGGTCAGCGTTTCACCGTTTATGACAGCGGTCATGCCGCCGGTAATGGTATCGAACGTGGCGCCGGCAGCCGTTACACTGGAGGTGTCGCTGATTGCCAGCCCGCCGATGAAGCCGTACTGCTGGGCGGTGAAACCCATGGCGCGGGCGGCGTAGGGCCACATAATGGCGGCAAGAATGTCAAACAGAAAGATCGCCGCCATGGCGTAAGCCATCTCATCTTCCCTGGCTTTTACGATCGGCGTCAGTGTGGCAATGGCCGTTCCGCCGCAAATCGCGGTGCCGCCGCCCACCAAGGTGCGTGTATTGCTGGAGACGCCCATGGCCTTACCCACCAGATAAGCCACGAGAAAGCTCAGGCAGATATTGAAGATAATCAGCGGCAATGCGGAGAGACCAACACCGACGACCACTTTAAAGTTCAAGGTCGCTCCGGTGATGATGATACCAACCTTTAGCAGATATTTAGAGGCGAAAGATGCCCCCTTTTTCAGCTTGTCAAGGATCTTTTCCGAACACAGATTTGCAATGAGAATGCCGATAAACAGGCCGATCATCGGCGCGCCGATAATGTTTTGAAAAGCGGCCAGTTTCATAGCCACGAAGGCTGCCAACAAGCATACGACCAAACCCGAAACCATTGTTTTCTACCTCTTTCTTTCCGATTTGCTTTTATTTTATAATGGAGTCTGTTCTTTTGTAAAATATGAATCTATTTATCATAAGGCTAAGTAATTGCTTAACAAGAAGGGATGGCTCAGGTCATGACCATTCGTGACATGGAAATATTCGTCAAAGTAGCTGAGTATGGTCATATGAATGCAGCGGCGGAGGCGCTTTTTATCTCCGCTTCTTCTGTCAGCCAGACGATCCATAACATGGAACAGGAAATTGGCACCAGACTTTTTGACCGGCTGAATCGAAAACTCTATCTTACCTCTGTTGGCGAGACGGTGCTGATTTATGTTCAGGGTATTTTGAACGGGAAAAAACAGCTGGCCCTTTTTGTTGAAAATTTGGCAGAGGGGCAGCAAAAGCTGCGCGTCGGCGCCACACTGACCGTTGGAACCTGCGTACTGCCGGACATCGTCTTGGAGCTGCGGCGGCAGAACATTGAAGTCAATGCCATCGTTGAAAACACCCACTACCTCGAACAGATGCTTTTAAAAAACGACCTGGATATTGCTTTGGTAGAGGGATGGATTCACGATAAGCGCCTGATTGCAATCCCGGTGATTCATGACGAACTGGTCGTTGCCTGTCACCCTTCTCATCCGTTTTCTGGCATGCATGAAATTCCGGCTGAGGAACTGGCGCAGGAGCGTTTGATCCTCCGGGAGAAAGGCAGCGGTACCCGGGATCAGTTGGTAGAAGCGCTGGATACGCTTGGACTGGAATGTAACATTGGCTGGTCCTGTTCCTCTCCGGAGGCGATTAAATTGGCGGTCATGGCCGGACTCGGTGTTACAGTGATTTCCAAACTGTTGATCCGGAAGGAAGTGGAGCAGGGGGAACTGTGGTGCTGCAGCGTGCGGGAGATCCCTTTACAGCGCACGTTTGACATCGTCTATCATAAAAATAAACATCTGGGATCTGCGCTGCAGGCGTTTATTGCTGCCAGCAGGGGATTTAAAAACAACTGCGAAAAAGGCGTGGTCATAGGATGAAAAAAGAACCTGCTGGACGGTTTAAGTGAACTGCTCCCCGTCAAGAAGACAATGAAATAATATAAAATTTTCTGCTTCCAGCAGCCCCGTTTGGGGCTGCTGGAGCTATTTTGTGCAGCTAAGAAATAACTCTGGAGAGACCGCATAAAATTCTGTGTAATCGACAGACGTCGACAGTATGAAGATCATCGACTTGGTCAAGAATGGAAGTAAACATTCAAGACGAAGGAGAAGAAGAATATGCAGCCAGTACCACAGGATTTAATGAAGCAATACGTTGAAAGCCAGAAGTTTACCAGCACCGCTGAGGTCATGCAGGCCATGAAGGAAATGTTCCGGGATGTGATCCAGCAGGTTATGGAAGCGGAGATGGACGAGGAACTGGGTCGGGAGCGGTGCCAGCGTTCAGAAGAGCCGAAGGGCATGCCTCGCAATTACCGCAACGGTTATTCCCGGAAGACAGTCAAGACCCAGCTGGGCAAGATCGATATCAAGGTGCCCAGAGACCGCAATGGATCCTATGAGCCAAAAATCATCGGCAAATATGACCGCAATGCGGACGGTATGGAGGAGAAGATTCTGGCCCTGTATGCCTGCGGTATGAGCCAGAGAGATATTGCCGAGCAGATCAAGGAACTGTACGATGTAGAGATCTCTCCTGAGTTGGTGACAAAGATCAGCGAAAAGATCATGCCGGAGGTCACGGCGTGGCAGAACCGGCCGCTGGAGAGCGTATATCCGTTCATTTTCATGGACGCCATCCACTACAAGGTCAAAGAGGACCACCGATATGTGACCAAGGCAGCCTATGTGGTTCTTGGCATCACCATGGATGGCCGGAAGGACATCCTGGGCGTTTGGATCGGCGAGCATGAGAGCAGCAAATTCTGGCTGAATGTGTTGAATGACCTCAAAAGTCGGGGTGTTTTGGATGTTTACCTGTTCTGCACGGACGGCCTGTGCGGCATGATGCAGGCCCTTGAGGCAGTTTATCCCAAGTCCCGGCTACAGCGCTGCATCGTGCATCAGATCCGCAGTTCTACCAAATACGTCAGCTACAAGGACATCAAGCAGGTCGTGGCCGACCTGAAGAAAATCTACACGGCGGTGACTTTGGAAGAAGCCGAGGCGAACCTGGAAGCTTTTGCAAACAAGTGGAGCAAGCAGTATCCCTCCTGCGTGAAGAGTTGGGAGGAAAACTGGGAAGTCCTGAGCACCTTCTTCGAATATCCGCAGGAAATACGGAAAATCATATACACGACAAATATTATTGAAGGCCTGAACCGCCAGTTCCGGCAGATCACCAAAAATAAGCCGTCGTTCACCAACGACGATTCTCTGCGCCGTATGCTGTATCTGGCGTCACAGCGCATTGTGAAGCACTGGCATGCCCGGTGCCAGAACTGGGACCTCGTACTCAGTCAGCTGGAGATCATGTTCGCCGACCGGAACGCCGGCTGATTCCCTTAGGTTAGTATTCCCCGGCGGTCTGTGACGGTATTCACGCCGTACCGGCGCGCATACCGCCGGGGAGCGTGGTAGTCATGGGAAGTAAGCCACAAAGTGCATATTTTATACGCGAAATTCTTGACTCTGTCGAAAAACGCTTACACAAAATTTTACGCCGGGCCGATTATTTTATCCTGTTTTGTTGGATCGTCCTCTGCAGATATAACCGGTGACCGTACAAGCCTGAATAAAATAGGCTTGTACGGTCACCGGTTGGTTTATGGTGTATTGGCTCTCCGTGCCAAATAATTCGGTTTCATTTGGGAAGTTTGTTTGACTCCGGAAGTTTCTCTTGACAAATTTCACCTTTTGGTTTATATTAATTTTAACAATGCAACCATTCATATAATCTATGGTATGTTTGAACGCAACCGTTTAAATCAATCGAAAAGCATGCATTATGGAGAGATGGATTTAATTGGTTGCGGTTAATAATAGCTTTTTATATAAATAATTTGAATGACTATATAGATAAAAGGATATATTAGCGGCCCTACGGGCTGAGAGCACTCTGTACCGATTCTGATAGATTATATAAAGAACTTCTTTGATGAAGGGTTTCTTGGCAGGAATGCCCCTGTATAGAGGGGGCACATCCCATTGCAAAAGATTACGGAAAGGAGTTGGTTCTTTGATTGTGGTTTTCGCGCAGCGTATCTCTAAGATTCATCTCGTATGACATGAAAAAGGAAAAGAAAGGAAGAACAACAATTTGCTCATGGGTCTGCAGAAAGAGCAGGGCATTGCATATCTGTTTATTTCCCATGATCTGAGCGTTGTCCACCATATTTCCAACAAGGTTATTATCATGTACCTCGGTCAGATCGTTGAATCCGCTAGCACGGAAGAGTTATTCAAAAACACGCTGCATCCGCATTTCATTGCACCGCTTTCTGCCGTTCCCAAAGTCACCACTAGCAATAAGGTGTCCCGTATTGTGCTGCGCGGCGACGTGACCAGTCCCATCTATCCCAAGCCGGGCTGCAGATTTGCACCGCGCTGCTGGATGGCACAAGAGAACTGCTTCCATGAGGAACCGCCTCTGCAGGAGGTTTCCCCCGGCCACTGTGTAGCCTGCCATTATATGCATGAATCGAGAGAGCGCTCCCAATCGGACGGGATCCGGAGCAAATAATTGTTGTAAAGCAGCAAGCCGTTCTTTTGAACGACATAAACTGATAAGGCAGCAGACGATATGGGTTGCGAACGGACGATCAACCGGCTGTATGCTTGACCTTAAGGGCACAAACTTATAATAAAGGAGTAACGATTTATGAGTAACACAATCTGTTATGTAGGCAACTGGTGGGAAAGTGACAAGGGCTTCTGGATTAAGGGTGGCACCTCCACCATCGGCATTTGTTCCTGCCACTACAACGAGGAAACCGGCGAGCTGACCCCCTTTGCTCAGACTCGCACCGACATCTGCGTTGGCGGTCAGTGCATTGATCACGAGCGCCAGATCCTGTACGTCGTTGACGAGAAATTGGCCGATCCCGAATTTTCCTGCGGCGGCGGCGGTTTCGTCTATTCCTTCAAAATCAATCCCGAGAACGGCGGACTGACCCTGCTGAACAAGGTTCCCTCCTTCGGTACTCTGACCAGCTATGTCTCACTGGATCCCCACGGCCGTTTTCTGGTTGTTACCAACCACTCCTGCCACAATTTTGTCACAAAGATCGTAAAAAACGAGGCCGGCGAGTACACCCGCGAGGTGCTGTTTGACGACGCCACCACCGTTTTGTACGAGCTGGAAGAGGACGGCAGGATCGGCCGCGCCTGCGACGTTTACTACGCAAAGGGCACCGGCCCTCTGGAGCAGCAGACCCTGTCCCACCCCCACTCCGCAAACTTTGCACCTCTGGGTGACTTCTTCCTGATGTGCGACAAGGGCGGCGATCTGGTCCACACCCTGCGCATTGATCGGGAGAACAAGAAGTTGGTCCTCTGCGAACAGCCTTACCATACCAAGCCGGGTATGATGCCCCGCTACAGTGCCTTCCATCCCACCAGACCCTTTGTGTATACCAACAACGAAGCTCTGCCCGAGCTGCACTGCTTCACCTACACTCCCGACGGCAAGCTGGATCTGATCGAGGTCGTGCCCGGCATCGACAAGGACGTTCCCTTTGATGGTACGCCCCATACAGTCATGCAGTCCGACCTGTGCGTCAGCCCGGACGGAAAGTATCTGTACTCCCTGGTGCGCAAGGTCAACGTGATCTCTACCTACAGCATTGATCAGGAGACGGGCAAGCTGACCATGATCGACTGCTTCCGTTTGGATGTGGCAGATCCTCACAGCTGCTGCCTCTCTCCCGATGGACGTTTCCTGCTTGTGGGTGCGCTGAAGAGCGGTCTGGTCGTCACCTATCCCATTCAGGAGGACGGCAAACTGGGTCAGGAAGTTGCTCGCGTGGAGCAGCCCTCCGCCTGCAGCATTGTGTTCGACGTGCTGTAAGCTCAGTTACATCAATTTACGCGTCCCGCGTGTCAAGCCGCGGCATCTGCGCACATTTATTTTGCATGACGTTTTCTCCGCTTCGGCCGGTGGCAGCTCTCTCCCTCAATGATACCGGAAAACCGGAGAAAGTCAGATATACGGCGAAGAGAAAAAACATTGAGTTCCAAGCATGTTTCGAGGTTTAGAATCATCACATCAGTGAAAAAACAAGGAGGAAAATTTATGGAATACTTTACTTTGAACAATGGCGTCAAGATTCCGGCACTGGGTTTGGGCACCAACACCATCGGCAAGGAAAACCGCAACTACTGGGGTTCTCTGAACGGAGATTACCGCCCCATTTTCACCGCAGCGCAGATGGGCTACCGCATGTTTGACAATGCCCGGGGCTACCGCAACGAAGGCGGCATCGGCAACACCCTGTACGAAACCGGAATCCCCCGTGAGGATCTGTTTATCATCTCCAAGCTCCCCGGCAATCCCGAGAACACCGCCAATGAAGCGGTCATCCGCAAAACCTTTGAGGACAGCCTGCGTCTGCTGCGTGTGGATTATATTGATTTGTACATGATCCACCACCCCTGGCGGGATAACGACGGCATGGCCGCCACCTACAAGGTGCTGGAAAAGCTGCAGGAGGAGGGCCTGTGCCGGGCCATCGGAGTGTCCAATTTCACCGTGGATATGATGGAGATGCTCAGCGCCAAGTGCAACGTAGCCCCTGCGGTCAACGAGTACCAGTGCAACGTCTACGACTGGAATGACGAGCTGACCGAGTACTGCCATGCCCACGGCATCCAACCTATCGGTTGGGGTCCCGTTCTGGGCCTGATGAATTTCCCCCAGAACGCTCCGTGGACGTTTGCTCCCGACCAGCTGAAGATGCTGGTCCAGCGCAGCCAGGGCAAGTCCGCCATTCAGGAGATCAACCGTCTGGCCGGCTACCGCGCAGCGCTGGATGAGATGGGTGAAAAGTACGGTAAGACCTACACGCAGATCCAGCTGCGCTATAACTATCAGGCCGGCATCGTTTCCATCCCCAAGTCCTTCAGCGTCACCCACCAGAAGGAGAATCTGGAGAGCATGGATTTCGAACTCTCCGCCGAGGATTTCCGGTACCTGCACGACAAAGCCCGCGGCATCGGCGAGGTGACCGGTCCCCTGCACGCCGTGACCCACAAGGACGCCGAGCTGGCCGGCGACATTTGATCCATTCAAAGGGCTCGCAGCAAGCAAAATGAGCTGAAAAATACCGCAGACAGAGACTTCTGTCTGCGGTGTTTTTCGTTGGCAGGACGCAAGCGTCAACTCCACAGACGCTTGTTACCGGACAAATGAATATGCGAGAAGCACGTTCAAACCGGCATCCGGCTCCAGACCGGCGGCGACACGGTTGAATTGCTCGTTGGCGGTGGCCAGGATCGGAACAAATAAACCGGCCTCCTTGGCCGACTTCAAGACGGTGCGCAGTGCGGTTCTGACATCTGCAACGGTAAGGGGGTCGGCATGTTCGGTGCAGAGCTTTTTGAAATACGCGGATGCCCCGTGGCAGGAACTCAGACATTCCACAGCCGCCTGCTGTTCGATGCCCGTATGACGACAAAACAGCAACGCTTCCGACGCCAGCAAGGTGGTCACCCCCGCCAGAGCGGTGGTCAATGCCTTTGAACACTCGTCCAAGTGCTCCTGCGCGAGAGATATATAATCCCCTGCTTGTCGGCCGCACCAATCCTCCAGAACGGCGACGGTGCCGAAGGTGGAATATGCTCCGTACCGGCTGCTGGCGTGCATATAGCGGTCATACTGGCAGATGATCGCAGTCAGCGGCAAGGGGAAACAGCCTTGTTCTGCCATCTCCAGCGCCAGACCGAGATCCTTCATGGCTGTGGAGGTCAATGCGGTAGTGCTTTCCCATACCCGTTCCCGATGGGTGGTGCCCTTGTCTTGCAGCATGGGGCTGGCCCCCTCGGAAGACTCCAACAGGTCGTTCAGTTCTTTCCAGCCAAACCCCATACCTTCACCCGCCAACAGCATTTCGCTGTACATGGTCAGGTAGGAACAGATCATCATGTTCACGGCAATTTTCATGCAGCGGGCCTGATCCTCGCTGCCCAGGTGCACCACGGTGCGGCCGATGTCCTTAAGGTAAGGCAATGCCGCCTGATAGGCTGCTTCGTCTCCGCTGGCCAGAACTTTCAGCAGTCCCTGCTCGATCATAAACATGCTGCCTACGACCGGCGCATCCAAATACAAAAGCCCCTTGCTGTGCAGTGTTTTGCGAATTTTAGCCGAGAATGTCGAACTCAGCGTGCTCATTTCCACAAGAATCTGGCCCTCTCTGGCCTGACTTAACAGTCCGTTCGCGCCATGCAGAACCTCCTGCATGCTGTCATCATTTGTGATGCTCGTAAAGAATATGTCGCATTTCGCGGCGATCTCTGCCGGGGAATCCAGCAGCTCGGCCTCTCCGGCATCTAAAACCCGCTGTGCCTTGCTTTTGGTGCGGTTGTACACGTATAACTTGTGTCCCGCCTGCACCAGACGTTCCGCCATGCGGACACCCATATTGCCGGTTCCGATCCATCCGATGGTCATACATTGTCCTCCAAGCTAAAATATATCTTTTTGTGCAAGCCCGTACAGGGTGCGGAAATCGAAATGTCCCCCCCTTTTCGGAAGCAGATTGCCGGATCTTTATACCATTGTATCATAAATCGCTTGCGCTGTTTGTAAATTGTTTGACGCAGCAAATTGTTTTGAGCCAATCGGAACAACAGTGCTGCAGGCTCCCTAAAAAACTAAGTATCATAAAATGGGACGAAGTATGCGGCTGTTTGCATTGAGATTATAACAATTTAGACAAATCTGTATGAAATATTTTTTCCGTTATGTAAAGTTTTTTACAGAGTATTTATTTTATCTATGGTAATATTCATGTAAATTAAACAATACAAACCCTTGCATGAAAGATCAGACGATTTCATATAGCTGCAAGAAAAAGTATGGATGCCAGGCGTGGATATGCGTGTGCATCGTAAATACGTGGTGTCAAGAGCCAATCTTTTTCCAAATAGTTTCCCTGTCCCCGGCGTCGGTCATGAACACAGCTCGTTGCTTGGGTGTTTTGAGCTGTGTTCATGACTGAAATAAACAGATATGTGAGGTGAGGTGCACGCCAGTTACAAATACCCCAGTTTCAATAATGGTTCGATACCCGAGGGAAATTGTAAAGAGGAGATGACTAATTATGAAGACTGTTGCGAAAACCGAATCAAAAAGCTTAGTCAAAACCATTATCAGCTGTGCGATAGCAATTGCCTTTATTTTGCTTGCACTCTTTCTTCCCCCGCCCGAAGGTCTGTCCCTTGCGGGCTGGCGCGCGATTTGGGTTCTGTGCGTCGCTGTGACCTTGTGGGTATCCGAAGTGGTACCCAACATTATCGCCTCGTTGACGATCATTGTCCTGGTCCCGCTTTTGGGCATCATGGATCAGGGAGCGACATTTTCGGCCACCGGCCAGAACGGCATGTTTTTTATGCTGGCTTGCTTTGGCATTGCGGCGGCCTTTGCAAACACCAATTTGCCCAAGCTGCTTCTTCGCCTAATCCTGCGGATTGTCGGCAATAACTCCAAGGGCATTGTCTTCGGCTTCGTGGTCATTGCCGCCGTGGTTTCCGTGTTCATTGCAGACGGTGCCGCCATCACCATGGTTGCTGCACTGGGCGCAAGTCTGCTGGCCCTCATCGGCGCAGAAAAGGGAAAGTCCGGCCTTGGCAAAGGCATCATGATCGGCGCCGTGTACGGCGGCCTTGCCGGCGGCGTTATGTTCCCCATGTCCGGCATCAGCAATGTTGTCGGTATCAGCCTGATCAACTCCATGGGCTATGATATTACGTTCGGTCAGTGGGCAATCCTGGGTATTCCCGTCTCCATCGTTTCCGTCGTTGTAACCGGCTGGCTGCTAGTCCGCTGGTGCAAACCGGAGAAGCTCACAGATAATCAGTATCAAATGCTGGTGGATGAGTGCAAGGGCGCGAAGATCGGCTCGAACGAGATCAAACTTTTCGTCATCATCGCATGCATGATGTACTGCTTTATCTTTACGCACATCAACATGGCACTGGTTGCCGCCGGCGGCGCAATTGCCATGATGCTTCCCGGTATCCGCCTTTGCACCGGTGAGGACTACAGAAAGAATGTCATGATTGACGCGGTTATGCTTCTGGCCTGTATCAACCCCCTGATCACGGCGTTCAGCAACGAAGGCGTTGGCGCATGGCTGTGCAACCTCGCGTTCAAGGGCGCAGCCAACTGGAATTGGCTCTTCGTGGTGTTTATGATCTGCCTGATGACCATGGTCGTCCACTTCTTCGTGCCCGGCAGCGCCCCCGTCAACGGCATCTGCCTGACCGTCATGCTGCCGGTGGCTCTGCTGGCCAACGTCAGCCCCCTCGTGTGCGGCTTCTGCATCTTCTGGTTTGCAGCTCCCATCTGGTTCATGCCCACCGATGCCTGCTATATGCTTACTTACGGCTTCGGTTACTACAAATTCCGTGATATTTTCTCTGTCGGTTGGAAACCGCAGATTGCAATGTTCATATACACCGTAGGTATTGTTGGGATCTGTCATTTGCTTTTCGGCATCTGACAACCATCACATAAGGTTTGTTCGCACAGGGAAGGGATCCTGCCTCAGAGAATCGGAATCCCTTCCCTGACGAGCTTCTGATCAGGTAATTTCAAATTTCGGCATTTCCACAACTTCCATCCGGAAGGAGAACGATATGAAACGTTACAGACAGATCATCATCATGGAACCCGGGCATGTGGAATTCCGCGACGATCCTCTTGACCTGCTGGAAGATACCTATGCCCGCATCAAGCCCCTGAGCATTCCGTTGGAGCCGGACGAGGTCGCCGGCAACACGCTGTACTCGCTTCTGAGTGTGGGCACGGAAATGAATTTTTACCTGGGCAACTACATAAACAGTCCCGTCGTGGCGAAATATCCCCGGCACTGCGGCTACGCCTGCTCCTTCCGGGTGGAGGCAGTGGGCTCAGATGTTACCGACGTCAAACCGGGAGATATTTGCTACTGCAGAGGACCCCACGCCACCATCCAGCGTGTGCGACGGCGCGACTTAGTCAAGCTGCCGGAGGGGATGGATCCCCGCCGTGCCCCCTTCACCAAGTTCATGTGTGTGGGCATGACCACTTTGACCGATTCCTACGCCAAGCCGCCCGCCAAAGTTATGGTCAGCGGACTGGGCATCATCGGGGTAATGGCTGCTCAAGTGTTTCAGCGCTGCGGCTACAATGTGATCGGCGTAGACCCGTCGCAGGCCCGTCGCGAACTGGCCCGACAGTGCGGTATCACGAAGGTCTTTGCACAGCCGCCTCTGGACGACCCGGAGTACGGCGGGCAGATATCGCTGGCTCTCGAATGCTCCAGCGTGGAGTCGGGCGCCATGGGGTGCGCCAGAATGGTCCGGCGCTTCGGCGAGGTCGTTCTGGTCGCCACGCACCTGGTGCGTACGGAGGACCGCCAGATGAACGAACTGCTCAATGTCATTTACCGCAACAATGTAACCTTCAAGGGCGGCGTCGAGTGGAAGATCCCCGTATATGAGCCGGATTTCAGCGCCTCGAAAAACACCGCGCAGTTGGGCAACGATGTGCCGGCCGTTTATCACGCGCCGTACAGCATTCAGAACAGCTATGAGATGAATATGAAGGCCGCCGTGCAGTGGCTGGCCGAGGGCTCGATTCTGGTTGACCATCTTTACGATCTGCACGATCCCCGCAACTGCACGCAGATTTACAAGGATGTCAGTGAGAAGAAGAATATCAAACCGGCTCTAATGTTTGACTGGAGTCAGGTGGACTGACCGGCGCGACCGATCAAAATGACGAGGACTTTATGCCTATGAAAGATTACAAACAAATCATTATCATGCAGCCCAATGACGCGCAATTTCGCGATGACCCGCTGGAGCTGCTTCCGGACGCCTATGGCCGCATCAAACCCATGAGCATCCCTCTGGAGCCGGACGAGGTCGCAGGCAATACCCTGTACTCCCTGCTGAGCATCGGCACGGAAATGAATTTCTACCTGGGCAACTACATTGGCAGCGCTGTCGTGGCAAAATATCCCCGCTACTGCGGCTATGCCTGCTGCTTCCAGGTGGAGGCGGTCGGTTCGGCCGTCACCGACATCAAGCCGGGTGACCTTTGCTACTGCCGCGGCCCGCATGCTTCCATCCAGCGTCTGCGCCGCCGCGACCTTGTTAAGCTGCCCGAAGGGATGGACCCCCGCCGCGCACCCTTTGTCAAGTTTATGTGTGTTGGCATGAGCTCCCTGACCGATTCCTATGCCAAGCCCCCTGCCAAGGTCATGGTCACCGGTTTGGGAAACATCGGTCTGATGGCCGCTCAGGTGTTCCAGCGCTGTGGCTATGACGTGATTGCCGTGGGCCGCGGTCAGACCGGCATCAATCTGGCCCGCCAGTGCGGTCTGAAGAAGGTTTTCAACGAAGTGCCGCTGAATGATCCAAACTACGCCGGTCAGATCGCCCTGGCTCTGGAATGCACCAGTAACGAGGCGGTCGCTCTGGCCAGCGCAAAAATGGTCCGCCGTTTCGGCGAGGTCATCCTTGTGGCGACCCATCTGGTCGGCACTGGAAATTATCAGATGAACGATCTGCTGAATGTCATCTACCGCAACAACGTAACCATCAAGGGCGGCGCCGAGTGGCGGATCCCCTTGTATGAGCCGGATTTCAGCGCCTCGAAAAACACCGCGCAGCTAGGCAACGATGTGCCGGCCGTTTATCATGCGCCGTACAGTATTCAAAACAGTTATGAGATGAATATGAAGGCTGCTCTGCAGTGGTTGAACGAGGGTTCGGTCATTGTCGATCCGCTCTACGAACTAAAGGATCCGCGCGACTGCGCCAAAGTATACAAGGAAACCAGCGAGCGCAAGCACACCAAACCTGCCTTGATGTTCGACTGGACTAAGGTGGACTAATTGTCCGTTTTGGCAGAGGGTATGTGGGATTTGATTTTGAACACCCTTTGCCGAACAAATATGGAAAGACGCAAAAACACAATATAGCTGTGAAAGGTAGGTTTCCTATGAACTTCGATTTCAAAAATATCGACATCAATCTGGCCAATCTGATTTTACAGTCCGTTTTTCCCACCAACATCATCCTGACGGACGACAAAGGAGTCCCCTCTGTCATGGTTCGCATCCCAAAGTTGACTCTAAAGGAACTGGGCATCAGCGACAGTGACGAGGTTCACCCTGCATTCATTGTCAACGGCAAGGAAGTTGAGGCTCTGTATTTCTCCAAGTACCCCAACGTCGTGGTGGATGGCGTGGCGGCATCCCTTCCCAACGAGATCCCTCAGGGTGGTATGTCCGTGACCGACAGCATCAAGGCCTGTAATAACAAGGGCAAAGGCTGGCACCTGATGTCGCGTGCCGAGTATGCGCTTATCGCGTTGGTTTGCGTGCAGCAGGGATATCAGCCCAAGGGCAATAACTGCGCCGGTAAGGACTACCGCGACAAGATCTCCACTGCCGTGCGCACCGGCGAGAAGTTCGTCCATACCTTTACCGGAACCGGCCCGGAGGCATGGTACCATAACAATTCCTACTCCGGAATCGCCGACCTGAATGGAAACACCTGTGACTGGATCGGCGCGGTCCGTCTGAGCTACGGCGAGCTGCAGGTACTGCCCAACAACGACAGCGCTGACAACACCAACTCTCAGGATATCGACAGCGACAAGTGGATGGCGATTGACGGTACCACCGGCGAGTACATCAAGCCCCAGGGCGACGGCAAGACACCCAACAGCCTGAAGCTGGACTTCTATGGACGGGATACCAGCAGTCACGATCCCACCCTGTTCGTAGGCTGGCAGTGGATCACCGGCGAGATTACCAACTCTCTGGATAAGCGTCGCGGTATGCCCTTCGGCACCACCGTCGCGGAAATGTCTATCTGCGAAAAGGCAAAGGAAAAGCTGAAAGCGCTATGCCTTCTGCCTCCTTATGATGACCCCAACATTTATGGCAGCACGCGGTTCTTTGCCAACAACGGAAAAGCAGATGCCCGCTGCTTCTGCGGCGGACGCGAGCTGGATCGCGGCGACTCCGGCGTATTCTTCTGCCGCATTGGCGATGTGATGGAATATGCCACCCCCGGCACCGGTTTCCGCTGTGCCTACGCACAGTTTTAAGTCAAGAACAGGAGGTTTTGTACCATGGGAAAAACAATGGTTTATGTCAGCCAGTGGATGGTGCCCGGTGCGCCCCGGGAGAACGGTCGGGAGAGCGGCGGCGGCATCTCGATTTATGAACTGGGCGAAGACGGCCACAGCGTGACCTACAAGGGATGGTTCCCTGAGCCTCTGCGGGCCAGCTGTATGACCTATGTGAAGGAAACGGGCACCCTGTACGGTGTGAACCAGCTCAAGGGCAAGGGCCGCGGCGACAGCAAAAACGCCTCGAATCTGTGGGCCTGGCGGGTGGATCCCGAGACCGGCATGCTGACCGAGATCGACCGGAAACGCACCATGGGCGGCAATCCCGAGGCGATGACGATGATCCCGGGCCGGAACGCCCTGGTGATGTGCACCACCGGCGGCAACGACCACGTGGAAAAAATCGGCCAGAACGCCGAGGGTAAGTGGGATATCTACTATGAGTACGACGACGGCGCCATGACCCTGTGGCAGTTCAACGACGACGGCACCATTGACGGAGTGCTGGATGTGGCGCTGCACAGAGAGCACGGCCCCGATCCCAGCCCCTCTCCCCAGCACGGTGGGCGCTGCCAGATCACAGGCCACCCCCACTCCGCCATGGTCGATCCCACCGGTTCTTATGTTCTGTCCGGCGACAAGGGCAGTGACAAGATCTATGTGTACCGAATCCACGAAAAGAAGCTGGAGCGGGTCTTTGATATGTGGCTGGGTGACTGCGTGGGCGGACGTCACATCGAGTTCGACCCCGTGAAGCCCAACCGCCTGTATATGACTACCGAGTATAGCGCCGAGCTGTTTTCCTTCGATCTGGATATGAAGACCGGCATCCTGACGCAGCTGGACCGCATTTCCACCGTTGCGCCGGACTTCACCGCCCGCAACGAGCCTGCGACCCTGCGCGTACACCCCAGCGGAAAGTACGTCTATGTCAATAATCGTGGCGAGGATAACATCATCACCGTGACCGTGGATGAAAACGGCAAGCTGACTCGCAAACACGCCTTCCAGCTCAGCCGGTTCACCGGCGATCCCGTCAACGCCACCCGGCAGTTTGAGCTGTCCCCGGATGCACGCTACCTCTTCGTCGCGGAGCGCCCCGCCAATCTGCTCCACGTGTTGGCCGTAAATGACGACGGCACCCTCACCGATGTGGAGTCCACCCCCATCGTCAATCCCAGTTCCATCTGCTTCGCGCAGCTGTAAAAAACAGGACATTTCAGCAAAAGGAGTAATTTATACATGCGGTTAAAAGATAATGTTGCCATCGTGATCGGCGGCGTGTCCGGAATCGGGCTGGCCATCGCAGAGCGATTTGTAAAGGAAGGTGCCACCGTAGTCGTGGCGGACATCAATGAAAGTCGCCTGAAGGAGACCGAAGAGGCGCTCAAGGCGCAGGGAAACCGGGGATATGCAGCCAAATGTGATATGACCGATTCCAAGCAGCTTCAGGCGTTGGCAAACGGAGCGAAGGAGAAGTTCGGCCGGGTGGATATTCTGGTATGCAGCGGCGGCGCCTCTTGGAACGTTCCCTTCATTCAGATGACCGATGAAGAGTGGACCAAGATGGTGCATATGCATCTGGACAGCGCCTTCTACGCCTCCAAGGCGGTGGCCCCCATGATGATCGAGCAGCACTACGGCCGCCTGATTTTCATCTCCTCCGGACATGGTGTGAGGGGCCGGGCCGGCAAGGTCCACTATTCCGCAGCTAAGGGCGGTGTGGTCGCCTTTGCCCGGGCGCTGGGTTCAGAGCTGGGCCCCTATGGCATCACCGCGAATACGCTAGCACCGGGACTGACTGTTACCCCCATGGTGGAAAGTCAGATGGGCCCTGAAGCTCTGGCTGCAGCCGCCAACTCCATGCCCACCAAGCGTCTGGGCCGCCCCGAGGATCTGGCTGCAGCCGCCGTGCTGCTGGCCTCCGAAGAAGGCGGACATATCAACTGCCATACTTTGGCCATTGACGGCGGCGACTCTGTGGCGGATGCTGCAAGAAACGCATAAGGATTCCTCCGCGCAGAATGAACCGGTCGATGATTTATCAGTAACAATACAGACGGAATGCGGGGGCGTCGTGTTTTACGGCGCTTCCGTGCGTTTTTTAAGAGTGCATCTTGCCGTTTGTGCCGAAGAATATACCCGTACGAAAATAATCTTGCAAATCACGCACTGATATATTAGAATAATTTATAGGCCAATAACAATAAAGAATGTTTTCTAAAGAAGGGTTCGGTGGCACATGGGATTTGACAAGGTGTTTCAGACCAATCTGGATTATTACAGAACATTTTATCATGTGGTCAAGTCCGGGAGCATTTCTCTCGCGGCCAATCGGCTGTCGCTGTCACAGCCTACCGTCACAAAGGCGGTGCAGCGTTTGGAAGAGGACCTACAGTGTAAGCTCCTCCAACGATCCCATAATGGTGTTGTGCTGACGGCGGAAGGAGAAGCGCTGTGGGCACGGCTTCAACCGGCTTGTGACATGATTATCGAAGCGGAACAGGAACTTGCATTATTTCGTTCTCTAGACAAAGGGACTATAAACATCGCGTCCTATGAAACTGGATTGCAGATTTACATTCTTCCTGCCGTCCGGGAATTTGTGAAAGCATATCCTAAAATTCAGATCAACCTTCTGACGAAACAGCCCGAAGAGATGTTCTCCCTGCTGCGTTCAGGATTGATCGACGCGGCATTGGTATTTTCTCCGGTCGTATTGGACGACATATTTGAGACCCAAATGATTGATGAATTTGAGGATTCGCTTATTGTTGGTAAATCGTTTTCGTTTCTCACACAGCGGGAGTATACGATGAAGGAACTGGCACAGTATCCTTTTATCTCATATTCCAGTGCGCAGTCGCTGAGAGCGTTTTTACAGCAGTGCTTCCAGAAAATCGGTATGACGTTTGAGCCACAGATGGAAGTAGGATCCCAAGCTTTGATGATCCAGGCGATCGAAGACGGACTCGGAATCGGTTCGGTACCCCATCGGGCAATTTTAAAGCAATTGGAGGACGGAAAGCTGTTCCGCCTGCGGCTGAAGGAAGCAATGCCCACCCGACAGGTTTTGTCTGTGACAAACCGAAACAACTTGCCCGGCCGTCCCGCGCAGGTGTTTTTGGAAAAGTATCTGCCGCATTTTGCTGAGTTTGAGCTTTTGTAGTACCACTGGAATACTTCTTCCGTTTCAAGGCGGTAATGCCAACGTAGCCCCGGGAGAAACCATACTGGATATCTTGTTTTGCAGGAGTGTGGTCATGAGTATGAAACATTCTTCTTTCCCTGACAAGCTGCCGTTTTGGACCAAAGAAATGCTCAATCAATTCTGCCAGGCATCCGTACAGGTGACCATTAAGAAGGGCAGTACGATTCTTCACCCGTTGATGGAAAACCAGTTCCTTTTTCTGGTGGAGTCCGGCGTCATTGATTACCGCTACTTTTCCCTGGACGGCGATGCGGTGACCATCCAACAAATACGTCCCGGGGAATTGTTCGGCATAAAAGTGATCTTCAACTGCGAAAGCGAGCGAAGACATTTCTTTGTCATGGCAGACACGGATGTCCGACTTTGGAAAATGTCGAAGGAGAACTTTCTGAAGCTGATGGAGTCCGATCCAGAGTTTTCCAAAGGCATTATTCAATATCTGGTATATTATGTTGACAAAATCGAGCAGAAACTGATGCACACAGCCGTCTTGGATAATTACCAGCAATTGGTGTTGCTTCTGATGGATTATGCGGAAAATCTTAAAAACAACACCGCTGTCGTGCGGATCACCCAGCAGAATCTGGCAAACCTTCTCATGCTCAGCCGGCAGAGTGTTTCGACACATCTGTCGGGCATGGCCAAAAACGGTCTGATCGAAGTGAGACGGGGACAGATCCGTATTCTAAACTGGGATGCGTTAACCAAGGAACTTCATAAGTGAACGTTCCCTTGTGCGGCTTTATATCTTTAGATGGTGCCGAACAGGTAACACGAACATTCTTAGTATCGACATTCACGGCGGCAGTGACGGACAGCTTATATCCGCCATCAAAAAGCATTTCCCGAGTTGTCGGCCAAGGTGGTCGGAGTAAACAGCCTGGCGACCTCCGCTGTACTGAAAGCAGGAGCCAATCAGGGTGTGGGTTGGTGAAAAGCCCAGTCGTGGAATACCAAGGGAACGGAGGATTCCCCTAACCACAAAATGTAATATGGGAAGGTACAGAATATGAATGCGGAATATCCAACTCTGTTTCAGCCCGGCCGGATCGGGAAGGCTGAAATTAAAAATCGGCTGGTGATGACCTCCGTACTGACGGGTCTGGCCAACAAGGACGGCACGGTCAGTGAGGGACTTATCGTCTTCTACGAGACCCGTGCTGCCGGCGGAGCGGGCCTTATTATCACCGAGGCCACCCGGGTAACCCCCGGGGGCTGCCACAACAAATGGCAATTAGGCGCCTTTGACGATGGGCAGATCGAGGGGCTGACCCAACTTGCCCAGCGGATTCACACCTACGGCACATCCATTTTCATGCAGCTCTACCATCCGGGCAGCCAGACCACCAACAAGCTGGCGGGCGGGGAACTGCTGACCCCCAGCGGTCAGCCCAGCAAGGCCCTGCCGACCCAGAAGTGTCGGGAGATGACCCAGGGCGATATCGACACCATGGTGAAGGCATTTGCAGATGCCGCCACGCGAGCCAAGACGGCTGGCTTTGACGGAGTGGAGTTGAACGCTGCCCACGGCTACCTGCTGGGGGAGTTTCTGAGCCCCTATACCAATAAACGCGCCGATGCCTACGGCGGCAATGTAAAGGGCCGCTGCCGTCTGATCCAGGAGATCATCCAGGCCATCCGCCACACTGTGGGACCGGACTTTCCCATCACGCTGTGCATCTCGGCCGACGAGTTTTTGGAGAAGGCAGGAATCAAGGAGGACGGGGTCAATTTGCCCGAAGCCATCGCCATTCTGGCTCAGCTGATCCCCTTCGGCCTTGACGCGGTCAGCGTCAGCGCCGGCACGCTGGAGACCCAGAACTGTGCCTGGGAGCCCATTTCCTACCCCCAGGGCTGGCGGACTTACCTGCCCGAAACCGTGAAGCACAATGTCTCGGTGCCCGTTATCGGCACCAGCGTCATTCGAGAGCCCGCCTTCGCCGAGCAGCTTTTGAAGCGAAATGCCATGGACTTCGTAGGGGTAGCCCGTGGGCAGATCGCCGACCCGGAGTGGGGCATCAAAGCGGAGCAAGGGCGGGCCTGTGAGATCCGCCGGTGTATCAGCTGCCTGCACTGTATGCAGAAGTTGGTGGAGACGGGCCATTCCGAGTGTGCCATCAACCCCAAGAGTCACCATGAGGCAGAGTACGGCCCCCTGAAAGTTACCGGCGAGAACCGGCCGGTGGTAGTAGTGGGCGGCGGTCCTGCCGGCATGGAAGCTGCCCGCATCCTGGCTCTGCGGGGGTATAAACCCATTCTGTTTGAAAAGACAAACCGGCTGGGAGGACAGCTGCTGCTGGCCGACAAGCCGCCCCATAAGGGGAAAATCGACTGGCTGATTTCCTACTTTGAAGAGCGGCTCAAGGTGCTGAATGTGGATGTGCGGCTGAACACTGAGGCAACGGCGGAAATGATCGCGGTGGAAAACCCGGCGTTTGTTTTCCTGGCCACCGGGTCGGTACCCAGCCGGCCGGCATCCATCGTGGGCATCGACGGGGAAAATGTGTACATTGCCCCCGATGTACTAACCGGCAAGGCGGATATCCGGGGCAAGCAAGTCATCGTGGTGGGCGATGGCCTAACAGGAATTGAGACGGCAGAAACTTTGGGCCTCCAGGAAAACGTGGTGTCAGTAGTGGGGCGTAACAACCAGATCGGCGAGCGCATTTATGTACAGAACCGTCAGGGAGTTCTTGACAGCCTGGTGGTACAGCATGCCCGGTTCTTCCCCCGGCGGGAGCTGGTCAGTATCAGCGCCGAGGGCATCACGGTGAAAAATACAGCCACCGATGATCTTATTTTTATGCCCACCGACGCGGTGGTAATCTCCCTGGGCGTGCGCCCCAACCTGAAGGGGCGGGACGAGTTCCTAAAGGCATTTCCCAACGCCATTCTCTTGGGCGACGCCATCCGCGGCGGCCGCATCGCCGACGCTGTTCACACCGCTTACGATGCGGTGACGGGGCTGATGTGAGCCGGACGGTCGAAAGGTGACTTGCAGCCGGAGGAAGCATAAATGGACTGTGCTTTAAACATGAAAGCACTTGCCTGAATTCACTTGAAAACAATTCACTTTAACGTTTTCTCGAGTTATCCAAATTCCCACGGAACGTGGGAAATCACAAGAATACGCCTCATGGTCAAGCTTTACTGGCCATGGGGCGTATTTGTTTGCGCGGGGCAGGAGCGGCATAAAATCGTGAATTTGGGCGGTTTTGTGAAATTGCAGCGCAGCTGAAGAGCCGGCAGTTCCTCATATTTTTGAGGTGGACTATGCTTCCCGCACAAATTGTGTTAAAATAAAACAACAACTGCGGAGAATATGCTTATGTCAAACACGAATTACGAAAGACTGACATATGATGACTTTTATCAAGGGGCAAATCTCCCCGTAACAGTGTACATCCATTCCAATATAAAACTATGCTATAATACATATTGTCGAAACAAGTATTTTATTGTATTGTCATAGTCGAGAACTCAGCAAATCGTCGTGTGCAGATACCATTATCGCGGATATTTCAGAGATCAACAAACAAAAAATCAGAAAAAGGAAACAAGCGGAGCCGCAAAGGAACGCGAAGTTCTTGATAGTCTGGTCGGTGCGGAGCCGCGCGATCGACAGATTATGCAGCTGATGCCCCATTTCTATAGCTGTACTGCTGATATTTAAGAGAAAAACAGTTGAAATTGTGTAACGATTTTGCTTTGATAAGATAAACGTCAAAGTGCTGCGCGGATTTTGCTTAGGAGGGGACGGACATGTTCAAATGTGTACTGATCTGCGACGACAATCCTGCAATAGCCCAAAGCCTGGTCAGTTATTTCAAAGAGGAAGGAATTCGGGTCATCAGTGCGGCTACGGGTGCAGAGGCCTTTCGGCTCATCCGGGAGGAAAAGCCGGATGTTATGATCCTGGACGTTATGCTGCCCGATATCAGCGGGAGAGACATCTGCCTGGAAGTCCGAAAGACCAGCAATATGCCCATCTTGATGCTTTCGGCAAAGGGAGAGGAGCTCGACCGGATCATCGGGCTGCAGATCGGTGCGGATGATTATGTGACGAAGCCCTTTTCTCCTCACGAGGTGTTTTTGAGAACAAAGAAGCTGATGAACCGGAAGGGAGAGGTCTCGGCACCGAGAGTATTCCAATTGGCTGAGCTGACGGTTTATCCCGATTCCTTTGAGACATATATCGGGGAAGAACGGATCCGCCTTTCGGCGAAGGAATTCAGAACATTGGCATATCTGATGGGACATGCCGGAAATGTAGTCACGCGGGAACATATCATCAATGATGTGTGGGGAATCGAGTACACAGGAGAACTGCGGATGGTCGATACGGTGATCACACGGCTCCGGCACAAACTCTTTGATTCGGACCGTACCGTTCACTTTGAAATATCCACTGTGTTTGGCGTGGGCTATAAAATTGAGGAAATACGATGAAGAAGCCGGTCGAAGTAGGTGTGGTCGCCGCTTTGCTGGCGCTGGTTTATGTTGTGGGCCTGGTCGGAGGCTTGTACGCCCTGTGCTACACGGCAGGAGGATGGAAGCGCGACGATTTGGAACGCTATGCGCGGCAGCGAGTCATTGAGTATACGAACAACGGCCGCGTGAATAACTGGGACAACGGCGGCATGGCCGTGGTCGTTTATAATGAGGATGGAGAATTTCAGGATTTCTTTCGGGAGAACGGAGATCCGTTTGTCATAGAATTTGTTCTCCAATCGGAAAGCTTCGTGCCGATGGTACTGTCCGGCAAAACGACAATGAAGCTGTATGCTTTTGTCAAGGACTACTCGAAATTGGGATATACATCATATTTGTATATCGGCCTTCCCATGCGCGTAAACGGTGAGATATGCGGTGCGTTTTTTTGGATCAAAGAGCTTACGGATCTGTCGGAAACGCTGATCGCATATGCAATTATACTAACCGCGTTTTTTGCGGCCATTGCAGTGTTCATCATGGCATATCTCCGCATGCAGCACAATTATGATACGTTGCGCAGCAAGTATATTGACAATATCACGCACGAGCTGAAGTCCCCGATCGCATCCATCCGGGCGCTGGCTGAGTCGCTGACTGACCGGCCGGGGAAAACCGAAAATGAACGAAATGCCTATTACGGCATGATCATTGGCGAGGCCAACCGTCAGGAAAAAATGATTTTGAACGTGCTGACTCTGGCGAAGCTGCAAAGCGCCCCGACAAAGCCACGGCGGCGGCGGGTCCCCGCGTCCGATATTTTTGACCCCATATGCGAAAAGCACGGAGCAATGTGCGAGCTGGTGGGAGTCGATTTTCAGGTCTCGGAGAGCATATATACGCTCCCGCAGCTCTATACGGACCCCCAGACGATTTGTCAGGTTCTGGAGATCGTGCTGAGTAACGCGAGAAAGTTTGTTCCGGAGGATGGGCGGATCTCTCTTTCGGCCACGGTACAGCGGCGGCATGTTACGATTTGCGTGGCCGATAATGGCGTGGGAATCCCAAAGGAAGAACAGCCCTATGTTTTTGAGCGGTTTTATAAAGGCAGTCAGCGGTGCAATGATACGGGCAGCGGTTTGGGCCTTGCGATCGCCAAAGAGTCCCTTGCCGCGCTGAAGGAGAGAATCTGGGTGTCCAGCGAGGAGAATAAGGGGACATCGATCTTTTTTACAATTGCACGCGCCTGAATAATAAATTGATGCGCCAACAGGCTTGAAGTTTATTCTGCCTGTTGGCGCAGTTTTATTCTGATTCAGCTTTACCATGCTTTTGCACCGCAAAAACTGACACAAAATTGCAACAACTTTGAAACAAGATGTTGTTTCATTCATGTTGAGCTTATGTTATCTTGTGTCTGCAAGTTGATATTTCTTCAAGCGGCGTGCAAAATGCGGTCAAAACTGTCACTTTTTCCCTTGTTTCTGAACAGAAATTCAACAAGTAAAGGAAGAAAATGACCCATGAAACGAGCTTTTGCATTGATTTCGGCGCTTTCCCTGTGTTTTGGTTTGCTGGCCGGATGTGAGTCCTCCGGTACGAGCTCGAACGAGTATGACAAGGTTTATCAGTTGTCATTTGCGATCCATGACCCCGAAGATTCCTTGCGCACCTTATATTATGAGCGGCTTGCGGAGCAGACCAGCGAAGCCACGAACGGCAAGGTCAAGATCACGGTCGTGCCCGGCGGCAAGCTGCTGGCCTCGACAGATGTAGCCGAGGGCATCCCGGCCGGGGCGGCCGATATGGGGTGGCTGCTGACCACTTTTTTCCCAGGGCAGTTCCCGCTGAGCGAAGCGGTCACGCTGCCCATGCTGTTTGAGGACAGCTATGTGGCCAGTCAGGTGCTCCTGGATCTGTATGAACGTTCCCCCGAGCTTCAGGCCGAGCTGAAAAACTATAAAATTCTGCAGCTGTATACCAATCCGATCAACACGATTTTTACCAATGAAAAAATCGAGCGTGTATCTGATTTGAAGGGGATGCATATTCGAGCCACCGCCGGTGTTGCCACCGATATTGTTGCCGCGTGGGGCGGCTCTCCGCTTTTGATGGGACCGGAAGAGATCTACCAGTCCGTGGAGAAAGGCGTTCTGGACGCTATGGTGTTCGAGTGGTCCGGCTTCGATGTGTATGATCTGGGCGAAGTGACGCGCTACTGCGTGGATGTGCCCGTTACGTGCGGTGTATTCATGACGGTCATGAATCAGGAGTCCTACGACAGCCTGCCCGAAAAATACCAGGCGGTCATTGATGAGATCTGGGGCGCCAGAGAGGTGTCCCTTGAGTTTGCACAATCTTTTATCGATAATGCGGATGCCGCGCGGGAAAAGGGCGTCAATGAGTACGGCATGACTGTGATCGAGCTTTCTGACAGTGCCGCCGCGGAATTCAGGGACGTCGCCGATGACTATGTGGAAGCATGGGTGGAGAAGATGACGACAGACGCCTTTGACGCCCAGGCATATTTGGACCTGCTGCTCTCGCTGAAGGCGCAATACGAGGAACAACCGCTTTCCTGACACCCGGATGCATCGCGATTCGTCGCGTTATGATTATACTAATTTTTTAGGAGGAAAAGAAATGAAACGAGTACTCGCGCTGATCGTATCCCTGGCAACCCTGCTGTGCCTGGCAGCTTGCGGGGGCGGAGATTCCGGTTCCGGCTCCAATTCCGGCTCCGGCGACACCGACAAGGTGTATAACCTGACCTTCTCCATGCACACCCCCGCTGACACCCCCGTGGGCCGCCACTTCCAGGCCATGTTCGACGAGATCGAGGAGAAGACCGATGGCCACGTCAAGATCACCCTGCATGGCTCCGGCACCCTGGCCGCTGCCGCCGACGTGGTGGACATGGTGGCTGACGGCGGCTGCGACATGGGCTGGGTCTTTACCTCTTTCTACTACGGCCAGTTCCCCCTGACGGACGTGCTGACCCTGATGGGCAACAACCCCCAGAGCTGCGTCCAGGGCACCGAGGTGCTGTACAACCTGTACCACGAGTTTGACGAGGTCGCCGCCGAGTGGTCCAACTTCAAGGTCCTGCAGATGCACGTCAACCCCGTCAACTACATCTACACCTCCACCAACCCCGCCACCCTGGCCGACGTCACCAAGATGAGCGTGCGCGCTCCCTCCGGCGCCTGCGCCAGCGTCATGGGCAACCTGGGCCTGAACGTGATCTCCATGGCGCCCAATGACATCTATGACAACCTGTCCAAGGGCAACATCCAGGGCTACATCATCGAGAACACCGCCGTCACCGACTACAGCCTGAACGAGGTCACCAAGTATGTTGTGAACGTGCCCCTGAACCAGGGCCCCTTCGCCGTCATCATGAACCAGAAGACCTACGACAGCCTGCCCGCCGAGTATCAGGCCGTGATCGACGAGTATACCACTCTGGACGCCTGCAAGGCCATTGCCCAGGTTTGGGAAGACCAGGCCGCCGAGAGCGGCGAGAAGCTGCTGGAGAACGCCGTGCTCGTGGACTGGTCCGCTGAGGACGTGGCTACCTTCAACGCCGCCAGCGACGCTTACGACGAGGCCTGGGTGACCGAGCACAGCTCCGACAGCTTTGACGCTCAGAAGCTGCTGGACCGCTGCCACGAACTGTACGCCGAGATCGGATAATTTCCTTCTTCGGGAGCGCGTGGACCCTGCGGAGCAGGCTTCACGCGCTCTCGTCCGCCACGCATCAGATCTAAGGCAACACCGCACAATTGCGTCTGCGGTCTTCGGCGGATCTTTTGAGCCGAAAATGCGGTATTTTTTCTTGAAATACACCGCAGCGTTAAGCAAACATGCCGGTGGCATGTTTGCAGCGCAGGCCCAGCCGGCTATGCCGGCCGGGAGACGCCAAAGGCGTGCGCTACCGCAAAATCTCTCGCCGAATCCTTTTGCCGAATTATGCGGTGTTGCCCTAAAACGGAAGGAGTTCATTCATGAGCGCATTTACGATTGGTATTCTCGGCATTGTCGCTTTGCTGATCCTGATCTTTCTGGGCATGAACATCGGCTTGGCGCTGATGACCGTGGGCTTCTGGGGCTACGCCGCCGCAATCAACCTGACGGCGGCCAACGTGGTTTTGTCCACCGTTCCCTCCACGCAGGCCAGCAGTTACAGCATGATGGTGGTGCCCCTGTTCATCCTGATGGGCAACTACGCCTACCACGCCCACCTGTCCGACGGTTTGTTCAATTTCTTTAAGAAGTGGCTCTCCCGCGTACCGGGCAACCTGGCCTGCGCGACCATCGCCGCCTGCGCCGGCTTCGGCGCCATCTGCGGCTCCACCCCCGCCACCTGCGCCGCCATGGGCGCTGTCGCCCTGCCCGAGATGCGCAAAGAGGGCTATGACGACAAGCTGACCACCGGCGCTATCGCCTTCGGCGGCACACTGGGCATTATGATCCCCCCCAGCACCCCCATGATCCTGTACGCCGTGCTGACCACCACCTCCATCAGCGCCCTGTTCTCTGCCGGCATCATCCCCGGTATCCTTCAGGTCCTGATCGGCATCCTCTTTGTGGTCCTCTGGTGCAAGCTGCGTCCGGGTCTGGCTCCCGCCGCCTGCAAGACCCCCTGGAGAGACCGCTTTATCTCCATCAAGGGCATTCTGGGCGTCGTCGTGCTGTTCGGCATTGTGCTGGGCGGCATGTTCTCCGGCTGGTTCTCCGTGGCCCAGGCTTCCGCCATCGGCGCGTTCCTGGCCTTCCTGATGCTGATCTTCCCCGGCCGCAACTTCAACTGGACCAGCATCAAGGCCGGCCTGAAGGACTGCGCCAGCACTTTTGGTATGTCTTTCCTGATCATCGTGGGCGCTTCCGTGTTCTCCAGCTTCCTGGCTGTCACCCAGGTGCCCATGACCCTGGCCAATATCATCGCCGACCTGCACGTCAACCGCTATGTCATCATTCTGCTGATCACCCTGATCTACATCTTCCTGGGTATGATTATGGACGGCCTGGCCATGATGATGATGACCGTGCCCATCTTCTGGCCCATCGTCTCCGCACTGGGCTTCAACGCCATCTGGTTCGGCATCTACATCATCCTGGTCATCAACTTCGGCTCCATTTCTCCTCCGGTCGGTATGTGCTGCTTTGTGGTCAAGGGCCTGGACAAGAAGATCTCCCTGGCCACCGTGTACAAGGGCGTGCTGCCCTTCATCGCCGCTCTGGTGGTCACCATTGCATTTGTCCTGTTCGTCCCGAGTCTGGCCACCTGTATGCCCAAATGGCTGGGCCTGATTTAAGGAAGGGGGCCATGACATGAAAACTTGGGATAAAATCGGAAAAGTTGTTTATAAAATCGGTTCGATCGTGGGTGTTGTCGCCATGGTCGGTGTGGCCATGCTGGTCATTCTGAATGTGTGCGACGTGGGGTACAACAAGATCACCGGCTCCAACATCCTGGGCGCGTATGAGATCTCCCAGAACATCCTGATGGTAGCGGTCTTTGCGGCCTTCGGTTATGCTCAGGTCCACAAGTCCCACATCCACATGACCCTGTTGATCAACGCCCTGCCCGGGAAGGCCAAGTTCATCCCCTTCTTCCTGACCGGCGTGATCTCCTGCGTCACCGGCGCCTACTGCACCTATTCCACCGTGTACCGCGGTATCTCCCAGATGAATTCCAACGCCATGTCGGACATTCTGCACTATCCGCTGTACCCCTTCTATTTCCTGGAGGCCATCGCCATGGCGGTCTTCGTGCTGGTGCTGGTCTATGACACCATTATGTCCCTGCTGGCCATGTTCAACGACGACATCGCCGAGCGGGTACATGCCACCTGGTAAATTGCAGCCATTCCTCTCTTTCCTCTTTTTTTCCTTGCAGACGCAGGCCGGTTCAAGACCTCGGTAAACGGGACCTCCCTCAGCGGCATGGAAACCTGTTTCGGCACAACGGGCAGTGAGCCGAACGCCAAGCCGATGGGCGCTCAAAGCGGCAGACAACGGTGACGCGGAAATGGAAGGTACAGCCGGTCCATTTCCCCATTTCCGTGATCATCAGCAGTACCGCCTCGCCTCCACCAAAATCCGGCCGGAAACGAACCTGTTTCCGGCCGGATTTTTCTTTCAGTAAAGCACAAGTATTTTCTTGTGGACGCCCAAGGGAACGGTGTTAGACTTTCCCGCCGTTCAATGATACACTGTTTTCATAGAACGGCCATGAATTCCCAGCTGTATTTACAGCGCGGCGAGGACGCTCTCCGCCTCCCGGATCAGGCGCAGCTCCTCCGTGTGGAGGTGCAGGCCCTTGGTGTGGCTGATGGCCACCTTGGGTTCAAAGCTCGCGACCCGGATGGGATAGGTCAGAAGCCCCGCCGTCTGCTCCGGGTTTTTGTGAAACCACCATTGGGTGTGGCTTTGGGTGGAGAGCAGGCACCCCTGGGCGCTGACGCAGGCGTACTCGTTCAGGTCAAAGCTCTCCGAGCTGAAGCTGAACGCGGGGGAAACGTGATACTCACCGAAGATCAGCTCCAGGCTCTGCACCAGCTGCCCGTAGCGGTCCCGCAGGGCGATGAAGGGCATCTCCTTCAAAAGGGAGAGGTCCCCCGTGCGCAAAAGCTGCGCCTCCACAGCCGGCCACCGGTCCCCGTAGATCTTCTCCGCCAGCGCGCGCTGAAAGGTGACGTGAAACGGGTCCGGGTCCCGTAAAATGTGGTTTTCCAGGTGGGGACACAGGGGCAGGGAGCTGAGATACAGGTCCACGCCGTTCATGTTGTGCTCGATGTCGTTGTGCTGGCGCTTCACCACCGCGATCTCATACTCCGGGTACTTTTCCCGGAACCGGGTCAGCAGCTCGGGCAGATAGGGCGGCGTCCAGAAGGTGGGCAGACCCAGCGTGATCTTCCGCTTGCGCTTCTGAGTCACGTCCTTGATCTCCTCCATCATGCCGGTGTAGACCCGCAGCAGCTCTTTGCCGTTCCGGTAGAGACATTCCCCGGCCACGGTCAGCCCGGCGTTTTTGCCCCGCTTGAACAGGGGCGCGCCCACCTCCGCCTCCATTTTCTTCAGCTGCTCGCTGAGCGCCTGCTGGGAGATGTACAGCTTGCGCGCGGCGGCGCTGATGCTCCCCTCCTCCACAATGGCGAGGAAATAGCTGATGTTGGAAAAATTCACGGCCCGCCCCCCTTTGGGTTCATTATAATATGGGAGAGCCGGAAAGCACAAGGAAAAACTTTAAATTTTAAATGTGGAAAGGAGCGTGGGGCCGTGCGGAACTTCCGTGCGGCCGGGACAAGATGACAAAGCAGCTTTCTTGCGGAGCGGCCCGGGTGAAGATCACCCCGCCCGACAGCCTGCTGCCCCGCCTGCGGGGGCTGAAGGGGTACCGCCTGGCCGGTGTGATCGACGACCTGTTCGTCCGCGCCATGGTGATCGGAAACGGGGAAAACCGCGCGGCGCTGATCTCCTTTGACCTGAACACGGCCCCCTGCACCCAGGAATTCCTGGAGGAGCTGTCCGCCGAAGCGGGAATTCCCGTGGAGAACATCCTGTATTTTGCCACCCACACCCATGCCGTGCCCGTGGTGGAGCCGGACCGGCACGGACACGACGCCCCCCCGCCCGACGTGCAGCAGGGCAGGGAGGAGTACATCGCCTTTGTGCAGGAGCAGACCCGCGCCGCCCTGAAGCAGGCCCTGGCGACCATGGAGCCCGCCCGGATGGGGTACGCCTTCGGGGAGAGCGCCATCAACGTGGTGCGCCTGCAGGAGTACACCTATCGGGACGAGAACGGCGTGCCGTTCCCCGTGTGCAACCTGGGCGCCGACCCCACGGCCCCGGCGGACCGGACGCAGTTTCTGCTGCGGGTCGAGGCGCTGGACGGCAGGCCCCTGGCCTTTCTGGTCAACTACGCCATGCACAACGTGGCCACCATCTGGAACGACTTTGACGGCACCGGCGCCATGGGCATCAGCAGCGACATCGGCGGGCGGATCAGCAAGCTGCTGGAGGAGCAGTACGGCGGCGTGGCCCTGTGGTCCAGCGGCGCGGCGGGCGATTTGAACCCGCTGATGCTCAACGAGGTCATCCTGCCCGACCCCGTCACCGGGCGGACCTACGAGACCCACCCCAAGGGCGTGGAGCCCGCGCTGACCGCGCTGAAGATCATGTCCGAGCGCAACTGGGCCGACGTGCAGGCCCTTGCCCGCGCGGTGCGGTGCGAGGAGAGCGAAGGGGAGGTCGCCGCCGTGCTGGAGTGGTCCGTGACCCCCGGGTGCGCCTGCATCCGCCATCACGGCGCGCCGCCGGAGTTTATCACCGGCCCCGACGTACCCGAGCACACCGTGCGCCTGCAGATGGTACGCATCGGCTCCCTGACCCTGTGCGGCGCGGGCACCGAGCTGTATTCCTCCATCGGCGCGGCCATGCGCGCCGCCATGCCGCAGCCCGCCGTCCTGATCACCCTCAACGCCGGGGAGCTGTGCAGCAGCCACTACGTCCTGGACGACGCGGCCATCGCCCGCTGCGACGCCTCCCGGGGCTTCGCCATGGTGCCCGGCTACGACGAGTTCCGCTGCTGCGCGGGCGTCATGGAGGACGACCTGACCGGGCATGTGCGGCACATGGCCCAAAACCTTGCGTGAAAAGAGGGAACTGACATGATCTATGACATTCCGAAGCTGACCCCGGAGGAGGAGCGGCTCCCGGTGGCCAAATACTACACCGACTATCCGCTCCACGGCCCCAACCCGCTGTACTCCCAGCTGCTGGACCTGGGGGCCATGGACCCGAAGGACGCCCTGCCGGTGGATAACTGGCTGGACCTGCTGACGGTGGACCGCTATTTCAAGGTGGAGTACGGCTACTGCATGATGCCCGAGGGCTACGGCTACATCGCCAACTACTCCGTGCTGCCCGGGAACATCACCCCGGAGATGCGCATGTGGTACGTCCGCTGGCTGAACATCCACTCCAAAAACCTGCCCGAGGGCTGCGGCAACATCCGCTACAAGCTGTGGAACCAGATGGACCACATCGACCACGGGCTGGTCAACGGCGACATGAAGCAGGGCATCTACACCCTGGAGCGGCTGGACATGGGCCGCCTGGAGGACGGCCCCGCCATCCGCTCCGTCCGCCACAACTTCGACGTGCGCGACTACGGGTTCCCCGAGGAAAAGTATGAGGAATTGCAGAAGGCGGGCGTGGCCATCACCTCCTGCTGGGAGAGCTTCGACTGCCCCGGCTCCCACCTGGTCCTGTCCGTCACCCGCCGCTGCCCCCTGGGCGGGACGGAGACCTGCTCCCGGGAGTGGATCGGCTACAAGGCGGAAAACGGGAAGATCGTCCGGGACCCCGAGACGCCGGAGTTCATGCTGTGCGAGCAGTACCTGCGGGACGTGCAGATCCACAACACGGTGGAGCAGCAGCACCTGGCCACGTTCCTGCCCGCGCTGTATGCGGAATACAAAGACCTGCCCCGGGACGCGGATTAAGGAGGAGACGGATATGAGCAAAACATTTGTCTATGTGGGAAACTGGAGCTTTCAGGCCAAGCCGGAAAAGGGGAAGGGCATCTCGGTCTTTTCCTATGACGCGGACACCGGCGCGCTGGAACTGATCGAGACTATCCGCCCCGACGTGGCGGCGGGACAGCTGTATCTGGACGCCAAGAACCGCATCCTGTACAGCAACGACGAGTGCGGCGAGCGCCGGGGGGAGATCGGCGGCGGCGGCTACCTGCTGGCTTTCAAGATCGATCCCGAGACCGGCAAGCTGACTCTGATGAACCAGAAGGACTCCCTGTCCCCGGAGCCGTCCTACCTCTGCATGGACAAGAGCGGGAAATACCTGGTCACCTGCCACTGCGGCGACCCCTGGCACGTGACGAAGATCGTCCGCCGCCCCGACGGCTCCTTCGGCAATGAGGTGTTGTTTGACGACTCCGCCCTGGTCATGTTCCGCGTCAACGACGACGGCAGCCTGGGCGAGGTGTGCGACGTGTCCATCAACCCGGGCACCGGCGGAAAGGGGGAGAACTCCCAGGTCAACGTGGACCCGGTCTCCGGGCACATCCAGCTGGTGGAGGTGCTGTCCCGGCTCCACGCCGTGGTGGCCAGCCCCAGCGGCGAGCTGCTGGCCGTCTGCGACAAGGGCATGGACAAGGTGTACACCTACCGCATCGACCGGGAGAACGGCAAGCTGATCAAACTGAACGAGTGGACGGCCCCCGAGGTGGCCTGCTTCCCCCGCTACTGTGCCTTCCATCCCACCAACGGCGTGCTGTACGTCAACAACGAGAATTACGCCCTGCTGAACAGCTTCCACTATGACGAGGGCACCGGCAAGCTGGACCGCTTCGACAAGGTCTACCTGCTGGACGAGGACCCTGGCATGGTGGACGGCAAGCCCGTGGGGGCCCAGGACATCATGGTGCACCCCAACGGCAGGGTGCTGTACTGCACCCTGTGCGGCCTGAATCTGATCGTGGTGTGCCGCATCGACGAAAACGGCGTGCCCCGCCCGGTGCAGCGCATCAACAGCCGGGGCAACCTGCCCCGGGGCATCGCCCTGTCCCCCGACGGGCGGTTCCTGCTGTCCGGCAACATGGTGTCCGGCGACATCACCGTCTTCGCCGTGGACGAAGAGGGCCTGCTGACCGATACGGGCAGGACCTACGAGGCGGTCTCGCCCTCCGCCGTCCGGTTTTTGACCGTGGACTGAGAAAGGGGAATACATTATGAGCTATCTGACCAAACAGAAACTGAACAAAGTGGAAGAACTGATGCCCCTGGCGAAATACTATCACAACTACCCCATGCACGACCTGCCCCAGGAGGTCAAGGACGTGATCTTCGGCCACCCCATGAACTGGGAGGACGCCATTCCCGCCGAGCGGTTCCTGGACTGGCTGCTGCCCAAGGGCGTGTACAACGGCCACGAAAACGGCTACTGCATGTTCCCCGACGGCTCCGGCTACATCGCCACCTACATGCCCATCCCCGAGAACGTGGACGTGAAGAAGATGTTCTGGTACCTGAACTGGCTGAACATCCACCCCAAGAGCCAGCCCGCGGGCACCGGCAACCTGCGCTACAAGATCTGGAATCCCGCCGACCACTGGGACCACTACTTCATCAACTGGGAGGACAAATCCGAGGGCGTGCACACCACTGAGAGCCTGGATCTGGGCGAGGGCGACCGCCAGTACGACACCATCCGCCACTCCTTCAACCTGCGGGAGTACGGCCTGACCCAGGAGCGCATCGATGAGCTGAAGGCCTCCGGCCTGAACGTGAACGAGACCTCCGACTGGGAGAGCTTCGACGAGGCGGGCTGCCACCTGACCCTGGGCCAGATCCGCCCCCGTCCCGAGGGCGGCTGGGAGCGCCGCAGCGTGGAGTGGATCGGCTGGCGGCCCAAGGACGGCAAGATCGTGCGGGATGCGCGCACCAAGTGCGACGAGGCCTATCTGCGCAAGGTGGCTTACCACACCCTGATCGAGTGGTACCACCTGATGACCTTCATCAACGACCTGTACGAGGAGTACCACGACCTGCCCCTGGACGCGGACTGAGGGAGAACGCCCATGAAACACGATCACAAACTGTCGGACCAATTTTTGAACAGCGGCTATCGCAAATTCTTTGACCTGGCGTATGGGACCGCGTCGGCGGATCAGAAGCTGGATCTGTGGCTGCCCGACGCGCCCGCCTCCGGGCCGTACCCCGTGGTGCTGTTTTTCCACGGCGGGGCGTTTCGCGGGGGAGCCAAGCGGGAGGATCAGAGCGAGCCCGTCCTGCGCATGCTGGAGCACGGCTATGCCGTGGCCGACGTGGACTACCGCAAGAGCGGCGAGGCGATCTACCCCGCCATGCTCCGGGACGCCAAGGCCGCCGTGCGTTTCCTGCGGGCCCATGCCGCCCAATATGACCTGGACGGCGCCCGGTTCGCCGCCTGGGGCGCCTCCTGCGGCGGCTGGATCGTCAGCATGCTGGGCGTGACCGCGGGTCGCCCGGAGTTTGAGGAGGAGGGGCAAACCAACCCGGAGCAGAGCGACGCCGTGCAGGCCGTGGTGGACTGGTGCGGCCCCTGCGGCAACTTCATGCTGATGGACCCCGACTTTGAACAGAGCGGCCTGGGGGAGCCCAACCACACCCCGGCGGACTCCCCGGAGGGCCAGTTCATGGGCGGCTGTCTGACGGAGCTGCCGGAGCTCTGCCGTCAGGCCGCGCCGGGCACCTACGTCCACGCCGGCGTGCCCCCCTTCCTGATCGTCCACGGCAAGCTGGATCAGGTGGTGCCGGTGCAGCAGTCCCGGCGGTTCTACGGGGAGCTGGTGGCCGCGGCGGGGGAGGGGTGCGCCGAGCTTCACGAGCTGGAGGGCGTGTACCACCACGGAAAGCCCTGGAACGACGACCCGGTCATCGCGCGCCTCACCCTGGATTTCCTGAACCGCGTGCTGAAAGGGTAAAACGATAAAGACGCCGCGCGGCCAAGCAAAATGCTTGGCCGCGCGGCGTCTTTGCGTGTCACAGCAAAGAATTGGAAGGTGAAAAAGAAGGTTCAATCCGTCCCCTGGGACGGCAGCTTGCCCCGAATGCGGGCCATGAGTGCTCCAGTCTCACACTGCAAAGCGGTATACGGACATTTTTTGTCGCACATCTTGCAGAGCTGCGCGTCCTTTTCCTCAGCGGCCTTCCGCTTGGCGGCCATCTCGGGCGACCGGACGGAGGGACACTTCGGGTTGGAGAGCGGACAATGATTTTTGCAGAGGGAACAATACTTTTCAGAGGTTTCCATGGTATCCTCTCACTGCGCAGGGGCGCGCCTGCGGCTTACAGATAGAAGTTCTGCTCGCCGCCGATGAAGTCCTGTCCGGGAGGATTCACGAAGCCGGAGCGCCAGGTGGGCTCGGTGCTCTCCATAGTGGCCTGATCGGGGATGTACAGGTCGGGACGGTTGGAGCAGAAGGTGTAGCGCGGATCCAGCTTGATCTTGTACAGGCGTACCGCGTTGCCGCCGATGATCAGGTTGATCTCGTCCTGGGTGCACAGATCCAGATCCTTCAGTCTGTGGATCTGATGGGTGGACCAGCCGTAGTAGTCGGGCTGATAGCAGACCTCGTGGCCCACGGTCTTCCAGTTGTTGCGGTTGTTCCAGATGAAGGTGGGATCGGTGCGGCTCAGGCCGGGCTGGGTGGCCTGCATGTACCACACGCGGCTGCCGGTGTCGCCGCCGCCCCAGATCAGCTTGCTGGCGCCCACCTGGTAGTTCTTCAGGGCGTACTCATAGTACTCCGCGCGCCAGTAGCCGGTCTCCAGGTACACATGCTCATACAGGCCGGCCAAATAGCAGGCTTTCTTGATATCCTCGGGGGTCTGGCCGCCGCCGTGGGCGATGATGACCTTGAAGCCGGGGTACTTCTGGCACACGTTGGCGATCATGGTCAGGGGCTCTTCGATGCAGATATGGCTGTAGTCGTGGAAGTACACGGGCACGTCGTAGTGGGTGGCCAGCTCGGCGATGGCGCACCACTCTTTGAAGCGCTCCACGCGGGTGGGACGCGGGCGGGGGCAGCCCAGGGAGCCGGGAGCGATCTCACCGATACCGACCATGATGTCGGGGCCCCAGGACAGAGCCTCGTCCAGCTCCTTGATGGCGTCGTTGATGTTCCATTCCTTCTCGCCCTTGGCAGCGGCCAGACGGGTCTTGCAGTCCACGCACATGGAGCGGAAGCGGGTGGGGTTGTTGCGCACGATCTGAGCGTGCAGCTCATTGGTGGTGCCCACCATGCTGGGCAGAATGATGCCCATGTCCACGCCGTAGGCGTCCATGTCCAGCAGGATCAGGTCGGAGTTGTCGGCCTCCTCGACCATGGTGTTGACGCCCTTGATCTTGCTGTTGGCGTCCGGATGGTCCTTCTTGCCGGGATGGATGTGGCCGTCAACGACGAATCTTCCCATTTTCATAGTGATCAAATTCCTTTCTGATTAGTTTGAGAGGTTTGATGAATTTTGCAAGTGATTAATTACATTCGCTTGTCACTAGTATAAAGAGGAGAGGGCCCGGATGTCAAGTATATTTTTAAATTTTTTTGCGCGGGCGCAAAAAAACGGCGGCAAGCGAAACGCTTACCGCCGTCAGACAACCTGACAACCCCGATCAATTTGCCGGATGCCCGGTGATCATGGACGCCATATACCGCGCCTGGGGGGGAAAATCCTGCTCAAATTCCGCTTCGATCGCGGGGGTTTTCTCCCACACATCCTGATATTTGCTGCCGGCCATCACCTTGCGGGTGATGTAGGAGACGAACATCTCCGCCAGCAGGTCCGCGTGCTCCTTTGCCAGGGGGCCCGCCCCGTCCAGCTTCCCGATGTAGGAGCTGAAATGCTCCCTCAGCACGGGGGAGATGAACCACCGCTCCTCGTTCAGCTGCTCGAAATTCAGCCCCTCGCCGATGTAAATGCGGATCAGGGGCAGGTTGGCGTAGATCTCGTCCAGATAGGCCCGGCCCATGGCCATGAGATCGGCCGGAACGTCCTGAAAGGTCAGCTGCCCATTCAGCTTCTCCGGGTCGAAAACACTCTTTTTCATCTGCTCCACGGCCTGGAAAAACAGGGTGTCCTTGTCGTGAAAATAGCGGAACACCGTCAGGCTGTTCACGTCCGCCTTCCGGGCGATCTCCTTGATCGACGTGTTTTTATAGCCCTTCCGGGAAAACAGGCTGACCGCGCTGTTGATGATGCGCTCTTCCGTTGTCATGCTACACGCTCCTCATGCAGTTTCGGTCACCGGACCGCAAGGAATTCGTAGAAATACTCCGTGCACTCCTGCACAAGAGCCTCCTGCGCGCGGCTGTTCGCCTCGGCGTCCGCCCCCGCGAACTGGGGCGCCTTGATCATGAACAGGGAGAACAGATACTCCGACAGCGCCGCGCAGTCGGTATCGATGATCCGGCCGAAGGATTTCAGCATGTTCAGGTAGGACACCATCTGGCTCCTCATGTTTTCAAACCGGCCGGACGATTGGGAGTAAAACGCCTGGTCCCGCAGCTCGTCCACCTGCTGCACGGACAGCCGGTAGTTGGGAATGTGCTGCACGCAGATGCCGATGTATTCCCGGAACATCAGGGACAGGTCCTCCTTCAGGTCCGCGCCGTTGGTCAGGCCGCTGAGCAGAATGTCCTCCGCGCCGGGGGTGTTGGCGCAGAAGATCTCCATGTATAAGTTTTTCTTGCTGCCGAAGTTGCGGAAAATGGTGGTTTCGTTGACACCGGACTCCGCCGCGATGGCCAGCGTCGTCGTCTCGGAATAGCCCTTTTCCGCGAACAGTTTACCCGCGGCATCCAGAATTTTCTGCCGTGTGGCGTCGTTCATAGCGTTCTTCCCCTTACTGCCCTTCATGACTAAAATATACAGATATTTCCAATAAAGACTGTTTTCTTATTATAGCATAGAAGTTCGCCGCTTGCAACTGATTCAGGGAATCCGGGGAAATTTCCCGCGCAAAAAAATGCCTCCCCCCTGCGAGCAGGAAAAATACGGGATCTGAAAAATGTAATTGATGACTTGCGGCCTTGAACCGGGCCCCGTTTCCGGCCCCGCGGGAGCAGGGGATTTCGTTTGACAGGATTCGACGGCTTGGCTATAATGAAAAGAGAGAAGTCTGCGGCCGAGGGAGGGATCTGGATGGAGCTGCAGTATCTCCGGGAGTTTATCACACTGGAGCGGATCTGCAATTACACCCGCGCCGCGGACGCCCTGTACACCACGGAGGCCACCCTGTCCCGGCACATCCGGGCGCTGGAAAAGGAGCTGGGCCAGCCGCTGTTCCTGCGCACCACCCGGCGGATCGAGCTGACGCAGTTCGGGAAAAAGTTTCTGGTCTACGCGGAAAAGATCGTGGCCACCATGGAGGAGTGCGAGGCCAACCTGCTGAAAAAGGACTCCAACCTGGGCGAGCGGGTGATCATCGGCATTTTCGGCCTGATCTCCCCCTACGCGGTCATCCAGAATGCGCTGCGCAGCTTTTCCGCGCTCCACCCCAGCTGTACGGTGGGCACGATCCAGGGCGACCTGACGCAGCTGAAGGAAAAGCTGCTGAAGCGGGAATACGACCTGGCCATCGTCCGGGAGAGCACGGCGGAGGCGGACGATGTGTTCGGCCGGATCAACATCATGAAGGAGCCCCTCTGCGTCGTGGTGCCCAAAAGCGATCCCCTTGCCGGGGAGGAGGAAGTGGACGTGCGCAGCCTGAAAGGGCGCAGCGTCACGCTGCCCTCGGAGTTCATGCTTTCCCACCGACTGTTCGTGGAGCTGTGCCGGCGCAATGACTTTGAGCCCAAGGTGCGCTCCCTCCTGCGGGAGCGGGAGTTCCTGGAGAACTTTGTCAGCGTCGGCAGCGATGTGACGGTCCTGTGCGAGAACATGGCCCACCGGTCCGCCAACCCCGAAACGCAGGTGGTGAAAAAAATCACGCCGCCGACCTACGAATGTATCAATCTGCTCTACCGGGAAAACGGCCAGCAGCCGGAGGTCATCCGGGATGCGGTTCAATGCTTTGAGAACGCCAGCGTCCGGGATGGATAGCTTTTGAGAGAGCCTCTACACAATTGAATGCGTCTGGATTAATACGCAACGTGTATTAATCCAGACGCATTTTGATTTGCTGGGGCGAGGAGGGAAATGCTAAAATCTGACATAGAATAGACAGAAAAATTTTGCAAAACGACCAAAAACCCGTGCGGAGCACGAAGCCGCGCGTTCCCGATGACGCTTGAAAGGGCGCTGCGGCAAGAACAGACGTGCGGAGGGAACCAGACATTTAGGGGTGATAGAGGAAAATGAACGAGAAAAAACGTGTATCTCCTGCTCTTGCAAAAGCCGACAAAACCATATTCAAGATAAGCAAATGGATCTCCTATGCCGGCGGCGTGGCCGTGTGCGCCATCATGCTGATCGCCGTGATCGACGTGATCCTGGCCAAATTCTTCAAATCCGCGCTGCCCAGCGCCACGGAATGGATCACGTACCTGAACGTCCTGATCGTCTTCCCGCCGCTGGCGTATGTGCAGCTGGAGCGCGGCCATACCAATGTGGAGCTGTTCAACAAGACATTTCCGCCGCTTGTCCTGAAAATCATCCGGATCTGCTCCCTGATCCTTGCGGCTGCCGTCATGGTGTTCCTGGCATGGCTTGGCTTTAAAATGACCGTGGCAAAGTTTATTTCCGGCGAGAGCAGCTCGTCCGACGCGTTCGCGGTCCTGGCATTCAAAATCTGGATCTTTGGAGCTGTTTACACCGTGGGATGCGGTCTGTGCGCGCTTTCCTTCCTGTGGAGCCTGGTGCGCGAATTTACGGGACTGTCCATCCTGGACCACACCAAACCGGCAGAGGACTCCTCCGAAGCTGTTGTGTATGAGAATGGAGGGGAGTTTTAAATGTCAACTGCCACGATTGGAATCATCATGTTCATCGTCATGATTGCGCTGGTGATCCTGGGTGTGCCGATCATCATTTCCCTGTTTGCAACCAGTATTGCGGGCATCCTGTGGATGTACGGCCCGACCATGGTCATCACGCAGTTTACCAACGGGCCGTTCAGCCTCTCGGCGTCGTACAGCTACGCGATCATGCCCATGTTTACCTTGCTGGGTATCCTCGCCACGGAGACCGGAATCGCCCAGGGCGCCTTTTCCAGTATGCGCGCGTTCTTCAGCAAGACGAAGGGCAGCCTTCTCTATACGACGGTCGTCGGCAGCGCGATTTTCGGCGCCTGCTCCGGCAACGGCAACGCCAGCAGTATCGTTTTTGCGAAGATCGCCCAGCCGGAAATGGACCGGTACGGATACAACAAGGAACTCTCCCTGGGCTGTGTCACCGCGTCGGGCGCCCTGTCATGCCTGATCCCGCCCAGCATCCCGATCTGCCAGTACGCGATCCTGACCGGCTATTCGGTGGGAACCGCGCTGATCTACGGCCTTTCCACCGGTATCCTCGCCACCGTGGTCATGCTGATCGTCATCAAGGCGACCCTGGTGATCCACCCGGAAAAAGCGCCCCCCATCACCGAGGCGGATAAAAACATTACCTGGAAGGAAAAGGCCAAGGGACTGAAGCTGCTGATCCCCATCCTCCTGCTGTTTTTGCTGATCATCGGCGGCACCTTCCTCGGCTGGTTCCATCCCACCGTCGGCGGCGCGATCGGCGCCATGGCCACCGTGATCTACGCCCTGGTGAAACGGGTGCCCATCAAGAAGATCCTTTCCGCCGCGTGGGAAAGCGCCCACATTTTTGCCGGTATCTACCTCATTATCGTGTCCGGAACCATGTTCAGCCGCATGATCTCCCTCAGCGGCCTGACCAAGATCCTCATCAACGGCATCACGGAATCCGGCATGCCCGCCATCGCCGTGGTATTCCTGATCATCCTGGTCTATCTGCTGGCCGGCTGCGTCATGGATATCCTCGCCGTCATGGTCGTTACGGTCCCGATCATCTTCCCGATCCTTGTGGACGGCCTGGGATTTGATCCGTTCGTCCTCATCATGATGGCGGTGCTCGTCAGCGGCATCGGCAGCATCACGCCCCCCATCGGCGCAAGCGTTTTCACCATCTCCAACGTGACGCGGATCCCCTCCCAGCGGATCTTTAAAGGCGTGTGGCCCTTTGTGGTCGCGGAGCTCATCGTCGTTGTCCTGATCATCGTGTTCCCTGAGATCGTCAGCTGGCTGCCCAAGCTGCTCTCGGTCCTGCAATAATGTCCCTGATCCTTAAAACGAAAATGCAAAATTAAAAATTTGGAGGGTTCAACATGAAAAAATTCCTTGCATTGCTCCTGGCACTGTGCCTGGCCTTCTGCCTTGCCGCCTGCGGCGGTCAGAGCGCAGACACCCCCAGCGATACCACCAGCAAGACCCCCGGCGATACCGCCAGCGAGACTCCCAACGACGTGCAGAAAAGCGATGTGGAGATTGAGCCCATGGAGCTCCTCTTCATCTCCACGCAGAATGAGAAGAGCAGCACCGGCGAGGTCATCCAGTATTTCTGCGATTATGTGACCGAGGCCTCCGGCGGAGCGATCACCTTTAACATGATGTGGAGCGGAACCTTCTGCAGCATGCGTGAGGAGCTTTCCAGCGTCGGCTCCGGCTCGGCGGATATCTGCGCGCTCAATCCGCTGCCGTTTTCCGCGCAGCTGCCTCTGACCACCTATCCCAACGGCACCTGCAACGGCTATGAGGGCACGGTGGATTACGCGAAGTACATCCTGTTCGAGAATGAGGAGACCGCAAGCGCCATCTCCGCTGAATTCGAGGACAACAACATTCACTATGTCGGCTTCAGCCTGAACGGCAACTCCGGATACTACTGCAATTTCCCCGCCTATAAGCTGGAGGATATGGCCGGCAAGAAATTCGGCACCTCCAAGTCCGGCGCCCTGCAGAAGGAATACGGCCTGAACATCGTCTCCTGCGAGGACAGCGCGCGCTACGACTCGCTGCAGCGCGCCGTGATCGACTGCTGCGATTTCATCCTGCCCATGGCGTACAACATGAGCTTCCAGGAAGTGACCACCCACTGGGTCTTCTACAACTATGTCACCTACGGCAATATGTTCAGCCTGAACCTGGACCGCTGGAACAGCATGTCCCCCGAGGCCCAGAAGATCTTTGAGGATGCGGGCGCCGCCACGCTGGAGTACTCCGTGGAGCGCATGGGCGAGTATGAGCAGGAGATCATTGCCGACGTGGAGAGCTCCGGCGTCGAGGTCACGTTTGTGGACGACCCCGACTTTGCCGCCACCAGCTTTTCCATCGACGCCAACAACGCCCTGGCCAATGCCTCCAAGGCGGGCAAGCTCGATGAGATGAAGACCATCATTTCCGCCGCCGCCGATTTCCTCGTCATCGACGTGGATGACATCCTGGCGCAGTACTGATCCCCGGCGTAACACTTGAATTGACCAATCAGCCTTTTCCCGAAAATGGTACGAATCTGAATCGGCAAGACGGTGATTCCTTCGTGCCGTTTTCGGTTTGGCTGGACAGGGAGAAACCATGAACCAATACTCATTTCGGAAAATTCGGGAGCACTCGTATTTGCTGGTCGAGAGCTTCGGCGGAGAACGGGGCAATCATACCATGGGCCTGGTCGTCGGCAGCGAGCGGGCGGCCTTGATCGACACAAGCTGGGGGATCGTCGGAAATCTCAGAGCATTCGTGGAAGAGATCACCGACAAGCCGGTGACGTGCCTGATCACCCACCCGCATCCGGACCATCTGGGGGCGTCGGTCCAGTTTGACGAGATCTACATGAACCCCCTGGATGACTCCATCCTGACCTGGGCGCTCCCGGTTGAAAAACGAATCTCCGACGCAAATATGCGCTGTTCCCACAATCCGCCGCTTTTGGAAGCCATGAAGACGGAGATCACCGACTGCTCCGGCTTCTCCTACAAGGAGCTTCACGACAACGACTGCTTTGATCTGGGCGGGACGCGGGTCAGGGCGCTGTCCGTTCCCGGCCATACGGCCGGCTCCATGGCCTTCCATTGCGAAGAGGACGACGTGCTGTTCGCGGGAGACGCCATCGGCCCCAGCATTATGCTCATCGGGGAAGGGCCGGAGCCCGTGGTCCCCCTTCGCGATTACAGAACGGCGCTGGAAAAGATCGACCGCGCAACAGGGGAAGACGTTCTGATCTTCAACGGCCACACGACGCAGACACTTGAAAAAACAGTGCTGCGCGACCTGATCAAGGCCTGCGATATCGTCCTGTCGGGGAAGGGAAATCAGGACACCGCGTTTCTTCCGCCGTTCCTGCGGAAAAAAGCCGCGGAATCCACGCCCCATTGTGAAAAGGTCGGCAGCGCGAGCATGACATACGCGGAAGCATCGCTGTGCGACAAGAAAGAATGAAAAGAGAAGAGGTCAGAGTTCTATGGCAGAAAACAATATGATCGGCAATGAAGAAATTTGCGCGCTCGTGGCGAAGGAGCGGCAGTGCCGGGTCAGTCAGCGCCCGCAGGAACTGGCTTCCTGCTATTACCCCGACGCGACGGTGACCACCAGCTGGACAAGCGGAAGCGTCCCGGTAAAGGAGTATCTGACCGGAGGCAAGGCCCCGGTGCACGATCCGGAGTTCCCCATCGTCAGCCGGATCGGGTACCCGGTGGTCCACAGAAACGGCCGCCGGGCCTATGTGGAGGTCCCCCAGATGACGTACCGCTGGGTATCCGTCAACGGAGAGAAGGCGGTGCTGACCTGCTACATGCGGCTGATCTACCGCGTGGAGTTGCGGGAGGACGCATGGAAGATCTCGGATTTCCGGTCCATCTACGAAAGCGACACACTGGCCCCCGAGGTCCCGGGCACCGACCTGCACCTGGACCGGGAAGCCCTGGCCGGCCTGCGGCACTCGTACCGCTACCTGGCATACGTGGACGAGGGAGTCAGCCCCGACCTGCCCGGCATCGACCGGCCGGATGTGGTGAAAAAACTCTACGACGAGCTGGAGCAGTGGCTGGCTGAATAAGGGCTGATGCGCCTTTTGCAGCAAATCAGGAGCACCCGGCAAAACCGTGCGCGGTTTTGCCGGGTGCTCTTTCTGATTTTCTGTTGTGAGGGAAAGACTCACCGGGCACGCAGCTGCCAGAAGGCCACGGCGCTGGCGGCGGCCACGTTCAGGGAGTCCACATTGTGGGCCATGGGGATGCGCACCGTGTAATCGCACGCGGCGATGGTGCGCGCGCTCAGGCCGTCCCCCTCCGTGCCCAGCACGATGGCCAGCTTGTCTTCCGCACAGAGACGGGGGTCGTCGATGGGGACCGAGTCGTCGCTCAGCGCCATGGCGGCGGTCCGGAAGCCCAGGGCGTGCAGGCGGGCAAGCCCCGGCCCCGGCCAGTCCTCGGGCTTGTCCCCGATGCGGGTCCAGGGCACCTGGAAGACGGTGCCCATGCTGACCCGGACCGCCCGGCGGTACAGGGGGTCGCAGCAGGTGGGAGTCACCAGCACCGCGTCCATGTTCAGCGCCGCCGCCGAGCGGAAAATCGCCCCCACGTTGGTGTGGTCCACGATGCCCTCCAGCACCGCCACCCGGCGGGCGCCGGCGCACAGCTCCTCCACGCTGGGCAGCGGCGGGCGGCGCATGGCGCACAGAACCCCCCGGGTCAGCTCGTACCCGGTCAGCTCCGCCAGCAGGCCGCTGTCGCCGGTATAGACAGGCACGTCGCCGCAGCGTTCCAGAATGTCCCGGGCGTCCCCGTCGATGTGTCTGCGCTCCATCAGCAGGGAGACCGGCTCGTACCCGGCGTCCAGGGCCCGGGAGATCACCTTGGGGCTCTCCGCGATGAAAATGCCCTTGGACGGCTCCAGACGGTTGCGCAGCTGCGCCTCGGTCAGCCGGGCGAACACGTCCAGCTCCGGGGCGGCAAAGTCGTGGATCTCGATGATGTGCGGCATAGTGTTTTCCCCCGCGCTTCTTTCAAATATCAAAAACATTATAGCCCCGCGGCAAAACGGTGTCAAATCCGTGCATGTTTGCGGCGGCGCGGGTCAAACTATGCGTTGAGGTGATCCATATTAGTTTCCTGATTCTTTGCCTGACCGCCCTGTTTTCCTTTGCGGTGCTGTTCGTGGTGGCCAAGTTCGTGGGGCACAAGCAGATCGCCCAGCTGGACTTTTTCGACTATATCACGGGCATCACCATCGGCTCCATCGCGGCGGAGATGGCCACCGAGCTGGAGGAGCCCTGGAAGCCGCTGACCGCCATGGTCATTTACGGCGGCGTGACCCTGCTGCTCAGCGTGGCCACCAACAAATTTCCCCGCCTGCGCAAATATCTCAGCGGCACGCCCACCATCCTCATGGACCACGGAAAGCTGTACCGGAAAAACCTGAAAAAGGCCAAGCTGGATCTCAGCGAATTCATGGTCATGTGCCGCCAGCAGGGGTACTTTGACCTGAGCAGTATCCAGACCGCCGTTTTTGAGTACAACGGCAAGCTGACCATCCTTCCGGTCAGCGACCAGCGCCCGGCCACCCCCCAGGACATGGGCCTTGCCCCGGAGCAGGAGCTGCTGTTTACCGAGCTGATCATGGATGGGCGCATTCTGGAGGACAACCTGAAGCGCATGGGGCTGGACCGCACCTGGCTGGACAAGCAGCTCAGGCAGCACAAGATCAATTCGCCCCGGGACGTGTTCCTGGCCCTCTGCGACCGGAACGGGAAATTTATGGTGTATGAGAACCAGCACGACGCGTAGGACCGGAAAGGACCTGCCGCAGAATTTGTTATTCTGCGGCAGGTCCTTTTCATTTCATCAGTTCAGCTTGGAGATGGACTTCTGCTCGTGGTAGTGGGTATGCAGCAGGTCGTGGGCCTTGTTGGACAGGGGACGGCCGAAGTAGTCGCGGTAGATGG
>JBJDYV010000114.1:0-4842 GCA_051867655.1 Oscillospiraceae bacterium
AGCCGGATTCGCCCACCAGACCGACGGTTTCGCCTTCCTCGATGGTGAAGGAGATGTCGTCCACGGCGTGGACCATGCCGCCGGCGCTCTTAAAATACTTCTTCAGATTTTTTACTTCGATCAATGCGGCCATGGCTTATCCCTCCGTTCTCCAGCATCTGGAATAGTGTCCCGGCGCGACCTCGACCATTTCCCGGTCGTAGCTCAGGCACTTTTCACATTTGTGGGGGCAGCGTTCGTAGAAGTCACATTCCTTGCGCACCTGGGTCGGATCCGGGGGCAGGCCCTCGATGGGGGACAGCCGCTTCACGTTCTTCTTCAGATCCGGCAGGGCGGCGAACAGACCCTTGGTGTAAGGATGGGTGGGGTGGTCGAAAATGTCCTCTTTGGTGCCGCTTTCGATGATGCGGCCGGCATAGATGACGCAGACATAGTCGCACACGTCAGCGACGATGCCCAGATCGTGGGTAATCAGGATCATGGCGGTGCCCAGCTCGTTGCGCAGGCCCTTGATCAGGTCCAGCACCTGGGCCTGGATGGTCACGTCCAGGGCGGTGGTGGGCTCGTCTGCGATCAGCAGCTGGGGCGAGCAGGCCAGGGCCAGGGCGATGACCACACGCTGCTTCATGCCGCCGGAGAACTGGTGGGGATATTCCTCCGCCCGGTCCGCGCCGATGCCCACCATTTCCAGCATCTGAATGGCCCGCTGGTTGGCCTCGGCCTTGGTGCAGTTGTGGTGGAACTTATAGCCCTCGGCGATCTGGGAGACCACGGTCTTCACCGGGTTCAGGGCGGTCATGGGGTCCTGGAAGATCATGGAGATCTTCTTGCCCCGCAGGTCCCGCAGCTCCCCGTCGTTCATCTCCAGAACGTTCTTGCCTTCGAACAGGATCTGGCCGTCCACCCGCTCCACGGAGTGCTCCGGGAGGATCCGCAGGGCGGCCTTGGCGATGGTGGTCTTGCCCGCGCCGGTCTCGCCCACCAGGCCCAGGGTCTGGCCCGCGCCCAGGGAGAAGGAGACGTCGTTCACCGCGTGGACAATGGAATCGCCGGAGTGGTACTCCACCGTAAGATTCTGGATGGAAAATAATTGCTTCTCTGTCATGCCGCTGCCTCCCTTAATCTTTTAATGTCGGATCCAGCGCGTCCCGGAATGCGTCGCCGATCAGGTTGAAGCTTAGAACCACAATGACGATGAACAGGCCCGGCACGATGACCATGTGGGGGTAGTCCCGCATGAAGCTGCGGGAGCTGGCCAGCATGGCGCCCCACTCCGGCTTCGGCTCCTGAACGCCCATGCCCAGGAAGCTCAGGGAGGAGGAGGTCAGGCCGTTGCGGCTGATGGTCATGGCGATCTCCACGATGATGGGGGAGATGGCGTTGGGGATGATGTGCTGGGCGATGATCTTCCAGGTGGGACAGTTGATGGTCTTGGCGGACTCGATGTATTCCATATTGACGATGCGCAGGATATTGGCCCGCATAAGCCGGGCGAAGCCTGGGATGCCGGTGATGCCCAGGGCCCAGATGCACTTATCCACGCCCTGTCCGAAGATGGCGCAGAAGGCCATGGCCAGAACCAGGGTGGGGAAGGCCTGGAAGATGTCCAGGAACCGCATCAGGCAGGAGTCCACCACGCCGCCGAAGTAGCCGGCCACCGCGCCCAGCAGGATGCCCAGGACGGCGGACACCACCGTGGCGGAGATGCCGATGACCAGAGTGTACCGGGCGCCGTACAGCACGCGGGACAGCAGATCGCGGCCCATTTCATCGGTGCCCAGCAGGTGGTCCAGGTTGGGCGTCTGATAGGCGCTCATCATGTTGATCTGGGAATAGCTGTAGCGGCAGATCAGCGGGGAGAGAATGCAAAACACCGCGATCAGCGCCAGCATGATCATGCCGGCTACCGCGCCCTTGTTGTGGGACACGCTTCTCCAGACATATTGGAGAGAACCGGGCTTGACGCTCTCCTGGGGTTTGCGGTGGTGATGCCGCTTGCCGCCACGCTGTTTTTCGGGATTGCCGTCATGCTTTTTCTGCTTTAATTTCTCAGCCATTTTTTGCCACCTTCTTCTTGCTGGACCCAGCGTACTGGGCCTTGATGCGGGGATCCGCGTAAGCGTACAGCAGATCTGTCAGCAGCATGATGATCGCGAAGGTAAACGCGATGAAGATGATGCAGCCGGTACTGGCGTTGTAGTCCCGGTTGTTGATGCTGTTGACCAGATACTGGCCGATGCCGGGAATGGAGAAGATCACTTCGATGATGGTAGCGCCGCCCAGCATGCTGCCGAAGCGCATACCGATGACCGTCAGAATGGGGATCAGGGCGTTGGGCAGGGCGTGGCCGTAGATCACGTCATGCTCCGGCAGGCCCTTGGAACGGGCGGTGGTGACATAGTCGGAGCGGATGACCTCCAGCATGGAGGCACGGACCTGCCGGGTGAAGCCTGCCAGACCGCCCAGGGAGTTGGCAACGGTGGGCAGGATGAAGTATTTCCAGGAGGTGTTGCCGGAGGAGGGCAGCCAGCCCAGCTTCAGCGAGAACAGCATGACCAGCAGCAGCGCCGTCCAGAAGCTTGGCATACAGTCAAACAGCAGCGTCACGAACAGGGAGACCTTGTCGCCCAGGCTGTTGGCGTGGACCGCTGTATAGACGCCCAGCGGCAGGCCTACAATTACCGTTAGGATAATACTGAATACGGCAATGTAGAAGGTGTTGGGGAACCGCTTCAGCAGCTGGAATTTGATATCCGTGCCGTCGATGAGGCTGGTGCCAAAGTCGAAATGGAGGAAGATGTTTTTCACATATTCCGCCATCCGGACCACGAAGGGCCGGTTCAGGCCCATGGCCTCCCGCTTCAGTGCCAGCTCCTCCTCCGTGTGGAAGCCGGAGCCCAGGGCCAGCTGGGCAGGGTCGCCGGGGACGAAATTCATGAGGGTGAACATGATGATGCCCACCGCGATCAGCAGCGGGATCATGACGAGCAGACGTTTGAGGACATAGCGTGTCATACCCCTTCTCCTTTCAGTATATATTGGGGGATGCTTGAATTGGCAAAAGCAGTACTGTACTATGGAATAATACAGTACTGCCCTTGCTTAAAATTTTGTCTTCCGGGCAGTGTATCCAGCCGGAATCAAAGGATTACTTGTCCACAGACGCGTAATCGGAGGTGAAGCTCATGGCGTTCAGAACGGGGTTCAGCTTCTGCAGGCAGATGTCGGTCAGACCCTTCTGGGTGACGATGCTGCGGATCTCGGTGTACAGGCCGATCATGTAGCAGTGCTCGACGACATAGTCATGGAAGGCGTTCATGTTCGCTTCGCTGCGGTCCGCGATGGCGGCCTTCAGCAGCGCCTGCAGCTGGGGATCGTCATCGGTGAAGCCCTGGGTGCCGTACTCGGGATAGTTCTCCTCGCTGAACAGGTTGCTCCAGAAGTGGGTGGTGAAGTCGGAGACCACGTCGGAGTACTCGGCGATGTCCCAAGCGGTGGGATCCACCTGGACGGTGGGACGGGTGCCCCGGTCCTCAGCGCGGATCTTCATGACGATGCCGGCTTCCTCCAGCAGGGCCTGCATGGCGACGTAGGGACCCTGAGGCGCCTGGGCGCTGTTCAGCAGGGTGATCTCCAGCTCACCGGGGCCGTAGCCTGCGGCTGCCAGATACTCCTTGGCCTTGTCCAGGTCACGGGTGAAGTACTCCTGGTTGTCCCAATCCTGCACATAGTCGGGGCCCAGGTTGGGAGCCACGTCGTGGCTCAGGATGACAGCGTCGCTGCCGCCGCCCATGGCGACCTGCAGGGCGTCGATGGCGTAGGCGATGGCCTTACGGACATTCTCATCCTGGCAGGGGGAGTTCTTGCTGGTGTTGAAGATCAGATACTGGGACATGGCGTTCTGATAGTCGGTGACATTGTAGCTGTCGTTGCCGCGGAAGCGGGTCACGTCGGTGGCGCTGATCTCGGCCATATCCACTTCGCCGTTCTCAATGGCGATGGTACGCATGGAAGCCTCAGTGATGCAGCGCAGCTTGATCTGGCTGACGTTCTGCAGCTCCACGGTAGCCAGGTTCTCGGACTTCCAGTAGTTGTCCCGGGCCTGCATGGTCAGGGAAGCGCCGGTGTCCAGGGCGGTGACGTAGTAGGGGCCGGTGGTGGCGGGGTTGCCCTCGATCTCATCCTGGGAAGCGCTCTCGTACCAGGCCTGGCTGGCGATGGAGCAGCGGCCCAGAACTTCCTCGATGGCGCCCTCGGTGTCGTCCTTCAGATGGATGCGCAGGGTGTAGTCGCCGGTGACCTCGGAGCTGGCGTAGTACAGGCTGATCTCAGAGACATAAGCCAGGGAAGCCAGGGTGTCATAGCTGAACACCACGTCGGAAGCGGTGATCTTGTTGCCTGCGTTGTCGGTGATGTTGTCGTGGATCTCCACATCATAGGTGGTGTCGTCGACCTTGGTCACTTCCTTGGCGGCGACCAGCTCCACCTCGCCGGCGGCCAGAGAAGCGCCGATGAAGGGACGGTATGCCAGGTGGGTCCACAGGATGGTCTCGGTCCAGTCACGGACGGCGCTGGCGCTGCCCCAGGGGCCGATGGTGAAGGAGTCGTCATCCACGGCCACGGTGACGGAACCGGCGGCGGTGTCCATGGCGACGGCTTCCGCCTTGCCGTCATTCAGTTCCTGGGGCGCTTTGGTCTCGCTGCTCGCGTTACCGCTGCTGCCCGCATTACTTGCGCTGCCGGAAGAAGAGTTGCCGCAGGCGACTAAGCCAAGTACCATGACCAGTGCCAGCAGCAGTGCCAAAAACCTTTTCATTTTTTGTTCCTCCTGGTTTGTTTTTT
>JBJDYV010000115.1:0-4773 GCA_051867655.1 Oscillospiraceae bacterium
TCAGCTTCGCTGACAGCTCCCTTTGCACAAGGGAGCCTTGGGTGCGCGTCCCGCCCTGGCAAAACCATCGTACATTCTGCTATAAACGATCATTTACCGCTGTACCAAGTGATTTTCTCTTCCTTTCTCCCGTATCTCATACAAAAACCCCCTCCCGGAACGGGAGGGGGTTGGTGGTAAGGAAATCAGATGGCAGGGCCGTTGGTGGACTGGACCACAGGGTCGCCCAGGGTCTCCACCTTGGAGTCCTTGATCAGCTTCTTGGGACAGACCGTGGCGCACAGGCCGCAGTTGTCGCACTTGGAGTAGTCGATCCGGGCCAGGTTCTTCTCCACGGTGATGGCGTCGTTGGGGCAAATCTTCTTACACAGGCCGCAGCCGATACAGCCAACGGTACAGGCCCGGGTAGTAGCCGCACCCTTGGCCATGGAGTTACAGGCGATGACCACGTTCCGGTCAGGCTCCACGGGAATTATCAGCTGGCGGGGGCAGACGGCGGCGCAGGCCATACAGCCGACGCACAGATCCTCGTCCACACGGGCCACGCCGTCCACAACCTTGATGGCGCCGTACTTACAGGCCTTGGTGCAGGAGCCGTAGCCCAGGCAGCCGAACTTACAGGACAGAGGGCCGCTGCCGCCGACCTTGGAGGCGGCCAGGCAGTCCTTGAAGCCTTCGTAATTGGCCTTGACCTTGGCGCCCTTGGTCAGGTTGCCGTCCTTGTCGTAGGTCTTGGCGCCGGAGCAGCGGACCAGAGCCACCTTCCGGGTGACGGCCTCCGCCTTGACGCCCATGATGGCCGCCATGGCCTGGGCGCACTCATTGCCGCCGGAGGCGCACTTGCCGATCTCCGCCTGGCCGTTCAGCACCGCTTCGGCATAAGCGCCGCAGCCGGCATAGCCGCAGCCGCCGCAGTTGGCGCCGGGCAGGCACTCATTCAGCTTGTCCAGGCGGGGATCCGTCTCCACATAGAAGACCTTGGAGGCGGCTGCCAGCACCAGACCGAAGATCAGGCCCAGGCCGCCCAGAACTGCAAAAGCAATCAAAATATCCATTCTTTCGCCCTCCTTAGAAAATGCTCAGGCCGGAGAAGCCCATGAACGCCAGAGCCAGCAGGCCGGCGGCGATCAGAGCAATGGGGAAGCCCTTGAAGCACTCGGGGCACTCGGTCTTGTTGACGCGCTCCCGGATGGAGGCGAACAGAACGATGGCCACGGTGAAGCCCAGGCCGCCGGCAGCGCCGTTGATGACGCTGAGCAGGAAGTTGTAGCCCTCCTGAACATTGACCAGCACCACGCCCAGAACGGCGCAGTTGGTGGTGATCAGGGGCAGGAACACGCCCAAGGCCTTATACAGGGCGGGGACAGCCTTCTTCAGGAACATCTCCACTACCTGGACGATGGAGGCAATGACCAGGATGAAGGCCACGGTCTGCATGTATTCCAGGTTCAGGGCCACCAGCATCAGATTCACCGCATAGCAGGCGGCGGAGGCCAGAGCCATAACGAAGGTAACGGCCATGCCCATGCCGATGGCGGTGTCGATCTTCTTGGAAACGCCCATGAAGGGGCAGATGCCATAGAACTTCACCAGAATGAAGTTCTCACTGAGGATGGCGCTGATAATAATACCGAGAATCGCTTCCATTATTTCGCAGCCTCCTTCTTCTTACTCTTCTTTTCCAGATCCTTCATCAGCCACTGGGAACCGGCAATGACAAAGCCCAGGACCAGGAAGCCGCCCACGGGCATGACCATCTGCATGGCGGGGAACTGGGCGGGAATGATGCGGATGCCCTCGCCGCCGTTTAAGAGGCCGCCGCCGAAGGTACCGGAGCCCAGCAGTTCACGGATGATGCAGGTGATGACCAGCGCCACGGTGTAGCCGATGCCCTGGCACAGGCCGTCCACAGCAGAGGCCAGGACGCCGTTCTTGGAAGCGAAGGCTTCGGCACGGCCCAGAACGATACAGTTGACCACGATCAGGGGGATGAACACGCCCAAGCTCTCCGCAAGGGCAGGAATGTAAGCCTGCAGGAACAGGTCCACCACGGTGACGAAGCCCGCGATGATGGTGATGTAAGCCGCGATACGGATCTGAGAGGGGATGAAATTCCGCAGAGCGGAGATCAGCACATTGGAGCAGATCAGGATAATGGTAACGGCCAGGCCCATGCCGATGCCGTTGAACAGGCTGGTGGTGATTGCCAGCGTGGAACACATACCCAGCAGCTGAACGGTAACCGGGTTTTTGGTCAGCAGGCCCTCTTTAAATTGCTTCTTGAAATTCATTTAAAGTACCTCCTTAACCCATGTTGGCAACGCAGCTCAGCGCGGCGTTGACACCGGTGCAGACTGCCCGGGAGGTGATGGTAGCGCCGGTGATGGCGTCCACCGCGCCGCCGTCCTTGGTGACGGAGACGGAGCCGCTCATGCCGGCGAACTGGCCCCGGAAGGCCTCACCGGCGGAGGTGGTGGCAGCGGACACAGCGCCCAGACCGGCGGTCTCGGACTGGCTGATGATGGAGATGCCCAGAACATTGCCGCTGGGATCGATGCCCACCATCATTTCCACAGCGCCGTTGAAGCCGGTGGGGGTAACCTTCACGGCATAACCGGCGCTGCCCTGATAGACTGTGGAAACCAGGCCGGTGGCGTCCGTAAAGGCCACTTCCTCGCCGCCGCCGGGCAGGACGGCCTCGATGGCGGCCTGGGTCTTCTGAGCATTCAGCTGGGCAATCTTGGGCGCGGTGACGGAATTCACGGCCGCCAGAGCCACAGCCACCACGGCTGTGATCAGCAGCAGCGTCAGCGCCAGCCGCAGAACATATTTCACAGTGGATTCCGTTTTCATTTCTTCGCCGCCTCCTTCTTGGGTGCGCCGAACTTCACAGGACGGCCGATTCTATCCAGCAGGACAACGCAGGTGTTCATAACCAGGATGGCGTAGGACACGCCCTCGTTGTAGCCGCCGAAGTAGCGGATCAGGATGGTCAGGGCACCGCAGCCGATGCCGTAGACGATCTGGCCCAGCTTGGTAACGGGGGAGGTAACATAGTCGGTAGCCATGAAAATGGCGCCCAGCATCAGGCCGCCGCCGAACAGCTGCGCAGCCATCCAGGCAATGCGGTCATTGCCCTGGGGGAACAGGAAGCTGAGCACTGCCACGGTGCCGATGAAGGCCACAGGGATCCGGGGGGTGATGACCTTGCGGTACAGCAGGTACACAAAGCCGATGAGCAGCAGCAGCGCGGAGGTCTCACCGATACAGCCGCCCACATTGCCCAGGAACAGATCCAGAATAGAGCAGTCGGGCATCATACCCTGGTGCATATTGCCCAGAGGGGTCGCGGCGGTGACCGCGTCGGCAGTGGAGATCAGACCGGCAGCGTTTCCGAAGCCCACCTTGACCCAGGTGCTCATCAGCACAGGCCAGCTGAACATGAAGGCACGGCCCGCCAGAGCGGGGTTGACGATATTCCGGCCCAGGCCGCCGAAGAGCATCTTCACCACGATGATGGCGAAGAGCGCGCCCAGGATGATGGTCCAGTAGGGAATGGTGACCGGGCAGACAAAGGCCAGCAGCACACCGGTGACACAGGCGGACAGGTCGTAGATCTTGCAGTGCATCTTGGTGATCTTGCAATAAGCCCACTCAAAGAACACACAGGCAGCCACGCTGACCAGGGTGACCATCAGGGAGCGGAAGCCGAAGAAGTAGATAGAGCCGAGCATGGCGGGGGCCAGGGCGATCAGCACATCCCGCATGATGGTCTGGGTGGTAACGGGGGAATGTACATGGGGAGAGCTGGAAATCGTCAGCTCATAAAAGTATTTCATCTGTTGTGCCATTGGATCTCCACCTCCTTAAGCCTTTGCTTTTTCTTTGGCAGCAGCGTTGCGGATGATCTGCTTGCCCACCTTGAAGCCCAGCACCAGAGGAACGCTGGCGGGGCAGGTGTAGGCGCAGCTGCCGCACTCGATGCAGTCCATAATGTTGTTGGCCTTCATCTCTTCCACGTCGTTGGACTGCAGGGCCTTGTACATCAGCACGGGCATCAGCTTCATGGGGCAGGCGTCGATGCACTTGCCGCAGCGCAGGCAGCGGGATTCCTCCACGGCGTACTCGTTCTTTCTGCCCAGGACGGTGATGGCGTTGACGCCCTTGATGGTGGGAACGCTCAGGTCATACTGGGCAATGCCCATCATGGGGCCGCCGGAGAGGACCTTGTAGGGGTTCTCGGAGTGGCCGCAGGCGTCGATCAGGTCGTTGAAGGAGGTGCCGATGGGAACCAGCAGGTTCTTGGGCTCCATCAGGATGTCGCCGGAGACGGTGACGATCCGCTTGATCAGGGGCATGCCGTCGTAGACCACATCGTGGATGGCCTTGCAGGTGGCGGCGTTGAACACGGCGCAGCCCACGGCCGCGGGCAGACCGCCGGAGGGAACCTCCCGGCCGGTGACGGCGTAGATCAGCTGTTTTTCAGCGCCCTGGGGGTACTTGGCAGGCAGCACGTCCACGGTGATGCCGTCGGAAGCTTCCAGGTGGGCCTTCAGGGCCTTGACGGCCTCGGGCTTGTTGTCCTCAATGCCGATGTGGCCTTCCTTCAGGCCGAAGATCCGCATGATGAGCTTCAGTCCGGAGATCAGCTTCTCGGGCTGCTCCCGGCACAGACGGTCGTCGGACGTGATGAAGGGCTCGCACTCGCCGGCGTTGATGATGACCGTATCCACTTTGCCGATACCGCCGGAGAGCTTGACGTGGGTGGGGAAG
>JBJDYV010000116.1:0-4687 GCA_051867655.1 Oscillospiraceae bacterium
TTCAGCCAATCACAGCACAACTTTCCATTTACGAAAACTTTTCATTAGGTTTGGTTGTCATAAGCCGGTACAGCTCTGTATCCTTGGGGAAGTTGTCCACGAAGGGCACGATGGTATCGCCGTAGAACAGCAGACCTTCACCGGCGTTGGAGTGGGTCATATAGGAAAGCTGGTGGGGAGAAATGCCGAGCTGCTGGGCGAGAATCTTTCTGTCGCCTGCCGCCTGATTGAGCATATAGATGAAATCCGAGTTTTCAAAGATATTCTCAACCTCCCGGCTGGCAAGCAAATCCTTGACATTCTGGGTGATGCCCGTGGGGATGCCGCCCCATTTACGGAACCGCTTCCAGATTTCCACGGAGTAGGCAGCGGTCTGTTCCTCTTTCAGCAGCAGGTGGAACTCGTCAATGTAGTACCGGGTGGACTTTTGGGCTTCCCGGTTAATGGTGACACGGTTCCAGACCTGATCCTGAACAATCAGCATACCGATCTTCTTGAGCTGCTTGCCCAGCTCCTTGATGTCGTAGCAGACCACCCGGTTGCTGACATCCACATCTGTCTGATGGTTGAACACATTCAGAGAACCGGTGACATAGATTTCCAGAGCCGTGGCAACGAACTGAGCTTCCTTTTCCTCCTGTTTTCTCAGACAGTCATAGAGATCACCGAGGATGGGCATATTCTCCGGCTTGGGGTCATTGAGGTAGTCCTGATACACCATCCGCACACAGCGGTCAATGATGGTTTTCTCCACGGGCTTTAAGCCGTCCTTGCCGCCCACAATCAGCTCACACAGGGAGAGGATGAAGTCCGATTTCAAAGAAAGCGGGTTTTCCTCATCGCTGTAATTGAGATTGATGTCCATTGGGTTGATGTGGTGCTTGGAGGTGGGGGAAATCTTGATGACCTGGCCCTCCAGACGCTGTACCAGCGGGAAGTATTCGCCCTCCGGATCGCATATCATAATGTCATCGTCGGTGGCGAGAAACACGTTGGAAATTTCCCGCTTGGCGGAGAAGGACTTACCGGAACCGGGCGTACCGAGAATCAGACCGTTGGGATTTTTCAGCAGCTTCCGATCCACCATGATGATGTTGTTACTTAGGGCGTTGATCCCGTAGTACAGAGCCTCCGGGCTGTCCTGATACAGCTCCTGGGTGGTGAAGGGAACGAAGATTCCCACGCCGGAGGAGGTCAGACCCCGCTGAATCTCAATCTGGTTTAAGCCCAGGGGCAGGCTGCTGACCATGCCTTCCTCCTGCTGATAGTCCAGCGCCGTGATGCTGCAATTATATTTCTGGGCAATGGAATTGGTCTGAAACACATTGTTGTCCAGCTGCCGCTTGGTGTCGGCGGTGTTGAGAATCAGAAATGTCACAAGGAACATTCTCTGGTTCCGGCTTTGCAGATCGGACAGCAGCTTTTTGGCTTCCGCACCGTAGGTGGCAAGGTCGGAGGGAATGATGTCCATGTCATATCCGGCACGGACGGCCTTTTTCTGCTCCTCAATCTTGCTCTTGTCCAGATCGGTGATGGTGCGCTTGATGGTCTTGATGGCGCTGACCTGATCCACGGACTGCACATGGATGTTGACCACAATGTTGCTTTCAATATCCAGAAAGTCCTTGAGAATCCGGTCACTCAGCTCCGGTGCCAGAATTTGCAGGAAACTGACGGAAGCGAACTTCTTGCCCATGCGGAAATCCTTCGCCCGGTTGAACAGGAAGGAACTGGGGGCAATGTAATCCTTGGTGGACAGCCCGGAGCGGGGCAGATCTTCCCACCGGAAAGTAAAAGGCTCCGGCGTGTCCATGCGCAGAATGTCATGGAGAACCCGGAGTCGTTCCTGTCCGTTCAGCACCTCGGCGCTGACGCCCAGCCGTTTGAAGTTGTTGAGGATATCCGTTTCAATGCGCTCTAAGCGGGGCTTGGCAGAGCGGATGTTGTCGGCATCGATGCCAAAGGTGAGATACTTGGTTTTCACGATGCCATTGTTGCCCTTTGCCTGCTGTTCCTCAATAATTTTGGACAGCTCCCGCTGGATGCTTTCAAACTGATCCGAACGCAGCGGGATTGCCCGGACAAAGGATTCCCGCAGGGCGGTCAGATTCACGAAGGAAAACTGGAACTTGATGGAGCTGTCGAAATAGTTGAGGAAATCACACCAGCCGTCGAAGATGGCCTGCTTGTCCTCGTTGTCCGAGAGCTGGTAGTTGATGTCCCGGAACTGGATGGTTTTGGTGAAATGGGTGGGCGTGACCTGACAGATACCGTCTACACGGATTTGCAGGTAGGGAATGCTGTCCTGTGCGGACATTTCCTTCTTATCTGTCCGCTTTGCCCTTGAGATTGCGGTCTTGACCTCTTTTTGCTGAGTGCGGGACAGCTTTCTTTGGGTGGACAATCCGATAAACCTCCTTGTCTAACTGGTTTTGCCGTTCAATGACGGCATAAAAATTGTTGGTTTTGTAGGGGCGCTTTTTGGGGCGAAGCACCAGCACCCGAATCATGTTTCGGATGATGACCTCCAGATGCTGCCCGTTCTTTTCGTACAGAGCGAACAGGAAGGCGGGCAGCATGGTGAGGATCATCAGCATGGCGGCAGAGGAATTGCCCAACGGCTCCTTGGTTGCGAAATACAGGGGGACGCCAATGAGCAGGCCAATACTGAAGCAGATCAGCTGCCGCTTCGTCAGGTTGAACAGCACCTTGGTTTTGACCTTGGTAAGGTCTTTGGGGACGGTTACATAGGGCATTTTTTACCTCCTTAATGGGCGTTGAATACGGAACGGGCAAGGCTGCTGGTTTTGAACAGGCAGAAGCAGAGCAGCACCGTGTAGCCCATGCAGGTCCAGATGGCGTTGCTGATATCCCCGGATACGGAGATGTTCTGCACCAGCACGGAGTAGATCGCCACACAGACCATAATGAGAAAAGCCTGAAAGCCCAGCGCGAACAGGGTGCGCAGATAGTTCTGCCCCATCTGCCCCCATTCCCGGTTTGCCATGGTCGCCATGGGGATGGGAGCCACGGAAGTCACCAGATAGACCTCAATCATGCGCCCGTAGATGACGATGAAGATGCAGATGGTGATGGCCCAGGTGCAGATACCCACGAACAGGGACTGAAACCACAGCCCCAGCAGCGGCCCCACATCCATTTCCATGAGCCTGCTTTCCAAATCCGTGACCACCGAGGAAATGTCGATGCTGGTGTTTCCGATCATCACTCCGGCAGCGCCGTTGACAACGCTCTGGGCAGCATCAAAGATGCCCATGACGATGGTCCAGGTGTTGGATACGATCAGGACTGCGGCAGCACTCTTGAACACCCATTTGAAGAACATCCATGTGTCCACATCATTCAGGTTATTGCGGTCTGTGATGAGCTGAATCAGCTCCAGGGTCATGACGATTGCCAGAATCGCTCCGGCGAGGGGGAGAATCACATTATTGGAAAGGTTCTGAATCATGTTGAAGATGCCGCTGTTCCATGCCTGGGGGGTCAGTCCCACCTGACCGGCGATTTCTCCAATCTGCTCATTGGTAGAATCGAACATCCCGGAGAGATTGCTGACGATTCCGCTGACAAGCACTTCCTTCAGCCAGTCCGTAATGCTATCCCAGATAAAATCCATTGTGTTACCTCCGATCCGTTATGATTTTTGGACTTCGGGGGATTCCACACGCTCACAGTAAACCACATACCGCTGCCTGCCCCCGGAAGCGTAGGGGTGGCAGGTCAGCAGGGTCAGCAGCTCCCGTCCCGGCTGAATCAGGATTTCCGTTACATCGTGGGGGTCGATGATTTTAATTTCGCAGACCCGGTAGGTCAGCGTCTCCCACAGGTTTGTGATAGAAACCAAATCACCGACTTTCAGCTTATCGATATAGCGAAAGTAGCTGGCACCGTTGTAGCCCCGGTGTCCGGCGATGACGCAGTTGGTGTTCTCCCCGCCGATGGGCAGGCTGGTCTGACTCAAGTGGGCAGCACCGTCCGCCATGTGCTGTTCCGTTGCGCCTAGAAAGATGGGCATTTCCAGCTCCATGGCAGGAATGGAAATCACACCGAACACTTCATCCGTAAGACCGTAATCTGCCAGGCGAAAGCTGGGTTTCTGGTAGTCATACTCACAGGAAAGCCCTGCCTGCCCCTGGGTGTAGATGGTTTCGTTGTAGCGAACCATGTCCGCCCACAGCTCTGGGTAATCTCTGGTTTCCTCCGGCTCCGTTGGGGAATCAATGGTGACAATTACTTCGGGGATGGTCGGTTCGGTTGCATCCCGATTCAGAAAGCCCTGTGCGTTCAGGGAAATCTCCCGGTCAACCATGGCACCCCAGAGGTAGGGATACAGAAAGATGGCAAGCCCAGCGGCGAACATCAGCAGCACCAAAAGGAGCGCCAGAGAGCGGAGCTTACCCCTTCTCATAGCGACCACCTCCGGCAAAATTCTGGTAGATATACACCCCAACACCGATCAGCAGAAGCAGGAGCAGAACTACGGCAGCACCCCAGAGAAGCCCCTCGATGTATTTCTGTTCCCATGTGGACTTTGCGGGTTCTTCTTCGGCGGCTTCCTCTGCCAGAAGCTCCGCTTCCGCATAGGGAATCCGGGAACCGCGCACCAAAAGACGGTGGGTGTTCACCCCATAGGGAGTGCAGGTGACAAGGGTACACAAGTCCTCGC